>JAVBUH010000080.1:0-33816 GCA_031555505.1 Tannerellaceae bacterium
TACTGTCGGCGGAGTGTCCGGTTTTCAATCAGCCGGATTGGCCTTCAAAATCACCATCGTCTTCCGAAAAAAAGATCATAATGTTCGAAAACGAAGATTATGATCTTCCTAAACGAACATTATGACGATCGTTTTGGATCGTTATGATCTTTTTTGTGGCGATTGCAGGATTTGCTCAAGCTTCTAATCGGAACAAATTCGAAACGATTGCCACTCCGCAACTTGAAGTTGACCTCAAAGGCCGTGCCGCTAAAAACTACTGATAATAAAATAGGTATGCTACACGTTTATTGATGTTGGATTTTGGATACCAATCGGCACAATGTGCCTTTTGGCAAATTTCTATTATTACTTGTGGATACTTGGGATAAATCTTCTATATTTGTGTCATAAAGTAATCCCTGAGCGTAGATTCCTCTACTTGAATTGTTTAATATGAATATACTGCAGGAAATGGGCGAACAAATTCGTCAATTGGAAAAACGATGTGAAACGATTATTGAAGCGTTTCCTGGTTTTATGTTTGTTTTTGACGATCAGTTTTTTCTTCGTGATGTGTATATGGCGAAAGGAAAAAGTTTGTTGCACAGCCTGGAAGAACTGATCGGAATGGATGGACGGAGTATCTATTCACCTGAAGTAAGTGAACTGTACATTCAGAATATACGTATCTGTTTGCAAGACAAGCAATTGAGAGAGATCGAATATCACTTGGATATGAGTGGTGTCCGTTATTACTTCCAGGCACGGATCGTCCCATACGGCGAGAACCGCGTGCTGGCTATGATCCAGGATATCGGCGACCGTGTGCGTCGCTTTGAAGAATTGGCCGAAGCCAAGAGACGAGAAGAAGGCAACCGCCTGAAATCGGCATTTCTGGCCAATATGAGCCACGAGATCCGTACGCCGTTGAATGCCATTGTAGGTTTTTCTGAAGTGTTGATGGGAGAAGAAGATGTAGACAACCGGGAAGAGCTGATGGAGATTATCCGTACCAACAATAATCTGTTGCTCCAGTTGATCGATGATATCCTCGATCTGGCGCAAATCGAATCCGGGAAGATGGAGATTACGTTCCAGTATACGAATATATACGACTTGATTGATAACATCGGACGTTTGCATGCACTCAAGATGAAACCCGGAGTGGAACTGTGTATTGTACATGCATCCGAACCTGTGTGGGCATATACGGACCCGAACCGGATCAAACAGATACTTAACAACCTGCTTTCTAATGCAATCAAATATACCCGAGAGGGAAGTATTACCCTGAAAGTGGAGGTAGAAGGAAATAATGCCTTGCTGTTTTCCGTTGCAGATACAGGTATTGGTATTGAAGAAAGTAAGTTGAAGGCTATTTTTGACCATTTTGAAAAGCTGGACAGTTTTGTCCAGGGCACCGGTCTGGGGCTGTCTATCAGCAAAAGCCTTGTAGAACTGTTGGGCGGTGAGATAACTGTTGAATCTGTGTATGGCGAAGGTGCTACGTTCACTTTCCGTTTACCCTGCCAGCTCTCTTTTGGTGGACAAGTCGGTAAAGTGAGCCAGGAGAAAAAGGTGGTAAATGTGGAGGCAAAGATTGGGAGGCATAAAAAAATATTGGTAGCCGAACCCTCGGATACTGATTATCAATCGATTTACTCGGGTTTGGGATCCAGCTATCAGCTTGTACGTGCTGTGCAAGAAGAAGAGATCACGGCCTTGCTGGGGCAAGAAAAGCCTGATTTAGTGCTGATGAATATTCCGGTGACAACGGTTGCCGATAGTATTGACGCACTGAAGGCCATTCGTAAGCAATCAGCCGAATTACCTGTGATCGTAATGACGGCACATGGGTATTACACCGAACAACGACAAGGACTGGAGAACGGTTGCAACGATGTGGTGACCAAGCCTTTCTCTGCCTTAAAGTTATTGGAAGCGGTAGCTACCTATGTTTAATGCCGGAAGGCATACCGGGCCAGCCGGTAGCCTTCACCTACCCATAAGACAACAGACGATAGTCCGATTATCATTCCCCAATCTTTCCAACTCAGCGGAACTACACTGAACATCTCTCCTCCGAAGGTGACGATCAGGTATTGCCCTACTACGATCAATAAGGCAACGAACAGGAATGTCTTGCTTCCTGCTAAGTTGGCAAAGGCTGATTTCCCTTCCAGGAAAGCTTTTGCGTTGAACATATTCCAGAACTGCAACATCACGAAGAAGGTGAAGAACCATGACAGGTAATAAGGCGATATTACACCATCCTGGCGGAAGTAAACTAACAAACCGATCAATACGGCTACGAATGCAAATGCAACACCAAAGATGTTAAATTTCATTGGACGGGAAACGATGAAGTCGCCACCGGGACCGCTACGGCGCGGTTTGTCTTTCATCACACGCTCATTGGGAGGTAACGATGCCAGGGCTGCGGCAGCAAACGTATCCATGATCAGGTTCACCCACAGCATCTGGGTAATGGTAAGGGGTGATTCGGTTCCCAGAATAGAGCCAATCAGTACGATCAGACAGGCAACCACATTGATGGTAAGCTGGAACAAGAGGAACTTTTGAATGTTCCGGTAGAGCGAACGTCCCCACATGACAGCACGTGTGATGCTGCTGAAAGAATTGTCCAGGATGGTGATATCACTTGCTTCTTTGGCTACTGAGGTGCCGTCTCCCATGGAGAGACCTACCTGTGCGGCTTTCAGGGCGGGGGCGTCGTTGGTGCCATCGCCGGTTACAGCCACCACGGCTCCTTTTTTCTGTAATAGGCGCACCAGCCGTTGTTTGTCGGTGGGGCGGGCGCGGCACATGATCTTCAATCCCAGTACACGGTTCAGCGCTTCTTCGTCGGTCAATTGCTCGAAACCTACGCCGGTGATGATATGTGTGTCCGTATCTGTCTCTTCCCAGATGCCGATCTGGCGACCGATCTCTTTGGCAGTTCCCGGGGTATCGCCGGTCACAATTTTGACGTCTATACCTGCATGCAGGCAGCTCTCCACAGCTGCCGGTACATCGGCGCGTACGGGGTCTGAGATGGCTACGATACCGATAAAGGTGAGGTCGGCGCCATGCAGACGTCCATCTACAAAGAATGTATCGTCGGCGTTTTCGTCGATCAGTTGGTAGGCGAAGCCCAGTGTACGCATGGCCTGGTTCTGATAAGCAAGTAGTTGTGCTTCGATCGCCGCCTTGCAGGCGTCTACCGGCTGCAATCCTTCGGCGGTAGCCACCCGTTTGGCATTGGCCAATACGATTTCGGGTGCGCCTTTCACATATAATATTTTTTTCTTCAGCAGAGGCGAGCGTACAATGGTTGCCATGTACTTCCGTTCGGTGGAGAATGTAAGCTGGACGATCACTTCGGCATTTTCACGCAGTTGCAGGTAGTTGATATGCTGGCTGTTCAACCAGAGAAGCAGGGCTGCTTCGGTAGGGTTGCCAAGGGTGTTGATCTTTTCTCCCGAGAAATCCAGATAGGCGGTAGAGTTGACCGATATGCCTTCTTTGATGAGGCGGCTCATTTCATCGTCTGCCAGTGGCTGTGTGCCGTGGGCGAAGAAGTTGGCCTGATATACCTGCATCTGGTTCTGGGTCAGGGTACCGGTTTTGTCGGTACAGATCACCGTGGTAGCGCCCATCGTTTCACAGGCGTGCATCTTGCGTACCAGATTATTGGTCTTGAGCATCCGGTTCATACTGAGGGCGAGGCTCAGCGTTACGCTCATCGGCAGCCCTTCGGGCACCGACACTACGATGAGGGTAACGGCGATCATGAAGATATTCAGTATTTCTCCGACCAGATCCATCGTTTCCATGCCTTGGGAAGAGAGCAGGAGTTTTATCAGCAGGGCTACAAAGGTAATCCCCGCAATGGTATATCCGGCTTTACTGATCACGTGGGCCAGGCCTTTGAGCTGTATCTGGAGGGGCGTTTCCACGTTATTATCTATCTGGGCGCCTTCGTATACTTTGCCGTAGCCGGTGGCATCGCCTACCTGTTCTACCTGCATAATGCCGTGGCCGTCTACCACTGTGGTACCCCGCATTACTATGTTTGACGGGTAAGTGACATCCGTTTTGAAATCGGCCTCGATGATGGTTTTGCTGATCACGGGTTCGCCGGTCAGCGTAGATTCGTTGACTTGCAGTGATACGGCTTCGAGCAGTCTCCCGTCTGCCGGTATTTCTTCGCCTGCTTCCAGCAAGACAATATCGCCTACTACCACTTCCTTTTTGGTAATCTGGCTCACGTTTCCTTCACGAATCACCTTCACTTGAGTATCATCGTTTACGGTATTCAGGATGTCGAATGCCTTATTGGCCCTCACTTCAAATACAAATCCTACCCCACTGGCCAGGATAATGGCAAAGAAGATTCCGATCGGTTCGAGGAATGCTTTGAAACCGGCGGCATCGGGCCCCCAGCAGTGTACTCCCGCTACGACGAGCGACAGGAACCAGGCTACCAGCAGGATGCGTATAATAGGGTCGTCAAATTTTTCAATGAATAAACTCCAGAGCGATTTCTTTTTTGGTGGCGTAAGTACGTTCTCACCGTAGAGTTGGCGATTTTGTTCTACTTCTTGTCTGGTTAAGCCTTGATACTGATTCTTCTTCTCCATATTATTTATTGAATGTGGGTGTAAATGTACATAAAGACACGCGATATGGAAAACAATTGAACGAATCTTTCTGTTATATAGTTAAAACAGGCAGTATTAGGAAAAGTTGCACAGGCTGTAATCGTTTCCCGAATTAACGATTGGTAAATACCATTATATTTATTTAAGTATTTGTGTAAGTAAACCTTTCGATCATGAGATGAGTCTTATATTTGTGTTTAGTTAATAAGGTTATGAAGAATTTTAGGTTATTTTTCTTGCTGGGGATTGGTTTCCTGTTTGGATTCCAATCCCTTTCAGCATTGGAGCAGAGTGACAAGGAAAAACAGGCGCAGCAGGTAAAGCAGGCTGTAGAGGATAAGCAGTTTACGATTGAGGTAGATCGCGCCCTTCCGATGGGAGCAAGGTCGATCAATCTTACATCATCCTATACATTGGTTATTAAAGGCGACTCTGTTTCTTCTTATCTCCCTTATTTTGGTCGGGCTTATACGGCTTCTTACGGGGGCGATAATGGTCTGATCTTCGGTGCCGTGCTGACGAATTATACGCAGACACTCGATAAAAAAGGGAATGCTTCGGTACATTTCCGTACCAAGACGGACAACGATAGTTATGAGTTCTATGTGAATATTTTCACAAACGGCTCGACAACGATCAATGTGACCCCGGTTAACAAGCAGAGTATTTCTTACTACGGACAGATGACGTTCCCAGTAGACAAAGAACAGGCAGATACAGAGTAAACCGGGCGTATTGCCACGGTTGAAAAATTGAATGGACTTCAGGAATGCGACATACCGCGTTCCTGAAGTTTTTTATGGACTTTAGCGGTGAATTCGAAGTTTTTCAATCCCCAGTCCGGCGCGATCAGTAATTCTTTGGGCGATTGGGAAACGAAACGTTCGAGGTAGATAGCCGGGGTAAGCCGGCTGATGAAGTCTGCCACCAACTCAATGTATTCGTCTACGGTGAAGAGGCGGAACAGTTCCGGATGTGCTGCATACTCCTGTGCCATCCGGGTGTGGCGTATCAACTGCAACTGGTGTAGTTTAAGGGTGGTGAGCGGTAGTTGGGAGATGACTTCGGCATGGTGCAGGATCTCTTCCCGCGTTTCTCCGGGCAGACCCAGGATGAGATGGGCGCCGGTTGGAATGCCTCGCGCAGCTGTGCGGCGAATGGCTTCTTCCGACTGGGCGTATGTATGGCCGCGGTTGATCCGTTCCAGTGTACGGTCGAGTGTGCTTTCCACGCCATACTCGATCAGCACGAAGTGTTGGTGGGAGAGTTGTGTGAGGTAATCCAGTAACTCGTTGGGCATACAGTCGGGACGCGTACCGATGATTAACCCCACCACACCCGGGTAGGCAAGCGCTTCTTCATATTTTTGTTTTAACCCGGCCATTTCACCATACGTATTGGTATAAGCCTGAAAGTAGGCCAGGTATTTCATCTCGGGATATTTGCGGGAGAAAAAGGAGATGCCGGCGGCCAGTTGCTCGGTGATGGACCGGTCGGTATGGCAGTAACCGGGGCTGAATGTCTGATTGTTGCAGTAGGTGCAGCCCCCTGAACCTTTGCTCCCGTCACGGTTAGGACAGGTAAATCCGGCATGGATCGATATCTTCTGCACCTTGAATGGGAATCTCTCCCGCAGGAAATCGCCGAAATCCCGGTACGGTTTTAACTGTGTCATGCCGCAAATATACTGACTTTTATACTACCTTTGCGGCAGAAACTAGAAATAACAGGCACACAATGAAACGAATAGGTATGAGACTGCTGCTGGCGGCGGCAGTGATCGGTACGGCTACGGCGCAAAACGGCACGAAACGGTTGAATTTGAAAGAGATTGCCGACGGTAACTTCCGGCAGGTAACTGCTACGGGTGAGATGCGTTCACTGCCCGACGGCGAGCATTATACGGCGATGAATACGGAGCGCACGATGGTGGTCAAGTATGCCTACCGTACCGGACAGCCTGTCGATACGCTGTTCAATGTAAAGAAAGCCCGTGAGTGCACCTTTGATACCTTTGAAGGGTATGAGATCAGTGCTACCGGCCACCGGATGTTGATCTTCCGCGAAACAGAATCTATTTACCGCCGTTCGTCCAAAGCAACAGTATATGATTATGACGTGCGCCGGAATTTTGTGAAGCCGCTCACCGATACCGGAAAGAAGGTGATGATACCTACTTTCTCGCCCGACAGCCGGTTGTGTGCGTATGTGATCGACAACAATATCTGGCTTCGCAAGTTCGACTATGATACCGAAGTACAGGTCACGAAAGACGGTGAAGCCAAAAAGATACTGAACGGTATTACCGATTGGGTGTATGAAGAAGAATTCTCGGCAACCAATCTGATGTCCTGGTCGCCCGACAGTGAATACCTTGCCTGGGTGCGTTTCGACGAATCGGAAGTACCCGAATATCAGATGCAGGTCTACGGCAACGGTCTTTATCCCGGTATCTATACCTATAAATACCCGAATGCGGGGCAGAAAAACTCCCGTTTGACGCTTCACTCGTATAGCGTAGAGACTAAAGATATCAAGGAATTGCAAGTGCCATCGGGTGCTGATACCTATATTCCGCGCATCCTGTTTACGAAGAATGCCGAACAACTGGCTGTGCTGACATTGAATCGTACACAGAATGTGTTTAATATGTATTATGCCAACCCGAAGAGTGGTGTGTTCCGTCTCATCCTCCGCGAAGAGAACAAAGCATATATTGATTCGGAGTGGCTTTCTTCCGTGCAGTTCAATGACAATGGCTTTTTTTATGTAAGTGAACAGGATGGTTATGCCCATATCTACCAGTACTCACCCACCGGTGTGATGCAAAAACAGATCACGCAGGGGAACTGGGATGTGACCCGTTTTCTCGGCATGGATGATGTAACCAAAGCTGTCTATTATGAATCGGCTGAAGAAAGTCCCCTGCGCCGTTCGGTATACCGCATTGACCCCAAAGGAGTGAAGACGAAACTGTCTGCCGACGCGGGTACCAACTCGGCAACCTTCAGCGCTAATTATAGCTATTACGTGAATACCTGGTCGGATGCCAATACCCCGGCAAAGATTACGGTGAACGATACCAAGACGCAGAAAGTGCTTCGTGTCCTGCAGGATAATGCAGCACTGAAAGAACGGTTGGCGCAGTATGCCATCGGAAAGAAAGAATTTATCAAGTTGCAGACAGCTTCCGGGCTGGAACTGAATGCCTGGATGGTCAAACCGGCCAATTTCTCCGAATCGAAGAAGTATCCGGTATTGATGACCCAATACAGTGGTCCTAACTCACAGGAGGTTTTGGATCAGTACGGCTTTGACTGGGAACGTTACCTGCCGGCGATGGATATCATTGTAGTATGTGTGGATGGCCGTGGTACCGGTGCCCGTGGCGAAGCCTTCCGGAAATGTACGTATATGAAAATGGGCGAACTGGAATCAAAAGACCAGGCCGAAGCGGCTGTGGCGTTGGGTAAGTTCCCTTATATCGACGGCAAGCGGATTGCCATCTATGGCTGGAGTTTCGGCGGTTATAATACGTTGATGGCTTTGACTACCGGTGGCGGTGTGTTTAAAGCCGGCATTGCAGTGGCGCCTCCTACCGACTGGAAATACTACGACTCAGTCTACACGGAACGATTCATGCGTACGCCGAATGAAAACTTTGAAGGCTATGCCGCCACTTCGCCGCTGGCAAAAGCAAAAGACCTGCAAGGGAAACTACTTCTGATCCATGGAACAGCCGACGACAATGTGCATTTCATGCAATCCCTTGTCTATGCCGAAGCATTGGTGCAGGCCGGTAAGCAATTCGATATGCATATCTATAAGGACAGGGATCACGGGATCTATGGAGGTAATACGCGTTACCATTTATATACTAAAATGTGTAATTTCTTAATCGATAATCTCTAATGGCTACACACGTACCTAAACCTGACTGGCTGAAGATACGTCTGGGTGGTAATGAACAGTTCACCGAAACCAAGCGTATCGTAGAATCACACTGCCTGCACACCATCTGTTCCAGTGGACGCTGCCCGAATATGGGTGAATGTTGGAGCCGTGGAACGGCCACGTTCATGATTGCCGGTGATATCTGCACCCGTTCCTGTCGTTTTTGCCATACCAAAACGGGGAAACCCCTGCCGCTTGATCCGGAAGAACCGGCACGTGTGGCCGAAAGCATCCGCCTGATGGGATTGAAGCATGCGGTGGTGACATCGGTCGACCGTGACGACCTGTCCGATCTCGGTGCTGCACATTGGTCGCAGACGGTAGAAAAGATCAAATCCGTGAATCCGGATACTACCCTCGAAATCCTGATCCCTGACTTCCAGGGACGTTTGGAATTGGTAGACCGGGTAATCGCATCGGCACCGGATATTATCTCACACAACCTGGAGACAGTACGCCGTCTCACGCCGGCTATCCGTAGTGCCGCCCGTTACGACGTGAGCCTGCGCGTACTGGAACGGATCGCGGCACAGCATATTACAGCCAAAACCGGTATCATGGCCGGGCTTGGTGAAACAGAAGAAGAAGTGTGTGTGCTGATGGACGACGCGTTGAAAGCGGGTGTATCCGTACTCACAATCGGCCAGTATTTACAGCCGTCGCGCAAGAATATTCCCGTCCATGAGTATGTTACGCCTCAGCAGTTTGAACGATATAAAATCATCGCCCTTGGGAAAGGCTTTAAAACGGTAGAAAGTGCCCCGCTGGTTCGTTCGTCTTACCATGCAGAAAGACATGTATGAAATGAACAAATCTGCCTGGTTTGTGTTTATTATTATGTAACTACTTTAGGAGAGGGATTTGCTGCATGAACAAGATAAGCCATCGGATGAATAACCACGCAATCGGATTGATACCATTGCTTGTGTTCATGTTTCTGGATAACTTCCTTCCATACTTCTCATCTTTTCTGATTGGTGTAGGATTGTGTTTTGGATTCATTCTTATTTACAGACTACTGGCTAAGGACCAGAACTATATTTTGATGTTGTTGCCTACTGCAGCGACATTAATTTTATATGCTTTTTCCCTTTTCTTCAAAGCCGAACCGGTACTGTTTGATTATACACCACTTATCGTAGAGGTTCTCCTGGTGATCGTACTGGCTGTGATCGGATTTACGAAACGATGGGTACTGCGCATGGTGCGGCAATCGGATCATCCGATGTATAAACGAACTTATATCCGTACATCCCTGAATGAGTTCTATTTTCTGGCACAACTGGTACAGGGTATTTATACCTTACATCTCTTTGTGGTGTTGATCTATTCCACCTTGCCGGATACGATGCAGAACGAGCGCTTCGGGCAATTCCTGTATCGTGAACTGGAAGTGGTGATTGGGGTATTGATCATTATGTATGAACAGATCCGCCTCACATTGATGCGGGGTAGCCTCAGAAAGGAAATGTGGTTGCCGGTACTGGACGATAATAATAAAGTGGTGGGCTGTATTGCCCGTTCGGTCGCCCGTTCGTTACCCAAGAAATTTTATCATCCGATCGTACGTATCGCCGTTGTTTACAATGGGATGCTCTATCTGGTGAAACGGAATAAAAGCGATTATGTGTCGCCGGATACGTATGATTTTCCCTATAACCAGTATGTGTTGTATCACCATACGATCGAACAGACCGTGAATGAGGCGTTGGGTGATTTGAAGATTGTAAAAGAAATATCCCCCCGTTTCCTGATTCGTTATACGTACGAGAATGATAAAGTGAAACACCTCGTTTATCTATATGTGGTTTGTCTGCATGCGACTGACAACAGATATGCGAAGTATAAAAAACGCCCAGGCAAGTTGTGGACTGCCAGGCAAATACAAGAAAACCTGAAAGCCGGTATTTTCAGCAGTTATTTTGAAAAAGAATTCCATTACTTGCAACAGACTATTCTGTATGCCGAAAATTTCTGTTGTAGTGAAGGATTGAATAAGGTTGAAGAACCGTCTGAAAATCCAACAGATTCACCGGCTTCCTAACTCGATCACTTCCACCTCTTTGACCTCTTTCCCCTCAAGTTTGAACCGTATCAACGTACGTACCAGGTGGAAGCCGCTTTTACCGGCGGCACCGGGATTTATGCACAGGCATTGCAGGGTTTTGTCGTAAATGACTTTCAAGATATGTGAATGTCCGCAGATAAACAGATCGGGGCGGGTGTCGTACAGTTCTGCCCGTATGGAAGGTTCATACCGGCCCGGATAACCACCGATATGGGTCATCATCACACGTGCATTTTCCACGGTGAAATGGGCTACTTTGGGATATTGTATACGTAACGGATGCCCGTCTATATTGCCATGTACGGCCCGGACAGGGCAAATGGCTGCCAGGCGGGATAATACACTGTCGGAGCCAATGTCGCCAGCGTGCCAGATCTCGTCGCAGGATTCAAAGTAAGTAGCGTATTTTTCATCCCACCATCCGTGTGTGTCTGAAAGCAATCCGATCGTCAACATATTCTTCCTTTCTTTGTTTAGTAAGTAAAAGTAAGACGAAAAGAAGTAGAAGGTGTCATATTTTGCCGGAATAATTGGGGAATAGGTAAAACTGATCTATATTTACCGCAAAGAAGCACACATAATGGAAATTGCATATCGTTATTTCAGGCGGGACATTAGTTGGCTGTCTTTCAACTACCGGATATTGTTGGAAGCAGAAGATCTCTCGTTGCCTATCTACGAGCGAATCAAGTTCCTGTCCATCTATTCGTCCAACCTCGAAGAGTTTTATGAGATACGTGTGGCTGAGCACCGGGGGGTGATCCTGCGTAATAAATATGTGGAAGAGGGGGTGGATGAGGCCGAAGAAACACTGGCTGAGATCACACGGGAGGTCAATCGCCAACAAGGCGAATTTTACCGGATATTTGCAGGCATTACGGCCGAGTTGAATAAACAGCAGATATTTCTCTATCAGGATTGCCAACCTGAGCCCTTTCATACGGCGTTTGTGCGTGACTATTTTAACGAAGAGGTTTTCCCTTTCCTGGCACCGGTGATGATCCAGCCGGGTATCCGGCTGTTCATCCGCGACCGTCGGTTGTACCTGGTGGTGCGGATGACAAAAAAGGGTAAGCATCATTCGGGCAACATGCCGTCGGAGTATCACTATGCGCTGATGAAACTACCGTATTCGAAAGTGCCGCGTTTTATTGAATTGCCGGAATACGACGGGCGACATTATATCATGTTTAGTGATGATATGGTCCGTGCCAACCTTTCCAGTGTGTTCCCCGGCTATGTGATAGACTGTTGTTACAGTATCAAAATTTCACGTGATGCGGATATCTACCTCGAAGACGTAAAGAGCGGTAATATTGTGGAGCATATCCGTAAAAAAGTGAAACAACGCAAATTGGGTGACCTCAGCCGTTTTATGTATGACCGGGCTATGCCTGATGATTTTTTGGCATTTATCTGTGATGCGTTTGATATTCAACGGGAGGATTTGGTGCTGGGGGGGCGGTATCTCAACCTGCAAGACATGGCGCAGTTGCCTAATCCGTTTGGTAAGCGGCTCGAACAACAGGCGCCTGCCCCGATGCGTGTCCCTTTCCTCGACGAAAAAAAATCAGTACTCAAAGCGGTCAAAAAACGTGACATCCTGTTGCATTTCCCGTATCATTCGTTCGACTATTTGATTCGTTTCCTCATGGAGGCGGCATTTGATCCGAAAGTAGAAGAGATCAAGATCACGCAATATCGTGTGGCGGAAAATTCGGCTGTGATCAATGCGCTTATCAGTGCGGCTCAGAATAAAAAGGCAGTAACTGTTTTTGTGGAGTTGAAAGCCCGCTTCGATGAAGAAAATAATATGAAAACAGCCGAGTTCATGGAGCAGGCCGGTATTCGTATTATCTATAGTATTCCCGGTCTGAAGGTACATGCCAAGGTGGCTGTTATCCTACGGAAAGAAACGGAGAATGGGAAAAAGCGTCGTAACTATGCCTACTTAAGTACGGGTAACTTCAATGAAAAGACGGCCAAGGTATATTCGGACATGGCATTACTGACTACCCATCCGGATATTATAGCTGATATTAGCAAGGTATTTGACATACTGGAAGGTAATCAGTTGCCGGAAGTACATTTCCGTCACCTGCTGGTGGCCCGCTTCAATATGGTAGCAGAACTGAAGCGGATGATCCAGCGGGAAATTGATCATGTTACGCAGGGAAGCCGTGGCTATATTATTCTTAAGATGAACGGCCTGCATGATCAGCAAATGATCGACGAATTGTACCGGGCCAGTGAGCACGGGGTGGAGATTGATCTGATTGTGCGTGGCATCTGTTGCCTGATCCCCGACCAGCCGTATAGCCGGAACATCCGTATTACGCGCATTGTGGATATGTTTCTCGAACACGCCCGCATCTGGTATTTCCATAACGATGGGAGTGAAGAGGTGTTTCTGACATCGGCCGACTGGATGCGCCGCAACCTGAGCCGCCGTATCGAAACGGCGGCGCCGGTACTTGATCCGGTGATTCGCCGTGAGATTGTGGATATCCTGCAAATCCAGCTACGCGATAATGTAAAGGCTTGCCGTATCGACCAACAGCTGGTCAATAATTTCACAAACGACGATAATCTTGTCAAAACCCGCTCCCAGTTAGCTATTTATGACTATCTGCGGGAAAAGGGTGAACAAACGGCTGAATAATCAGGTAATTTGTTTCCCCAGTTCTTCCAGTGCAGCTTTCTTTGTTTTGAGCTGATGCTCAACAATAAGGTCGTAGTCTGTTTTTTGGTCGCCTATCTTGCTGGTGACTACAAACAATTCAAGTGAGATCAGGAACAGGAAGACTATGATGTAGAAAGCCATGGCAATCTTTCGGGTAAGAATAATCTCCATCATGGCATTGAGCTCTTCCAGAAAGCCGGATTTGGAGGCCAGTTCTTTCCGGAGGTTACTTTCGGCTTCTATCTTCTGGGTGGTAAAGTCTTCGTGTTGTTGCCGTAGCCGCTTGAGTGTTTCGTTGTTGGTCTCTACCTGCTTGATGCGCGGGTTCTCAACCGGTTGGGTAGAAACGGTACGTTGGGGGACTTCCTTGTAAGTGCCGTCTGTTTGCCGTTCGCGTTGGTAGATGGTGGTGGTTGAAACGGTATTGATCGTCGGTTTTTTCATGATCTCTTCGTTGAGCGACAGGTTCACTTTGTCCAGCGAATCAATCTCTATCTGCAGATCGGCCAGCTTGGCATCGATCACATTCAGGCGCATAGGAAGTTGTTCTTCCACGTTACGGTCTACAATCTCAATCATTTTCCGGTCAATATCCTCGCCGAAGATGATCTGGTCAATAATGGTAGACCCCAGGATGGCCATAATGAATGCAATGAAGATACGGAAGATGGAAGGCCATTTGTTACGCCCCACGGTAAGAATGATCTGCCGTTCGATCTGCAACACAATGACCACGAAGATGATCGACGTGATGATACAGCCCCATACCGGCGCTCCAACATACCGTTGGGCAAAGCAATATCCTGTGAATGCCCACAGGATGATCAGGATAATCAACGCCGCGGTATATTTCTTTAATTGTTTGAAACTTGCTTCGCTGCAACTTTTAAGTATCTGGCTGTTCCAGCCGGTCAGGAAGCATCCGAATTTAATCCACCATTTCATACGTCCGATTGTTTTTTAAGTGTTGCAAGTGAGATAGCTGCCAGCCCCCGCAGGAACCCCCGTTCATACGAAAACAGCATGCCGGCCAGGTAGGGAGCCTTGTTTTTCAAATCAGCATCCATGTCTTTTAGCTGCAGAATGTGTTGTTCGTAGGTCTCTTTACGTGTTTTAAGTTGCTCCACCAGATCAAGTAATCCGGCCTCGGTGCGCGATTGGATGTGATACTCTACATCGCGCAGATCGTCTTCATAACGCATGACCACTTGCTTGAACAGTATTTCAAGATTGCTGTGGATCAATGTCTTGTTGATATCTTTATACGCATGGTCGGGGTTGCAGATGGCATCATCGTATCCCTTTTTTTCGTAATCGTCCCTGAGGTATGCATAAATCTGATCGATCGGCATACGGGTATTAAGCGGTCTGGAAACAGGAGTTTCCGGTTGAAGCCCTGTTTCCGGCAGGGCAAGGTCTGTTTGTTTAGCGGGTGCCGGAGGTGTTTTTTTTCTGAATGAATCTAAGAATCCCATGTTGCAAACGTTTTTAATGCCATAATTTATATATAGACGTATTAAAAACGTTGCAGGTTGCAACAATCAGGGGGAGAAATAAGTTAAAAAAACCTTTTACGGTTTGTTAATGCACCATGCATTTCAACGTTCTCTCACCTTCGTGCCCATTGGTCAGGCGCACCAAGTAAATCCCTTTGCGGACAGGTATGCTACATTGGCTATCAGCAACCCGGGTAGCGATGGTTTGTCCAAGAACAGAATATACCGCTATCCGGGTATGCTGTTCCAGTCCGGTTATCTCCATATAGTTTTCATAGCCTGTGACTGTGGCTGTACAGAAGGATATCTTTTCGTTCGCCGTAGGGGCATAATTCAACTTCCGGTCCATCCAGGCAATCCGGCTTCTGATAAATTGTCGTACGTTCTCCACTTCGGCCGTATATGAACCGTGTATGCGTGGATTCTGATGAACCAGTTGGTCCATGATCTTCCACCGGGTAAAATTGAGTCGTTGCGATTGATCCAGGCGAGAGGCGTAATGGTCTACTACGGCCAGTAATGCTTCTTCCGACAGGACTTGGCTGTCACGGTAGTGAGCGTAGGTGGCTTTCAGTTCCGACAGGAACGCCGGATCAGTCAGCAAACGATTGACCATCCCGCGTGCATTGCCGGCGCAACTGCTTTTGCCGGAGGCAAACAACCAGTCGGAGATGTTATTGACCGGATAAGTACGGTTGTCGTTATCGTAAGCGATATCAAAATCCCATACGGGGCCGGTGAGGAATTGGTCGCTCATCCGGTCTTTATACATATAGACACTCCAGTAGGTATCCGTATTCCCACTGAGTTCGCCCACCAGGAAATGACGGATGAAGGTGTTTGTATCCAGGTATTTCCGATAGCCCGATTCCGGATCGGTATAAGAGGAGGATAACAGGGCGGTAACAAACGATTCAAAATGTTGCTGGATATAGGTTTTTTGTTCCGGCACGATCTCATCGTCCTTCGGGTATTTGATGGTAACAGGAATATTATAGCGGAAGGATGTGAAGACAGAAGTAGGCAATTCCTGATATGCATAGGCATCGATTTCAATCAGGTAGCCACCGGTGAGGTTATCGCCTGTAATATCGGAGGTTTTCATCTTGGTCAATTCCACACGTTGATCGGCAACCTCGATCTGGTCGCAGAGCTGGTAGCAACCCTTATATTCCCCGTTGAGGAACAAGTTGACAGGCTGCCCGGCCGGTGTATACGGCATTTCCAGCCGTTGGCTGAGATCAAAGGCCAGCAGGTTGCGCATCAGGGTTTTGTCGCCATAGTTGTTGATCAGTGTCCAGTTCTTTTCTTTAGCCGGATTGCCCAGTATGTGTGCTTTGTTGCGTAGTTTGAGACGGTAAGGTTTCTTGGGAAAATGCCAACTGGCATTCCCGCGCCCGCGAATATCCAGGCTGTCGGTATAGATTTCTTTCCCATCGGCCGGGATAAAGGAAACAATACCAGACAGGTAAACCTCTTTTTCCACGATATCCTGCGCATATTTAGTGTGAATAACAACTGCAGGCAGGTTGGTGAGCGAACTGATACCCGAATCATCTCCTTCGCCTGGATAACCGTAAAAGGCAAGTTCGGCAATTTGGCAACGTGCATTGTTAGGGCCGATATAACGGACATAACGGAAACCACGCGTACAGGCAACCGTTTGCACTGTCATGCCCTGTTCGGATGGCGCATCCGGAATCAAAGATAGCGGCACGGCATCTCCGAAATCGGGATGATTGGCGCCTTCGAACACGCCAAGCACGAGGCTGCTGCCTGAAAAGGCACGTGGGCAATAAGCGACCTGAGTAATCACATGTTTTTCTCCCAGATCCAACCCAACCCAGCCACCGCTATGGTCGTATGCGGCAAAGAAGGTTTGCGAATCGCCATCGAATGCCTCGGCGATGGTGTTGACAGTGGTAGATGTTGCATTATAGTTGTTATAATCTACCGATAGGGCTGTGCCTATAATCTGTGTGGGTTCCAGCTTTCCGGCAGCAGACTGTGCATGTACGGATAGTGTTGTAAAGATAGCACATACTACAGTTGGCAGGATTGAGCATTTAATGGTGTTTTGCATGATAATATGGGTGTATATGTATTTCAGGTGATACGAGCTTCCGATGGATGGCTATTGAAGCAGTTCCATTGTTTGAATTTCCTCCGGCAGATAACCGGAGCGAATACGCCATTCCTGTGGGTACAGATTGTTGGCGCGATTGCCCAGATTTTTCATAAATCCCAGGGGAAATCCTTTATGGCAAATGAGGACATAGCCTGTGGGTGCTTGTGAATCGAGCACAAATGCTTCTTTTCTGAGGTAACGGATGGATTGGTCCCAATCCAGTTCCACCATCGGAAAGATATCTCTGTTCAGTGAAGTGCTCATGGCCAGGTGATGTTCGGGGATCAGGTCTTTTCCCTTGCAGGTACAAAGCCGGATACCGGCGGAAACAATCCGTAGGGAACCTGCTATCCACTGATAGATGGGCAGATGGGCATGAGGGACGGCCTGCACGCTGTCTTCCCGGAACTCGAAGTGGAAGGAGGCCGGTTCCTGCAACCAGTCTTTTATTACTGGTGGGATGAGAGGAGATTGTTTTCCTTTCTCCTTTTTATGGCGTATGCTACGATGTGTGGTTACAATAGGGGTATCTGTTTTTCGGAGTACAGCCAGGAAGAACCCTTCTCCCTTTGTACGGTGCGGAAAGAACCGGTATACCGGGTTGTCGTATCGCAGCGGACCAGTGATTTTCCAGTCGTCTTTGATTGGGAGCGGAAGTGCTTCCGCGCCCAGCTCACGTACGATAAAATCGATGTTCCCTTCGTTTTCCTCTGTATTATAGGTGCACGTGCTGTAGATCAGGATACCGCCGGGTTTGAGTGCATCCCACACATCTTGCAGGATCCGGCGTTGGCGGGCAGCGCAAAGGTTGACATTGGCTACACTCCATTCCTGTATGCTTTCCGGGTCTTTTCGGAACATTCCTTCACCTGAACAGGGCACGTCAGTAACAATTACATCGAAAGCATGTGTCAGCTTGCCGATCTCTGCCGGATCATTAGTAGTCACTATGCTGTTTGGATTTCCCCATTTTACCGTATTCTCAGCTAATATATGGCTGCGCGAACGGATCACTTCATTGCTCACCAGCAAGCTGCCCTCTGGTAGAATCGTGGACAAATGGGTGGATTTTCCTCCCGGAGCCGCACACAGGTCGAGGCAATGGACCGGTGTTTGCACATACGTCCTGATCGCTTGTTCCAGAAACATGGACGAGGCCTCCTGTACATAATAAGCACCGGCATGGAACAGCGGGTCGAATGTGAACGATAATCGCTCGGGCAAATACCCTCCCGTTGTGCACCACTGTACGTTTTCCAGGTGAGGCAGTTTCACTCCCTTTGCCCTATTTATACGAATACTGACCGGCGCCTCTTCCCGCAAAGCCGTTTCCAACTGTTGAAAGTCTATCCCCGGAAGTATCCGGGTTCGTGTGATAAAATCGGAAGGAAGTGTCATTCGAATAGATGATTTTGACACAAATGTAGTACATTTGCCACAAAGAAACCGTATGCAAGCTTCGCTTTTCCTTATACCCGTCACATTGGGAGAGACAGAACACCGTCGTGTATTACCTGATTATAATCGTGAGGTGATTCTGAATATCCGCCATTTCATCGTAGAAAATGTACGGACAGCCCGTCGTTTTCTGAAGAAGACGGCGCCGGAGATCGTTATTGACAACCTGACGTTTTACGAACTGAATAAGTATACCTCTCCCGAGGAATTAACGGGATACCTGTCCCCCTTATCCAAAGGAGAATCCGTAGGGGTTATCTCCGAGGCCGGCTGTCCGGCTATTGCCGACCCGGGAGCCGATATCGTGGCGATTGCCCAACGGAAAAATTATCCGGTTGTCCCGCTGGTAGGTCCTTCTTCCATCCTGATGGCCTTGATGGGCTCGGGTTTCAACGGACAGAGTTTTGCCTTTCACGGTTATTTGCCCATCGACGGCTCTGAGCGGATTCAGGCTGTCAAAAGGTTGGAAAACCGTATTTACACCGAACATCAGACGCAATTGTTTATTGAGACGCCGTATCGCAACAACAAATTGGCCGAAGACCTGATCCAGACCTGTCGCGCCTCTACCCGTTTGTGTATTGCCTCCAACATCACCTGCGATGATGAGTTTATCCGTACCCGCCCGGTGGGTGAGTGGAAAGGTAAACTTCCCGATCTGAATAAGAAACCCACGATATTCCTCATCTACAAATAATACCTTATGGAAGACTTGGATTATTTTGCACATGAAACAGCCGTGATTGATCCGGGTTGCCGGATCGGTGACGGTACGCGTATCTGGCATTTTTCACATATTATGACCGGCTGTGTGATCGGAGCTAACTGCAACATCGGACAGAATGTGGTCGTTTCCCCCGAAGTGATCCTGGGCGACAATGTCAAGGTGCAGAACAATGTTTCCATCTATACCGGTGTGATTTGTGAAAGCGATGTTTTTCTTGGCCCGAGTTGTGTGTTTACCAATATCCTCAATCCGCGGTCGGCCGTCAACCGTAAGGGTGAATACCTTCGTACACTGGTGCGTCGGGGAGCAACCATCGGTGCCAATGCCACCATCCTGTGTGGGCACATGATCGGGATGTATGCGATGATCGGCGCCGGATCTGTAGTTACCAAAGATGTACCGGCCTATGCCCTGCTGATTGGCAATCCGGCTTGTCAGGTAGGATGGGTAAGCGAATACGGGCATCGCCTTGCATTTGATATCGAAGGCATTGCTGTCTGCCCTGAAAGCGGAGAGAAATACAGGCTCGCCGAAGATAACGTAGTTCGTATCTTTGAATAATCAGACTGGCTATAAGATCAAAGAGGCTGTGTCAAAATCTACTCTTAGCACACAGATAACACATCCTCTCGTATATAGCCGGTTGCCGTATTTACATCGCCTTCAGGCTCATGTCCAGGCTTTTGACGGAGTGTGTCAGGGCGCCAACTGAAATATAATCAACGCCGGTCTCTGCATACGTCCGCAAGGTGTCGAACGTGATACCTCCGGACGATTCCAGTTCATACCGTCCTGCTACGCGGCTGACGGCTTCGCGGGTATTCTCCACATTGAAATTGTCCAGCATGATGCGGTCGATTCCTCCTACACGCATAGCCTCTGCCAGTTCGTCGAAGTTGCGGACTTCGATCTCTATCTTCAGTTTCTTCCCTTTCTCTTTCAGGTATTCCCGGGCGCGGGTGATTGCTTGCTCAATTCCTCCGGCAAAGTCCACATGGTTGTCTTTCAGCAGGATCATATCGAACAAGCCGATCCGGTGATTCACGCCACCACCGATCTTGACGGCTTCTTTTTCCAGCATACGCATACCCGGCGTCGTTTTGCGGGTATCCAGTACGCGGGTTTTTGTGCCTTCAAGCGCTTTCACATACTTGCGGGTGGTGGTTGCGATCCCGCTCATGCGTTGCATCACGTTCAGTACCAACCGTTCGGTCTGCAACAACGACTGCACTTTCCCTGCTACCGTAAAGGCGATATCTCCTTTCTTTACCTCGGCGCCGTCGTGAATGAATACGTTGATCTTCAAGGCCGGATCAAACGCATGGAAAATACGTTCGGCCATTTCAACACCGGCCAATACGCCATCTTCCTTGATGATTAACTGGCTTTTACCCATCGCTGTAGAAGGAATGGAAGAAAGCGTGGTATGGTCGCCATCACCGATATCTTCGGCAAAGGCCAAGGTGATCAAATCCTGAATAAGTTTGTCCATTTATTCTATTCTGATAGACTGAATAATAGCCGTATTCCCCTCTGCCCGGTAGCTGACATTTACCCGGTATTCGTTAGAGCCTGTCGTCAGCTTGCCAACAAAGAAACCGTTGTCTTTTTTGTCTGCATGGTGCAGTATGGTAAATCCGGTAGGTTTATTGCTGTTGAAGAAAGCATTGAGCAAGGAGACCGATTCTCCTGTATTGCACTTTTTGGAAGTGCCGGGAAGCGTCAGATCCACTTCCTGATCCAGGGCAGACTGGAGTGCAGAAGCATTCCCTCCTTTAAACGCATTGGTGATACTGTTGATGTCAGCAGCTTGAACACTCAGGATAGTGAGTATGAATGCGAATGTAAGTAATAATCGTTTCATAATTCCGCTGTGTTTTATATATAAATACGCGGCAAAGGTATGTATTTTTCTTCTAACTTCGCGCAGGAAACCTGTTAAACACAGCATCGATGAAAATAACATTACTTGCAATCGGCAAAACCGATACCTCCTTTCTGGCAGAAGCTATCCGTGAATATACGAATCGTTTAGTACATTATATCCCATTCGAAATGGTGATTATCCCGGATATCAAGAATGTCAGAAACCTGTCTGAGACCCAGCAAAAAGAACGGGAGGGCGAGCTGTTGTTGAAGGCTGTACAACCCGGCGACTCTATTGTCCTGCTGGACGAAAAAGGAAAAGAATTCACTTCTACGCAATTTGCAGCATATATAGAAAAGAAGCAGCATGCCGTATCCAAACGGCTTGTTTTTATGATCGGTGGCCCCTACGGTTTCAGCGAAGCGGTTTATCATGCCGCCTCCGAAAAAATATCCCTGAGCAAAATGACTTTCTCCCATCAGATGGTACGCCTCTTTTTCACCGAACAACTCTACCGTGCCATGACCATCCTCCACAATGAACCCTATCACCACGAATAAGATCAGTAACTCAGCGCGCTCTTGTTTTTTGTAGTAAAAGATAATCCAGCAGCGTCATGGCGGTCATGGCTTCGACGATGGGGACTGCCCGTGGAAGCACACAAGCATCGTGTCGGCCGCGAGCTTTCAGGATGGTGTCTTCGCCTTCCACTGTGACGGTCTCCTGTTCCATCAGGATAGTGGCTACCGATTTGAAGGCTACCCTGAAATAGATATCCTGTCCGTTGGATATTCCTCCCTGGATACCACCGGAATGATTCGTGCGGGTGTTGATATGGCCATGGTCGTTGAAAAAGCGGTCGTTGCGTTCTGATCCCCGGTAGCGGGCGGCTTCAAAACCATCTCCGTATTCAAATCCCTTGGTGGCATTGATGGTCAGCATGGCATGTGCCAACGCTGCATGTAGTTTGTCGAATACGGGCTCTCCCAATCCCACCGGTACTCCCTGGGCAATACAACTGATCACGCCGCCGATCGTATCTCCTTTCGATTTTACTTCGGAGATCAGTGCCGCCATCTGGGCTGCTTTTTCGGTGTCGGGGCATCGCACATCGTTTGTTTCGGTCAGGCTGAGGTCGTATGCCTGGTAGGTATGCTCCAGTGCAATAGGCCCCACCTGTGATGTATAAGCCTGGATGTTAATCCCATAGGGACGTAAGGCCAGTTTGGCTAAAGCGCCTGCTACTACCCGGGCGATCGTTTCCCGGGCAGAAGAGCGGCCTCCGCCATTCGGATCGCGAAGGCCATATTTCATCTGGTAGGTGTAGTCGGCATGGGAAGGACGGTATTTCCGTTTCATCTCCTCATAATCCGACGAATGTTGATTCTTATTCCATACAATAAAGCCAATGGGGGTACCTGTCGTTTTTCCTTCGTAAATACCGGAAAAAAACTGTACTTCGTCGTCTTCCTTCCGGGGCGTTGTCAGACGCGATTGTCCCGGACGGCGACGGTTTAACTCACCCTGGATGAAGCCCATGTCGACTTCGATCCCTGATGGACAACCATCTATCACTCCACCGATTCCCGGCCCGTGCGACTCTCCGAACGAGGTAAGTCTGAAAAGTGTACCGAACGTATTTCCCATCACTTATTATTGTTGCTTATTTACAACCGCCGCAGCCGCAACTGCCGTTCTGTGATGCCGTATCATCGCAACCGCCTCCACAGTCGCCGCAACCACAACCGCCTGCAGGTACTGTCAGCGCTGCAATTTCTTCCGGAGTGGCTTCGTGTACATCGGCCACGTTTCCGCTGAAATGTAATGTTTCGCCGGCCAGCGGATGGTTGAAGTCCATCACCACCACATCTTCTTTCACTTCCAGTACGGAACCGTTCAGGCGATTGCCGCTGGCATCCATCATCGGTACGGTAGCCCCTTCAGTAATTGTTTCGGCATCGAATTTACCATCTATTTCGAACATCGTTTTTTCAAGTTCCAGCACATGCTCATCCACATATTCGCCATACGCGTCTGCCGGAGCCAGCGAGAAGTTGAATGCTTCGCCGGCCTGCAAGCCTTTCAAAGCGTCTTCGAATGCCGGCAGCATCATACCGATGCCATAGATAAATTTCAGCGGTTGTTCGGGAGTGGCCCGTTCCATCAGTTCACGTTCTTCGCCTTCGCCCACGTTCAGGTCGTATGTTACGGCCACGTATTTGTTTTGTGCAATTCTCATTGTTCTTTTTATTAATTTGTGAATATGAACTACAAAGGTAGTATTTATTTTTTTTGCATGGCCTTTTTCAAAGCATTCAGTGACTGCTCCAGTATCGAACGCGGGCATCCTACGTTCAGTCGCATATACCCCTCGCCTCCCGGACCGAACATGCTGCCGTCGTTCAACGCCAGTCCGGCTCTCTCAACAAACAGCTTCACCAACTCGTCTTGTGGCAGTTTTAGTTTCCGGCAGTCCAGCCATACCAGAAAAGACGCTTGTGGAGGATACACTTTGATAGACGGGATATTCACACCCAGAAATGTTTCTACGAATCGTACATTTTCGATGATGTACATCCGCATCTGTTGCAACCATTCGGCGCCGTAGGTATAGGCGGCAGTCGTGGCTGCGTAGGCAAAGATGGTTCCTTCGCCCAATTCCCGCGCATGGAGGAAAGCATAAAATTGGGTACGTAGTTGCTCATCCGGTACAATCGCATACGACGATACGAGCCCGGCTATATTAAATGTCTTGCTTGGCGCCATGAATGTAAGACTACATGCAGCCGCTGCTTCCGATACGGTGGCGAATGGATAGTGCTTGTACTGGGGGAAGGCCATCTCTGCATGGATCTCATCCGAGACGACGAGGATGTGATGGCGTGCACATACTTCGGCCAGCCTGATCAACGTTTCTTTATCCCAGACAATACCTGCCGGGTTGTGTGGACTTGCCAGTATGAGTACTTTGCAGCGGCTGTCTATCACTGCTTCCAGTTGTTCAAAGTCCATCTCGTACCGTCCGTTCACCAGCCTGAGTGGGTTGTTTACCACTTCCCGCTTCATGCCTTCCGGCACCAGTCTGAAGGGATGATATACAGGTGGCTGTATGATCACCTTGTCACCCGGCTCCGTGAAACAATCCAGCACCATCCCAATCCCTTTTACGATGCCCGGGATATACGACAACCATTCCCGCTTGATCTTCCAGTTATATTTGTAGTGAACCCAGGTGATGATACTTTCATAATAGGCATCCGGAGCAAATGTATAGCCGAATATTTCATGCTTACAACGTTCCTTCAGGGCATCCACGATAAAGCCCGGGGTGCGGAAGTCCATGTCGGCCACCCATAGTGCAGCCAGGTCTTCCCGTCCGTAGCGTTCTTTCAACAGATCCACCTTCACGCAGTTTGTTCCCCGCCGGTCGATCACTTCGTCAAAATTGTACAATTTCATACCTTTCTTTTCTGATAGTCGGCAAATATACAAATTATCCGTCTTTCTTATCAGATTTGCCTTAATCTCCCTGTAAGTTATTCGCTATCTCTCTGATCTGTTTGTATTTTTGTACCCAATGATTAACTTTGCAGCCGTATGTGGCCGTTGAAAAAAGAATATGATTAAACCCTATAAATGTATGAACGGGGAAAAGAACGAGACTTTGTTGTTTGAACAGACCAAACTGGCAGATATTACTGAACTCCTGGGCCTTGGATGGTGGGAGATAGACTTTCACAGAAATACATTTCAGTGCTCATCCCATATAAGTGCGCTCATCGGTTTACCGGCTACCCGGTTGGAACTTGATGTGTTTGCCGGCAGGATCCAGGGAGATTACCGGGCCCGTTTGTTGGATATGATGCGTATGGCTTCCATAGAGGAGTTGTCGCAGCAGATTTTTCCGCTGTATGTGGATCAGCGTATCGTCTGGGTTTCTGTCCGCTTCAGGCTTCAGGCAGATGGGGATATAGTGGCTGGCCTCATGAATATTGTAGAGCCTCCGAAGGAGGAATTGTCCGGAGAAGTGACCACCAGTGGCACATTGCAGAACTTTATTTATCAGCTCAACGGGATTTCCCGTTCCCTCTTCTCTTTTCTGCAAAGTGAAAATCTTGACGATACCGTCAATCATATCCTGGCTTCTCTTGTTACTCATTTCGGAGCCGAGCGTTCGTATATTTTCATTTACGACTGGGAAGCGGAAGAACAGCATTGCGTCTATGAAGCCGTGAGCCGGGAAGAATTGGCAGAGATTCAGAATCTCCAACACATCGGTCTCGACGTAAATCCCTGGTGGACCCGGCAGATGCAGGGGCTTCGTCCGATCATCCTGTCTACGCTGGAAGACTTGCCCCCGGAATGTGTGGTAGACAGGGAGGTGCTTTCGGCACAGCATATTCAGTCGCTGATGGTGGTGCCCTTTGTATCCCAGGACAATAAGACGTGGGGGTATGCCGGCATTGACCTGGTAGACCATCAGCGTAATTGGACAAGGGAAGACTTCGAGTGGTTTTCTTCCCTCATGCACATTATTAATATTTGTATGGAACTCGGCAAATCAAAAGCCCGGATCCAGCGCGATAAGAAAGAGATTGAAGAAAGGGAAAAACTGCTCATCACCATCTATGAGAACCTCCCTGTCGGGATGGAACTGTATGATAAAGAGGGATTCCTGTTGTATGCCAACGATAAAGACATTGAAATCCTGGAATTGGATAGTCAGGATAATTGGAAAGGATGCAATGTATTCAACCATCCCTGCCTGCCTGCCGAGGTGAAGCGGAAGATAAGGCAAGGCGAAAAGACCGACTTCAGTCTCCGGTATGATTTTCGTAAAGTGGAAGGCTACTTCGGGAAAAAGTTTACTTCGCACGAACCTAAGACCCTGATCGTTAAGATTGTTCCCATATTCAATGAACAGCAGGAGATACAGAACTATCTGTTTATTGTGATCGATAATACGGAAACCACCAATGCCTACCAGAAAATACAGGAGTTTGAAGATTACTTTTCACTGATAGCCAACCTGGCCAAAGTGGGCTACTTCAAGTGGGACCTGTCGGCCCGGGAAGGCTTTGCGATCGACCAGTGGTTTATCAACCTGGGCAAACCGTCCGACAGTATACTGACAGACGATCTGGAAGACATCTACGAGAACCTGCCTCCGGACGACCGGAAAGAGATCGTCGATTTCTACCGGAAAGTAACTGCCGGTGAAGCGCAGAGCTTTGAACAGGAGATCCGCGTGATCGATGCCGATGGACATACCCGGTGGATACGGTGTACGATTACGGCGCGCAAAAATGCCGGCAAGGATCATACGGAACTGATCGGCGTAAGCTTCGACATCACAGAACTTAAAGAAATGATCCTCGCCAAAAATAAGGCCGAAGCGCTCGACCGGCTTAAGTCGGCTTTCCTGGCTAACATGAGTCATGAAATCCGTACGCCGCTCAACTCCATCATCGGTTTTTCCGATTTGCTGGCCGAAACGGATGATGCCGACGAACGAAAAGAGTACCTTGCCATTATCCAGCGTAACAATGAACTGTTACTGAAACTCGTTACCGATATCCTCGACCTTTCCAAAATTGAATCGGGCACGTTCGATTTCGAGAAAACGGAAATACGGGTGAAGCCGCTCTGTCAGGAAGTGCTTCAAACCTTCCAAAACAAAAAGCTGTCTGAGGGTGTACAACTCCTTTTCGACAGTACCCTGCCCGACGATGTTTCTTATGCCGATCCGAACAGAGTGAAGCAGGTGTTGCTCAATTTTATTACCAACTCTATTAAATTCACTATCCAGGGAACGATCAAGCTGGGCTATCAATCCCTGTCCCAGGATAAGATACTGTTTTATGTGGAAGATACCGGCAAGGGTATTTCGCCCGAAGACATCGGCCGGGTGTTCGATCGCTTTGTCAAACTCGACAGTTTCTCGCAGGGAACCGGCCTTGGCCTCCCTATTTGCAAAAGCCTGATCGAAGAGATGGGCGGCACTATCGGCGTGGAATCGGTAGAAGGAGAGGGCTCGCGTTTCTGGTTTATTTTGCCGAAGCATGAGGTGACGTCCGTTTCTTGCTAAGAAATGCAACTTCTGGCCTTCCCTTTATTGCAAACTGAAAGAAAAATGCAGAAAAAAATGTAAATTCATTTGCGTGTATTAATTATTGTTCTACATTTGCACCATCAAAAGCAAAAGTAAACAAGCGAATGATAAGCAATATTCTACATATTATTCTCGTCGTGGTGGTCCTGGTCATTAGCAGGTAAGGAGAGAGGTATGTAAGAAATGTATAATCAGGTAAGATATTCTTAAGCCTTTCTCCATCTAAGGGAAAGGCTTTTTTAATGTGGGAAGATAAACGAACAGAGTTATAGAGATATGATGAAGAATCAGTTGCGAAGTTTTGAAAGCACCCAGGGACGCCGGATGGCCGGAGCTCGCGCCCTGTGGCGTGCCAATGGGATGAAAGACGAACAGATGGGGAGGCCGATTATTGCGATCGTCAATTCCTTCACCCAGTTTGTGCCCGGTCATGTACACTTGCATGAGATCGGCCAACAGGTGAAAGCCGAGGTTGAACGGTTGGGCTGTTTTGCCGCCGAATTCAATACCATTGCCATTGACGACGGAATCGCGATGGGACACAGCGGGATGCTTTACTCCCTGCCCTCGCGCGACCTGATAGCCGACAGCGTTGAATACATGGTCAACGCCCATAAGGCCGACGCCATGATCTGCATCAGCAACTGCGATAAGATCACCCCGGGTATGCTGATGGCCGCCATGCGGCTCAATATCCCCGCCGTCTTTGTGTCGGGTGGCCCAATGGAAGCCGGCGAACTGAATGGCCGCTACCTCGACCTGATCGATGCGATGATCGAAGCGGCCGACGATACGATCAGCGACGAAGCCGTCGAAGCTGTGGAGCGTTCGGCCTGCCCTACTTGCGGAAGCTGCTCGGGGATGTTCACCGCTAACTCGATGAACTGCCTGAACGAAGCCATCGGTTTGGCGTTGCCCGGCAACGGAACCATTGTGGCTACCCATGCCAATCGCATCAACCTGTTTAAGAAAGCGGCTGCCCTCATCGTGGAGAATGCCTATAAATACTACCGTGACGGCGACGATTCCGTGTTGCCCCGTAGCATTGCCACCCGGCAGGCTTTCCTCAATGCCATGTCGCTCGATATCGCCATGGGCGGTTCCACCAACACGGTGCTTCACCTGCTGGCTATAGCCCATGAAGCGGAGGTGGATTTTACGATGAAAGATATAGACCAGCTCTCGCGCCGTACACCGGTATTGTGTAAGGTGGCGCCGAGTTGTTCCTACCACGTGCAGGATGTAAACCGTGCCGGTGGTATCATCGGTATCCTGGCCGAATTGCTGAAAGGCGGCTTGGTGGATGGTGCCGTAAAGCGGGTGGATGGCCTTACCCTGACGGAGGCGATTGCCTGGTATGGCGTCACCTCGCCCGATCTCACGGCGGAGGCGTCCCACATTTATAAAAGCGCGCCCGCACGGCGGTTCAACCTGGTGATGGGATCGCAGGAAACGTATTATAAAGAACTGGATACGGACCGTGTCACCGGATGTATCCGTGATATGCAACATGCGTATGTGAAAGACGGCGGGCTGGCTGTCTTATACGGCAATATCGCCCAACTGGGTTGTGTGGTCAAGACCGCAGGTGTAGACGAAAGCATCTTCCGATTCACCGGTCCGGCCAAAGTCTTTACTTCCCAGGAAGCTGCCTGCGAGGGTATCCTGGATAATAAAGTGGTATCCGGCGATGTGGTAGTCATCACGTACGAAGGTCCCAAAGGCGGGCCGGGCATGCAGGAAATGCTGTATCCTACCTCTTATATTAAGAGCAAACATTTGGGTAAGGAATGCGCCCTTATTACCGACGGACGTTTCAGCGGAGGCACTTCCGGCCTTTCTATCGGCCATGTCTCGCCCGAAGCGGCGGCAGGTGGAGCAATTGGGTTGGTAAAAGATGGCGACCGTATCGAGATCAATATTCCCCAACGAGCCATCAACGTCCTTGTCTCCGACGCCGAACTGGCCACACGCCGCCAGGCGGAAGAAACCCGCGGCTCAAAGGCCTTTACCCCCGCAGGGCGTGATCGCGCAGTGTCCAAGGCATTGAAAGCCTACGCCCGGATGGTGACCTCGGCCGATAAAGGTGGTGTACGCATGCTGGAAGATGAGATGTAAACGAGAAGCAAACCAACAACAACAAAATACAAAACGACATGGAGCATCAACTGATAACCGGTTCGGAAGCCCTGCTGAAAGCGCTGGTGGCTGAAGGGGTAGATACCATCTTTGGGTATCCCGGCGGACAAGCTATCCCCATTTATGATTGTTTATACGACTATGCCGATCAACTGAAGCATGTACTTGTGCGCCACGAACAAGGCGCCACACATGCTGCGCAGGGGTATGCCCGGGTATCGGGTAAGGTGGGAGTCACACTCGTGACCTCCGGCCCGGGTGCTACCAATACCATCACGGGAATTGCCGATGCCATGATGGACAGTACACCCATGGTGGTGATTGCCGGACAGGTGCCATCGTCATTGCTGGGTACGGACGCTTTCCAGGAGATCGACGTGATCGGTATCACACAGCCTATCACCAAGTGGGCCTATCAGATACGGAAGCCCGAAGAGATTGCCTGGGCGGTATCACGTGCTTTCTATATCGCCTCCACAGGCCGTCCCGGTCCGGTGGTGCTCGACCTGGCCAAAGATGCCCAGATCGGCAAGGTGGCCTACGAGCACAAGCAGATAAAAAGCATCCGCAGCTACCAACCGAATCCGGACATCCAGCCTGATCAGGTTGCCGCCGCTGCCACGCTGATCAATACTGCCCGGAAACCATTTGCATTGGTAGGACAGGGGGTGATCCTCAGCAATGCCGAAAAGGAATTGATGGCCTTCCTCGAAAAGGCGGATATCCCCGCCGGAACCACGGCGCTCGGTATGTCGGCCCTGGCCAGCGACTATCCCCTCAATAAAGGGATGCTGGGTATGCATGGCAATGTAGGGCCCAACCGCAAAACAAATGAATGCGATGTGCTGATCGCTATCGGGATGCGTTTTGACGACCGGGTAACGGGCAATCTCCAAACATACGCCAAACAGGCAAAGATCATCCACTTCGATATAGACAACAGCGAAATAGGCAAGAATGTACGGGTGGATGCCCCGGTATTGGGCGATGCCCGTGAAACGCTGGCGGCTGTTACCGCACAGCTCCGGCCGGCAACCCACACCGAATGGGTCGATTCTTTCAAGGCCGATGAAAAGGAAGAAGAAGAGCGGGTGATCTGTAAAGAGCTCCGTCCTGCCGAAGGTCAGCTCCGGATGGGCGAAGTGATCCGCAAAGTGTCTGAAGCGACCAACCACGAAGCGGTGGTTGTGACCGACGTAGGCCAGAACCAGATGATGGCCGTTCGCTACTTTAAATACAAGCATCCGCGAAGCCTGGTCACCTCCGGTGGCTTGGGCACGATGGGCTTCGGCTTGCCTGCGGCTATCGGCGCTAAGTTTGGCGCCCCTGAACGGACTGTTTGTTGTTTTACCGGCGACGGTGGTTTCCAGATGACCCTTCAGGAGCTCGGAACGATCATGCAGGAGCATCTGAATGTAAAAATGATCATACTCAATAACAACTACCTGGGTATGGTACGCCAATGGCAGGAGCTTTTCTTCCACGAACGCTATTCGGCTACCACCATGGTGAATCCCAACTTTGAAATGATCGGCAAAGCGTATGGTATTGCCGGTTGCACCGTAGATAAGCGGGAAGACCTTGACGCCGCCATTGCCGAAATGCTCAGCCACGACGGCGCCTATCTGCTGGTGGCCAACGTACAGACGAACGGCATGGTGTATCCGATGGTACCTGCCGGAGCCAGTATATCCAACATAATCATGGGAGAATAAGGAGGAACAGTTATGTCAGAAAAAAAACTATACACCGTAATCATTTTTTCGGAGAATACCGTAGGGTTGCTCAATCAGATCACGATCATCTTTACGCGCCGGCAACTCAACATTGAAACGCTGTCTGTCTCTCCATCTGCCATCGAAGGTATTCATAAGTTTACCATCACCACCTTCGCTACCGAAGACATGATGGACAAGGTAGTGAAGCAGATCGATAAGCGGGTCGATATCCTCAAAGCGTATTATAATACCGACGAAGACCTCGTGCATCAGGAGATCGCTCTCTATAAACTCAGTACCGAACTCTTCATCCGTATGGACGGCGTAGAGGATCTGATCCGCAAGTACAACGCCCGTATCATCGATATCAACGAAACGTGCATGGTACTCGAAAAAAGCGGTCACCATGCCGAAACGCAGGAGCTCTTTGCGGAACTAAGCCAACGCATCGGCGTGCTCCAGTTTATCCGCTCCGGCCGTATCGCCATCACCAAAAGCAAAGTGGAGCGCCTCAGCGACATGCTCTCTGCCATGGAACAGAAGATCGAAGGTAAAGCGCATAACGGGAATGATTGAAATGGATAAGATAGGAAAGTATAACTTTGTGACGGAAGAGTATCTGCTTGATTTCCGGGGACGGGTAACCATCCCCATGATCGGGAACTACCTGCTGCATGCCGCCTCTGATCACGCTGCATCGCGTGGTTTCGGATTCAATGATATGAACGAACGGCACACGGCCTGGGTGCTTTCGCGCCTCGCTATCGAGATCAACAAGTATCCCGAGATGACCGAGCCCGTCACCCTCTATACCTGGATCGACGAAGTAGGCCGTCTCTTCACCAGCCGTTGTTTTGAGTTGGTGAACCAACAGGGCGAGAATATGGTCTATGCCCGCTCCATCTGGGCGGCTATAGACATGGAAACGCGCCGCCCTACACCCTTGGACGTGGAAGGCCTGAGCGTCTATGCGGCTGACCGCCCCTGTCCGATCGAAAAGCCGGGCAAGATCGCCCCGGTTGAGGCCGATACCGAAGGCCACCCCTACGCTGTCAAATACAGCGATCTGGATGTAAACGGACATTTCAACAGTATCAAATACATGGAACACCTGTTGGACCTGTTCGACCTGTCTTTGTTTACCGCGCACGAAGTGAGCCGCTTCGAGATAGCCTACCAGTCGGAAGGCCGTTACGGCATGCCACTTACGCTGCACAAAGGCTCACCCAACGGCGCCCGCTACGACATGGCGATCTGCCACGAAGGCAAATCGCTCTGCCGTGCCGCCGTTACCTGGAAATAAAAAGAAATATTATTTACTCATTAATTGAAGATAGAAAAATGGCAAACATGAATTTTGGCGGGGTGAACGAGAACGTGGTAACCCGCGACGAGTTCCCCTTGGAGAAAGCAAGAGAAGTGATGAAGGATGAGATAATCGCTGTGATCGGTTACGGCGTGCAGGGCCCCGGCCAGAGCCTCAACCTGCGCGACAACGGTTTCAACGTGATCGTTGGTCAGCGTAAAGGTGGTAAGACCTGGGAAAAGGCCATCGCCGACGGTTGGGTGCCGGGTGAAACCCTTTTCGATATCGAAGAGGCTTGCCAGCGTGCTACCGTGATCCAGTATCTGTTGTCGGATGCTGCCCAGATCGAAGTATGGCCGCGCATCCAGCCGTATCTCACCGCCGGCAAAGCGCTTTACTTCTCGCACGGCTTCGCCATCACGTATAAAGAACGTACCCACATCGTTCCCCCGGCTGATGTAGACGTGATCCTCGTTGCTCCGAAAGGCTCGGGCACCAGCCTCCGCCGTATGTTCCTCCAGGGACGTGGTCTCAACTCCAGTTATGCCATCTTCCAGGATGCTACCGGCCGTGCCTGGGAACGTGTGGTAGCGTTGGGTATCGGTGTGGGTTCGGGCTACCTGTTCGAAACTACGTTCAAAAAAGAAGTTTATTCCGACCTCACCGGCGAACGTGGTACGTTGATGGGTGCCATCCAGGGCTTGCTCCTGGCACAGTACGAAGTGTTGCGTGAAAACGGCCATACTCCTTCCGAAGCATTCAACGAAACCGTGGAAGAACTTACCCAGTCGCTCATGCCTCTCTTTGCCGAAAACGGTATGGACTGGATGTATGCCAACTGTTCCACCACTGCCCAGCGCGGCGCGTTGGACTGGATGGTGCCGTTCCACGATGCCACCAAGCCGGTATTCGCCAAACTGTATAGCGAAGTAGCCTGTGGCAACGAAGCCCAACGCTCCATCGACACCAACAGCAAACCCGACTACCGCGAAAAGTTGGAAGAAGAGCTGAAAGCCCTCCGCGAAAGCGAAATGTGGCGTGCCGGTGCCGTTGTGCGCAAACTCCGCCCCGAAAACAACTAAGCTTCTTTATCGGTAAAGCCTCTTTATCGCTAAAGCTCCTCCCCCCAGGAATATCCCTAACCGCCGGATCGCTTTCAACCGAAAGCCTTCCGGCGATTCTCGTTCCAATCCCCGCCACATTCGAATGCCGACATATTTGAAGCGGGGACGAACTTTTTTGGAAAAGGAGTGACAGGAGAGTGACAGCAGGACAGAAACAGACTCGCCTTTCACTGTAACTCATTGACCACCAGTAGAAAGTGAAAGGGTGAAGGCAATTCCCGTGTAAGAAGTTATAGCAGATGGATGCTCACTGCAAGGTAGGTTTTAGCGCTGTTCCTGCCGATGAAATGACCAGATGCTGGACTTGCTCAAACGAGGCCTGCGCCTCACCCTCCCTGAGGCCGGCGCCTCGACCAGGTGAGGCGCAGGCCTCAGGGAGGGTGAGGCGCA
>JAVBUH010000041.1:0-32586 GCA_031555505.1 Tannerellaceae bacterium
GTAGGTAGGCTTTTGTTGACTGAGTTCCCACGTTTGAAGTATGCCACCGAAGAGCAACGTGCGGATTATACGCTATCGCCATACGGTGTTCACTGGGAAAGTGTCGATGAGGATTTGAGTTATGACGGTTTTTTTGCGCAAAGCGAACAATGCTCGAATCCTGTTGCTAAAATCTTGAAATCCTTTCCTGAGATTAATGTCAACCAGTTGGCACGGCGTGTTGGAATGAATCAAAGTCTGCTGGCAAAATATATTTGCGGTGCAAAAAAACCATCAGAATCGCGGCTGAAAGAGATCGAAAAAGCACTACATGATCTGGGACGTGAATTGTCAGCAGTTTCACTTTGATGGTACAAAAGGTGCTTGATGATGCATAATCTTGGAAGAAGGGCTGGCCCGCACGTTTGAGTTTGAGTTTGTCCATAATGCCTCGGAGGGCATCACGTTTCAATCGGAATGATTTAGGAAAGGACATGAAAGCAAAAAACCCCGAAGTATGTTATTTCTAACAGGGACAACGAGGTATTACGACACAAATATATCACTTTATTTTTACCTTTGCAAATAATAATGCAAAATAAAGCTAAGCCATGAACTATAGTGACTATGAGAGAGCGTTTTCGCGCCCCAGAATAAACCGGTATAAAACCGCCTGTGGAAATGATGAGGATAAGGCGTTAAGGTTGTACCGATACAATATCAAGCTCTGCCAAAAATTCTATGGAGTATTAGGCGTTTTGGAAGTAGCATTGCGTAATTCGGTGAATGAGCATTATCGATCGACTTTCTCTGATAATGAATGGCTGATAACCCAATCTCGTACAGGTTTTCTGATGCCATCTCGCGATGATATCTTTGAAGAGAAAAATAGGTGGGAGAGAAAAGGCTTGTACTCTCATGACAAGTTGGTTGCATCCTTGAGTTTTGGTACTTGGACACTTATGTTTTCTAAGAACTTCTATAAGAACGCCGGAAAGACTCTTCTGCAAATATTTCCTTATAAAACCCGAGGGATGAACCAGAGGGATATCTATAGGGAGCTTGAAGGAATCCGAGAACTCAGAAATAGAATAGCTCACCATGAACCTATTTGTTTTAATGCGGCTGGTGCGATATGTGTAGATCATGCAAAGTCTATTTATGAACTGATTTTAAAGTATCTATGGTTTATGGGCTACAATCCGGAAGAAATACTGTATGAGGTGGAGATGCCAATGTGTGTCTTTTCTGAAATACAAGAATTGGCCGAGGGTATTTAAAGGACCTCTTGTTCAAATAGAGCTAGCGGTCAGTTCCGTCCGCGTGAAGGAGTTCTGTGCAACGACCCAATTCGATGCCTCCCGCGTACACGCTTCCGGCTTTGTGCCTCCCTATACGTTGGAAGAAGGGCTGGCCCGCACGTTGGAGTTTGAGTTTGTCCGTAATGCGTCGGATGGCATCACGTTTCAATCGAAATGATTTTGGTTTGTCCAATGCTTTTTGTTGCCACAAAAATATCATATATTTGTGGCATGATTTAGTGGAAAATGAAATGCAAAGTGCTTATAATGAAATAAAAGACAAGATTGAAGGGTCTAAACGAGGAACTCTTTTCTTTCCGGATGACTTTGCAGCAATCAGCACCTCTGACGCTGTGCGGTCTGCATTGGTTCGCCTGTGTAGAGTCGGGATTCTTGTTCGTGCGGCGCATGGCATCTATTACTATCCGAAAGTGGATACGAAATGGGGAAGTGGGATTATTCCGCCGTCTATTGAAGACATTGCCAATGGGATCGCCAAGAGGGATAAAGTAAGGATTGCTCCTACGGGGGCATATGTGCTTAATCTGTTGGGGCTATCCACGCAGGTGCCTGCCAATGCAGTTTTTGTCACGGATGGCTCCCCACGGCGTGTGTCAGTGGGAAAAGGCAAAGGCATTCTTTTCAAGCATACATCGGAAATGCGTATGTTTGCCTATCGATCACATTTGATGCTGCTGATTGTAACTGCTCTGCGTGAGATAGGAGAAGGGCTGGTGACGGAACAGCAATTGGCCATCATCCAGTCACATCTGGCAAATGTATCTCCCGGAGATTTTCTGCACGATTTGCAATTAGCTCCCCTTTGGGTTCGTAAAATAGTATCCAACATATAATATGAAATACACTGATTTAACCATCCGAGATCAACAAGACATTCTTCAACGGACACAAGCTGGGAATGGGCTAAACCTTCAGGTAATCGAAAAAGATTGGTGGGTTACCGCTGTCTTAAGGGCATTGTTTTCCCTGCCTTACGCTGAGCACATCTCTTTTAAGGGTGGGACTTGTTTGAGCAAATGCTGGAATTTAATAAGTCGTATGTCTGAGGATGTCGATATTGCCATAGACCGTGAATTTCTCGGGTTTGGCGGTACATTGTCAAAGACACAGGTCAGCGATAAGTTGCGTCGTGCTTCCTGTATGTTTGTCAGAGAGAAATTGCAGTATGATTTGACACGAAGCCTTGTTGAGGGTGGTGTCAGAAAGGATAAGTTTTCCATCACGGTAAATATTACTTCTGTAACGACGACTGATCCTGAAATCATAGTGGTAGAATATCAACCTGCTTTTACGGTAAATCCATATATCCGTCCTAAAGTCATTGTCGAGATAAGCGGACGCTCTATGAGTGAACCGGTGATTCCTTTACGTTTGTTCTCGTTTATAGACAAAGTCTATGCCCGAGCTTCGTTTAGTGAACCGGAATTTGAGGTAAGAGCAGTCTTGCCACAGCGAACTTTCCTTGAAAAATTATTTTTGCTCCATGAGGAGTTCTCCAAGCCACAAGGTCTGATGCGAACCGAACGTATGTCTCGTCATCACTACGATATTGGACAAATGATGGATACTTCAATAGCAGAAGAGGCATTAACAGATGAGGCACTTTATCAGCAGGTCATAAAGCACCGCAGGAACTTTATTGGTTTGAAAGGATTTGACTATTCCTCTCTTTATCCTCCGCACCTTCAGATAATGCCTCCAGCTATAATTTCTGATGCCTGGAAAGAGGATTATGAAACTATGCAAGAAACGATGATTTATGGCGAGTCGTTGCCTTTTAATCAATTGATGGAAAAAATGAAATGTTTGAATGAGAGGATAGGTAAATTATCCTATAGGTCTTTGTAGGGCATGTGGATGCCGACCTGTCACACACAGACCACTGTTGGCCTGGGTGACACGAAGGAAGCTGACGGTCAGTTCCGTCCGGGTGAAGGAGTTCTGTGCAACGACCCAATTCGATGCCTCCCGCGTACACGCTTCCGGCTTTGTGCCTCCCTATACGTTGGAAGAAGGGCTGGCCCGCACGTTGGAGTTTGAGTTTGTCCATAATGCGTCGGATGGCATCACGTTTCAATCGGAATGATTTTTATTTGTCCAATAGTACTTGTTGGTATCGATTCGGGCGGCAAGTGAACCATTGGTTATGGTTCACTGAATAGTAGCCTTTCCTATGGGGATAATGGCAAATCTTAGTCGTGTATCCTTGAGTTTTTCAAACATCAGGCCTCTGACTGTGTCAACGAAGCGTGGGAATATGAACGATCTTATTTCTTCAAAATTTTCTTTTACATCCTCTAAACCGATTGTTTCAGTTCCTCCCAGAATCTTGAAAACGAAAACATAACAGAGTTTGCATAGAAATGTTCCGTCGGCCAAATCCTTCAGTATGACCTCTATTTCCATCTTAAAATAGGGCTCTTCATTATTTTTGAAGAAATGATTGGTAATAGTGAAGTTGAATTGATTAACAAATAGTTATATTACGATGCCAACATAACCGGATAGCCAACATAAGGCAGGAAAAATTATTTGTTCTGCGGCAACCACGACGCTGCTGAAGATGCGGCGGTGATGTACTCGCTGATGGGATGTTGTAAGCTGGCTGAAGTAAACTTCCGCCCATGGCTGGTGGATACCCTCAGGCGGATACATGATTATGACAATGATTACTCCAAAGACCTGGCTGGGTGTTGCAGGCTGTAGAGGATGTGAATGAGGATCAGAAAAGTGTACTTTTTAAGAAGTTGGTAAAGTACCTGCCTTATTTGCCAGGTAGGTCTATTGCCATTTCGGGGCTTTATAAAAATACTTGCACCCCGGTGGTTTACACATGCCAATCAAAGTACATGTCGATTTAAGCGACTTTAAACTGTATATGTCTGATGTGGGTATGCTTACCATGCAGTCGGGAGTGGTGGCGCAAGCCATACTCTCACCGCTTGAGACAGACAATTCATTTATCGGGGCTATCGCCGAAAACTATGTGGCGCAAGCTTTGGCCGCAAATCTGACACCTCTCTTTTATTGGAAAAATGATAACACGGCGGAGGTGGATTTTGTTATTCAAAAAGGTGTCGCTGTTATTCCTGTTGAGGTGAAGGCCGGGACTAATGTCCGGTCTAAAAGTTTAGGCATATTCATGGAAAAGTATAAATCCACCTATGCTCTTCGTATTTCGAAAAAGAATTTCGGCTTTGAGAATGGCATAAAGTCTGTTCCATTATACGCTGTGTTCTGTATTTAAAGATGGTCTCTTTGCAATATACATGTACTTCAGAGCGTTTATCCTCTCTCTGAAAAATATTTTCGCTTTCTCGCTTTGATTTCTACCATATTTTCTATAACTTGCCACTGTTATAAATGTATTGAAGGCCTCTTCTTTATTCCCCTGTTTATTAACCTGCTACATATACGTATATAATCATGGAATTACCATTCGCAGAATCATGGAAAATAAAAATGGTAGAGCCCATCCGCAAGAGTACCCGCGAAGAACGGGAAGGATGGCTGCGTGCTGCCTGCAATAACCTGTTTCAACTCACTTCCCGGCAAGTATACATCGACCTGATCACCGATTCGGGCACCGGAGCCATGTCAGACCGGCAATGGGCTGCCCTGATGATGGGCGACGAGAGCTATGCCGGCGCATCTTCGTTCTACAGGCTGAAGGAGATGATCTCCAAACTCACCGGTTTCCCTTACCTGATACCTACCCATCAGGGGCGGGCGGCAGAGAATGTCTTGTTCTCTTACCTGGTTAAAGAAGGCGATATCATTCCGGGTAATTCACATTTCGATACCACGAAAGGACATATTGAAGGCCGCAAGGCTTTTGCCCTTGATTGTACCATCGATGATGCCCGTGTTACCCAATTGGAAATCCCTTTCAAGGGAAATGTGTCGATCGACAAATTGGAGAATGCGTTGAAAACGGCCAACGAACGGATCCCGTTTGTGATCGTGACCATCACCAACAACACGGCAGGCGGCCAACCCGTATCCATGCAGAACCTGCGTGATGTGGCTGCTGTTGCCCGAAAGTACAACAAACCGGTCTTGTTTGACTCGGCCCGTTTTGCCGAGAACGCCTATTTTATCAAGATGCGTGAAGAAGGATACGGGCATAAAACGATCAAGGAAATTGTCTGGGAGATGTTCTCCTATGCAGACGCGATGACTATGAGCGCGAAGAAAGACGGCGTGGTCAATATGGGCGGTTTTATCGCTACCCGGCTGGAAGACTGGTATGATGGAGCCAAAGGATACTGTATCCAATACGAAGGCTATATCACCTATGGCGGGATGAACGGCCGCGATATGGATGCACTGGCGGTGGGGTTGGATGAAAACACGGAATTCGACAACCTGGAAACCCGTATCCGCCAGGTTGCTTATCTGGCTTCGCGGTTAGACGCATTCGGCATTCCCTATCAACGTCCGGCCGGCGGACATGCCATCTTTGTGGATGCACTGAAAGTGCTCACCCATGTGCCGCAAGCAGAATTCCCGGCTCAGACACTGGCGCTGGAGTTATATCTCGAAGCGGGTATCCGCGGTTGTGAGATTGGCTATATACTGGCCGATCGGGATCCGGTTACGCGTGAGAACCGTTTCGGCGGACTTGATCTGTTGCGCCTGGCTATTCCCCGGCGTGTGTATACCAATAACCATATAGAGGTAGTGGCTGTGGCGTTGAAGAACGTATTCGACCGCCGCGGGTCGATCACCCGTGGCGTCCGGATTATCTCCGAAGCGCCTCTGATGCGGCATTTTACGGTACAGTTAGAACGGTTGTAAAAGAAAACGAGGCAGGGGTACTTCTTTTTCAGTTAAATTGTTTTACTTTGTATATTGAATCTATTTACTTATTTCTAACTAAAATAATGATATGAATCTTACAAAGAAATTAGCAGACGCTTTTAACGCGCAGATTAAAGCAGAAATGTGGTCGTCTAACCTTTACCTCTCCATGGCGGTGTATTTCATGGATGCCGGTTTGGACGGATGCGCCCATTGGATGAAGAAACAGGCCGACGAAGAACTGGAGCATGCCCACAAGCTGATCGACTATGCCGTGAAACGCGGCGGGAAAGTGGTCATTCCCCAGATAGATGCCGTACCGGGCGAATGGGCCGGACCGGTGGCAGTGTTTGAACAGGTATATTCGCATGAATGCCATGTGTCTGAACTGATAGACAAGCTGATGGATGTGGCTATTGCCGAGAACGACAAGGCTACGCAAGACTTCCTCTGGTGGTTCGTGCGTGAACAGGTGGAAGAAGAAGAAACAGCCAAGGGCATTCTCGATAAATTTGAAGTATTCGGCGCACATGGCTTGTATTGTGTCAATCACGATCTGGCTAAACGATAAGCAGACGACTACGGTTAAGCAGTGCAGGTTGAAGGTCCCGGAACGGGATTTTCAACCTGTTTTTTGTTGCCGGTGCGCCTCTTTTGTTTTATTAACTATAAAAATTAGTTTGCAAACTAAAACATTTAGTTTATTTGCAGCAAATAACGTTTTCTTATGAAGCGACTCACGGCAAAAGAAGAAGAAATCATGGGGTTTTTCTGGAAAGAAGGCGCTTTGTTCGTCAAGCAATTGCTGGACTTTTACGAAGAACCGAAGCCCCATTTCAATACCCTGTCCACCATTGTGCGCGGACTGGAAGAGAAAGGGTTCCTGGCGCATACCACATACGGTAATACCTACCAGTATCATCCGGCAGTTTCCGAAGAAGGGTACAGCCAGAGTGCGCTGAAAAATGTGATCTCCCGTTATTTCAACAACTCCTGCCTGGGGATGGTATCGTCCCTGATTAAGGATGAGGACCTCTCGGTGGAGGAACTCCGCCGGTTGTTGGATGAAGTAGAACGTTCAAACCGCTAATCACCGCCACAGATGGGAGCCTTATTTGTCTATATCGTGAAATCATCCGCCTGCCTGGCACTGTTCTATCTGTTCTACAGATTGTTGTTGAGCCGGGATACGTTCCATCGCTTCAACCGTATCGGGCTGTTGGGGTTGGTGGTGCTTTCGGTCATTATCCCGTTTTGCCGGATCACAATAGAAGAACCGATTGTGATGCAACCGGCCGTGATGGATTTGGAGACATTGTTGTTGATGGCTTCATTGATGAGCAAGGCTACGGTGGCTGCCATTCCTTCCTGGGTACAACTCCTGCTGTGGGGATACCTGTGCGGATTGTTGTTCTTCCTCTGCCAGTTCCTGTACTCATGCGGAAACACAATCGGAATGATCCGCCGGGGCACAGTGACGCGTTTGGACAACCATTTCCGGTTGGTGGTCACATCCGAGGCAACCGCCCCGTTCAGTTGGATGCGGTATATCCTGGTCTCACCCAAAGATATGGAAGAAAGCGGACAGGAGATACTGACGCACGAGCGGGCACATATCCGGCTCCATCATTCCATGGACTTGCTGATTGCCGAAGTGTGCATCCTGTTCCACTGGTTCAATCCTGCCGCCTGGCTGCTCAAACAGGAATTGCAGCATATCCACGAGTACGAGGCCGACGAGCATGTGCTCTCCGCAGGCATCGATGCTAAGAAATATCAATTATTACTCATAAAAAAAGCTGTTGGTACACAGCGCTTCACTTCTATGGCCAACAGCTTAAATCACAGTTCACTTAAAAAACGTATCACTATGATGTTGAAGAGAAAATCAAATCCGTGGGCACGGATGAAGTACCTCTGTGTACTTCCCCTGGCAGCTTTGGCTGTCGTATCGTTTGCCCGTCCTGAAATCATGGGTAAGTTAGACCGGATTTCAAGCGTCAAATTTAGCGAAATGGTTCCGGTAAAGGAAATCCAGGGCGTTAAAAATGTGGAAAAACCGGTCGTTGCTGCCGATTCCATCCGTATAGCCTCGCCGGTTGTTGTGAGTTTGGGTGACATGAAGGTAGCCGATTCGATGCTGCAGGCCTTGGGGCCGATCGTGTTGGACTTCAACGTCAATCCGGACGATTTCCAGATCAGTGCCGATGCCTTTGCCGAGCTGTCTGATATGGACTTTGCGGTGGATTTTTCTGATTTCCGGCTGGATTCATTGAATCATTTCAACATTGATTTGAGCGATATGCATGTGAACCTGGAAAACATGCAGATTGATACCGCCGAGATGCGGAAACTGATGCAGGATGTGCAGGTGAATATGCAAATCAATAAGGACGAATGGATAGCCCACCAGAAAGAATGGCAGAAGAACCAGCAGGAAGTGATGAAACAGGTTCAGGCCGCCATGAAAGACCAGAAGCTATCCAAAGAGCAGAAGCAAGCCTTCAAGGAGCAGATGAAAGAGGCGCAGAAGCAAATAGCAGCCCTTGATAAGGAAAAGATGGCCGTGATACAGAAAGAAGCGGCGAAAGCGATGAAGGAACAGCAAGTTGCCATCGCCAAGCAGCAGGCCGTGATACAGAAAGAGGCGGCTAAGCAACAGAAGGAAGCGATGAGCGCACGGGAGCTCGTAAAGGGCTTGCCGGAGGATATCTATTGTATGATTGATGGCAAAGAAGCCACTACTGCACAACTGGAGGCTTTACCTTCCGATAAGATTGAGTCTGTCTCTATTCTCAAAGACAGAAGTGCAGTGCAGATATATGGCGAGAAGGCAAAAAATGGCGTAATCATTGTGACAACAAAAAAATAGCCAGGTATAGAAATGAAAAGACTATCTGCTTATTGTATCCTGCTCCTGGCAGGATACGCCTTCGTTTCGTGCCAACATACAACAGGCGGAGACGGCTCCCGGATCGATGTAGTGACTGCCTTCGCCAATCCGGCAGAATTGGCCGGAGCAGATTATTTCAGCAAAGTGCGTTACGTGCCGCTGGAAACTACCGACGAGAGCCTGGTAGGCCCCGGAGCGGATATCCAGTTCTTCGGAGATAAGCTGGTAGTTACCACCCGCCAAAAGCAATGCCTGCTTTTTGAGGCTAATACAGGACGGTTTGTCCGGTCGCTCGGCCATATCGGTAATGATCCCGAAGGAAATAAGAGTGTCTCTTTTTGGATAGACCAGCCCTCTCTCACGCTCAACCTCGAAGGTTGGAACGGCGATTGGCAGCAATACGATCATCAGGGAAACTACCAGGGAAAGGTGCGTTTTCCGGTACAACGTGCTGTCGGCACCAATTTTACGTATGTGGATGCACGGACAACGGTAGTTTACCAGTCTGGTTCCCTGAATGCTACTCCCGATAGTATTTTCTTTTTCCGTGACGGAGAGCAGATGAAAGGGATAGCCGCTTTTCCGGAGGATGTGCATATTCCAATGGTTGATATGGCTGATATAACCAGCATGAGTGTGGAAAGTGGAGATAAGGCCTGTGCACTTTTCGGACCGGCGGCCATCAGCGGACTGATGACTATCCATCTGAAGGGTGAAGAGCAAAAGGCGGCCTTCTTTGATGGAGTTACCCGCTTCTGGCATTTGGGAGACGATCTTTACTACAAAAATGAATACAACGATACCATCTACCAGGTGAAAGACATGGCTTTCATCCCTTCGCGTGTATTTGAACTGGGCGCTTACCACTGGCCCGTGTCCGAGCGCTTCCATGAGAAACCGGATCAGCGTATGTATATCTCTCATATTCTGGAGAACGACGATCTGATGCTTTGCCGTTTCACTACCCGTTTGCTTGATTTAGATAAACTGCAGACGTATAATGCGATGTACGACAAACGTTCGGGACAGGTCAAAGTGAATCATTTCAAAGAAGGTATTCTGGACAATATCACTCAATTCATACCTTTCCAACCGCGCTGCGTATCACCTTCGGGCGAATTTGCCTGCCTGTTGCCTGCTACCGACGTGACCACCTGGATGGATGACCATACGGGCCAGCTGGCTAATCTGCCGAAAGAAGTGCAAACGTTGAAGCAGGTGGGGGAAGAAGATAATCCGGTAATCGTATTTTTAAAGTAATGTGTGTGTATGCGTGTAATCGGATGATTTGATTCCCCCTTTCCTATAGAAGTGGCTGTGTCTGTGTGCTACGTGCGCACTTATGGCACAGCCTCTTGCATTGGCAACAGGGTTAGCGGGCGCCACCGGCGATGAGGCGGATCAGGTCGGTGTCCGACAAGCCTTCGCCATATACGGCGTAGTCGAGACGGAAGGAACAGCCGTTTTTGTATTCCGAGCAGCCGTAGGCCGTCCGGCCACGGAGGATATTTCCTTTGCCGCATAGCGGGCACACCGGTTGGGCAGGAGCGGGGGCTGGCTTCGGAGCATCGGCTGGGGCTGCTTTGGGAGTTTCTGCTGTGGCAGCCTTGGGCGCACGCGGTTTACGCGGTTTCTTTTCCCTGGGCTCAGCGGCGGGCGTTTCGGCCGGTGCCTGTTGGATGGTGATGGTGCGGCGTGATTGGTCGGAGAGGACGTGGATCACCACTTCGTTCACCATTTGCTTGAGCTCTTCGAGGAAGGTTTTGGCTTCGTAGGTGCCCCGTTCGATCTGGCGGAGTTTTTTCTCCCAGCGACCGGTCAACTCGGCGCTTTTGATCAGGTCGTCCCGGATGGTGCCGATCAGTTCCACGCCGGTGGGCGTGGGGAAGAGGTTCTTCCGTTCCTTGCGGATATAGTTGCGTTTGAAGAGGGTTTCGATGATGGCGGCCCGGGTAGAGGGGCGGCCGATACCGTTTTCTTTGAGGGCGTCGCGTAATTCGTCGTTGTCTACTAATTTGCCGGCGGTTTCCATGGCACGCAGCAGGGTAGCCTCGGTGTAGGGCTTGGGCGGCTGTGTCCAGGTTTCTTTCAGCAGGGGCTGGTGAGGGCCGCTTTCACCTTTCACGAAGTCGGGCAATACGCCCTCTTCGTCCGACGGATCGGCTTCCGGATCTTTTTCTTCGGCGCCGAACACCACGCGCCAGCCGGGTTTGAGTATTTGCTTGCCGGTTACCTTAAAGTCTACCTTGTCTACGGCGCCTTCCACGCTGGTGGTCGAGATATCGCAATCGGGGTAGAAGGCGGCGATGAAGCGGCGGGTCACGAGGTCGTACACTTTCCGTTCGGTATCGGTCAGGTTGCGTGCTGGTACACCGGTGGGAATGATGGCGTGGTGGTCGGTCACCTTCGAATTGTCGAATACACGTTTGCTTTTCGGCAGCTTGCCGGTCAGGAGTGGGGCGGTGAGGTCGGTGTAATCTACGAGCCCTTTCAATGTGGCGGGTACTTTGGGGTAGATATCGTCGCTCAGGAAAGTGGTGTCAACACGTGGGTAGGTGGTGAACTTCTTTTCGTAGAGCGACTGGATATGTTTCAGTGTGTCTTCGGCCGTGAAGGCGAATTTCTTGTTGCATTCCACCTGCAGGGAGGTGAGGTCGAAGAGGCGTGGGGCGTATTCCTTGCCTTTCTTCTCCGTGATGTCGGTCACGGTAAAGGGGTGCTCCTGTACGGTTTGCAGGAAGTTTTCGCCATCCTCCTTCTTCGAGAATTTACCTTTGGTAGACGAGAAGGTGGTGTTACGGTATACCGTTTTCAGCTCCCAGTAGGGTTCGGGTTTGAAGTTTTCGATCTCGGCCTGACGGTTGACGATAAGCGCCAACGTGGGGGTCTGTACCCGGCCGATGGAGAGCACCTGCTTGTTCTGTCCGTAGCGGATGGTGTAGAGGCGGGTGGCGTTCATGCCCAGCAGCCAGTCGCCGATGGCGCGTGAAAGGCCGGCCTGGTACAGGGGATCGAACTCCGTCTGGTTCTTGAGGTGCTGGAACCCTTCGCGGATGGATTCTTCCGTCAGTGACGATATCCAGAGGCGGTACACCGGGCACTGGACGGCGGCCTTTTGCATCACCCAGCGCTGGATCAGTTCGCCTTCCTGGCCGGCATCCCCGCAGTTGATCACCATTTCGGCGTTCCGTATGAGGCCTTCGATTACCTTGAATTGCTGTTCGTATGAAGGATTATTCAGTAGTTTGATGCCGAAGCGGGGCGGAATCATCGGCAGGGAACCAAGGCTCCACCGTTTCCAGTCGTCGGTATAATCGTGCGGCTCCTTGAGGGTACACAGGTGGCCGAACGTCCATGTCACCTGGTATCCATTCCCTTCGATATACCCGTTCATGCGCTTGGTGGCTCCGAGCACTTCCGCTATCTCGCGAGCCACGCTCGGCTTTTCGGCGATACATACTTTCATCCGCAATTAATCTCTTCGTAAGTGCTGCAAATGTACGGTTTTTATTGCTTTCAAGCTGTATCCTATATATTCATATTAGCCCTAATCTGATGATTTGGCCTTAATAGCGAAGGGCGGGTAGGCCCGCCCTTGCTGTTTTTTGTGATACTGAGACATGTTGTTTATCGTAATACTTCCACCTCTTCGGCACGGATGGGGATCTTTTTGCCAAGCAGGCGGGCGCCGTTGGGGGTGATGAGGTAGTCTTCTTCGTTGCGGATGCCGCTGAAGTCTTTGTAGGTGATTACCTTTTCGTAGTTGATGAATTCGGCGAATTTGTTTTCGCCCTTCCACATATCGATCAGCTCGGGGATGAAATAGATACCCGGCTCGATGGTAAGTACGAAGCCCGGTTCCAGTTCACGGCCCAGGCGGAGCGACTTGCGTCCGAACTGCGTGCTTTTGGGACGGCCGTTGTAGCCAACGTATACTTCGCCCAGGTTTTCCATGTCGTGCACGTCCAACCCCATCATGTGTCCCAGTCCACAGGGCATAAACAAGGCATGCGCGCCGGCCATGACGGCATCCATCGGGTTGCCTTTTACAAAGCCGAGGTCTTTCAGCCCTTCCATGATTACGCTGCAGGATAGGTTGTATACCTCTTCAAACAGGATACCCGGACGGAGGGCCGCTACGGCTGCCTCGTGCGCAGCCACGGCGATGTCGTAGATATCCCGCTGCCGTTGGGTGAATTGGGTATCGGCCGGGATGGTAGACGACATGTCGCCGGCATAGCCCATCTCCGTTTCGGCACCGGCATCGAGCAGCAACATATCGCCGCTTTTGATCCTGTTGCCGTGGTAGTGGTTGTGCAGCGTCTGTCCGTTGATGGTGGCGATGATGGGGAACGACAGTTGGAAATCGTTGGCATACGCCACTTCGGCCACAGCCGCCGCCACTTCGCTTTCCCGGATACCGGGACGCACCATCCGCATGGCGGTGAGGTGCATATCGGCAGTCACCACGCAAGCCTTTTCTATTTCGGCGATTTCTTCGTCGCTCTTGTAATTACGCTGGTTCACCACGCCGTAGATAAACGGTACCGACGGTTGTTCGGTGCCCGGGTAGATGCCGAGCCAGTCTTGCAGCTTCACCTGGTGTTCGGCCCGGTAGGTGGGCAGGTAGTGGACTGGCTGCTTCCTGGCCTGCGCCTCTTTGAGGTATGCTTCGATCGCTTTTGCCGGGCGTACTTCGGTGATACCCGCCAACTCGCTCTTTACTTTCAATGTAGGCTGTATACCCATCCATACGATCGCGTCGATGGTGAGTTCGTCGCCGAAAATAATTTCACGGTTATTATCAATGTCAATAATAGCAGACAGGCCGGCGTAAGGCAGTCCGAAGAAATAAAGGAAGGTGGAATCCTGACGGAAGTGATACGTATTGTCGGCATAATTCATACCGCTCTCTTCATTTCCCAGGAAGAGGAGCAGCCCGGAACCTATGGCCTGTTTCAGTTTCGCCCGGCGGGCGATGTACGTTTCTTTTGCGAACATAATACAAGTGTTTTAATATTATTCTCTCAAAGATAGAAATTAATCGCCATAGACGCGTCCTTGTTCGCAAATATTCGTTATATTTCGACAAATTTGTCATCCTATGTGATTGTCCATTATGAAGATCCAACAAATAGTAGAATTGACGGAAGCGGCTTTTGTCTGTGGAGTGGAGGAGGCGGGAAAAGAGATTGTGCATGGTTTTGCGAGCGACCTGATGAGCGATGTGCTGACGCTGGATTTCACGGATGTGATCCTCGTAACCGGGTTGTGCAACCTGCAGACCATCCGCACGGCCGAAATGGCCGAGATCGGATGTATCCTCTTTGTCCGTGGTAAAAATGTGACGCCGGAAATGAAAGAACTGGCGGCGGAGAATGAAATGGTATTGCTGGAAACGGACTTTTCCATGTACCGTACGGTGGGTGAATTGTATCGCAACGGCCTCTCGCCGGTCTATTAAGAAAGGAACACCGGCATGCAGGTCACATACGATTTGGAAGGGGGGAACTTTGCGAAGGCGGGCTATGCGTCCAGCCAGATCAAGAAGATACTGAAAGAACTCTCGGTAGATCCGAAGATTATCAAGCGGATCGTGGTAGCATTGTATGAGGCGGAGGTCAATGTGGTGGCCCATGCCTGGCGGGGATTGGTGACGGCGCGGATTGAGGCCGACAGGATCATCCTCGTACTGAAAGACGAAGGACCCGGTATCCCGGATATCTCACTGGCAATGCAGGAAGGTTATTCCACGGCATCGCAGGCGGTGCGGGAAATGGGTTTTGGAGCGGGTATGGGATTACCCAATATCCAACGGAATGTAGATGAATTAGACATTGACAGTGTGGTCGGCACAGGCACGACCCTACGGATGGTTACCTGGTTTACGTAAGGAGGACCCATTATGGACACAACGTTTTATCATGCACTGAATATTGATCAACGTAAATGTATCGGTTGCACGCACTGTATGGAGACATGTCCCACACAGGCGATCCGTATACGGGGCGGCAAAGCCTCCCTCAACAAAGACTGGTGCGTAGATTGCGCCGAGTGTATCAAAGCCTGCCCCACGGATGCGATCTATGTGGAGCAAGACGACTTCCAACGCATCTTCAATTATACATGCCGCGTGGCATTGGTGCCGGCGGTATTCACCGGACAGTTTTCCAAATATACCACCGAGCGGGAGATCAACAGCGCCCTGTATGAATTGGGCTTCACCCACATCTTTCCGGTAGAATACACCTGCGAGATGGTTTGCCGGGAAATGACCCGACAGATGGAGCATGCCCCGGAGAAACCGGTGATCAGCGCCTTTTGTCCGGCCATCGTCCGCCTGATCCAGCTTCGCTTTCCGATGCTGACGGATAATATCCTGACAGTGAAAAGCCCGGTGAACGCGTCGGCAGCCTACTTCCATAAGATACTCGAAGACGAAGGTATTCCGGCAGACGATATCGGTATCTTCTATGTATCCCCCTGTGCCGCCAAGATCGCCGCATTGAAAGGCGAAGAAGGCTATTTGTCCGAGATCAGGGGTGTGATCAATATGGATACATTATATAATAAGGTGAACCATATCCTCAGCAACCGCCCGAAAGACTACCCGGTGGAGACTGCCATGCCGGTAGAACTCACCAAAAAAGAAATGCGCTGGAGCCAGACGCGCGGCGAAGCCAAACATTTCCCCGGCCGTAGCCTGGCCATCGACGAGATACACAACGTGATCGATTTCCTGGAACGGATGGAGACCACTAACGAAGTGCGCAACGTGGACTTCCTTGAGCTTCGTGCCTGCGACTGTGGATGTGCCGGTGGCGTGCTGACCGTGGCTAACCGTTTCCTTACGGCCGAACGTATGCACAAACGCGCGCAAGACCGGGGGAAGATCCCCGTGATCTATGCCTCCGAGAACCTGGAAGCGCTCACCTACCTCAAACAACATATCTCCATCCCGCCGGTGGAACCGAAGCCCCGCCTGCTATATAACGGTACGCGTGAAGAAGTGCTGAAGAAGATGGAGCAGGTGCGCAAGCTGATGTGCTTCCTGCCGGGTATCGATTGCGGATCGTGCGGCAGTCCCAACTGTAAAAGCCTGGCCGAAGACATCGTGCGGCACGAAGCCCAGTTCAGCGACTGCATCTTCATGCAGCGCAACATGGAGAAGCACGGCAAACTGGATAAAGAACACGCCATCCGCCTGATCGAAAAGACCTGGGGCAAAGACCGGCTAAATAAAGACTGTTATAAGAAAGGAGCAAAATATGAAGGTCTCTGATTTGGTAAAAGAACTCAACCTGACTGTCTTTGCCGGCGAAACGGCCTTAGGCAACGAGATAACCGGCGGCTACGCCAGCGACCTGCTGAGTGATGTAATGGGGCACCTGGACGAAGGCATGCTCTGGATCACGATGCAGACGCATCAGAACATACTGGCTGTTGCCACCCTGAAAGACGCGGCCGGCATCCTGATCGTGAACGGTTCGATGCCCGACGAAGAGACGATGCAGAAAAGCCGGGAAGAGGATATGCCTGTCCTCGGCACCACCCTGCCTGCCTTTGAGGTATGCGGGAAGATCTACCAACTGCTGCACCGGCCATGAACCCATACAGGGTAGACCTGCATATCCATACCTGCCTCTCGCCATGCGGCAGCCTGGATATGAGCCCCGCCGTGATTGTGCAGACCGCACGCGACCGCGGCCTGTCGGCCATTGCCATCACCGACCATAACTCTACCCTCCAATGTCCCGAAGTGCAAGCCTTGGGCGCCGAGGCCGGGCTGACGGTTTTTGCCGGCGTGGAAGTCACCTCCCGGGAAGAGGCGCATTGCCTCGTTTTCTTCCCTTCCGATGATGCCCGCCTCCTCTTCCAGCACTACCTTGACCATTACCTTCCCCATATCCCGAACGATCCCGAACGTTTTGGCGATCAGGTGTGGGTAGACCGCCATGATAACATCGCAGGCGAAGCTCCCTGGCTCCTGGTCTCCGCCATCGACCAAAGCGTCAACCAAATTGCCAACTATGCCCGTTCGCTTGGATGCCTGTTCGTCCCGGCGCATGTGGAGCGCCCCGCTTTCAGCCTCATCAGCCAGTTAGGCTTCATCGACCCATCCCTGAATCCTGATGCCATCGAATACAACAACCAGGCCTTGTATGACAAACTACTCCCCCAACACCCGTATCTGAAAAAGTTCACACAATACACAGCCTCCGACGCACATTACCCGGAACAGATCGGGACAAAGCCGGCCACATTTCAAATGAATGGACTGACGTTTGATGATTTGCGGATGGCGTTTGCAGGACTGGATGGATACGAAATATGTTGAAGCTATTCCCGGTTTATAGGATAGACTTAAATGATAATCTATATTAATGTTTTTTACTCATAACACATCTACATTTGGGTATTATTAAAAACCATTTAAATGTATACATTATGAGAGGACTATTATTGTTTAGTTTGTGTCTTTACACATCAATTATGGCAGCTCATGCACAACTGATTCCTCCGGCCGGAGTGGATATTGATTGGTATGTTGGCCATGAATCGGATGATTCATTTACAATCACCGAACCAGACGAACTTGCAGGGGTATCATGGTTGCTTCGTCAGGCCTCTTATCCAGTAGAGTTTCTTGATAAGACAATCTTTCTTGGAGGCAATATAGATATGTATGATTGGTTGGATGATTATGGTGAAGACAATTGGTTAATTCACGGATGGGATCCTATAGGGATAGCTTCTGATCGACCATTTAACGGCTCTTTTATTGGAAATGGATACACTATTTCAGGTCTTTGGATGGAGTCGTCTAATTTGGTTAATTGTGGGCTTTTTGGTTTTATAGGTCAAGCCGGTAGTATATCAAACTTAATAGTGGAAATTGCAGAAAGAGGAATCTCCGGGGCTCGATGTGTTGGTGGCTTGGCTGGATTTAGTGAAGGTACGATTGCAAATTGTACAGTTAAATCTAATTCGCTTGGGACTTCGATTGTTTCAGGACATTTTAGTGCGGGTGGTTTAGTTGGTTTTAATATGGGAATAATTCGATTAAGTTCTTCGACTGTGAAAGTAGAGGGTACTACTAATTCGACCGGTGATGGATATGATACAGGAGGCTTAGTAGGAAGTAATTCAGGATCAATAGTTAATTGTTATGCCACTGGTGAAGTTGTAGGTGTTGGTTATGTTGGTGGGCTGGTTGGATTCAACGAGACTGATATTTTCGCTTCTTATTCTTTAGGTACTGTATCTGGAAATGCCGGTGTGGGAGGACTTGTGGGAGGGAGTCCTACAGGTAATATAGATGATTGCTTTTTTACAGATTCCAATTCCAATAACAGTCTTGGCACATTAAAAACTACTACCGAAATGAAAGATCCATCTACTTTTATCAATAGTGGTTGGGACTTCAACTATGCTTGGGGGATTGATACTAATACACAGAATCCGATTAATGATGGCTATCCTTATTTGAATGCTCCAATAGAAGACCTGGATACAACTTGGTTTGATCAGAACGAATCTGTTTTTACCATAACAACTCCTGAACAGCTGGCTGGGATGGCTATACTGTGTTATCGTGGTGAATCATTCGAGCATAAAACTGTTAGATTAGGAAATGACATAGATATTCGTGCGTGGTTAAGCAAAAACAGACTACATGAAGGATGGGTGCCTATTGTCGGTTTTTTAGGCACTTTTGACGGGAATAATAAAATCATTTCCGGTTTGTGGATTAATAAACCGTACAAATCTTTAACTGGTTTTTTTGATTATCATGATACAGATGCTGTTATAAAAGACCTGACAATTGTATTAGACAATAAAGACCATCATGGTATTATAGGGAAATCTATTGTAGGCGGGTTGGTTGGCTTAAGTAATGGAAATATCTATCGATGTGCTATGTTAATGGAAGATAAAACAGCAACAGCTGTGTCTGGAGTATTTCAAAAAATCGGAGGCCTTGTGGGAGATAATACTGGGTTGATCTCTGAGTGCTACACTTCGGTGAATGTAACAGGCCCGAGTTGTGTAGGTGGATTAGTTGGGGGGAATTATGGAATAATTAGAAACTGTTATACTACAGGAGTAGTAGAAGAGGTAGATGGCATATATTTAGGTAGCATCGGTGGCTTGGCTGGTTTTAATGGAATTCCTGATGATGAAGGGAGTATTATAAACTGCTACTCAGTAGGAGAGGTAATAGGAACTCATGAAATAGGAGGGGGGATTGGTGCAAATGGTATTGAAAGCGAAGTAATATCTTCTTTCTTTAATGTATCAGCCAATACCCTTTTAAACGGAATTGAAAGAAATAATGGTATAGGAGATGTTCTTGCTAAGTCTACATCTGAACTCAAAGAATCTGGAACTTTTACAGATTGGGATTTTGATGATGTTTGGGCTCTTGATAATTCCGCTTATCAAACCATTAATCATGGCTATCCTTACCTGCAATGGGTCGAAATGAAGCATATTGATTTAACCTTTGGTGATAACTTCTCCTATGAGGTTAATGGAGCTACAGTAACTTCGGATAGTCATGTCTTACCTGTTGATCCATATTGCGACTTTGCTTTTACGATCACTCCGACAACTGGATATACCGTTGCTAATGCTGTTCTAAAAGCAAATAATCAGGTACTATCGGCTGAAAATAACGAATATATTCTTAATCCTGTCTTCTGTGATTCTACGATCACAGTATCAGGTGTAACACGAACCCTCCATCATTTAATTAACCTCACAGCAGAAGAAGGTATTGTCCTGAATCCGAGTCCAGGCGCTCATGCCGTAGAATCAGGTTCCTCTTTTACGTTTTATATCACACTGGAAGAAGGATATGAAGGGCGTACGCCACAGGTAACAGTGGATGGTAAATCGGTAGATATCCAGCTTCGTCCGAATGGAGTTGAGTGGGTGTATGTGATTACATCCATTAGCAGCAATGTTAATGTGTCAGTTTCTTTGGCTGTTACAGATAATGAACAGTTTACGGCGACTAGATATTATACTCGTGATGGACAGCTCTTTGTAGAGGCGGTAACTCCTGCGCAACTAACTGTTTATACCCTTACCGGGAATACAATTGTGAACCGGCGTATCCCGGTAGGATTGTCGACAATTCCTTTGCCTGCAGGTATATACATTATAAAAGTAGATAAAACTATAGCAAGAATAGTAGTAGGGAAATAATGAGATAATACTAAAGAAAAAAGGCGTGTCACCAAAAGTGGCACGCCTCTTTTTTTGTCCTACTTTTTCATATTGTGTAGCTTCCTTTTTATGCTTGAGAATGTTTCAGGTGCAATATTCAGATACGAGGCAATATAACATTGCGGGATATGTTTCTGTAAAAGTTGGATTTTAGAGGTACTGAGAGCTTTCCGGATACGTTCCGTAGCGTTGTAACAACGTATGCCGTAATAATGTGATTCATGTTCAATAGTCGATTGTTCCAGTATGAATTGAATAAGTTGGTCGAATTCCGTGTATTTGCTTTTCAAGTACTGACAATGTTCCCGGCTGATACTTAACAGGATTGCTTCTGTCATCGTTCTTACATTCAACCGGCAGTCTTCTTCATTTAGGAATGCATGGGGAAGAAAGCAAAATTCTCCTTCTGCCATGAAGTGGCAAATACTTTCCTGCCCGTCATCCTTATAATAATAGCTGGCACAAAAACCTTTGATGACAAATAAAAGCGAATTGAATTTATTCCCTTCGGTTATGACCACCTCTTTTTTATCAAAAGTCAGTATTCGTCCACGTTCCCAAATGGAATCGATCAATTCGTCAGATTTCAGACAGTACTTTTTTAGATATGTAGCAACGAGTTGATACATATCGTCGTATGGTAATTCCTTTTTGCATCCCATCTGACTTCCTTGCTCTGTTTCTTTTACTTTTTCTGTCATTTAGTATGTGTCAGTATTATTCATTTTGTGACAGAGAAAACTGAAATTTTTCGTGAGCAAATAAAAACAGATGCATAGACTTTAGTCTTAAGGTAGATTAAGAAGTGTATGCGATGGATAATGTGGAAATGATTTATTCTGTTGTGAGGTGAAAAAACGAAAAAATATGTGTACGTTTATGCAGTGATGCAATCTGTAATACTATATATGAAAAAAGTATGTTCTCTTTGGCTTTTGATGGTCTTTTTATGCACATGCGGCATAATGGATCCTGACATTCCGGTTGATTATACTGTTTTTTCACCTGAAGCATTGCCAATCTGTATGATTAAGACAGTTGATGTTTCGGGTAATTGTGTACAACTGGAAGTATCAGTCAACCAGAATGATAGGGTATCTTATAACCGTTTGGTCATTTGTTATAGTCCGCAAAAAATATTGCCAGATACTACCTGTTTTGTGCAGGATATTACCGGCTTATTTGACAAAGGTGCGGATTGCGTTCAAGTGACATTGGAAGACCTTAACTATTCATCTGAATATGCTTGCCGCATATATGTGGAAAATCGGATAAGATCTACCTATTCGTCTGTTGAAAATTTTCATACAAAACCGAATGTATCCCTTACGAATTGGGAACGAATTGCAGAACTGCCCATTCGTGATGTGATCCATTCCGTGGCTATTCAGGCAGACAATCGTGTATTCCTTTGTACGGAAACGCTTCATGGTCTGTTCTTGTGTGAGTATTTATCTGCCACAATAAGTTTGCAAGACCCGGTTGATCTCCCTTTTGCCGAATTCCCCGATAATTGGTTAGGTATATCCGATAAATTGTATACTGGATTACCTAATTGGCGTTATGACGATCGATCCTGGTGGTGTTATGATCTCTCACGTGGGGAATGGAGCCGGAAAAAGGATGTTGGTTATGACATAAGTTATGTAATCACATGCTTTACAGTGGATGGTAAGGGATATATTGTTGCCGAGTCTTCAAGTGCGAAAGAGGGTTGGCTTGCATTTGTATATGCGTATGATCCGGAAACGGATACCTGGCAAAAGAAAAGTCGGTTCCCCGGAATAAAGACGCAATATGCAACATCCGCGGTAATAGGGGGAAAAGCTTATCTCATAGGGGGATATTATTATGATTCACAGATGGATGAGCATCTACCGGTGAATTCAGTATGGGAGTACGATGTTCTTAATGATCGATGGGATGAAAAAGCATCCTTCCCGGGAGGTAGCCGTGGATATTTGCTCGCAGCATCTTCTAATGAAGAACTGTTTGTGGGATTTGGTAAAGAAAGGATATTGTCTGATTATGTATATGATTGGTGGTGCTTCTCTCCTGTGGCTGATACCTGGCGATCTTGTCCTACACATCAGTATTGGGGAGCAGGGATGTTTATGCTTCCTCAATTCATTTTTACACTGGAAGATGAAATTTATATAGGTTCAGTATTTACAGACTTATGGAAGTATAATCGGGAAGGGGTTGAGGAATGAGGAAATTCTTGATCACACTTTTATCTTTTTGTGTGTATAGTCTGCCTTTGTGGTTATCCGCCCAGCAGATCACTAATGTCCATTTTTTTCAAATCGGGCAGGATATCCAGATCAATTATACACTCAAGCGTTTGTCTTTTGATACGTATATGTTGATTGAATGTTTTGTGAGTTGTAATGGAGGGAATAGTTTTGAAGGCCCGCTTCAACGGATACACGGAGATATAGGCAAAGTTGCAACCAGTGGCGAGAAGATCATCCATTGGAAAGTGTCTGACGAGATGAAAGACTTTGGCGGCCAGATCGTGTTTGAGATTCGGGGAGAAGTTGTTAAACAAAAGCTCAAGGCTGAGAACCTGCTGGTGTACAACGTCTCCGGCTCGTCTTTTGCCGGCCTGATGTATGGGCGGGTGGCCCGGTGGGGTGGGTATATACGCGGGAAGACAAATCTATCCACGGAGGATGCGCCATATTCGTGTGATGATGCGGGTCATTTTGACTATACGGGTGATGATTACTATACCGTAGACGGTAAAAGCCGCCGGAGCCGCCTGGGGATTACGGCCGGTGTGCTGTATCGGATGACGCGTCCGGTGTATCTTTACGCCGGTGCCGGATATGGATATCGTAGGCTGATGTGGCATGCGATTACGTATTCATACGACGACGATTCGCAAACAGGTGATCTGTGGGCTGTCAACACCAACCACAGCGCCGAAGGGATAGAGGTGGAAGCCGGAGGGATTATACGCTATAAACGGCTGGCGTTATCTGCCGGGGTCAATATGATCAGCTTCTCTTTTTTTGAAGTGAATGCTGCGATCGGTGTCTTTTTTTAATACATTTAAGGCATGAAATCTATACTGACTGAAATAATCCGCAAAGAATGTGAAGCCTACCGGTTGATAGACAGGGGGTGGCTACACAGTGTGGAAGAAGGAGTAGGCGCGATTTATTCGTTTGCTTCAGACAATCTTTCCGGTGAACTGGCAGATAAAGAAGAATTTTTGGTCTGGCGGAAGCATATACTGCTGCATTTTTACCGGTCTGTAGGTTTTACCGCAGATGAATCCTTTCTGTTTGATGTGAAGCAAAAAGTACTTAGTAGCTATCGGGAGAATTATCGCGGTCAAACGATTGATAATGATCTGGCCATTCCTCCTCATACGGTGGCTTTCAAACTCTCTCCCAAGATGGCCAAAATACAATACCATGAAGAGGAGACAACTGTGGGAATGATGCGGACGCCGGCTGAGATCGAGCAGTATTGCCAGTTGCGTTGCGCCATCTTTTTCCCACTGGAGTTGGAAGGTTTTCTGTTTCGTATCAAACTGGAAGATGCGGTGTTCGGCGAAGAGTTGCTCCGGCTGATTCGTGTGATTTCCCGCAAAATGATGTCATATATAGACATTTCCATACAATATAAGGAAGAGATAATGCAGGATACCTGGAGTGATACATATCTGTTTGTGACTGAAAAGATAAAGAGCGACACACTGCCACCGATGGAATCGTCGCTGCATTTGCGCCATTATATCGGAAATGTCTGTAGGAACAAAGCTTTTGAGGCCAGGCGCACTAATCAGTTGCCCGGAATGATGGAGGTAGGGGATGATTTCTGGGAACAACTCAGCGAAACCTTGGTTCAGGAACCCTCTGTTTCGATTCTCTTTGATGAGGTGGATATTAATAATAAGGATGAAGTGAACCGTGCGCTCACGATTATTCTGCTTGATCGGGTGGAACCCTGGTTCGGACGTCTGACGAAGGGTGTTGAAGAGCAAACGGTTCTTCTGTTGGATCACTATGCCGATGGAAAGTCGTATGAAGAGATCGTTTGTGGAGAGAAGGGCTATTTGAATATTTTCGAAAGGAAACGCCGGGAGAACAACCTGCGGCAAACCGTTTCACGTACACGCCGCCTGTTACGGGAGCGCTTTGTGCAATTACTTAAACAGAAGCAAAATAGATACAGCCTATGAAAGCATGTGACTTAGCAGATAAAAAGAAACTACGGGATTATTTCCTGAACCGGTTGGATCCCGATGAAACAGCCCAGCTGCAATATCATCTATCACAATGTTATGCATGCAGGCAGGAGTTGGAACGAATGCGTACATTGGTAGATGGATTAGGGCAAGAAGACGAAAATGAAGCAAGTAGAGGTATGCCGGTCGATTCACTTTGGGCGCTTCGGATGAAGCCTGTCCTGCGTGTGGCGGCTATGGTAGCTGTTGTGGTATTGATCGCATTCGGTGGTTATTATTTCGGTGCGAACCGTACACCGGATATCCCGGTAGGCACCAACCATCCGCCTGTTTACCAGTCAGGTGATGCAGTGATTGATACATGTGAACAGGACTCGATTCCGAAAGAAGAAACGGATTCGGCCAGATTCATCAGGAGAATAAAGGAATTAGAATGGCAAATACGGAAAAAACAATGGCTTAAAGAAGGTGGTCTTCGATAATGTACTAAAAGGTTGTTTTTTGTTGGGATTGATACTGCTGACAGCTTGCAGTACCCATAAACAAAGCGTGGAGGTTCTTGCCGGTGAGGGGGAGAGTGTTGAACGTGTGGCCGCTCGCCTGTCTCGGGCCGGTTACCAAACCCTGGCAGGCCGGTTGCCGTTAGACGAACAACTTGCCGAGGCCTGGCGATACCAGCGAGCCAAAGATGGACAGGGCGGTCCGTTGTATTTTGTCAGTTCTTCCAAAGCCAAAGGGCGTGACTTCAATGTGGCGCGTATGCAGGCCGAAAGCCTGGCCAAGGTGCAGTTGGCCGGCTTGATGCAGACCCGGGTGGGACAATTGGTCACCAACCAGATGGAAGCCACAGGCCAATACTCCCACGACGCGATTCTCCGAACAGTAGGTAGCAGCAAGAACCTGGTAACTGCCCGGCTTACACAGTTGGTGCCCCTGCTGGAAATATACAGGGACGATCCCGATGGCAATGTGGAAGTGCAGGTAGTAATTGCCTGTCCGTATCAGGCGGCCGGTGAGATAGCCGGTCAATTAAGTAAAGACAGGGAGTTATGAAGGTACGTTACGCACTTTGCTTCCTCTTTTGTTGGTCGGCGCTCGCTTTGCAGGCTCAGATGCGGGTTGATCGTGCCGAAGGACGATGGGAGGTAAGCCGTGACATTACTCCGGCACAGGCCGAACAGCGTGCGCTGTTTGAAGCAAAACGCGAGGCCATGCGTCTGGCCGGCATCCCCGAACGGGTAAATGCCATGTCTTTGAATATCCAGTTGGCCGACAGTCTTTATTTTGATCAATTCACTACCGGGATCAGCACATTGCAGATACTGGGACAGGTCAAAGTGATCCGGCAGGAGATCAACCGGGAGTATGATCCCGGCTCAGGACGTGTCGCCATCACGGCTGTCATCACAGCCGATGTACTGCCGCCGTCTGAAGAAACGCAGATGCCGCCTTTTCAGTTGAATGGCCTGAACGGTACTTACCGCACCGGCGAACAAGTACGTTTTAGCCTGACACCCGGCGCTCCCTGTTATTTTCATCTGTTTGTTTTCGACACAACCGGAGGTACCTGTTTTTATCCGAATGCGTATGAAAAGCGTGTCTGTTTTCAGCCTGATTCCACATACTCCTTCCCCTTGAACCGGTTGATCGCTTATCACATTGATAAAGGCAATGCTTCGGCGCAGTACGAGCAAAACATTGTGATAGCCGTTGCCACCCGGCAGGATGTGCCGTTCCGGGGAGAAGTGACTGTGCATCGCCTTTTCGACTGGCTCTATTCCATACCGCCTGATCAGCGGGTAGAGGATTACTATTCATTCCTGGTAGAATAAATCCTGAATACAATGTGCCGCCGTATCTCTCTGTTTTGTGTTTGCCTCTTCCTGTTGCTGTCTGGGTGGAGCGGGGGAAACACTTTGCAGGCCCAAAACCTGCAGGACGAATTTGATGATTACCTGGCTACTATTACCGGCCAATTTTATACCTACCTCGACAGTATCGACCTGGCATTTGCCCGTTTGCTGGAAGACGAATGGCAGGAATTCACGGTGTACGAAGGAACGGATGTACCTTTGTACAGCCGTTCACATTTGCATACTGATAATGAGGCTACCCCTGTTTTTTCAGCGACACAAGAAAAGGCTGCCGGCGCTTCTTCTTTTTACGGCCAGTCGATAACTTTACCGGTCATGCAGCCACCGGCCATTGCGATCGGCAGTCTGTCTGAAAAGGAAGCCGCCAATGCCTGGCGTATGCTTTTCCGGCACGATTTCACCACCCTATTGGCCGGCGTCAACCGATATTGCCGGTCGCTTTCATTGAACGACTGGGGGAAATACCTGTTACTCCGGTTCGTGGTAGACACTCATTTCCCTGTTGGCACGGCCAATGGGCAAACCTTGCTTCTTTCCTATCTGCTTCTCCATACCGGGTTTGATGTGAAAATGGCGTTTGCCGGCCAGGGGCTTGTATTGTTGTTGCCGGTGAAGGAAGAGGTTTATCAGCTTCCCTTTATCCGCCTGGGGGATGTGAAGTATTATTTGCCGGGCGTACAGCCTGGTGGTGTGAAGAAATTGCTGACTTCCGTGCATGCCTATCCGGGCGAAGTACATCCGGTGTCGCTGGAACTAAGTGGTCCGCTTGCCTTTGCATACGATAAGCCGCTGATTGATCTGTATGCTACCTGGCCGCTGTGTGACCTGTCTGTTTATTTCCGTGCCCGGCCTGCCCGTTCATTCCGCCAAAAGGCGGATGCGTTGTTGAAGGACGAACTGGCCGGAAAGTCTCCGATAGAACAGGTCTCCTTTTTGCTCCGGTGGGTGCAACAGTCCGTCACCCACATACCTGATATGGATCGGCACGGGCGCGAAGTGTATTATTTCCCCGAAGAAACGCTATACCATCGCTACGCAGACTGTGAAGATCTCTCCGTGTTGCTCCACTGGCTGATCTGTACCTATACCTCCTGCCGCACCGCAACCTTATTCTATGCCGGCCACGTGGCGGTTGCCATTGAAGCGCCTGCCGGATATGCCGGGACGGTGTTGCTGCATCAGGACAAGGCGTATATCATCTGCGATCCGTCCTACAAAGGAGCGCCGATGGGGGAGGTGGTGCCTGCAAATAAGTCGCTTCACCCCACCGTTGTATCCTATCATTGAGTATATTTGTCATGCATTCACAAACAAGTAAGCTATTATGACCTATCAAATAAACCTCAGCCTGCTGTTGCTTGTAGTTTTCGTTCTTGGCTTCCTGCCTGCAGGTATATCGGCGCAGCAGAAAGGGAAGACGGTAACTGGCCGCTCCGAATCCGTACAGTTTACACTTCCTGTGATAACGGGCACTACTGTTATGGATTCGCTTAAAGTGCTGGACAATCCGGTAAATATAGATTCCTTACCTCCTGCTGTCCCCATCCGTCCCTATTCCGTAGCCATTGTGATCGGGGTGGAAACATATAGTTTCCTGCCTGAGGCGCCGTTTGCATCCCGGGATGCCCACTTGATGGAACGATACTTTAAAACAGTGTTTGGTGTTGATAAAGTGATCACCTATACCAATGCCTCCACCTCGGGATTCTTTTTTGAGAACCTGTTCAATGCCAGCGGAAGCGAACTGTCTCGCCTTATCACCACCGGCAAGACCGACCTTTTTGTCTATTATTCCGGACATGGCATGCACTCTTCTACCGGCGACGAACTGTATCTCCTGCCTTCCGATACGAAGATGAACAATATCGACCGCCAGGGCTTCAGCCTAAACAACCTGTTTGAACAGTTGGCCGCCCTGAAGACAAAAAGCACCACCGTCTTTATCGACGCTTGCTTCAGCGGCCTTGGTAAATTCGCGACGGAACGTCCGGTGAACCTCATCCCCATGAAGGGTATCAAAGTCAAACCCCTCGTTAACCAGCCGTGGCTGAGCAATCCGTCTTTCCGGGTATTCACTTCGTCGTCCAACCAACAGCCTTCCCTCGTCCTTGGCGAATCACGCACCGGCCTCTTCACCTACTTCCTGGCCGCCGGCCTCCAGGGACAGGCCGATCTTGATAGCGACGGCCGCATCACCATGGCTGAACTCCGGCAATACATCACCACCCACGTCCCCGAAATTTCCCGCAAGATCTATCAGGAACAGACGCCGTGTTTCTATGGGGATGAGGAATGGGTGGTGTATGAGGGGAGGTGAACTATCGCCTGCCTGCTCTCGCGAATTGATCAGGCAATGAACCCCAACTTCTTTCGAATGGGTTGTGCCTGACGGCTATTTTCGTTAATCAGGGAAATGGCCGAAACAACATCATCCGCTTCAATTGTCTGATAACAGCTTTTGTCCGGCGACAGGTTGTTTGTCATGATGCGGCGGGCCATTTCAGGTACGATCCCGTGTGTGATGAGGCGTCTCATCCACCGGGCATTACTGAAGGCCGGGTCTTTTCGGGCAACGGTATCGGTAATATACTGCAACAGTACTTCCAGGGCTTTGTCGGTAAGCGTATAATCGTACTGGCACAGGTAGTCGTTCCCGATCTGCGAGAGCTCATTCACCGTATAATCATCAAAATGGAAATGATGCGGGAACCTGCCTTTCAGTCCCTGGTTGTACTGTAGCATTTTGTTCATTTCCTTTTCATATCCGGCCAGGATCACAATCATATCCGAATTGTCTTCAGCCAGCACTGTCAGGAGCGATTCGATCACACGTAAACCAAAGTCCCTGTTGTCTTCCTGTTCGCCGGTAAATAAGGTATACGCCTCATCAATGAATAAGACATTCCCTTTTGCCTCAGCTAATAACTTAGTCATGTTCTCTTCCGTCGTTCCGATGTATCGGCCTACTATTTTGCTTCGTTCGGTGACGATTACGTCTCCTTTCGACAACATCCCCAGCGAATGGTATATCTTGCCGATCAGTTTGGCAACAGTGGTCTTGCCTGTCCCCGGATTCCCGGTAAAGATCATGTGATGCACATGGGTCTGGTCCACCTTTAGTCCGAGCGCTTTCCTGTTCTCATTAAAACGAACCAGGTTGAGGGTGGTTGTCAGATTCTTCTTGATAGGCTCCAGGCCAATCATTGCCTGTAAGGCGCTCATGCTACTGTCAAAGAGAGCCTGTAGGGAGACCTGGTCGGTCATCTGATGGGTAAGCTCTTTCTTTGCCGTCTTAAAGAATCCAAAGTCAATATCTTCAGGATGGATGGTGAGGAGGGCGTCTACCGTGATCTCTTGTTCGCTCGGAGGCATCTCCATGATATGTTTATGTTTGGTGTATATGATTCCCTCCCACACAAATTCATGGACAAGATTCTTAGACCAGTTGGCAACCACCTGATTGTTGCAAACCGCCCGGATGCCATTCACCAACGCGCCTGCAGCCGGCTCGGATAGTACTAACGACTGCATATTCAACTCATCCAGTATCTGATAAACAATCTCCTGTACGGTGAATGGTTCTATGCGCAGGTGATTGCAGGCGGGAAAGTATTCAGAAAGTTCCGGAGCCAGCCTGAAGAAGTGATGGGGCAAAGATACGGTTTTTTTTTGAATTATTTGTCACGTGACAGCAGAAGTGACAGGAGAATGCCTTTTGAATGGCTTGCTGTTACTCTAACTCGTTGACTGACAGTGAAAGTGACAGGAGTGACAGCAGATTTCCCTTGTGCTATTTTACTAAGGGATGATGGCTGAAAAGCAACGGTTTAATCCTGATTCCCACCGGATGTAGGCTTCACTCCGGCCGGGACGTGCATCTGTAGTCAGCGAGGCCTGCGCCTCACCCCTCCTGAGGCCTGCGCCTCACCTACCTTGAGGCCTGCGCCTCGATCAGTTGAGGCCTGCGCCTCGCGGAAGCTACTCGTGCGTGTAGGTTTACCCGGTCTCGCGACCCACATTAACTCATCATCGTCTCCCGAAAAAAAGATCATAATGCTCCTAAACGAAGATTATGATGTTCCTAAACGAACATTATGACGATCGTTTTGGATCGTTATTATCTTTTTTGTGGCGATTGCGGGATTGGATCATCCTCCATATCGAAGGGTTAAGATCTTCCAATCGAAGTAAACTTAAAACGATTGCCACTCCACAATATTACGGGTTGATCCGATTTAATATTAAGCATTAAGACTTGTTCCTGCGAAAGTAACCATTGCTACAACGGATCTAATTCTACTGCTGGGTTACCGGCATCGAGATTTGTGGATACAATCTTTTTACAATGGCGTCAGGGTTCGATTTGGATTTTTCGAGATTTCGACACTTTTTAGGCTTGGATTATTCGAAAATAGTCTCATATTTCGATTTGGATTTTCCGGAACATGCATTATCTTTGTGATTAAACAGAAATCACTTTATCGAGAATGAAGACATATTTCAACCGGCATATCGATTTATACCTGAAGGAATGGAAACAAAGTTCAGACAGAAAACCCTTGCTGGTAAGAGGCGCCAGGCAGGTAGGGAAATCTTCTGCCATCCGTCATTTAGGAGAGAGTTTTACGTATTTTATTGAAATCAACTTCGAACGCCGTCAGGACGTGAAGGCATTGTTTAATGAAAATCTGGATATCAATAGGTTATGCAGCCAGCTAAGTATCATTTACAACACCCCCATTATCCCAGGTGAAACGTTATTGTTTCTGGATGAAGTTCAGGAATCAGAGCGGGCTATTGCATCCTTGCGCTATTTCTATGAAGACTACCCCGAGCTGCATGTGGTGTCTGCAGGTTCTTTGTTGGAATTTGCACTGAAGGAGTTGCCCTCGTTCGGGGTGGGCAGAATCCGTTCCCTTTATATGTATCCATTTTCTTTGGATGAATTCCTGAGCGCAAAGGGATTCGATATGCAAGTAGATTACAAACGGAATCAGGCAGACAGCGAACATCCTTTGCCTGAACCATTACATCGGGAGATGATTTATCAACTGCGTTCATTTTATCTGGTAGGAGGAATGCCCGAAGCGGTCAAAGTATGGGTAGAAACCGGCGACTACCTTCAATGCGCCAGGGTACACAATGACATATTGGACACCTATCAGGATGATTTCAGTAAATACAAAACACGAATTTCTCCTTTATCTCTTTCTCAGACATTGAAGGCTGTGGCCCAACAGGCCGGAGAGAAGTTCATTTATTCGCAGGTGGGAAATGGAGTAGAGTCGGAAAGCATAAAAGAAGCACTTTCTTTACTCTCATTGGCCGGACTCGTAACACCTGTCATCCATACTGCCGCCAACGGCATTCCACTGGGAGCTGAAATAAATCCGAAATTCCGCAAATTCCTCTTTCTCGATATAGGGCTGATGCAATCATTATTAGGAATACAACCTGCCGATATCCTTCTATCAACCGAAGTGGATTTTGTCAACAAAGGTGGTTTAGCGGAAGTATTTGCCGGATTGGAACTGATGAAGTATGGTAATTATCTGAAGAAAGCCGAGTTGTACTATTGGCAACGGCCTGAACGCAATGCACAGGCAGAGGTGGACTATGTAATCACGATGAATAGCAAAATATATCCAGTCGAAGTAAAAGCCAACAGGTCTGGTTCCATGCAAAGTATGTATAAGTTTATGGAACTAAAGGGATGCGATTATGGAATTCGTACCAGTCTGGAGCCTTTTTCCAGTTATGACAAAGTAAGGGTAGTACCTTTGTACGCGCTTTCTAATCTGAAATTACTGTAATCTTCTACCACCACCGCCCAAACACAGCAACGGCGCACCGCTCACTTTTCCCCCGCTGGCTCATACTGTCAGGCATAGCCTGTACGGGTATCTTCCTGTACATACGGAAACGTCGCTAAACAAACGGCAAATACCCGGCTGAAGAAGATATCAACCGGTTCAAACCAGTTATGTAAAGGGGTTGACAAGTGAAAATAAAGAGGAGCTAAATAAGAAGTATTATGGATAAAAAAATCGCATAATTTCTTTTTTATTAGAAGCTGTTTTGAATTACAAAAATATAATATAATTAACTGGATATCAGTTGGCTAATTGGATATTATTTCGTAACTTTATGGTTATCAAGACATGAGTTATGAGCAACTATCCAACCAACCTCACTGATAAACTGTGGCAAGTTATAAAAAATATAGTGGAACCCAAAGAAAGAAAGCGAAAACATTCCTTACAAGAGATGATCAACGCT
>JAVBUH010000073.1:0-20926 GCA_031555505.1 Tannerellaceae bacterium
CCTCACCTGCTTCGGCCTGTTCGGGATGACGCTCTATGTCACCCGTCAACGCACCAAGGAGATCGGTATCCGGAAGGTGAACGGCAGTACGACGGGGCAGATCATGTGGATGTTCATCCGCCGGTTTATCTACTGGATAGCGATCGCTTTCATGATCGCAACCCCCGTCACCTGGTTCCTGATGAACCGTTGGCTCCAATCGTTCGTCTATCGACAGGAGATGACGGTCGGTATTTACCTGCTGGCGGGGTTGATCGTCGTCCTCATCACGCTCCTCACCGTCAGTTGGCACAGCTACAAGGCGGCGTCGGCCAATCCGGTGAAAGCGTTACGAAGCGAATAAACCAACGCAATATAAAAATATATACTCGCTATGTTTACACATTATTTAAAAATAGCTTTCCGCAATATGTGGAAATGTAAGACACAGTCGCTCACGGGTATTTTCGGACTGGCATTCGGGCTTGCCTGTTTTGTCCCGGCACTTTACTGGTTTCGCTATGAAACATCATATGATAATTTTTATGAAACATCCTATGACAATTTCCATGAGAAATCAGATGATTATTTTTATCCAGATGCCGACAAAATCTATCGCGTTTATTCTGTAGACAAACAATCAGGAAAAGTAAACGAACGGGTTTCTGGTATTTTAGAAAGGAAGTTGCGTGAACAGTTTCCAACCATGCAATCATCTACAGTTTTTTTTATAGAACAAGATCGTTGCAGTTCTAATAAAACATCAAATGTGCAATTACATACGGTTTTTGCAGATAGTACTTTTCTGAATGTTTTCCCTCAGGTAATTATTAGTGGAGATGCGCAAAACCCATTACAGGTTTTAAACAACATTATTCTTACAGAATCTGCGGCAATTGGTCTGTTTGGAGATGTTGAAAAAGCGATTGGACAGACAATAAAAAGTACGATGTACACAAAATTTTCGCCATACACGGTTACTGCGGTGATGAAAGACCCTCCCCCTAATACAAATATATCGTTTAATGCTATCCTTTGTCATGAGCAGTTGACACTACAAAAATCTTTTGCGGAAAGAACGGTAGAGCAAATATGGACATTGGCAAACTTGTCAATGTATGTGAAGCTTCCTTCAGGAACAAATCTCAGTGAATTCGTGAAAGGACTCAATAATTTCACATCAGCGTTAGACTCAAAAGCCCACATGGAGTTGCAGATGATGCGCATAAGCAATGTACGCCACCATTTAAACGCAGATGTACCATTCACATTAAACTTCATACATATACTTTTTGCATGCGGATTATTGTTGCTATTGTGTTCACTTTACAATTTTCTAAATTTGTATCTTGACCTTTTCCGCCAACGCAACCGCGAGTTATGCTTACGTACAGTACATGGAGCTTCACAGCTTCAACTCATTCAGCAAATGATGATTGAACTGGCTTGTGCTATTGTCCTGGCGCTATTACTTGCCTGTTTCTTTATTATCATAACCCGCCCTGCGTTTTCAGGAATGTTCAGGATTGATATTGGGCTATCGCAATTAATGTTGCATTTTGTGATTTGCGCAATAGGAGTGATGATGCTAACGCTGTGTGTCAGTTTTATTATTTTCCGTCGATTGAGCCGGTTGGCGATTCGCTCTCAGTCGAAAAGGACGACAAATAGTAAAACAACTTTACGACGCACTGCAGTTATGTCACAACTCGCTGTAGGTGTATCATTTATTGTAGCGGCATTAGTAGTTACAATTCAAATGAATTTTATTAACCACAAGGATTTAGGATTCGACAGCACTGGAATTATACGCGTGTCAGGGATAACTTCAATTCCGATGGATAAAGCGGCTTCCATGATGTTCGGAATGGCAGCTATCCCGCAGATTGAAAATTATTCTTTTACCCACTTTGAACCTCAGCAGAATGTTAGCTCTTCTGTTTTGACAGATAAAGTAGAATGGGAAGGGAAACTGCCGTCAGACAATCCTATTTTCCAACGGATCCCGACTGACAGCCGATTTGCAGACACTTTCGGCTTACATATGGTTATGGGGAAATGGTTGGGTGAACTTGGAGAAAATAATATCGTTCTCAATGAGGAAGCTGTTCAGGCAATGGCGCTTAAAGAACCTATAGGCAGTGTTATTCGCATGTCTTTAAATGATATGCAAGAATATACAGTAGTGGGTGTGGTAAAAGATTTTCATACGTCATCACTTCGAAATCGCATCCTTCCAACAATCTTTCTTAGTTCAAAATATCCATTAGACATCTTATACGTTCGCGCAATTGCAGGACAGGAAAAAGAGGTGATACAACAAATGAATACTCTTATTTCCGGAAATGGCGAGATGGAATTTACTCCTCTCCAGCAAATATATGACCAATTAAATAATTCCGAAAAGGTCGGTATGCAATTATTTTCTGTACTGGCAACGGTTTGCTTATTAATTTCGCTGTTTGGTATCCATGCTGTAGCTGCCGCATCCACTCAACGCCGTCGCAAAGAAATAGCCATTCGTAAAGTGGTTGGAGCCAAAGCCGGAGCAATCGTACAACTCTTTTTGAGAGAATACACTTTATTGGTGCTTATTGCCGCAGCCATAGCATTACCATTTGCTTATCTGGCAATGAATCATTGGCTGGAAGGATATGCTTATCATATTCACATCCCATGGTGGTTAATGGCCAGTGTACTGGTTGGAGTCACTATATTAGTTTTACTAACCGTGCTGGGTTGGGTTTTAAAAGCTGCTAATCGAAATCCGGGTGAAGTAGTAAAATGAGAGTAAAAGTTGGCACAGCTACAAGGCGGCATCAGCTAATCCGGTGAAGGCGCTCAGGAGTGAATAAAAGCAGTTCATTCCATGCTTGCATACAGCAAGGAAGAGGTTTCAAGGTTAAAATTTGGCATCTTAGAACAAAGGACAGCGTATTTCCTGAAAATAAAGAATGATTCTTGAAATCTTTCATTTATTTTTACGCTGAATTATATCCGAAACTTAAGCTATAAAAAAGAGATGGAACTACAACTGATACAAAGTAAGATATACGAGATAAGAGGCCAAAAGGTAATGCTTGACTTTGATCTTGCCGTTATGTATGAAACGTCAACAAAAGCGCTCAAACAAGCGGTTAAGAGAAATATGAAACGATTCCCGGATGATTTCATGCTTGAGTTGACTAAAAACGAATGGTATGAACTGGTCACAAATTGTGACCACATACCCGATACGATGAAACACAGCTATATCTCACCTTTTGCATTTACGGAACACGGGGTGACTATGTTATCAAGCATCCTTCGCAGCGATGTGGCGGTAAGCGTAAGCATACAAATTGTTAGAGCTTTTGTTGCTATACGGCAATTAGTCTTAAACCTACCGACAGATAGAGTTAGCGAATTGCAGAACGAAGTAAAGGAACTGAAACAATACCTTGAAGAAGTATTTGCCGACTACAACGATACCAACGAAGATACTCGTATGCAACTCGAGCTGATCAACGAAACCCTGGCCGAACTGCACACCAAAAGTAACCCCATAAACCAACCCAGGCTTCCTATTGGCTACACATCTTCCAGATACAAAAGCAACCAAACAGAATTATCCGGTGAATAAGACCTCATCCCTACAGATTGTCTAATTATTGGACGGTTTCCTCAGAATACGATAAATATGTACGGTTTTCGTTGGTTGAATCGGAAGACCTGTTTAGTTTTGGAAAAGAAGAAACGACATTATGATTATGGGAACAATCTCCTTCAAAATGATCGTCCGGAACTGGTGGCGAAACAAGACGTTTGCCCTCATCTCTATCCTCAGCCTGGCGATCGGGATTGCCTGTACGAACCTGCTGGCGGCTTTCGTGATCCATGAATATAATGTAGAGGCAGGGAATCCGAACCGCGACCGGATATACAGCCTTGTGCAGGATTCTCCCTTCCAGTCGGGTGATCAGGTATTCCTTGCCACGGCTGAAACGTCTCAACAAATCAAGGATCGATACCCGGAGGTCGAAGATTATCTGTGTCTCACACTGGCAGGTACCAGTCAGGTGACTGTCGGTGAAACGATCCACGACGGGTTAACACTCCTGCAGGCCAGTGCGTCCCTACCCCGCTTCTTTCCTTACAAGACCCTTGCAGGAAACCTCGAAGAGGCGTTGACAGAGCCTAACAAAGTAGCCCTGACTGAGAAGACAGCACGCCAGTTCTTCGGCAACGAAGACCCAATCGGCCAATCTATTTATATAGGACTTTCACCAGGAGCGGGCATAACACTTCAGGTAGTGGCTGTAATCGCAGCCTACGATCAGTCGGCCCTCACGTTCGACGCTGTCGCTGCCAGCCGGCCAGGCGCCGGCGGAGAGTGCTTCCTGCTGATGAACCAATCGATTGATCCGGAAGCCTTTGCCCTGCGTATGCAGGAAGACGGGATTCGCACCATACAGTTTAATCTTCGTCAGAAAGAAGGAAGTATTAACACCCTGCAGATGGAAAAAGGACGTTATTATCTTTATACGTTGTCTGAAAATTATTTCAGGGCACACCAATACAAGGGCGTGTATTATCCGCACATCATGAAGCAAAACAAACTGACACTGGATATCGGCTTGTTCGCTGCGCTACTGATCCTGTTGATTGCCTGCTTCAATTACATCAACCTCAACTTCTCGCGCCTGCTGCAACAGGTACGGATGATACACATCCAGCAACTGATGGGTGCCTCCCGCGTGGAGATCAACAAGCAATTGTTTCTTGATATCTTCTTCACCGTATTGGTAGCCTTCCTGCTCTCATTGCTGATCATGCACGACCTGATCCCAGTGTTCAACTCGATACTGTCCGGACACATGAGCGCATCCTTTATATTCAGCGGACAAGTACTCCCGGTATTGATCGGACTGATACTGATCCTTTCCATCCTGCCGGCCATCTATGTGAGCCGCAAGATGGCTGTCCTTTCCCGACAGCACTATCTGGAACTGACCGGTGGACGAAAGAAACAGGGCATCATTACCACCCTGTCTATTATCCAATTCGCGATATCCATTGCTTTGATCGTCGCCATGCTGACAGTCAACGGCCAGATCGGTTTGATCCGTCAGGGAGGAGAAGCCTATCGCGGACTGATCGAGATCAAAGACCTAAGCGGAGGTAACAAACAAGAGAAACCATTCATCGAAGAACTACGCTCCCATCCTGAATTAGGAGAGATAAACACCGCCGCGTTGCCTATATTTAACTACGCCGTACGACAAATAGTCATCACCAATCCGGATGGAAGCGAAAACTATTTAACGATGGTACAACTCTTTTGGGATACCGCCTTCTTGTCTGCTTTCCATATCGGGCTGCAACAGGGCTTGCTGCCTGAAGAAGCGCTGGAACATTTTGCCCGTCCGGTTTACATCAATCAACGCTTTGCCGATCTGTTCGTTGGTAAAGAGGAAAATCCGATTGGGAAACCGGTAAAGAGCTTTGATGTAGCGTATGATTCCAATAATAAGGAAGATGGTTCCAAAGAAAACCCAATCACCACCATTGTAGGAGTCGTGGATAACTTCTTTATCGGTTCGCTCGAACAAGAGGTTCCTCCTACGATTATCCATGTGAATTATGACGTAAGCAAGTACAATATGGCTTATTTCCGTTTAGATGCTAATCATCCGGAACGGCTGAACCAGGTCAAGCAAATTTGGGAGAAGCATCATCCCGGTCAATTATTCACATATAATAATGTATATGAAGGCTTCATCGACGTGAACCAGAAAGCCTTCGGGCTGGCCGAACTGCTCCTGATGTATTCCCTGATCAGCATCTTCCTCACCTGCTTCGGTTTGTTCGGGATGACGCTGTATGTCACCCGCCAACGCACCAAGGAGATCGGTATCCGGAAGGTGAACGGCAGTACGACGGGGCAGATCATGTGGATGTTTATCCGCCGGTTTATCTACTGGATAGCGATCGCTTTCGTGACCGCAACCCCCATCACCTGGTTCCTGATGAACCGTTGGCTCCAATCGTTCGTCTATCGGCAGGAGATGACGGTCGGTATTTACCTGCTGGCCGGACTGATTGTGATCGGCATCACGCTCCTCACCGTAAGTTGGCACAGCTACAAGGCTGCGGCGGGTAATCCGGTAAACGCATTGCGAAGTGAATAGCGAGTAGTAGGGTGTATTGACAGCCCTACGGACTTTTGACACACCCTCATTACTCACTATACCATTATTTTCGAAGGCCGACCTGTATCGGCGGTTCGTTTTTGGCCACGTGCTCGATGGTGTAGGGGCTGACGGTGATTTCGCCGGTAATCAACTCGGGGAGGTTGAAGGAATAGAGGAGGCGGTCGTTGTAGTCCGGGTCTTCCTGCGGGAGGAGGAAGGGTTTGGACGGTGTGCCGTCGGGGGCGATATGGCAGAAGTAGGGACGGGTAAAGAGACCGTCGTCGCGCCGGCTGCTTACTACTACCCACCGGCTGTTGCGGCTCCACGAATGATAGCTTTCCGTATCGTCGCTGTTCAGGGCTGACATATCTACGTATGAGCCGCTTTGCAGGTCGATCATCCGGATCTCGGCATCTTTGTGCCAGATGGGAAACTGGCCGTAGGCTGTTTCGGTGTACATCAGGAAACGTCCGTCGGGCGAGATTCGCGGGAAGGAGGCGCTGAGGCTGTCGGCACGCACCAGCGTATCGATGGGCATACGGATCTCACCCCGGTCGGGGTCGAAGGCCACGCGGCAGAGGTTATAGCGTACGTCGGCATACTGCTCAGGCATCTTCGCGGCCGGTGCGCTGCAGAAGTAGATACACCGTCCGTCGGGCGAGAACGTAGGGAAGGTTTCAAACGCATCCGTCGTGATCAGGGAGGCAGCCGGGATGATCTCGCGTTTCTCCACATCATACACCACGATGTCTGAAGCCAGGTCAAACACCTCCATCTTCTTCTCCTTTACGGCGTGGAAAAATTGCTTGATCTCATTGACCGAGGTCGTGATATAGCGGCCCGTCGGATGCCAGTAGGGATACGTCATGCTACTGATCGTTCCGGGGGTTTTGGTATTCAGTTTCTCCAGTTTTTCATCACGCAGGATATACGTACCGCCGTTCTCGGCGCGCATGTGGAACATCATCTGCTGCGGATCGCCACCGCAGAAAGAGTGGCAGTTGATGCAGTTGTTGCCCACCATATCGTTGCGGATGATCAGTTGCTCGTCGAACGATGTAAGGTCACGCTGATACAACCCGATGATGTGCCACTTCTCGTATCCCGGTTCGATCAGTCGATAGGCCAGGTGCGAGTCGAGCAGGTCCGGGCTCACATGGATGGCAAACGGTTGCCAGCTTTGCCACATCCCTTCCCGCCGGGCATAGACAGTCACCTGGAGGTCGCCGTCGGCGTTCTGTTCCAGTAGCCGGTGCCATTCCTTTGGATCGAAGCGGACCTGGCGTGTACCAAAGCCCTCGATCCGTCCGCCCAGGCTGCCGGTCACTTCGGCATAACAAGGGCCGTCGGCCGCTTCCACACGGAAATGCAATGGAGCCAGGTTGACCGGGACCGTCACCTCGCGGTAGTCGGGGAAGATGGCAGGCGGTGTGGCTTGTTCGGCCAAGGTACCCGAAGGGCGTTCGCCTTTACAGGCTGCCAACAGACAAAAGGCCAGCAGACAGCAGGGCAACAATCGACCGGACGTCAAACAGAAGTGGGAAAGGGATAACTGTGCTTTCATCGTTTTACAGGTTGGGGAGATGGAGCAAACTGGGCATAGTAATAATACGTATCGCCATACTGCTGCTGCACGGCGGCGGGCGGCAGGCTTTTGGCACCCTGAGCAAAGCGCACGAAGCGTTCATACACCGACGGATCGATGGCGTAGCTCCGGTATTCGTCCGGATTGTTGCGCATTGTGGCATAGATGAGGCAGAGGGCTTCCTGATACAGTGGCGGAAGCGGTTGCCCGTGATCGCGCAGCACTCCGGCATAATGTAGGAAGGTACCGAAGTCTTTATTCACCAGCAGGAAACCCATGGCATACTGGAAGGCGGCGGTATTATCCCAATGCTCGTCCAGCAGATACGCCATGGCGCTGGGGAAGATACGGGTAATGTCGTAGCTATTGTCGGTCACCGAACGTAACCGGCGTTTATCGGCCAGCCAGCCTGTAGCAGCCGCATCGCGCTCATCAAGCAAGGCTCTGAGCCTGCGTGCCTCGGGGCGGTACAGACGGGTGGTTTCGAGTAGTTTTATATACTTTTCCGCTAACACATACTCTTCATTCACCAGATAGGTTTCCACCAGGCACACAATCAGCCGGGGCTGGATACAGCGCTGGGCAGTCATCACACCGATAAAGGCAAAACGCTGGGCGGCGTTGATGTGGTTCAGTTGCCAGGCCACTTCGGTAGCTTCAATCAGGCCGAGGCGACCTTGCGGATCGTAGGGGATAAAGCCATCTTCACCGATTTGCTGGACACGGAGCAACACTTCGTTGAAACGTCCTGCGTGGGAAGCCGCCAGGTTGGTATAGATCAGGGCATCTTTATCGTGTACGCCGTGTGCAAGGGAATAGTCTACAATCTCGTTCCAGCGCCCCTGCCGGGCCAGGTAATCGTAACGATAGACCTGTTCCAGCGGATCGCTTCCCCACCAGACACCGGCCGTCATTGCACCTGCGAGCAACACCAGGCTCACCACGCGGCAAAGCCGCTGGTTCCCGATCCATCTCTTATCACGCAATAGGTAGGCCAGCACAGCCACACCCGGAAAAGCAGCCCAAAACAACGCTAAAGAAACCGGCACCGGATTGCCGGGATGATACAAGTACCTGCTCAGGAACGCTTCCCGCATCGGCACCACATACATCGTTCGCATGGCCACTAGTGGCACCACCAACGCCCAGGCCAGTGACGCTATCGGTATCAGCCAGCGCCCTTTCCCTTCTCCACGGCAAGCTTCATACACACCCCACAGCAGCGCGAATAAGAGATGTGCCGGGGCTGCCACAAAATAGCAAAGCGTGAGTAATACAAACCCCACCACATACCGTGCCGCAGCAGGCTTCACCCCTGTGCAAGCCAACACCAGTGCCAACGCCCATCCGGCAGCCAACAGTACAGCCACCGATTCTGCCGGCCAAATCCAATACAACGCCGCCGGAAGCAATGCCCAGCCCATCGAAACCTTCGCCCCGCAGCGGCGGAGGAAGCCAAAGAACAGCGCCGCCAATCCCGCCAACAGAAACGCAATCAGACAGGCTGCGCCGCAGGAAAAATAGTAGGCCTGCATCGCAAACTCGGCCATCCAGCCATTCAGTCCGCCCGGCTGTTGCAGGAAAGACAGGAAGTAATCACCCGTATAGCGGAACATGGTGTACTGCTCTACAAAGTGATACCAATACCGATAGTTATATTCCACATACAGAAAACTGCCTGCCAGAAAGAGCAGCAGCAGTAGGATATTGAGAAGCCGGTCGCCCGGCGGTTGTTGCAGTGGTTGTTTCATCGCACCCATATTGATTTACTGCGACAAAGTTACACTATTCCGCCAAAAACCGGTCACGCCAAGCCTGCGAAGTTTCCTGCACCCATAGAAGATGTTGCCATTAACTCCACCTAAACCGTGTTTATGTAAGCTTTACATGCCGCCACCGCCGCCCTGTTCGCCTCCGGAACCGGAGCCGCCGCTCTTCACGTCGTCGTTACTGATACCGCGCTGTACTTTCTTGATTTGTTCTTTGAGCGTACCGAACCGGTAGGAGACACTTACGTAGAAGCTACGTCCGGTATTGTAGTTCGTGTTGCGCGTATAGAATGAGGGGTCGATGGTGGTCGACTCAAACTTGCGGTGTTTGCGGAACGGTTCCTGCAATCCCATCTGCACGGTGAGTTTCTTTTTCAGGAAATCCTTGCCCAGCGAAAGGCCGGTGAAGTACATGGGCGACATTTCGGTCTGCAACTGAATACGGGAAGTGAAGTAGCCGCCGTTGAGGAAGATACGGAAATCCTTGGGCAGGTTGAATTGCGCATTGGCAAAAAGGTTGCCTTCCCAGCCGTTGTTGGCCATATCGTAGTACATATTATCCGGCAGATCGTCTTTGTTGCTCTTGAGGTCTACATAATTGAGTCCGCCGTTGAGGTTGATACTGAACCATGTCACCGGGTTCCATCTGCCGTACAGGTAAACACCGGTACGCTGCTGGCTGCCGATATTGCCATAGGTAGTCTGGATAATATTGGGAAGATCGGGATCGATAAACTGATACCGCTGGATGGAATTGTCTACAAAGGTATAGGTGAGGCTGGCATTGACGTTGAATTTTTGCGTGAACATGCTGTAGTTGAGGTTCACACTGTTACTCTTCTCCGAAACCAGGTTGGGGTTACCATAAGAAATGTTCAGCGGGTCGGTATCATTTACATACGGGTTGAGGTACCAGATACCCGGACGCTGGATACGCATATTGTAACCCAGGCGTATCTGGCTGGCCATATTCAACTGGTAAGAAAGGGTGGCGTTGGGCACAAGGTCGAAGTAATCATTCGAAAAGTTTTTCTCCGGCGCCCGGCGGAACTCTACGTTGAGGGCTGTCCCTTCGGCACGCAGGCCGGCTTTGACACTGAATTTGGTGAATTTCAGCGCATAGCCCACATACCCGGAATAGATATGCTGGGTGTGGTTGAAGTAGCTGTCGTTGTTGGTGAAATCTTTCCAGACATTGAGCGAGTCTACAAAGTTCATGCGGTTGGTCTCACTGCTGCTCTGGCGGTAGATATACTTGGCACCCACTTCGAGTGTCTGGTTCTTGAAGAGTGGAGTGGTATAGTCTACCTGTCCGGTATGCTCGTCGGTCCAGGCCTCGTTGTCTGTCTTTTCGGGATACGGCACGAAGGGGATGTAGTTCTCTACGTTGGAGATATCAGTGTAACTATCGCCACCGTCAGGCGAATGGCTGAAGCGGTAAGAAACCGTCAGCAGTTCGTCTTTCTTGCTGGTAGAGTGCTGATAGTCTACGTTGATATCGGTAGAACCGAAGGTGTTGCGCATTTCGGTTTCGCGATAGTAATAGTAGACGGGGTTCATGATGCTGTCGTACATATTGACATCGTATCTGGACTTGTTCTTCATGTTGCCGTTAAAGAGGTTAGCGCCTACGTTGATCAGGTTCAGCGTATCGATCTCATAACTGGCTTCCAGGTATCCGTACTGGAAGGGACCGCTGTATTTACTTTCCCCGGCTTGTTTCATGTATTTCTCGGCACCGTTATTCAGGTTCTCCCGTTCCATCGTGGAGGTGTTCCAGGGCGAGTTATTGTAGTTGTAGTTATACATGGCTGTGAGCCCCAATTTACCCATCTTGGACGAGATGTAGACGTTGCCACCATAATACCCCGCTGTGTTGGCATTGGCGCGGACGGTTCCGGTATAGCCCTGCATGGCGTTGGAGGTGGTGATGATGTTGATGATCCCTCCTACTCCTTCGGCATCGTACTTGGAACCGGGATCGGTGATCACTTCGATGTTCTTCACCGAGCTGGCGGGCATACTCTTGAGCACGTCTGACGGGTTGTTGCTCAACAGGTTGGATGGTTTACCGTTCATATATATCTTGAAATTGGAAGCGCCTTTGAGCTGTATCTTGTCTTCGCCGTCTACAGTTACCATCGGCACCTTACGGAGCATATCGAGTGTGTTGCTGGTGACGGCCTCAGGGTCGTCTTCCAGGCTGTAGGTGAGTTTGTCTATTTCGATCTTTACCAGTGGTTTCTGGGCCGAGACGGTTACTTCGCCCAGTTTCTGGGTATCGTCTGTCATAAAGAGTTTTCCCAGATTCACGTTGCGCGTGGCTTCGGAAAGGGTAAAAGGATAGGGCAAGGAGGTCTTACCGATCGATTGCATATATATAATGTAAGAACCGGCCATTGTGATCGGGGTCTCAAATTTACCGTCTTCATCACATGCCAGGAGTTTCACCGGATTGGCCGGTGCACTGGCCAGTACGATGCGCAAGGTGGCATACGGCACTGTCTCGTTCGTCAGGGAATCTACAACTTGCCCTTTAATAGTGAAGGGCTTGGTATTGCTCATCTGGGCAGCCACCGGCAACGCCATCAACAGCACAAAACATAAGGAAAGTAGCTTTTCTTTCATCAGATTTAATTTATTTGAATATTTACGACTTCATCGTAGAGCGCAAAAGTAAAGAGAATCCCATACGAAAAGTATTTTTGTATGATAAAGAAGTATAAAAAATGTCACCCAGTATTTAAATCGCTGCTAAATCAGTTATTTTTGCATAAAACCATTGAATGAAATCGTTATGAAACAAATCGTATTAGTATTCACCGCATTACTCCTATTAACAGGTATGCAGGCACAGGAATTGAAAGTGATCAAGCTCGACGCTCCGCGGAAAGACGGCGGAACGCCCGTGATGAAGGTATTCAACAACAGGCACTCCGACCGCGTATTTGCGGCCGACGCGCTCAAACCGATGGATCTCTCCACACTGCTCTGGGCTGCGAATGGTATCAACCGCGCGGATGGTAAACGTACTGCCCCATCGGCTAAAGACGTACGGGATGTAGACGTATTCGTGATCCTCAAAGAAGGCGCTTATATCTATGACCCCGAAGCACACGCCCTGAACCCGCTTACAGCTGGCGACCACCGGGCACTGGTAGCTGGTGGACAGGACTTTGCGAAAACGGCTCCCGTCTGTATCGTACTCGCCTCCGAACTCTCCCGCCTGGGCGACCCCACCAACGAAAACACCCGCCTGATGGGCGCTGTGGATGTGGGCATCGTGAACCAGAACATCAACCTGGCCTGTGCTGCCCTGGGACTGTCTACTGTTCCCCGCGCCACGATGGATAAGGAGAGCCTGAAGAAGGTACTCAAACTGAAAGATTCGCACCTGTTGCTGATGAACAACCCGGTGGGTTATCCGATCGGTGAAGTAAAGTATGTTCCTGTGAAATAAACCGGCATGGGATTTTTCAGTTCGATCATCTACCTGTATGTGGCAGGCAACGTATATGTATTTATCCGGGGATGGAAAGCCGTTCCCGGATTATCTTTGCCCGTAAAGTTGCTGCTGAGTCTGGTGTACTGGTGTGCCACAGCGTTGCTGTTTGCCTCATTTTGGAACCGGGGTGGCTACCTGCCGGCCGACATGGCGCAACAACTTTACCCGGCAGGTACGACTTGGCTGCTCTTTATCCTGTACATGACGCTGATCCTGCTGATGATCGATATTCTACGCATCTTCCGCCTGCGGTGGAAATATAGTTTTGTGGTTGCTGTGGGACTTACGGTCTGCATCCTGCTCTATGGAAGCTGGCACTACAACCATCCGGTGGTGAGGGAATTGCAACTGAAAATTGATAAACCGCTTACAAAACCTGGACAGACCCTCAAAGTAGTAGCCATGAGCGACCTACATCTGGGCCGGGGAACAGGCAAGAAGCAACTGAAAATGTATGTAGATCTGGTCAATGCCCAGCATCCCGACCTGATACTGATCGGTGGCGACCTGGTAGACAACGCTCTCTCGCCGCTGTACGAGCAGCGTATGGAGGAAGAGTTGTCGCAACTGAAAGCGCCGCTGGGTATCTACATGGTACCGGGCAATCACGACTATTTTGGCGGTGGCATCCATCTGGTCCGTAAATTCCTCCGGCAAACACCGGTCGTTTTGCTACAGGATTCACTGATCACCCTGCCTAACAGCTTACAATTACTGGGGCGTGACGACCGCCGCGTCAAACGTAAATCATTGGCCGAGTGGAAAAAGAACATTCGGGCCGACCGACCTGTTATACTGTTGGATCACCAACCGTACGACCTGGAACAAACAGCCAAAGCCGGTATCGACATCCAGTTCAGCGGACATACGCACCGGGGGCAGATATGGCCGTTCAGCCTGATTGCCGACCGAATGTTCGAAATGAGCTATGGCTACCGGCAGATCGGGCAATCGCACATCTGTGTGTCGTCCGGTTTATCGCTTTGGGGACCTGCGTTCCGGATCGGGACAGATAGTGAAATTGTAGTATTCAACCTTACTTTTCGATAACACAGTATGAAGGTATTTCTCCAGTCTATCGTAGCCCAACTGCTCTTCAATCCCTATATTTTCTACCGGGGATACCAGGCTATCCCGCCGGAAAAGAGTTGGCGGATACCTTATATAGTGCTTTTCGTGGTGGAACTGCTGCTTTACCTCACCGGCTTCTTCTTTCATAAGCTATTGCCGGATGATGTGTTCATCACCATTATGTATATATGCAATACCTGGTATGTGGCTTCCCTTTATCTGGTAATGGCCTTGCTTGTACTGGAAGTGGTGCGGATCACCAACCGTTGGTGGCATTGGTATCCGCAGGTGATCAGGAAACACTGGGGAGGCACAAAATTAGCCGTAATGGGTGTCATTGTAGCCGGCGTATGCCTGCTGATGGTACATGCCTACCATACGGTGATGAACCCGGTGGTAACCCATATACATCTTACCCTGCCCAAAGGCAGCAGCACGCGCGACAGCCTCACAATCGCCATGATGAGCGACCTGCACATCGGCGAAGTGATCGGAAAGAAACAGGTACAGAACTATGTGGCGATGGCCGATGCCCAACATCCCGACATGGTGGTACTGGTAGGTGACCTGATGGACTACGAATCGCGCTTTGCCGAACAGATGCACGCCGACGAAGATATCCGCCTGTTGCATCCTCCCCTGGGAACATACATCGTATTTGGCAATCACGAATACCGCGCCAATCGTTTTGCCAAGAAACGCTGGATTGAAAAGCTGGGCGGTACGTTGCTGATAGATTCAGTGGTCATGCCCGATTCCTCCTTCTACCTGATCGGCCGTGACGATTACATCAACAAACAACGTAAATCGCTGCACGTCCTGATGCAGGGTATCGATACGTCCAAACCGTTGATCGTACTCGACCACCAGCCCTGGTCTTTTGCCGAAGCAGCCATGAACGGGGTAGACCTTCAACTATCCGGCCACACTCACAACGGCCAGCTTTGGCCCTACCCGCTTCTGATGAAACTCGTCTACGAGCAACCCTACGGTTACTACCGCAAAGGTCCCACCCAATTCTATGTCTCTTCAGGCATCGGCATCGCCGGCCCTCCCTACCGCGTAGGAACAGTCTCAGAACTGGTGATACTCCACATCCGGTTTGAATAATAGATGTGTGGCTATAAACTCTATACCTCCAACTGATCGCGGCTGGCGCGGATCATGGCGAGGGGGACACCGGTGCGGGAAGGCTTTTTGAGGATAGTAGTGGCGGCAGGTTTTCCGGCTGGGACACTCAATGCCTTGTCGTACAAGGCGCGGTTGGATAGGACTTCGAGGGCTTTGTCGAGCACTTGGTCACCTTTGAGATTTTCCTGCAATTCACCCTTTTGGTAATAGTAGCGTTTGACGATCTCGGCAGCCAGGAATTTCTTGACCTCGGCTTTGAAACGATCAAAGTCGCGTTCGATATCCGGTGTGAATTGTTTTTCAAGGGTGGTAAAGACGGTGGTATCACTGTCAAGGTAACCTTCAAACTCGGCTACTTCTTTCAGGTTTTTGAGCATTTTCTCGCTCTGCCGGTCGTAGGTAAAATTCTTATCTTTGGCGTAAGCTTTGAAGGCTTCAAAGTCGGCGTCAGAGACGGTGAACTCGTCTACCGGCAGGATGGTTTTATGTTTCTGCACCCATTCGGTCACGAAGTCGAAAAGGACATAATCATTCACCAGATAATACATCATCGTAGGCATCTTCGGTTCTTCTACTTCAAACTCCGGACGCACGCCGCCGCCATCACGCACGGGACGTCCCTTAGCAGTGTAGAACACAGATGTGAGGCTATCCGGAATAGCCGAAGCGCTACCGTCGGCATTCCGGTGTGAGTAATCGATCTGCTGGATGCAACGACCGCTGGGGATATAGTATTTGCTGATGGTCACTTTCAGTTTGCCATCATACGGAAGGTCGCGCGAGGATTGCACGAGGCCTTTTCCAAAGGAACGCTGGCCGATAAGTACGGCACGGTCCAGATCCTGCAATGCACCCGAAACGATCTCGGCTGCCGAGGCCGAACCTCCGTTCACTAGCACAGCGATGGGCATCACGGTATCGATCGGTTCCACAGGAGTACGGTAAGTACGGTCCCACTGCGCGATCTTTCCTTTCGTAGAAAGTACTTCTTGCCCTTTCGGAACGAAGAAACCCACGATCTGTACGGCCGTTTCAAGCACACCGCCGCCATTACCGCGCAGGTCCAGCACGAGTGATTTGGCTCCTTTCTTCTTCAGGTCTTCAAAGGCTGCCTTCACCTCCTGTCCGCTCTTATCGGTGAAACCGCGGAGGTAGATATAACCGATGCTGTCTTGTTTCATTCCGTACCAGGTAACCTGGTCTACCAGGATCTGCTTGCGTACCAGATCCACAACGAGCGGTTTCTTTTCGCCCGGACGAAGGATGGTCAGCTTAATCTTTGTATTGGGAACACCTTTCAGCAGGTTGCTCACTTCGTCGTTGGTGGCTTTGGATACATCCACAGAATCTACTTTCAGGATACGGTCGCCCGCCTTCAGCCCAGATAAGGCGGCCGGCATACCGTCGAACGGCTCGGCAATGATCACGCCGCCGTCTGCATCACGCTGGCGGATGTATGATCCGATCCCGCCGTACTCGCCGGTGGTAATCAGTTGGAGGGCTTCCATATCCTGTTCAGGAATATATTCGGTATAGGGGTCAAAACCAGACAACATGCTGTCGATACCCCGGCGTACAGCCTCGCTCACATCTACCGAGTCTACGTAGAACATTTCTACTTCCTTCACCACGGCATTGAAAATATCGAGATTCTTACTTACTTCAAAACGATTGTCTTTTTGTGCGGTAGCCGGAACAGTAGTACCAGCCAGCAGGGCCAGTGCCAGTACCGGCCAAATTGTACGCTTACGGATAGATGTATACATCATGCTTCTGCTATTATTATTCGGTATAAAAGTATATATTATATAACCGTTTACCCTACTATTTGATTTACTTTTAACTTTATTTGTTCCCAATAAGAGGCCGGAATCTCGGGTCCGATCACGTCGATCGCATAACCTGCCAACATCGAACCAAGCCGGGCCGATTGCTCTAAGGTGGCATCCACCGACAGGCCATAGAGGAAACCGGCGGCAAAATGGTCGCCTGCGCCGGTGGTATCGAGCGGTTTACCACCCTCGGCCGCTACGCGCCAGATATGTCCGCCACCACATACCAGGGCGCCTTCCTTACCGAGTGTCACCACAGCCACTTCCACCTGCCGGGCCAGCGCCCTGACAGCCTCTTCGGCCGGCAACCCGGTATAGGCCAGTGCTTCGCTCTCGTTGGCAAAAAGGATATCCACCCAGCGGGGCACGATATCTTCGAGCAATGGCTTAAAACCATTTACAATATTATAATTGGACAGGTCGAGGGCAATACGAAGCCCTGTTTCCTTCGCCTTTAGCATCGTCCCATACATTAGGGGTTCGTTCACGATCAGGTAGCCTTCAATATAGATGCAGTCGAAAGGGCGAAGCATAGCTGTGGTTACTTCTTCGGGCCTGATGGTGGCAGCCGGTCCGAGGAAAGTGCCCATCGTCCGTTCGCCATCGGGAGAGATCAGTACGGTACAACTACCTGATACACCTTCTGTATGGATAAAATAAGGAGCAACACCAGCCTGGCGAACAGCCTCTTCGTAATACTGCCCCACCTCGTCGTTGCCGATCTTACCGATAAATCCTGCCGTGGCACCCAGCTTGGACAGTGCGCGCATGGTGTTACAAGCCGATCCGCCGGGAGTTTGGCTGCGCCGGAGTCCTTGCTGGGCGGTACGGATGGCTATCATTTGCTCTTCGCCGATCATATCCATCGCCCCTTTGCTGATCCCCACCTTAGGCAGAACATCTTCATTCTCAAGCCGTAACAACACATCCACCAACGCATTCCCTAAACCAATCGTTTTCATTCGTTATTTTTTGGGGCAAAGATATTGCATATTTAGAAAATAGCTTGTACTTTTGCAGTGCAATTTCAGAAAGGGATATGCCCGGAGGGGTCTGCAGACATTGAAAATCCCTGATGTGACTTATCTTCTTCCTTAGCTCAGTTGGTTAGAGCATCTGACTGTTAATCAGAGGGTCCTTGGTTCAAGTCCAAGAGGAAGAGCTGAAAAGCCTCGTTAGTCTATACGATTAACGAGGCTTTTTTTACTATGTATACCCCCAAAGAGCAAGAGGGATGTCCTTCACAGGTTATCCCTCTTTTTTAGTAAATGTTTATAAACCTTTAGGCCATAATAAACTTATTTGGGTTGCCCGTATTGCGAAGGCGTAACGCCGAATTGTTCGGTGAAACGCTTACGGAACGTAGCCGTATCGTTGAAACCCACCATTTCGGATACTTCCTGGATGGAGTATTGCTGGGTGAGGATGAGCTCGGCCGCCTTCTTGAGGCGGATGATACGTGTGAGTTCCAGGATACTGCAATCGGAATACTGTTTGATCTTACGATACAGTGTGGGAAGGCTCATATTGAGTGAATCGGCCAGCACTTTGGCTTCAAAGGTGGAATCATCAAGGTGCTTTTCGATATTTTTAATCACTGCATCCATGAACGGATTCGACGGGGTAGAGCCCGGCCGGAGACCCGATCCGCCTTCCTCGCCATTTTCAGCCGCGCCCATATTGGAAGCGGCTTCAGTCACCATCAGCGAACGGGTGTAGAAGTGCTTCAATTGGTCGCGTCGACGGAGCATGCTATGCACCTTACTACGGAGTATCTCCACGTCGAACGGTTTGGTGATATAATCGTCGGCACCTGATTCAATCCCTTTAATCACGTCTTCACTTTCAACCTTGGCGGTAAGCATGACAACGGGAATCTGTGTTGTCTTCGGATCACTCTTTATTTCGCGGCAGGCTTCAAAACCGTCTTTGATGGGCATCATTACATCGCACAAGATCAGATCGGGCATCTCGCTTTTGGCAACCTGCACACCTTCTTCGCCATTGCGCGCTTCGAGTACCTGATATTCTTTGCTGAAGACATGACGAAGGAACCAACGGATCTGGTCGCTATCGTCGATCATGAGCAGTTTCTTACCGGTGGCTTTCTTCTGCGGGATGATCTGAATCAGTTCGGCTATTTCTTCCTTCTGCTTGTCGTTCAGTTTCACCAGGTCGCCTTCGGGTTCTACAAACTCGACGCGTTTTTCCATCAGGTGCTTTTTCCCTACCGGTATATATAATGTATAGGCGGAGCCGTTCGGGGTCGTTTCTTTACGATACATACCACCAAGGTCGTCTATCATATCTTCCACCTGGCGAAGGCCGCGGCGGGTGTTTTCATTTTCATCCAATCCTTCGTCCTGTACGGAGATCACGGCGTAGGGGATATTGTTGTGGCGTTCCACAGCGATATCGAGCGTTACTTTTCCATACATGAACGTATTTTTCAGGGCATTGGACAACATGGTACGCAGGGCGTATTCCATTTTGCGGCGATCGACCCAGATCCAGAGCACTTCGGTCTGCGTGGTAACGGCAAACTCCACATTATTCATGGCGATCCAGTCTACAAAAAGGTCGCAGATCTGTTTGGTGATCTCGATCAGGTCGTAACGGGCAATGCGGAGGTAGTTCGCCACATCATTGGTATGGCGGTTGCCGATCAACTGGTCGGCAAGGTCCTGCATCGCCAATGTATTACGATAGGCAGAAAGCATCTGGGTAGCCACTTCTTCTTCCGAGCCTTTATTCTGCACTACCAGAGCCAACGATCCGAGTACAAGCGAAAGCGGTGTACGCATTTCGTGGATGGTTTCCACAAAGAAGGAATCCTGAATGGTTTCAGCTTGCTGAACCTGCTGCTTGGCGGTCTCTTCTTTTTCGGTAGCTTCGCGAAGAATAGTATCGTTCTCCTTGATCTTCGCTACGAGTATTTGTTCCAACTCACGTTTATTCCCTTGAAGTTGGGAGATCATCGTCTCCAACTCGTTCACCTTACGTGACATCTCACTGTTTTGCTCCTCCAGCAGATCGTTCTGGTTTTTCAGTTCTTCCGCATTCTGTTTGATGCCGGCGGTCTTCACATCCATTTCCTGGCGAGCGCCAACCGTTTGTTGTTCAACAAACCGTTTCATCTCGGCAGCTTGCGATTCAAACGCTTTTTTCTGCTTTAGCATATAACCTATGCAAGCAAGGGCTACAAACACCAGTGCGACAACTACACCGATATAGGCTCCGCTTCCTGTCGACGTGCCAGATTCACCTACAGCAAATATGGCGTGGTGGGAAATAAAAATACAGGTCAGTATAAGAAGGTTCTTTCTGATTAGGTTTCCTAATTTCATAATATCATCTAGTTATGTTATAGCTGTTAGTTTACATTAATCATCTCAACAAAGAATTGTAACAAGATCGCATTCCTTATACATTATATATAAGGTAACAGCAAAGATATAAGGATATTTTTACACAGTCTTAATAATTAGTGATCTTTTTGGTGAAAGTATGTTAACTCTATCAAATATCAGGTTTGCCTTTTCCCCCTTTTTCACAGATCACCCAACAATGTGCATCCACAAAAGAATACCATAGTTAACGACTCAGAATCGGAAGCAGAAAGACCATCGTCACAAAAATGATAGAAATACCTACTACGATGCACAGAATAATGGATGATAAAAATTAGTATGCAAAATGCAAGAATGAACGTTTTACCACCTGTTATGAGACCGATAACACCTATTTTGACCGTTTTACCACCTGTTTTGAGAGAAAAATGATTCTTTTAACTTTGTTTAACTATAAATATGATGCGTGGTAAAAATATCAGCCCCATATTTGCATCGTCAACGAGAACAAAACGGATGAGGGTCCGGAAA
>JAVBUH010000056.1:0-11199 GCA_031555505.1 Tannerellaceae bacterium
AGGGGGTACCTTTGACATAGATGGTAAGACCATCCGTTTAGAAGAGGAAGAACTCCGCACACAAGACCCCGTATTCTGGGAAGACGCCAAGCGCGCCGAAGCCCAGATGAAAATAGTAAAAGAACTGAAGAAGTGGATCGAATTGTACAACGAGGTCCACAGCGCCGTAGAAGAAGTTGAACTGGCGTACGATTTCGTGAAGGAAGGTATTGCTTCGGAAGAAGAAGTGGATACAGCCTATGCTACCGCCTTTGAAAAGGTAGAAAGCCTCGAATTCCGTAACATGCTCCGCCAGGAAGCCGACCAGTTGGGATGCGTCCTGAAGATCAATTCTGGTGCCGGTGGAACCGAAAGCCAGGACTGGGCTTCGATGCTGATGCGTATGTATATCCGTTATGCCGAATCCAACGGTTACAAACTCACTATCAGCAACCTCCAGGAAGGCGACGAAGCCGGCATCAAGACCGTCACCATGCAAATCGAGGGTGATTACGCCTATGGCTATCTGAAAGGAGAAAACGGTGTACACCGCCTCGTCCGCGTATCTCCCTATAATGCACAGGGTAAACGCATGACCTCCTTCGCCTCCGTTTTTGTCAGCCCACTGGTAGACGACACAATCGAGATTGACATCAATCCAGCCGATTACACCTGGGATACTTTCCGTTCGGGAGGCGCCGGTGGGCAGAACGTGAACAAAGTAGAAACCGGTGTCCGTATCCGCTATAACTACAAAGATCCCGACACGGGCGAAACCCGCGAGATCCTGATCGAGAATACCGAAAGCCGTTCGCAACTGGGCAACCGTGAGAATGCCATGCGACTGCTCCGTTCGCAACTCTACGACATTGCCCTGCAAAAACGCATGGCCGCACAAAATAAGATCGAGGCCAATAAAAAGAAGATCGAATGGGGATCACAGATCCGCAGCTACGTCTTCGATGACCGTCGCGTGAAAGACCACCGCACCAACTTCCAGACCTCAGACGTTGGCGGTGTAATGGACGGTAAGATCGACGGTTTCATCAAAGCCTACCTGATGGAGTTCGCCGGAGAAGAAGCAGCCGAAAAGTAACGGCTTAGCACAGCAAAAAATCAGCCTCTTTATTGCAGGGCTCGATATTATTGCATACTTTTGCACACACTTTCGGATAAAGCCGAAACGGTCCCATAGCTCAGTTGGTTAGAGCACCTGACTCATAATCAGGGAGTCCTTGGTTCAAGCCCAAGTGGGACCACAGACTCATAATGAAGCACTTACGACGGATGGCGTAGGTGCTTTTTCTTTTGACTTTGCATACAATTTGCATACAGCAGCATTACTAAGTATTGCATTTTTATTTTACTCCAACTTTTTAGCACTTATCTTATTTGTACAATCCTGTTGAAGATTTTCGATCTTTTTTATAGCCATATCCAACCTTGAAAACCTTTGTTTCTCCCCATCTCTGGCCTTTGCTTAGGCTTTATGCCTAACCGTTGCAGCCACTCATCGAACTTATCCCTGAACCACTTGATAATGCCTGTTCCGTTCAGGGTCAGGCGGAAGTTGCCTGAGTTGTCTAAGTAGTTAAGTGTTTATTCCAAACATTAGACGCTATTGCTGATTAGTTTTTGTCACGCTTCAAAAGCGAGAACATCGTCATATCATAATGCCTGCCGTTCCAGAGCATCCAGTCACGTAGGATGCCTTCCTTCCTGAAACCCAGTTTTTCCAACACTTTTTCGGAAGCAATATTGCCTTGCATAACTTCGGCTTCAATGCGGTTGATTTCAAGTTCGTTGAATCCATAGGCAATCACTGCTTGAAGGGCTTCCGTTATGTAGCCGTTATTCCAATAGGCAGTTTGTAAGTCGTATCCAAGATTGGCCCGGTGGTGTTTGGTATAGTTATTGAATCCAAGGGTGCCGATAATATGTGAGCTGCCTTTCAACGCAATACCCCAACGGATACCCAATCCTTCACGGAAGCGGCCACTAAACCAATCTACTAACTTCTGCCCATCCTGTTCTGTCTGGAAAGGAAGCAGATTATAAAAACGTGTCACCTTTTCATCGCCAAACAGTTTGAAAATGTTGCCAAGATGCTCCTGCCGGATCTCAATCAGGTCCAGACGCCAGGTGTGTAGTGTGGGGAAAGATTGCATGATTGTGGAATTTGATTTGATAAACAAACAAAATAAACGCTATTTTTGCATAAGACTTCCACATCATGCTCGAAAAGTTCAACATATTATTGAACCGGTTCAATGAATCAGGAATCCGGGATGCCATCAATTTTGAGTTGATGAATGAGATACATATTTCGCATCACTCCACGGCGATCGAAGGATCTTCCCTTACTGAAGAAGAAACGCTGTTGCTGCTCACCGAAGGAATTACAGCCAAAGGCAAACCGCTGCAGGATCACAATATGGTAAAAGATCATCAGGATGCGTTGATCCACACTCTCAGTCTTGCCCGAGAGAAGAAAGCAGTCACACCGGAAATAATACAGCAAATAAGCGCCGAAGTGATGAAAACAACCGGAGGTGTTATTAACGCCACCGCCGGAAGTTATGATTCCTCCAAAGGTGACTTCCGGAAATCAATGGTACATGTCGGCGCCCGTTACTTTACCATCTATCAAAAGGTACCAAAGGAAGTAGCCGGATTGTATGAACTGATAAACCGCAACCTCAGCCAAATAAAAACCACCGAAGAAATCTATAATCTCGCTTTCGATGCCCACTTTTATTTAGTCAGCATTCATCCTTTTGCCGACGGGAATGGCCGCGTAGCACGCCTACTGATGAATTACATCCTGGAATATCACAACCAGCCTCTGGCTATCATTTTCCAGGAAGACAAGTCAGACTATTACAAAGCCCTGGAAGACGCCCGAAAAGAAGACCCGGTCAACCTTCAGGCGTTCCGTGACTTTATGTACAGCCAGCAAATCAACTATCTGGAACAGGAACTACAGAAAGCATCGAAAGACACTTCCTTCTTCTAAATAATTACAACACACGGTCTACTTTAAAGATGAAGGAACCGAATGCGGTATACTGTTGATTGTCGGACAAAAAACTGTTTGTTTTTAGTTTAATACATAAAAAAGACTAAAAAGTTTCTACTTTTGTGATGAGTAGTAAACATACTAATACATATCACATGAAAAGATTCATTGTAATCCTCCTCGGCTGTATCCTGGCACTGACGGCCTCCGCACAAACAAAGAAAGAAGTAGCCATCAGGCTCTATCCCGGACAGACAGATCAGGTGATCAGTAAGCATATCTACGGACAGTTTGCCGAACACCTCGGCTCGTGTATCTATGACGGACTGTGGGTAGGCGAACAATCGCCCATACCCAATACCAACGGCTACCGCAACGATGTGCTTCAGGCATTGAAAGACCTGCAGATCCCCAACCTACGCTGGCCGGGTGGCTGCTTTGCCGACGAATACCACTGGATGGACGGGATCGGACCGCGCGACCAACGCCCCAAAATGGTCAACAATAACTGGGGTGGCGTAGTGGAAGACAACAGCTTCGGCACACACGAATTCCTCAACCTCTGCGAACTGCTCGGCTGCGAACCCTATATCAGCGGTAACGTAGGCAGCGGAACTGTGGAAGAACTGGCCAAGTGGGTAGAATACATGACTTCCGACGGCGACAGCCCCATGGCCAACCTCCGTCGACAGAACGGACGCGCGAAGCCCTGGCAGGTGAAGTTCCTCGGCGTGGGCAACGAAAGCTGGGGATGTGGCGGCAGCATGCGTCCCGAATACTATGCCGACCTCTACCGCCGATATTCCACCTATTGCCGCAACTTTGACGGCAACCGCCTGTATAAGATCGCCAGCGGCGCGAGTGACTACGACTACAACTGGACCGAAGTGCTGATGAAAAACGTCGGTGCCCGGATGGACGGCCTCTCCCTCCATTACTATACCGTCACCGGATGGGATGGCAGCAAAGGTTCGGCCACTGATTTCACCGCCGACCAATATTACTGGACCATCGGCAAATGCCTCGAAATTGAAGACGTGGTGAAACGCCACATCGCCATCATGGACCAGTACGACCGCAACAAACGCATCGGCCTCCTGGTAGACGAATGGGGTACCTGGTGGGACGTAGAGCCGGGCACCAATCCGGGTTTCCTCTACCAGCAAAACACCATGCGCGACGCCTTTGTGGCCGCCCTCACGCTCCACATCTTCAACCGTTATACAGACCGTATCCGGATGGCCAACATTGCCCAAATCGTCAACGTGCTACAATCCATGATCCTCACCCGCGACAATCAGATGGTGCTCACCCCCACTTACCACGTGTTCGAAATGTACCGCGTGCATCAGGATGCTACCTATCTGCCGATCCAACTCATCGCCGACACCAAAGAGATTCGCCAGCAGCAGATCCCCATGGTAAGCGCCTCCGCTTCGCAGAAAGATGGACAAACACACATCACGCTGGCCAACATCGATCTCAATGCTGAGCGCAACGTAAAGATCGACCTCACAGGCATCAAAGCCAAAAGTGTGACCGGTCGCATCCTTACCGCCAAAAACATCAATGATTGCAACAGTTTCGAACAACCCGAAATCGTACGCCCGCAACCGTTCAACTCGGCCCGGATCTCCGGCAATGAACTAAGCCTCACATTGCCGGCCAAATCCATCGTTGTGCTGGAAGTAAAATAAACTGGTATGCCTGATTCAGAAAGACTGCTTATACTATTTATAACAACACCCTGAGCTTCTGTTGCCACCATAAGCAACTTATTCCGTCAGCATACTGAACTCAGTATGACTGAACAGAAAATGATCACTCTGTGAGTGAATAAGGTTTGGATGTCGCCGCTGAACCTCTTTGCTTGTTGGGCGAAGCAGACATTTCGAATACCATCTCACCACCTTCCTGCAGATCCTGTGCAGTGATATATAACTTATCGTATACTTTGCCGTTAAGTTTAACGGAAGACACATAGCAGTTCTTGTCACTCACCTTATCGGCTTTGATCGTCAGCGACTTTCCATTGCCAAGGGTCACCTTCATATAAGGCAGATACGGAGCGCCAAATACATACTGACCGCTACCAGGGCAAACAGGATAAAATCCCATGGCGGTGAAGATGTACCAGGCCGACATCTGGCCGCAGTCGTCGTTGCCACACAAGCCGTCAATTGAGTTGCGATACATGCGGTTCATGATCTGCCGCACACGATATTGGGTTTTCCACGGCTGGCTGGTCCAGGCATACAAATAGGGAACATGATGGCTGGGTTCGTTACCATGCACATAATTACCCATGATCCCTTCGCGGGTGACGTCTTCCGTTTCCTCAAAATACGTATCGGGCAGATGCATTGTAAAGAGGGAGTCGAGGCGGTTGATGAAACGCTTTTCGCCTCCCATCAGGTTGATCATTGCTTTCACATCCTGTGGAATAAAGAAAGAATAGTTCCAGGAGTTGCCTTCGATGAAACCCTGTCCGTGGGTACTCAGATAGTCGGGATCAGGTTTCCAGTTTCCGTTCTTCAAGCGACCTTCGGCAAAGCCGGTCTGGGTGTTGAAGGTATTCTTATAATTATAGGCACGTTGTTTGTATTCGGCAGCTACTGCTTCATTACCAAGCAGGCGTGCGGTGTTGTAGATGGTCCAGTCGTCGTAGGCATATTCCAATGTCATGGAAGCGCCTTCCCCACTCGTTTCAAAAGGTACGTATCCCAGTTTGGTATAGTCGCCAATACCACCGTAGTATGACAGGTTGGCGCTGCTGCACATCGCTTCGATCGCTTTCGCGCCATTCACTTGCATACCGGTAGCGATGGCATCGGCAATCACGGGAACGGCATGATAGCCGATCATACACCAGTTTTCATTGCCCATGTGCGCCCAGATCGGCAAGGCTTTGTGCACACTCTGCTCGTAATGCGCCAACATGGAATTGACCATATCGGTGGCCCGGTCGGTCTTCAACAAATTGAGCAGCGGGTGTTCGGCACGGAACGTATCCCAGAGTGAGAAGACAGTATAGTTGGTGAAACCTGCGGCTGTATGGATTTCATGGTCCAGACCGCGGTAACGCCCGTCTACATCCATATATACAGACGGATTGATCATGGTATGGTAGAGTGACGTATAGAGCATGGCGAGCTGATCATCGGTTCCGCGGGCATCGATCACCTCCAGTTCTTTCTCCCACTGGGCTGAGGCAGCTTTGGCCAGTTGGTCGAAGGTACGTCCGGCCGCTTCCGCTTCCAGATTCTTCAATGCGCCCGAACAACTGACGGCCGACAGGGCGACTTTGGCCACTACCGGATCATCACCGATACCGAAATCGAAGAAGCAGGTTACTTTACGTCCGGCTATTTCAGGAAAGTTGCGGGCGAGGTTGAACTTGCGCCAGAATCCGTTGTACGCAGGTTTTTCATGATCCACATACCCGTATCCGGTGATCGGTTTGGAGAAAGAGATCGCAAAATAAGTATAATTAGTGCGCGCCCATCCGTTGGTAATGCGATAACCGGTGACCAAGGTATCGTTCTCTACCCGGAGGCTGGTCCAAAGCACTTTGCCGTCGTAGTTATAAATGCCATGGGTGAGATCGAGGATCACATGCTGGTCTACGCCTTGCGGGTAGGTATATTGATGGATGCCGACACGCGGGGTAGCGGTGAGTTGAGCCTTGACGTTATAGTCGCTCAGGGTCACTTCGTAATAGCCGGGACGAGCCTTTTCGGTGTCGTGCGAGAAACGGGAACGGTAACCGTTATCCGGATTATCGGCCGTGCCGGGATTCAGCTTCGGCGCTCCGGTAACAGGCATCAACAGGATATCGCCCAGGTCGGAATGGCCCGTACCACTGAGGTGGGTATGGCTGAAACCTACAATGGTCTGGTCTGAGTATTGATACCCGGCGCAGTATTTATATGCATCTTTCTGATAGACACCATTGACATTGTGTGGAATCGTGTCCGTATCCGGACTTAACTGCACGATTCCAAACGGCACACAGGCACCGGGGAATACATGTCCCATCTTATCTGTACCGATCAGGGGATTTACATACTTTACGCCTGACTGTTTTCCCTGAACGGGTTGAGTAGCGGATCCTCCCTGTGCCTGTGCGCTAACAACACAAGCCAATAACACAATACTGAACAGATTTGCTTTCTTCATATTTTACTTTTCAATACAATGATCGAACTCACAATTATTCATTTTACAGTTGCAAAAGTACTTTATTCTTTGGTTAGACCACAAGATTACTACCTGAAAATAGGGATGTGAAGTGTATAATATACCTATTTAACGGGATTGTGGTACACATAAGGATAATCTTACTTTGCATCCCGTAAAACGAATAATCACAAACAAATGAAAAAAGTCATTTACTATCTGTTACTCTCAATTTGCTTTTCACCAATCACTTTTGCCGCAGACATCAAAGGAAAGGTACAAACTCCTTCACAGGAAGGAATCGAATATGCAACTGTTTATGTAAACGAAACTACCCGGGGAACGACAACAAATACATCCGGCGCTTTTACGCTCTCGGATATATTACCGGGAAAGTACACACTGACCGTTTCATCGGTCGGATACCAGAGTCAAACCATCCCTTTTTCCGTATCACTCAAAGACAAGGAACTACAGATTGACACCATTGTATTAGCACCCGCCGTACAGCACCTGGATGAAGTAGTGGTGGTAGGACGCGGTAACGGGTATGCCGCCCGAAAGATATCTCCATCTATCCGCCTGAACGAACCACTGATAGATGTACCCCAGAACATCCAGGTGGTAGGACCTTCGATGCTGGCCGACCAACAGATAACGAGTATGAGCGATGGTGTGATCCGTAACGTCAGTGGCGTAACACGACTCGAACATTGGGGTGATTCGTACACCCGCCTCAACGCGCGAGGTTCGCGTATGGCTGCTTTCCGGGAAGGTATGAACGTCACATCTAACTGGGGACCGCTGACGGAAGACATGAGTTATGTGGAACGGATCGAATTTGTCAAAGGCCCGGCCGGCTTCATGATGTCGAACGGTGAGCCGAGTGGCATCTATAATGTAGTGACCAAAAAACCGACTGGAGAGAAGAAAGGACAAGCTTCGCTCACGTTAGGCAGTTACGACTTCTACCGGGCGGCTATCGATCTGGACGGACGGTTGGATAAACAAGGTAAACTTCTCTATCGTCTCAACCTGATGGGACAAACCAAGAACTCCCACCGCCTCTACGAATACAACAACCGCTACAGCATTGCACCGGTAATCAGTTATCAGGTGAACGATCGTACACTATTGACAGCAGAATATGCCCTACAGTATGTGCATTCATCGAATACCGGTTCATTCTACTCCTTCTCCCCCAGTGGATATGCTACACTTCCGCGGGACTATTCGATCCTGGAACCGGGCATGGAGCCTACCACAATCTTGGACCACAGCCTGATATTGAACATGCAACATCATTTCAACGAGCAGTGGAAACTGACTGCACAGGGGGCTTACATGCGTTACGAGAAAGAGGGCAGTTCAATGTGGTTTCAATCCGTAATGGAGAATGGCGATATGATCCGTACGTCAAATAACGGCGATGCACTGAATGAGATGAAGTTCGGACAGGTATTCGTTAACGGTGATGTCCGGACCGGTGCCATCAACCACCGCATCCTGGGGGGCTTCGATGCCGGGGATAAACATGCCTGGTACGACTGGAGCCAGACATTCGTTCTGGATTCGGCAGGAACCTACAATGTATTCGACACAAACTACAAACCAGGTTTCCCTTACTACGGTTATCCGCATTTTGACCGGACACGGTCATTGAAGGAACGGGCTAATACCACCCAGATCACCCAATCGTATGTTTCGCTGTATGTGCAGGATGAACTGGGTTTCTTTGAAGACCGATTACGCCTGACATTGGCCGGACGCTTCACACATGTGAAAGACAATTCGTATGGTACGACGGTAACCAATGAGAAACACTTCTCACCCCGTGCGGGATTAAGCTTCTCGTTCGATCCGAACACGTCGGTTTATGCCCTGTACGACCAAAGTTTTTCGCCCCAGATGGGAATCCTCCGCAATGGGGATAAAGTGAAGCCTATTACCGGTAATAATATCGAAGTAGGCGCCAAAAGAGTATGGTTTGAAGGGCAATGGAACACAACACTTTCCGCCTACCGTATCCTGAAAGACAATGAAACGGCTGCCGATCCCAACAATACACCAGATGAGACCTATAAGGTACAGGTTGGACAGTCTACCGCTAAAGGTGTGGAAATAGACCTCATCGGCGAGATCCTTCCCCACCTGAATATCATAGCCAACTATGCGTATACTGACTACAAGGTAACCAAAGCAAAAGATAAGAACACACCTGAAGGCGCCCGCCTCCCCGGTTATGCAAAACATACATTCAACGTCTGGTTCAAATACCAGTTTTCGAAAGGATGTTTGAGAGGCTTCTACCTGTCGGCAGGGCAAACCTCCCTGATCGATAGGAGTACCTGGGGCGGATTGCAAGACGGCAAATCTACACTCCCCGATTACTTCCGCCTCGACGGAGCAGCCGGTTGGAAGAAAGATCGACTCAATATCACCCTCAATGTCTACAACCTGACTGACCGTTACCTCTACAGCGGTTCTCTATCCAGCGGTGTTTACTACTGGCAATCAGAACCGCCGCGTAATTATCGCTTAAGTGTAACCTATAATTTCTGATCGGACGACAGGTATGATTTCATTCCGAAACTTATTTCACCAGCTGCATATTTGGCTAGGGATAGCATCCGGCCTGGTGGTTTTCATCGTGGCTATTACCGGATGCATGTTCGCTTTCCGGACAGAGATTACCGAGTTGACGCTCCCCTTCCAATCCGTCAGGATGGAAGAGGAAGCGTTCCTCACGCCGGATGTAATCCGGGAAAAAGCTCGTCCATATGTATACACCTGTCCGGCAGACAGTAGCCATGTGGTCTCTGGGGTCACCTACGGAAATCGTAACCGAGTGGCAACCGTAGCGTTCACGCATCGTACAGAAGGATATACAGTATTGTTTCTGAATCCATATACAGGTGCTTACCTGGGAAAACAGTCACAACAAGAGGATTTCTTTCGTTGGGTATTGAATGGGCACCGGAGCCTATGGCTTCCCTACAATACGGGGAGGCCAATCATCGGATGGTCGGTTGTTGTCTTCGTTTTAGTATTGATATCGGGTCTTGTGATCTGGTTTCCTAAGCGCGTCAATTGGAAATCATTGGCAAACAGCTTCAAGATCAAAGGGAAATGGGGGACGTTCCGGCTTACGTATGAATTACACAAAGTGTCGGGTGCCTACCTAACCTTATTTGCATTGGTGTTGGCATTAACAGGATTAACATGGAGTTTCAAATGGTATTCGCAAACCTACTATCGCATCTTATCAGGAGGAAAGGAATTGAAGAGATGGGAAGTGCCACAGTCGAATACCACGAAAGCAGACTCGGTCTCTCACCCCGGCGATACATTATGGGAACGAATGCTGGCCACTTATCCGATTGGAGAAACAGGTTCTTTTATGTTCGATTTTCCGACAGGAGAAACAGGTGTCTACCGCGTTTGTTTCAATCCGGCCAACAACGGGACATTCTACAAACGTCATTTCCGCTTCTTCGACCAGAATACGCTCAAAGAACTTCCCGGCGGGGGTATCTATGGAATCAGTTATGCAGACTCATCCACCGCTGATAAGATATACCGCATGACCTACGACATTCATGTGGGAGCAATCGGAGGTATTACCGGAAAAATACTGGCGTTCCTGGTTAGCCTGTTTATCGCCAGCCTTCCTGTATCGGGGTGGTTGATCTTCCGGAAGAAAAGACGTAAACAAAAAGGATAGTTTCTCCGGTCAGGTGTTGGTACGCGTCCAATTATTTATTTCAGCATACACGAAATGATAGATTTACCTCCTATACAAGAGGGAGACTTAGATGATCCAAAAAATACTTCAATCACCGAAAATGATATTTTTAACACCTACCGTGAGACTGATAACGCCTATTTTGACCGTTTTACCACCTGTTTTGAGAGAAAAATGATTCTTTTAACTTTGTTTAACTATAAATATGATGCGTGGTAAAAATATCAGCCCCATATTTGCATCGTCAACGAGAACAAAACGGATGAGGGTCCGGAAA
>JAVBUH010000014.1:0-91336 GCA_031555505.1 Tannerellaceae bacterium
CGGAACTTGAAGCACCCCGCTTTCACATACGCCGGAATCTGAATGTTCAAACCCTCATGGAAATGCGATGATTTGCACACTCCCCCCCGATATAAAACGGTTTTTTATAGAGGACACTCGTCAGGATGTGAATATATCGCAGCATTCAAGTTCGGCGGAATATGAATGTTTACATTCGGCGGGATGTGCATAGCTCCACAAGTTTACGGATAGATCCCCTGCCGGTCTTATTTAATCCGTATACTGAACAGTTGTGAACGTCCTGTCACGAAGAGGGTATTGCCGTCTTTCCCGCCAAATTGAATACTGGTAGGACGTTCAGGCACTTCAATATAGCCGATCTGCTTACCCTCTTGATTGAAGACAAGGATATTACCGTCGGCCACGTAGAGGTTACCTTCGTTGTCAACGGCTGAGCCAAACTCACCCCATTCTACAAAATACTGCAGATTGGACAAGGTCCCATCAGCAGCTACATCCATCCGCACCATCCGGCGGTCGTACTCATCAGAAGCGTAAAACGGTTTGCCGGGCCAGGCCTCCAACAGGGAAGAGGCACGTGCCAGGTCGTATTGGTCAGGGATGATCGTCTTTCCGTCCGGCGCCACAAAACAACCTTCCGGCTTGTACATCACCACGGTGTTGAAGTCGTGGAAATCACGCCAACGATTGGATGGATAGAGTGCTTTCACTACATTTTTAACGGATCCCATCTGTACTTTCGGCAGTGCTTTGATCGTTTCATCCGGCCGATTGGGGTCCATCGCATATACCCGCGTCTCGAAAGCATTATTCCCGTATCCGGCAAACGATGTACCCTTGGTATCGGGATATACCATCGGTGCTTCCGGTTTACCACCTACCAGATAACCCGGCTGGGCTTTGTAGCGAAATACCACCAGCAGGTTGTCTTCCGTATCCATACCGAGCGACATCGGTTCCCAAGGGAAATCAGATACAAGAGAGATTGTGTTGGTTTCAACCGACCATTTATAGACCCGGCGGAAACGTTGTTCAGAGAAATAAACGTTCCCCTTACTGTCGCGGGTAATACCTTCGGCAAACTCAAATCCTTTAGCCAATCGCTGCACCCTGCCTACTTCATCAGTCAAGGGCGTATAGCCCGGTTCCTTGCCCGTATACATCAATCGTTGCAGTTCCCAGGGACGTACTTCCACATCTTTATTGATATCATACAGCGGATTGTCGGTTGTATATTTAATCTGGGAATAATTGTGCAGATGGAGGAACTCGATATGCTCACAGCCGTTCCACATACGGATCGAATTGTGATACGGTTGGTTGATACGGATCACCCGGAACATATACAGGTTGGCAAAAGTGATATTGCGGCAACCTTGTATTTCTACCGGCTGGCATTCAGTCCCCTCCCGGCTTTCTTCTTCCAACTGGAAACAATACACTTTCCAGTTGGATACCTGGTTGAAACGGGCTTCATTACGCGTATGATGTTCCAGCGACATGGCGTAGATACGCCCCGGCGTAGACGTATGGCTCACATACAATCCACTGGAGGCATAGGTGGATGCCGTCCAGACGTCTTTGAATGTACCCCCGCCATTACGGGTGATCCAGAAACTCCAGTACTGGTTATCCCAAGCCAGGTCCATCCCTTGTGCCGTGACCGGTTCCATCGGCGAACTGATTCGTGGCGGACGGTTCCAGTACTCATCCACCCGTGCCGTTTCGCCGGGTTTGGGCTTCGCCATACCGCCATGGCCACCTACAAACTTAATATCATTCAGGTATGAATCTTTGCCAGCCATCCATTTCACGCCCACAGCCCGGTAGTTGTATCCCCCGGTATTGATGCCGATACCATTGAGTATATCCGTACCTCCTTCCGACGATTCCAGCATAGCCTTTGGTGCACCGAAGCCACTGAATGCCGGAGTACTCTCGGCCAGGCGGAACTGCGTACCGAACGGATGCAAGCCTATCAGCTTCGTGCCAGGGCGCATTTTCAGTGTTTCCGTAATCCGGTACCATCCTTGAGGTACATAGATGTGATCATATTGGTCAATCGCTGCCTGGATGGCTTTCGTATCATCGGCCTCATCGTCGCCCTTAGCGCCCAGATCCCGCAGGTTCACCCACGTTTCCATCGCCGGTAAAGCAGGAATATCACGCGCCAACACGGCCGGCATCCGGGTGATCGGTACCACATCCACTACGGTACGATAGGCCGGGCGATCCAGGATGTTGTCCATCTGCAAACCATGGGCATAGTCACGGATGGTGTACATTTTATGTGGTATCTTTGTTTCCGTTTGGCTGCGGCTGTAGCGGGCCAGTACGGGTACATTACTGCAAACCACATTGCGAAACGTAATCGCATTGTTGCTGTTATTTTCATTGCTGATCACAACAGCCGGCCCGCTTACATTTTCAAAGCGACTGTTCTCCACAAACAAGCGATCGGCATAATTGGGATCGATATCGAAAACGGTTGGTACATTCTTTACCTGGAGGTTTACGATTGCCAATCCGGATTCCTGACACCGGAGAGCGGCCTTCTGTTGCCCCTCAAAGTAAGCATCTACCATCATCACCTGCCAACCGGGTGAAGCCTTTGTGGTATAAATCCCGTAATCGCCTCCATAAAAAGCAACATTTTCCATTTCATTACCAATATCAAATAAGCCTGCCTTTCCTTTGCCGATATACACGGCCATGTGGCTCACAAAGCTGTGCTGGGCATAGTGAGTACGCAAGGCCACAGCGTATGGATTACCCTCTTCGATCCGCAGGTTGATATTCGACATCGCACTGTAAAACGTACTGGGATTGGCATCCCGTACAGGGTTGCCGGGCTCTACAATACCCCCCGTAAACCAAAACATATAGGAGGCTTTACCCTTATCGGTCGGCACTTCGGCCTGAAAACCGGGAGCGTTCTTGGTCAGTATAATCTCCGGCCGTTTTTTCCCATACCCAATCAGGCGGATCGCCGCCGGGATAAAGATTGTCTTACTGATCCGGTATTTCCCTTCGGGTATAAAAAGAATACCAAAATTCTTTTCTCTCTTTAATTGGTTGATCGCCGCCTGTAACGGGTCGGATACATCGGTTTTCCCATCCGCCGTAATACCGTATTGCTCCGGGGTAAAATAGAAAGCCTCCGGATCGGCGGGACGTTGCGTGTACACCGACTCAAGGGAAACACCAAAAACACAAGCATAATGGAAGGCCAACACAACAAGCCAAACAGCCTTTCGCGAAATAGATTTCATTTTCATGATACAGATGGTCTATTAGATGATAATAGCGTTACTCAAAATCCCAAAAATACCACTTTCCATTGACTATCCACTACTAATGGGCAAAAAACACTCCCGTAAGCCACAATTACCGCACCGTCGCGCTGGTATTCGGGCATCCGGTATTTACAGGGAACTAAATAGACATTACATAGCTCACTTCTTTGAAGGCATAGCGGCGTACTTCACCGTCGCGCAGGTGGAGTAGGAGGTGGCCGGTGGGTTCGATATCAGCGATCATGGCTTCGAAGTCGCCGCCGGTGTCGCGAAAGAGATGGTAATCGTCGCCCCGATAGAGTGAGGCGCGGTAGGCTGTACGTATCTGATCAGTTTTATCCTGGAGGAGCAGGAGATAGTAGGCGTAGAAGTTGGAAAGGAATTGGTTGAGCACATCTTCCCGGTGATACTTTTTACCGGCGATCTGGATAAGGGATACCGGGTTAGGAGCCTTGCTTTGGAATACTTCCTGGTTGATGTTGATGCCGATGCCGATGATAGAACAATAGATGAAGGAACCGGAGAGATCGTTCTCGATCAACATTCCGCAGATCTTCTTATCGCGCCAGTAGATATCGTTGGGCCATTTGATCCGGATATCATCCACACAACTGTCCAGCGTTTTTTTGACGCTGAGGGCGGTAATCTGCGAGATCAGGAACTGCTCGCGGGCCTGGATAACGTTGGGGTAAAGCACCAGGCTGAAGGTGAGGTTTTTCCGGACTTCCGACTCCCAACTGTTGCCCATCTGGCCGCGACCGCCTGTCTGGTAGTCGGCCCACAATACACTGCCTTCGGGTAACCCTTCGGCGTCCATCAGTTGGCGCAGGGCGCTGTTGGTGGATACTACTTCGGGCACATGAATGATCTGGGGTACGTCTTCCTGTACCACTTCGAATTGCGTTGTTTCTGTGTCAGACATTGTATTGTTGGCGTATCTTTTTGGGTAATTTGGCAATCACCTCCCGGAAAGAGTGGTCAATCCAGCGTTTGATCTCGTCGGTCGGCATATCCCGTTCGAGGTAGATGGCATTCCAGTATTTCTTATTGAAATGGTAGGCGGTTTCTACGGCGTTGTACCGTTCCCGCAGGTCGATCGCAATGTCGGGGTCGCACTTCACCGCAATATATGGCTCGGTGGCATCCAGGGCGATCAGGAGGTACATTTTGTTCTCTACCTTAAACACCAGCGTTTCTTCGTCGAACGGAAAAGATTCCGTTGTATGGGGGAGTGAGAGGCAATAGTTGCGTATGTCTTCTATATTCACAATATTAATAATTACAGGGTGAATGGATGTTACTGAATCGGATGGCATTATCGACAGGGAGCAAAAAAGGCATCATCGATATGGTCTATTTGGAAACCTTCCGGGCTCTTGATCACCGTAATGATGTCGAACCGTACCGGAAAATCAAGCTGAAAATGGCGTACATACGCATCAGCCGCTGACACTGTCCGCCGGATCTTCTTCATATCCACCGCCTCTTCGGGAGCGGTAAGGAAATCTGCCGAACGGGTTTTGACCTCTACCACTACCAGCATCTCCGTATCGGTAGCCACAATGTCCAACTCGTAATGATGCCATCGCCAGTTGGTATGTAACACGGTGTATCCTCTCCTGACCAGGTAAGCTTTCGCCTCTGCTTCTCCTTCCCTACCTGTATCGTTTTTTTCTGCCATCCGGTTTCGTTTGCACAAATATAGCGGTTTTCTTTGTTTATTTGCGCTTTCACTCGTACATTTGCAGCCCATGAAGCAGGAGAAGAAAAATTCGGCGTCACAACCGCAACGGCCACGCATCCATAAGATTACCTTTATGCTCAATGACGAAGAGCAGAAGGCCGTAACCCGCTACCTGGCCCGGTATAAGATCGATAACAAATCGCGTTGGTATCGCGAAACTATCCTGTCGCACGTCCTCAAGATTATGGAAGAAGACTATCCCACGCTTTTCAATGAAAACGAGATGAGGCGATGACCCCTTTCAACGACGATTATTTTATGAAACAGGCACTGGTAGAAGCCCGTGCCGCTGCCGCCGAAGGCGAAGTGCCGGTGGGAGCCGTGATTGTATGCAACGACCGTATCATTGCCCGCGCTCATAACCAGACAGAACTCCTGAACGACGTCACCGCCCATGCCGAAATGCTAGCCATCACAGCCGCTACCGGTGTGTTGGGCGCCAAATACCTTACCGATTGTACATTGTATGTAACCGTAGAACCCTGTGTGATGTGTGCCGGAGCCATCGGCTGGTCGCAACTGGCTTGTGTGGTCTACGGCGCCGGAGATGAAAAAAGGGGGTTCCGCAAGTATGCCCCACAAGCCTTACACCCCAAAACAATCATTAAACAAGGAATCCTTGAGCAGGAATGCGCCGAGGAAATGCAACGTTTCTTCCGGCAGAAGAGATAAACGGCCTTATTTCACTTCCTCGTAATCCACATACTCCCCTTCGTCTTTGGCGAAGATTTTCTTTTTGGGAGGTGTTTGTTGTTGCTGCTGTTGCTGCTGTTGTTGTCGTTGGTTGGAGGCGTTACGGCCGGTCGTTTGCCTGCGTTGTTGCGCCTGCTTATTGTTCCCTCCTCCAAAAAGGCTTTTCAACGTGCGGATTACTGAAAATCCCAGGAGGGACAGCAGCATGAAGAAAAAGAAGGCGAGGACGAATATGAATTTAAACATAAGGCGACTTTTTACTTAAAATAGATGCATCGAATCGCAAAGATAGCAATTCTATCTATCGCTGTTTGTTAAAAATAGACAAGAGAATGTATAACAGGATGGTAGCCGTTATTCCGGCAAAGCCCCAGAGGGCGACAAACGCGATGGCACATACCACCAGGAGGTAGCGCATTTCATTTCCTTTCCAGGCAAGCGACTTGATCTTAAGCGAGAACATCGGTATTTCGGATACCAGCAGTAAAGAAGTGCCTATGGCTAAGAGGATAGTCAGGATAATAAGCAGACGCTCGTCCATAGGCGCTGCAGGCAACTTATCGTACGAATAGACAAGAGAAGACCAAAACAGGGCATGCGCCGGAACAGGCAAGCCGATGAATGAAGTGCTCTGCCGTTCGTCGATATTGAACTTGGCTAAACGCAAACCTGAAAAGGCAGGAATGACAAAAGCTGTGTATGGGAGTATTTCACAGATAGCCCCCCAGGGTACTGCCTGGCTGATTTGTCCCAACTCCCAGAACAGGATCATTCCCGGAGCTACGCCGAAACTGACCATATCGCCCAGTGAGTCCAGTTCCTTTCCCATAGGGGAATAAGCTTTTAGCATCCGTGCGGCAAATCCGTCCATGAAGTCGAATACGGCAGCGATGATTACCCAGACCACAGCCCATAGCAGGTTGCCCTGTAAGGCCATCACGGAAGCGATGCAACCCGAAACCAGGCTCATGCAGGTGATTGTATTGGGGATATGTTTACGGATCGTCATACGAGATTAATGGGCGTGGCCTAATCGGGCGATTGGCGTTTGATTGCCGGTCACTTTCTGGTCCATTTCAACTAATACTTCGGTATCTACAGGCAGGAATACGTCTACACGGGAACCGAACTTGATGAAGCCCATCTGTTCGTCTACATGGCATTTTTCGCCTGTTTTGGCGTATGTCACGATACGCCTTGCCATCGCGCCCGCGATCTGGCGGGTTAGTACATCCACGCCGTTGCGTGTGGTGATCACTACGGTGGAGCGTTCGTTCTCCGTACTGCTCTTCGGCAGGTAGGCAGCCATGAAGCGGCCGTTATGGTGGGTGACGTATTTGACCGTTCCGTTTACCGGAAACCAGTTGGCATGTACATTAAATACAGACATAAAAATGGATATCTGCAGACATTTGGTGTGGAGTACCTCGTTTTCCATTACTTCCTCAATGGCTACGATGGTACCGTCGGCCGGTGCGATCACCAGCCCTTCCGAGTCAAACGGAAAGCGGCGGTAGGGGCTGCGGAAAAAATTAAGTACCAGCAGGAAGAGGATTGAAGAAACGCCGGCTACCGAATAGAACAGCATGTTACGACCGGTTGAGTGATATAAAGCCACATTTATCGCGAACAATACCGTAAACAAAGTCAACAGTATGCCGGTTCCTTCCCTATGTACTTTCATCCGTTTTATAACTCGCTGTATTTATTTCCTGCAAAAATATTCATTTTTATGCAATATCAAAGAAACACTTCTTCGATTTTATCCAATTCTACATACCAAAGGAAGCCGTTGACCTTTTTATACCCCATTTCACGGATTAGTTTCAGGTAATTGCGTACCTGGGACTGGTAGCGTTTGTCTTCCTTTTCGCCGAACTTATAATCAATCACTGTGGCTTTGCCGTTACTGATCATTACCCGGTCGGGGCGTCGGGACGACCCTTTGTCGAAAAGGATATTAACTTCGTTCAACACCCGGGCGTTACCATCGTACCATTCGGCTATGACAGGACGTTGCAATAAGCCTGTCAACCGATCAGTCAACTTCAGGGATTCTTCTTTATTGATCATACCTGCCAGCCGGTAACTTTCTACGGCCGGGGTTATATCTGCGTCGGTCCGGATACGGCTCAATACTTCGTGCATCAGGGCGCCATGTTTCCGCTGTTCGTAGGCAAACAGGTACTCTTTGGCGTGCAAGCGGAGGCGCAGCCGGTCTCCGGGAGCAATAGAAGCTAACTGACTCACTGTTTCTTCCACGGGTCCGCCGGTCTTATCCTTGGCTTCGTCCGGATGCCACCATGCCCCGGTTTCATAGAGGCCTGTTTCCCAGTCGAACTGGCCAGGCAACGCCGGCATTTCTTCTCCGTCACTGCCTGCTTCTGTTTCGGTAGACAGTCCGGACCACAATAAATCGGCGATGGAAACGATCTTTTCAATCTCCCCATTATGCTCGTTGATCTTTTTGGGGCGGGGGGCAAACACGATCAGTTCTTCTTTGGCACGGGTAAAGGCCACATACAGTGTATTGAGGTTGTCGATGCAGGCATGTAGTTTTTCCTTGAAATAATCAGTGGCGAAGATGGTCTGTGCCAACACTTGTCCGTAGCGTACAGGCACGAGGTGCAAGCGGTTGAAAGGTGCTTCTTTGGGTTGGCACCAGAGAATCACCGGTTTGGCAGGTTTGTGATCGATCTCCCAGTCGCCGAAAGGCAGGATCACCACCTTGAAGCCCAATCCTTTCGATTTATGTACTGTCAGGATACGGATCGCATTCTGGTTGTCGGGTGTGGCAATTGTTTTTTTATATCCCGTCTCGTCCCACCAGGAGAGGAAGCGGTTCATATCCGCACTTTCTTTCTGGGCGAACTCGGTCACCATATCCAGGAATGCCTGCAGGAAAGCTTGTTCGTTGGCAGCGAAACGGGGGGAGAAGAGACGGTACAGACCTTCGGTGGCTTCGTATAAAGAGAAGCGGGCCAACAAACGAAGTTCATTTTTTATGCCCGGCGGAAAATCTGCCTCCATCGCAGAGGTTCCACACATCGATACAAAGTATGCAAAACGGGCAATCGCTTCCCGCGTAGGATCGTCGGGTTGGCTCAAATGGCGCAAGAGTACGATCAGGAAACGGACAGCGGGCGAACTATTTACAAACAACGCATCGTCCGAGATGATATCGTAGGCATACCGATCCGACGGGTGTTCTTCTTTCCATGTCAGCAGCTTATCGGCAACCAACGCACCTTCCTGGTTGGTGCGGGTCAGGATCGCGATATCTTTCAGCGGGTACCCCTTGTCCTGCAGTTGTTCAATTACCCCCGGCAATCGCTCCAATGCTTCTTCTTTCCAGTCACCGGGGCCATCTTCTTTTTCCCTGGTCAGGAACTCCACCCGCACATGGCCAGCCTTTTGCCGGAAGGGAGGAGCTACCAACTGATCCGCCTTGCTGTAGGCCGACATGATTTTGGTGGCAAAGGATGCCCGTTCCGCCTCATGCAATGAAGAGGTATCGAGTGCTTCGTTGTACAGGCCTTGCAGAAGGGCAGGAGTAACGGCGAAAAGGGCGTTGTTGAATGCTACGATCTGTTGGCAACTGCGCCAGTTCTCTTCCAGCGTTTCGGCTTTCAACTGGTTGCCGGCAAAGTCTTGTTCTACCTGTTGATCCAGTAATTCCCAGTCCGAGTTACGGAAGCGGTAAATACTTTGTTTCACGTCTCCTACAATCAGGTTCGCATGCTGATGTGCCATACTCTCCTTCAGCAGAGGGAGGAAATTGTTCCACTGCATACCACTTGTGTCCTGGAATTCGTCGATCATGTAATGGTCGATTGTCGTACCTGTCTTTTCGTAGATAAAAGGAGTCTCGCTGCCGTCGATCACTTTGTGCAGCAGTTCGGTGGTATCGGCAATCAGCATCACGTTTTTTTCTTCCCGGTAGGCAGCGATCTGGCGGTTTACGTCGGTCAGGATGCCCAGCGTGTAATAGTAACGTGAAATCTCTTTGGCGGTATGGTAAGCTGTCAGGTTATCGAATAAGGCGATGATGGCACAAACGCAGTCGTTCAGTCCTTCTTCGTATACCCGTAAAATCCGTTCACGCGTCTCTGCCGGTGTAGTCTTTTTGCAGTAGCCATCGATGTTGCCGGCCAGCCCGGTAAAGGTATTGGTGGGCGGTTTCATTTCTCCCCGTACCAGTTTCTCAAAATAGCTTTGAAGGGTTTGACTGCCTTTGTTGTAATCGGTAGCTTCCAGTCCGTGCCGTGTCATCAGCGAGAGTCCCAATTCGCCCAGCCGTTTGGCCTCTGCTTCGATCTGACGGATGATGGTATACAGATCGTTCCGGTAGGTTTCCAACGCCTGTTTGTCTTCCGTGTCTTTTCCGCTTCTCTCGCTAAAGGATTTGTAGCTTTCCTTGAACAGTTCGCCGGCCAGGGCTTTGATCTCCCGGCGGAGGTTCCATTCACCGCCATTCTCAATCCTATCTTCGGCAAAGCGAAGTAACCAACCCAACAGCTCTTTGTGCTCCGGTTTTTCAAGGTTGCCCAATAAGCGGTCAATGGTTTCCGTCAATACCAGATCACGGTCCATCTCAATCCCATATCCACCCTGCAATCCTATTTCGCGGGTAAACGCCCGCATGGTTTGCTGAAAGAAGCGGTCGATCGTACTGATATTGAAAGCCGAGTAATCGTGCAGGATAGCGATCAACGTATCATACGCCTTTTTACGCACTTGTGGCTCGGTTAAAGCGTATCGCGCACAGATCTCCGGGATATAATCATTGCTCTTGCCGGTAGCCATTTTATGTAATGCATCGATGATACGGGCCTTCATCTCTTCCGTCGCCTTATTGGTAAAAGTCACAGCCAGGATATGGCGGTAGGCATACGGGTGGTTGAATAGCAGCATCAGGTAATCACCGGTCAACCGGTAGGTTTTCCCGGCTCCTGCAGAGGCTCTGTATACGGTCAGCATGGTTTAACGGGTCTATTGGGATCAGATGATCCGGCTTTTTATATATCCTTCTTTCTGGAGTATCTCCAATACCTTTTGCCTGAGATCGCCCTGGACGATCATTTCGCCGTCTTTGGCCGAGCCGCCTACACCACATTTCACTTTGAGCAACTTGCCCAAGGTCTCCAGGTCTTCGATGGTCCCCCGGAAGCCGGTTACGAGAGTCACTACCTTGCCACCTCTGTTTCGTTTGTCGAGCGAGATGCGCAGTTGTTGCTTTTCTTTCGGCAGGGTATCTTCTTCTGCCTCATTACCGGTATTGTATGCATAGTCCGGATTGGTAGAATACATCACCCCCAGCCGGTCTTTCCAGTCGTTCTTTTTCATGCGATTTTACTTAGCTGAAACAAAAGTACGGATATTTATCTATCTTAGATGCAACTTCAGGGATGGTATTTTCATCATATATTCTGAGAGCGTAGATACTATATGGACGAACAGCAGTTGATTGCAGGATGCATGCGGGGTGAATCGTGGGCTCGTAAAAGAGTTTACGAGCAATACGCTCCTGCCATGATGAGCGTTTGCATGCGTTATGTGAACGACAGAGAAACAGCGCGCGACTTGTTGCAGGACGGCTTTGTGAAACTGTTCGTCAAGATAGGCACGTATACGGGCAACGGCTCGTTCGGGGGCTGGATCCGGCGGATCTTCGTCACCACCGCTCTCGAATATTTGCGGGCATCCCATGCGCTGAAAGGTAGCGTGATATCGATCGACGACTGTGCGCATGGTGTGTCTGCTGTTGATTACTCCGTATTAGACCGGCTTTCTGCCGACGATCTCATGGCGTGTGTGGCCACATTACCTCCCGGCTACCGAACGGTGTTCAACCTCTTTGCTATTGAAGGCTTCACTCACAGGGAAATAGCAGAAATGATCGGTGTAAGCGAAGTAACCTCCCGTACCCAGTTTATCCGGGCGCGGGCTTTGTTGCAACAACGTGTAATCCAATTAATGAAACAGGAAAATGCAAGAGCCAATGGATCCTATTGAACATCCCGATCGTTTCAGCGAATATCTTCGCAAACGGCTGGAAAACCACCGGATGCCTCTTGAGGCAGATGGGTGGGATGCGATTGATGCACGGTTGAACCGTCCGCCGGTTCTTCGCCGTCGGCTACTTGTAGCGGCCATGGTTGCGGCGGCTGTGCTGGCCGGTCTGGTTTGGCTGATCCGTCCGGTAGATACACCGTTGCCCGAAGAAAGGGCTGAACAGCCGGAGGTGTTAATGCCAACTCCAACTGAGCCGGAAATACCCTTGGCTGTTGCGCCGGAGCAACCATCGTCTCCAGCCGCTGTGACACCCGCTCATACACGTTTGCTTGCCGTGCAGACACCTACCGTACAGGCGGAAGAGCCGACAGTGGCTTCTATACCGGAACATACGGAGGATATAACTGAAGTTATACCTTCTGATAAGGCCACCGATGCGGTACAATCTCCTGCAAAACCTGCAGATTCCGGGAAGAAAAAGAGTGAGGCTACTGTGCCTGTAGACCCGAAGAATCGCCAACTATTTCTGACAGATAATGATCCGGTACAACGCCGGTCATCGTTACGTGAGCGTTCTTCCTGGCAGGTAGGTGTCGGTTTTGGTACGGATGGCAGTGTTTCTTTATCTTCTTTTGTGAACAGTGAAACAGAATATATGTTTGATTCCCCAAACAATTCAACCACCTCCCCAATAGGTAGTGGGTATAATAATAAAGATCAATGGTCACTGTCGGCTATCAGTAAACCGCCCAGCAATACCCAATATAGTGATATTACCTATCATCTGCCCTTATCTTTCGGACTGACGGTACGTAAGAATCTGTCGTCACGTTTTTCCGTCGAGAGCGGATTGATGTATACGTATCTTCATAATACCTACCGTGGACATAATGAAGTACGTTCTCAAAGTGAATATCATCTGCATTACCTGGGCATTCCTGTTAATGCGGTGATTTACCTTACTTATCAGACGAAGTGGAATGTCTATCTGTCTGCCGGCATTATGGTTGAAAAAGGTATTTATTCCAACTATACAACTGCCTATTATCAGTCCAATGGAGAGGCTTCTACTTACTCTGATGAAGCTACCCTTCGCGGTTTACAATGGTCCATCAATTCAGCACTTGGTATCTCTTATCGTATTCTCCGTCACTGGAGCCTGTATGCCGAACCGCGTTTCTCTTACTTCTTCGATAATAACCAGCCCGAAACAATCCGCACCGAACACGCTGCCACCATTGGTATTGGCGGCGGTATCCGGTATGAGTTTTGATCAGTACCGGGCAAAACTAATGTCAAAAAAATAGTTCCTCATAAAAACAGGGGTATCTGATCGTTTGTTATCTTTACAGCATGAAACTAGTTTATATTTACCATAGCGGTTATGCGCTGGAAGCCGACGGATATGCCATCCTGATTGATTTCTACAAAGACACCGGAGCCGTGCCCGGCCAGGGATATGTACACGAGCAACTGTTGCAACGCCCTGGCAAACTGTATGTACTTGCATCGCACTTTCATCCCGATCACTTCAATCCGGAAGTGCTCGCCTGGAAAGAGCAAAAGGAAGATATCGTGTATCTCTTCTCAAAAGATATCCTGAAACACCGGCGAGCCAAAGCTGACGATGCTCTTTATCTGCGAAAAGGCGAAATCTATGCTGACGAACAGTTGCGGATTACCGCTTTCGGTTCTACCGATGTGGGTGTTTCCTTCCTGATCGAAGCCGAAGGAAAACGAATTCTCCATGCCGGCGATCTGAACAACTGGCACTGGAAAGACGAGTCTACGCCTGATGAAGTAGCGAAAGCTGAAAAGGATTACCTGCGTGAATTGGAGGCGATTACCCAGGCTGCGCCCACATTGGATGTGGCCATGTTCCCTGTAGACCCCCGTCTGGGAACGGATTTTGCCCGAGGCGCCGAACAATTGATCGGCCGTATTCCAGTGAAGTTGTTTGCCCCGATGCATTTCGGTGAATGGTATGATAAACTGTTACCCTTTAAGGCTTACGCCGAAGCGCATGGTGTACACTATGCCGGTTGGACAGCGAAAGGACAAAGCTGCGTGTTTTAATTTTAACTCAATAACATCATGGAAATCAAGGGAAAATTCGATCATTTCAATATCAACGTATTGGATCTGGAGAAAAGTATGGCCTTCTACCACAAGGCGTTGGGGCTGACGGAGCATCACCGGAAAGTAGCGGCTGACGGTTCTTTCATTCTCGTCTACCTGACTGACGAGCAAAACCACTTCCTGTTGGAACTCACCTGTTTGCGCGACCGTAGTGAGGCATACGAACTGGGCGATAACGAAAGTCATTTGTGCTTTCGTGTGGCCGGCGATTACGATCAGGTTCGCGCCTTCCATAAGGAGATGGGCTGTGTATGCTTTGAAAACACATCAATGGGACTTTACTTCATCAACGATCCGGATGATTACTGGATCGAAGTCTTGCCTGCATAAAAGAGTTTGCCTGCAGGGTGTTTTTTTAGGCCAAACGTATTGCTTCTTGTTGTAAACGGCTTATATTTGCTACCCATATCGATACTTCATTATTAATCTATAAAAAATAAATCCATGGAAAAGCCTTATGTAATAGGGATTGATATTGGTGGAACCAATACAGTATTCGGAGTTGTGGACGCAAGAGGTAGCATTTTGTATAGCGGCTCTATCAAAACAGGCAAACACGCAGATGTGAAAGATTACATAGAAGAGCTCGGCAAGGGTTTGGATATGGTGATCGACCAGGCTGGTGGACACGACAAAATCAAAGGGATCGGTGTAGGTGCTCCTAACGGGAACTATTACAACGGTTGTATTGAGTTTGCAGCTAATCTGCCCTGGAAAGGCAAAATTCCGTTGGCACAACTGATCAGCGAACGTTGCAAGGGTGTTCCGGTGACACTCACCAACGATGCTAATGCCGCTGCTATCGGCGAAATGACCTATGGCGTAGCCCGTGGCATGAAAGACTTTATTGTGATCACACTCGGAACGGGTGTGGGTAGCGGTATTGTGATTGGTGGCAATCTGGTGTACGGACACGATGGTTTTGCCGGTGAATTGGGGCATGTGATCATGCGCCGCCATAACGGACGGCTTTGCGGTTGCGGACGCCACGGCTGTCTCGAAGCCTACTCGTCGGCTACCGGTGTAGCCCGTACAGCTCGTGAATACCTGGAGATCCGTAAGGATGATAGCATCCTGCGCGATATCAATCCGGACGATATCACCTCGAAAGATGTATTTGAGGCTGCTATGAAGAATGATAAGCTGGCACTCGAAATCTTCGAATCCACCGGTGCAATCCTGGGTGAAGCTTTTGCCGATTTTATAGCTTTCTCCAGCCCCGAAGCGATTATCCTCTTCGGTGGTCTGGCTAAAGCCGGCGACCTGATCATGGATCCAATTAAGAAATCATTGGAGAAAAACGTATTGAATGCATACGCAGGCAAAACCAAGTTGCTCTTCTCTCAACTAAAAGAAAGCGATGCTGCTGTACTGGGTGCCAGCGCATTGGGTTGGGAATCCAAAGAGATCGATTGATTCTATCATAGCCGTAAGGCCGAACATACAGCCGGGGGCATCTGCTCCCGGCTCTTTTTTACACTTTTAAGATGGAACATCCTTTACACCAATTCGTGTTTTGTCCTGTTTGCGGGAAGCCTTCGTTTGACGAGCGCAACGAAAAAGCCAAACAGTGCACAGTCTGTGGGTTTGTCTATTACTTCAACCCCTCAGCAGCAGTGGCCTGCTTTATCCGGAACAATCAGGGTGAATTGCTGGTGGTGCGACGTGCGAAAGACCCTGCCCGTGATACACTGGACCTGCCAGGTGGTTTTGTCGATATGCACGAATCGGCCGAATCGGCTGTGCGGCGTGAAGTAATGGAAGAGACAGGCTTGCAAGTCACTACCTGTCGCTACCTCTTCTCTCTTCCCAATATCTATCCGTATGCCGGATTTGATGTGCATACCGTCGACCTTTTTTTTGAATGCTATATTGATCATTTTTCCTCGGCCCGTGCTGCCGATGATGCTGCCGGCATCGTTATCCTTCCCCTTTCTTCCCTTTCCCCTGAAGATTTCGGCCTGCATTCCATCCGGCAGGGCATCCGGCTCTATTGTGCGTATCCTGTTGAATAAAAGCGATTACAAGTAGCAAGTTTCATAGTGGTTTCTTTAAAGTCTTACCCGATCATGCATCGTCCGGCTGTGTGCTAATATTAAGTCTTTTTTGTTAAATTACAGACAGCTACGTGGAGCATATTCTTTATCTTTGCTCCTTGAACTTTCAAGTGCGCGTTTGTGCTTGATAAAATCGGAACATTGATGAAAAAGAATCTTATTCTGTTGTGTTTGGTGCTGACAGGCCATGTGGCGAGCGGGCAACGGTCTTATCAGTTTATAGCCGCAGATCGGTTGTTCGTTGAGGGGAAAGAATTGTTCGACCTCAAAAATTATGCAGGAGCTACCGATAAGTTGGAAGCGTATAAAAAACAGGCAACGAATGCCAATCTGGTTCAGGAGTCTGATTATATGCTTGCGTATGCTACCTTCATTCAGGGTAGGCAGGATGCTGATCTTGTATGGAAGGAATTTTTGGATAGGTATCCGGATACGCGTCATGAAAATGAAGTGAACTATCTGATCGGCTGTGTGCATTTCGGCCGGGAAGAATACGAAAAAGCCTTGTTCTGGTTCGGGCGGTCTGATATCGATCTCCTGAGTGCCGAACAACAGGAAACTTACTCATTCCGTTTGGCCTATGCCTTGTTGCAACAGGGCGATATGGAGAAAGCGCGCGGCTACTTCATGCGCATCCGGCAGATCGGCTCTACGTACCGTGAAGCTGCCGCTTACTATGTGGCCTATATCGACTATGCGACCGGTAAGTACGACAATGCCCTTACGGAATTTGCCCGCCTGAAAGGCTTTACGGCCTATCGCGAACAGTCGCTCTATTACATCACGCAGATCAATTTCATCCAGAACAAATACGAACAAGTGTTGAAGGAAGGCGAAGAACTGCTGGCTGCCTATCCGGAAAGCGAGAACAATACCGAGGTATACCGTCTGTTGGGACATTCGTATTTCCAACAGGGTAATTACGATAAGGCGCTTGACCGCTTGAGTAAATATGCCTCGATGACCGACGATCCGATGCGCGGCGACCTCTACCTGCTGGGTATCTGTTATTTCAATAAAGGGAACTACAATAGCGCCGTCAATGCTTTTGGCCGCGTGGTATCGGCCAATGATGCCCTGGCGCAGAATGCCTACCTCTACCTCGGGCAATCGTACCTCAAACTGAACGACAAGAACAATGCCCGCATGGCTTTCGAAGTAGCTGCCACCTCCTCGTTCGACTTGCAGGTAAAAGAAACAGCCATGTACAACTACGCCCTGCTGATACACGAAACGGCCTATACCGGCTTCGGTCAGTCAGTGACTATCTTCGAAGATTTTCTAAATGATTTTCCCAGTTCCCGTTATGCCGACCGTGTGAACGACTATCTGGTGGAAGTATACCTCACCACCAAGAACTACCAAGCGGCGCTCCTATCGATCAATAAGATCAAACGCCCCAGCAACAAGATACAGGAGGCCAAGCAGAATATCCTGTTCCAACTCGGTACGCAGGCCTTTGCCAACGTGAAGATGGATGACGCGGTAGATCTTTTCTCCCGTGCCATCAATCTGGGTACGTATGATACCGAAGCGCGCAATGAGGCTTATTACTGGCGGGGCGAATCATACTATCGCCAGGGTAAGTTTGACCAGGCCATCAGTGACTTCCGTACCTATCTCAATAATACCCGTCAGCGGAGCACCGATATGTATGCCTTGGCACACTACAACCTGGGATACAGCTACTTCAAGCAACAGAATTATAACGAATCCCTGAGCCGTTTCCGGCAATACACCGACCTGGAAAAGAATCGTGCGTCGGCTTCCCTGGCGGATGCCTACAATCGTATCGGCGACTGTCTGTTCCATGGACGCCAGTTTGCGCAGGCCGAAGAAAATTATGCACGTGCGGCACAGATCCTGCCGTCTGCCGGTGATTACTCGATGTATCAGCGTGGATTTGTACAGGGGTTGCAGAAAGATTACCGCGGAAAGATCCAGACCATGGATCGCCTCATTCGCGAATTTCCTGAGTCTCAGTATGTAGACGATGCGATGTTTGAAAAAGGACGTGCCTATGTGTTGCTGGACGATAATAAAGCGGCTGCCTCTACCTTTGAGACCCTCGTACAGCGTTTTCCTCAAACGGCATTGGCGCGGAAGGCCGGTGTACAGTTGGGATTGATCTATTTCAATGACAACCAGCCCGAGAAAGCTGCTACTGCCTATAAGAAGGTGATCAGTGACTACCCCGGCAGTGAAGAAGCCCGTGTGGCGCTGCAAGATCTCAAGTCGGTCTATATCGACCTGAACGATATCGATGCATACGCCCGGTATGCCAATACCCTCGGAGGCAATATGCGGCTGGAAGTGAGTGAACAGGATTCGCTTACCTACCTGGCTGCCGAGAAATTGTTTATGCGGGGTGATACTGACGGCGCCCGCAGGAGCCTGGTGAGCTACCTGCAATCGTTCCCCGTAGGCGCTTTCAGCCCGAATGCCAACTACTATCTGGCCAGCATCGCTTTCAACAAGAAAGACTATTCGGATGCCTTACTACTGTACCGGAAGGTGATAGACAGTGGCGATACTAAGTTCCTGGAAGATGCCGTGGCGCGTACCGCCGAGATCGAGTACCTGGAGCAAAACTATACCGCAGCCCTCGAATCATTCAAGCGCCTGCAACTCATCGCCGAGAATCCTGATAATAAAGAAGCAGCCAAGTTGGGCATGATGCGCTGTGCACAGTATACGAACCAGCCGAAGGAAGCCCTGCTGGCAGCCAACGACCTGCTGAAGGAAGCCAAACTGTCGCCTGAGGTACTGACCGAAGCCCGTTATGTGCGTGCCAAGGCCTTTATCAGCCTGGGTGAACAAAAACAGGCGATGGACGACCTGAAAGAATTGTCCAAAGATACGCGTACGGTCTATGGCGCCGAAGCCAAATACCTGTTGGCGCAGTTGTATTATGACAGCAACGATGATGCTAATGCCCTAAAGGTGCTCGACGACTATGCTAAGAACGGCACGCCCCACCAATACTGGCTGGCACGCAGCTTTATTCTCTGGGCGGATATCTATATCCGTAAGGGTGATGACGTACAGGCGCGCGTATACCTGAATAGCTTGCAGAACAGCTATAAGGGCAATGATGATATTGCCGGTATGATTGAGAACAGATTAGGTAAACTTAAGAAGTAACAGACGATGAAAACAACTATATATACGATGAAGGCTTTGTGCCTGCTACTGCTCTCGGGTGTGGCTACAGCCCTGTATGCCCAGGACGACAAGACTACCAACCTGAACCGGGAGATGACTCTCGAACGTGAGTACGACCCTTCTGTACAGGATGCCAACAAGGTGAATACCCTCCCTGCAGTGAAAGAGCCCGAAGTGAGGAAGATTCCCATTGATTATTCTACATTGACCTTTCAAGCTACTCCGGTCAAGGAGTTCTCTTTGTTGTCATCTGGCAATATCCTGACGGATATGGAGTATAATAAACGTCGCGGTTACCTGAATTTCGGTATTGGGACATACATGAATATCAATGGCGATCTGGGGTATCATATCCTCCGGACTGAAAAGGATCAGCTTAACCTGTATTTCTCGCACCGCTCTACCAATGGGGATGTGAAATACATCCAGACAGATGAAGAAATAAAAGCCAAAATCAACGACAACTTAGGAGGGCTCAATTTCCGTCATGTATTTGATAAGGCCATCTTCCACCTGGACGGTAAGTATGGCTACTCGGCTTACAACTACTACGGCCTACCTATCTATCCTTCGTTACTTTCTTCCCTGATGCCGCCTGCTGACCGGGAGACTGATCAGGTGGCGCAGACCATTGCTGTCTATGGTGGTATACAATCTAAAGAAGAGGCTTTAGTGGGTTATCGCCTGGATCTTGGTTATACCAATTTCGGATACAAATACGGATTGAACAAAAGCACAGATGGTCCTACTGAGCATACGATCGACCTGAAAGGGGGCTTGTCTGCCGCGACCAGTTGGGGACATCGGATCGGGCTCGATGCTTCGTTGCTTTTCCTGAGTTACAGTGAACCGGCCGAACAGAGTCGCCCGGACAGCTCGGCTAATTATGCCACTTATTTTGACAATCACGGTGTGATCATGCTCTCACCTTATTATTCAATTGATGGAGGAAACTGGCACCTGCGACTGGGAGCCAATGTGGGCTATATAACCGGCGATAATGATAAATTCATGGCTTCGCCCAATATTAGCATCGATGCCGAAGTGGCCGATAGAACGGTCTTGTATGCAGCTGCTCTGGGAAGTATCAATACCAACAGCCAGTATGAACTGTCGCAGGTAAATCGCTACAATAACCCGATTGCAGGTATTCAGCCTTCTCGCAATTGGTTGAATGTGAAAGCCGGGGTGAAGAGTGGTGTCGCTCCCGGATGCTGGTTTGACGTGTTTGGCGGCTATAAGATCATCAACGATGATTTCTTTTTCCTGCCGAACCGAATCTACGGTGATAATGACTTTGCGAATATCAGTACCCGGATGACGGATATTGACACTAAACTGTTGTTCTTCGGTGCCGAACTGAAGTATGCTTATCAGAAGTTCCTTGATTTCCGCCTTAAAGGTGTCTATAACAATTGGAAAGCCAACCGGGGCGATTCATGGAGGGTCCCGAGCTCTCCGAATGAAGAGGTTACTCCGTATGGTCGTCCGGATTTGGAAATGACTGCCGGTTTTACCGTGAAACCGATGCCCAATATGGCCGTATCAGCCGATTATTACCTGGCTACCGGCCGTTATACCAAGATAGATGATAGTAAGGTGGATTACAAATTCAACAACATCAACGAACTGAATGTGACCGGTTCATACACCATCAACGATACCTTTGGTGCTTATGTCAAACTCAACAACCTGCTCTTCCAGAAGTATGAGTGGTATTACGGCTATCCAATGCAGGGTTTCAGCGTGATGGCTGGTGTGAATCTAAACTTCTGATTTACTGCATTAAAGAGATATAAATAAAAAGGCTTGCCAATGCGGTAAGCCTTTTTTGTGATAATCTATTAACCTAATACAATGAAATTCTTAATTGCCTTATACTCTTTTTTGTGCTATGACTGCTCCTCACGGATGCAGGGGTGACCTGGCGGTCAAAGGAAGCTGTTCCATCAGTGGTTGTCGGCCAGGAAGCTATCTGCCAATATACCGCCAACCGGGAAATTCTGATTGTTGTTCGTTATATTCAACAGTGCTACATACTTCCGGTACTGGTCGGCGTTCAGTGCATGCTTCATCCTCTTGAGATTACTGTATACGGCCTGTTGCATTTTCTTTCCCTGACGGGCAGGGTTGGTCTGTTGCAGGCTCTCTTGTTGCATGTTGATAAAGAGATCGTTGATCTGGTCTACCTCATTCATCTGGTAGGCCTGCAGATTCAGGTACGTACTCAGTTGGTTGAACTGGATGTCGAACGGTTTTTTACCGGTGTTTGCATTTTGTGCGAAACCCATTGTTACACTCATTGCCAAAGCGGCGACTGCCATTACTAAACGTTTCATAATACCTATTTTTAAATTGTTAAACCTTTTGTTGTTTGCTTTATAACTATGACACAAAAGTAGGCATACGTTTAATACCCGTTTTACTGTTATCGACAGAGAGTTACAGGTGGTCTGCGAACCGGTCGGTTAGGTCGGCCAGTGCAGGTGTTTAATTTTCAAAAGGGTGATTTAATCGACGAATGGACAATACGGCTCTATCTGCTCACTTTTTCGACAGAGATTCCAGATATAAGTCCATCATACGGCGAGCTCCGACGAACGAACTGACCTCGTTGTTAAGCACCTGCTGTTCCGTAACAGGGAGCTGCACTTCGATGGCCGGATTATGGTAGAAGTTGTCACGAAGAAAGTCGTTGATGCTCTCGTACATCCAGTATTTGGCTTGTTCGTTCCGTTTAAGGAGGAAGAATCCGTTGGCTTTCGTATAGGTAACATAGCGGTCTACCATTTCCCATATCTCCTTGATACCAATGCTGTAATAGCCGGAATAGGTCAGCACTTCAGGTACCCAACCCGATTCAGTTTGTGGAAAAAGATGGAGGGCATTACGGAACTGGGCAGCCGCCAGGTTGGCTTTATCAATATTGTCGCCATCGGCTTTGTTGATGATAATACCGTCGGCCATTTCCATGATGCCGCGTTTGATGCCTTGCAGTTCGTCGCCTGTGCCGGCCAACTGGATCAACAGGAAGAAGTCGGACATGGAGTGTACGGCTGTCTCGCTTTGTCCCACACCGACGGTTTCAATAAATACGGTGTCGAAACCGGCAGCTTCGCAGAGGATCACTGTCTCACGGGTCTTACGGGCTACACCGCCTAATGAACCGGCCGATGGGGAAGGGCGAATAAAGGCATCCTTTTCCCGTGAGAGTTCTTCCATCCGGGTCTTGTCGCCCAGAATACTCCCTTTGGTCTTCTCGCTGCTGGGGTCGATAGCCAGGACGGCCAGTTTCTTACCTTGTCGTACCAGATGCATACCGAAGGCATCAATCGATGTACTTTTTCCGGCTCCCGGCACACCAGTGATACCGATACGGACCGAGTTTCCGGCGTAGGGCAGGCACTTCTCGATAATCTCCTGTGCCACGGCTTGGTGTTCGTAACGCGAACTTTCCACCAGAGTGACAGCTTGGCTGAGGATGGTGATATTCCCTTTCAGGATACCCTCTACATACTCGGAGGGCGTATATTGTTTCCGTTGGATACGCTTGATGAGATAAGGATTAACAGTAGGTACATCGGAGATGCCTTTATTCACTTTTAATCCTTTGTACAGTTCGTCGTTCTCAGGATGCTCCATAATTACTCGGTTATTTATAGGCCGTTACTTTGACAAGGCGTACAGGGCCGTTCGGGTCATTACATACTACATTGACCAGGGCTTCCATCTTTGCTTTCACATCTTTGGGGCGTATTGATATCTTAAAGGTCGCTTTGGCACCCGGTTTGAGTTCTTTCTTCCCGCCGGAGATGTCCAACCGTTCGTCGTCACTGGTCACACTATATATCTGAAGTGGCGATTTGCCAGTATTGGTGATCTCAAGAGTAGTGGATACCCGGCCGCCGATCAGCGGAATGATACTGCCTTTATCAGCTACCTGTCCGAATTCTACAAGCGTACTTGAGAGTTCGGCCACTGGTGCTTGTGCCTTTTCGGAAGAAGATTGTTTGTTGAAGTTGTCGATCAGGTTGGCCGCGATCTGGATCGTCCCCGATACTTCCTTCTTTTCTGCGCTGTTCACGGTGATCGGTAGTTCCATCGTTACACGCCCACGTCGTTTAGCGGCATTGCCGTCGATCAGGATAGCTATCTCGCCTGTTCCACGGGGCTGGATGGTGGTAGGGATGGCTTCGGCAGTCATGTAGCTCGGTAATTTCCCCAAATCGAGCGAGATGGTGGTTAGCCCGTCATTGGTCACAAAGATACGTTCACCCAATGTCTCATTCGGGCGGACGGAACTAAAAAGAACTGTCTTCGTTGTCAACTTCAAATCACCAACGGAATAGGGATATACCAGCGCAGGTTGCACTATTTTGGGCGTCACGTTGCCTCGGACGGCAAGCATATAGGCGCCTTTTTTGCCATTACTGTAGATGGAAATCGTTTTATGGAACGGGCCGGGACGGCCTGCCGGGTTGTAGGTTATCTTTACTTCTCCGGTACCACCCGCCGGGATCGGCTCTTTCGACCATTCCGGCAGAGTACAGCCACAGGAAGCCGTGATGCGTGTGATCACCAACGATCCTGTCCCTGTGTTCCTGATCGTGAACACATGACTGGCCGGACCGTCTCCCTCGGAGATGTTCCCGAAGTTATAGGTCAACACATCCGCACTTATCTGAGGATTGTTTTGGGCGCTTGCCACGACCATACACAATACTCCAATAAGGGCCAGCATCATCCCTTTCAATTTCCACATTTACGCGTTACTTTCTTTTAATTTATCATTTACGCTTTCTACAATACCTCGCCCCGGATGGTGAGAATGAAACTACCCGTTTTCCCATTGCTGTATACCGAGATACTCTTGGCAAAGGGACCGGGGCGGCTGGCAGGATCGAATGTAATCGTTACCTGTCCGGTTTTTCCGGCCGGGATGGGTTCTTTCGTCCATTCAGGGGTAGTACATCCGCAGGAGGCGATGACGCGGGTAATGACCAGCGGCATTTCTCCCTGGTTGGCTATTTCAAAGGTATGTGTAACTTTTCCGTCGGCTTCTTTAATCTGTCCAAAGTCATACGTTGCATTGTCAGCCGCGATAACAGCGGCTTTCTGCTGGGCGGAAACCATTCCTGTTGCCAGGAAGACTGCCATGATGATAAAGATAATCCGTTTCATAAATTCCGTATAATTTTAATTAATCGGTTCAACTCACAAACGTACATAAAAAATATGAGATGTTGTGTATAAAATATGTATTAATCGTTCACCCTCAGGCGTTCGCCTTCCGTATGCGATACGAATTCGGGCGCATACTGACATTGAATGGTGCTGATGCCACCGGCATAGTTGCCTGTACGGGAAACATAAACCGGATATTCCAGTACGAACGTGCCTTTGGGTAAACGAGTGAAGAAGAAATTTTCCGATACATCTTTCGGCGACCGGTAAAATCCGACCCCATCCTTGTAGCTATAACCGGAAAGCACTTCCGCCGGTTCAAAACAGCCGGCACGAATATCTTTCAGCACCACATAGTCCATATCCCGGTCAGTACGGACCGTGAGGCGTACAATCACTTTATCGCCAACCATAAGCGGGGCATCGGCTGTAACGAGACGTATCTGTTGTTCCGTTCCGGTATTGAATGCCACGAACAGTTTCTTCTCTACATTCAGGATGCCTTTACTGGCTGTCACTTTGTCGATGGATTCGAAGTATTGGGTATACAATGCGCCCCAGGCCGGCGTATTCCCTTCTTTGCGAAGGACGAGCGTGCCGGTAGCAGCCGTGATCTCATTGCTGTTTACGGCCGTCTTGAGGTAGCCGATGGCTGATTCGCCAGACCCGGTGGTGAATGTATGGCCACCCCACTGTGCGGTGACTGTATTGTCTTGTGCCAGCCAGTCGCTTCCGGTCAGTAGCAATGTATAGATGGCATTCACACTGGACGGAACGGTTCCCCAGTGTTGTGTCCGTTTCTGGTTGAGGAGCCATTGCTTCATCCGGTCAGTTTCACCACTATCAGGGCTTAGCTCGTTGAAAACAGCCATTAGTAGACAGTGTGTATCAATGGGCGATGTGAAGAAATCATTCCCGCTTCGGTTATTTGCCCAGTACATACCCAGTTCTTCGGAGGTAGTGGCAGTCTTGCGCAGCCAGGACAGGACAGCTGCAGCGGAAACCTTGTCGCCGCTGCGTTGCATCAACAAGGCCGTCTCGCCTTTGCCGGCAAGCGATAGTTTTGTCCAATCCTTTCCGGCTTGTGATGTATAGAAACGGATGGCTTCCTGTGTTTCGGCAGTCGGTTGCATATCTTTGACGCCACTTCTCACCAGCAGATAGGTCAATTGCCAGGGCGACGGGGTAGCTTTCTGCCATTGTTTGTTGTTCTTCTTTAACTCGGCAAAGTCTTTCCGGATACAATCATCGAGATACCGGAGTGCATTCCGGCGGATGGTCAGTTCTTGTTGGTTGCCGACGGTTGCCTGCAACTGTTCCAACTGGTAGAAGCCTTTCACGATGGAAAGGGTAATCGTACGGTCGGTATAGAAACCTTTGAACCAACTCCAGCCACCTTCGGCTGTTTGCTGTTCAGCCAGTCGTTGCAATGCGGCATCTCGAGCATTTGCTGCCCGGTTCATATCGAACAGCAGGGCGAGGCGTTGTTTTCGTTCTGTTTCATTTTCGGCAGCTAGTACCCAGGGTGTTTCATCCAACAGGATATTTTTCAATTCTTCATTCTTTTCCAGGTTAGAGAGGAGGGTTGTTGCCGTACCTCCCTGTGCGGCCCAGAGAGTAATGATACGTTGCACGCGTGGATGTGAGGCTGCGATATGGGTAGCCAACGTGTTACTGTAGTAGGCGGCAAACCACGACAGGATATTATCGTTGTCGGGCTGCGTCAACGTTGGAAGCGCCTGTACGGCATACCAGACAGGGTTGGCTGTCAGTTCCAGTGTGAGGCGGAATGGTTCGCGGCTTCCTTTTTCACCAGCGATGCGAATCGTCTTTTCTCCCGGTAGCAACATATAGACCGGTGTGCTTTCTGTTACCAGGATACGGCTTGACAAGACAGGTATGAGATGCTGTTCGCCATCACTGCCGTCACTGCTTTCGGCAATGATGCGGCAACCGATGAGGCTTACGCCTTTCGGTACGGTCACTGTCCAGGCGGCTTTCCCATTCGCTTTGGCGGCCAGGGTGAACGTTTGTTCAGGCTGGTTCCATCCGGCAATTACGTTGTCGGTGGCCGGATCAAAGAATTCCAGCCGTACTTTGCCGTTAATCTCTTTCTCAAGTTGGTTCACCAGTTGGGTCGCGATCGTCACCTGATCGTCTTCCCGGAAGAAACGGGGCAGATTGGGGATCACCATAAAGGGTTTGCTGGAAACAATCTCTTTTGTCAACTGTCCGTATTTCAGTTCTTTTGTATGTGCCACGGCTTGGAATTTCCAGGTTGTATTACTTTCCGGCAGTGTGAACTGGAACAGGATATCACCTGCCTCATTGGTGCGCAGTGTAGGATAGAAGAAGGCTGTTTCGTTGAAGTTCTGCCGGAGTTGCAGTGGGGCAACAGTTGTTTCTGTTGTCTCCGGTGTGTCGGTATCCATGGACTCTTCCTCCGCGATGGTTCCTGCTGTACGGAGGTTCGCCTCATCAGCATTGACAGATGCTTTCATCATGACAGTTGGTGCAGCTTCTCCCGCATAGGCGAATATGCCTTCAGGCGTTGGACGCTTGGCGTACAGTACACCTTGCCAGTTTAACTGGTCAAAAACATACGAGTGGACTTGTACGGTTTTTATTTCGGCATGAGCTGATCCATCGCTTTCTTGGAACATATCTCCGGCCTGAAACATAGGTGCTTGCAGGTGAATGGAGCGCACAGGTGCAAATGTCCAGCCTCCAGGCATCAGTTTGTCCAGCGAAGCATCATACATACTGGCCAGCATTTCGGCATCAGTTGTCAGCGAGTCGGCATCCGTTATCCGGAATGTCCAGCTTTCTTTTTCACCCGGGACTAGCCGGTCGCGGAAGGTAATAGGCCGTATAGTCAGTTTCTTATCCGGTTGTTTGCGCGTCAGGTTGATGCTGGTGTTGTACTTTTCTCCATTTTTGATGAAGGTAAATACGGCTACGGCACCCTCTTCCCATTCCTCGCGGAAAGGCAAGGAGAAGTGCTGGATTTCGTCCGAGAGGACGATTCGTTTGCGGGATACACATATTCCATTATTGAATATTTCATAGAGGATATGCGCCTCTTTATACGAAGTGCCCAGATAGAACGATGCTTCCTCGCCTGGCAAGCAAGTGGTCTGCTCGTTCACTATCCAGAAGTGGGTGAATACCGGAGGTTGTTTGTCCTCTTTCGCATACAGGATCACATCTTGTTCAAGTGTAACTTCCCGCCCTTTGCTGTCGTTGGCTTTCAGATACAGGTGGTAACGGCCCGAAGGCAGTGTGCGGAACATGGCTGGGTCAATCGCCTCACCGGTGTTGAAGGTGCCTGATGCCACGGTTTTCCCTTCCTGATACTTGGCTGTCCACGACCATTGCGCTTCTTCGCCCGTATTGGACCAGGCCGCCATACGCCAGTTGCCCGAAACATCAGCCGGTTGTCCGTTCAATGTCTGTGCCGTAACTATGATTCGCAAGGAATCCTTTTCGCTTTTCCCGGTCAGGTTGCTGTAAAGAACGATGCCGGCGTCGCCCACACTGAAATACGACTGCGTTTCCTGGCTCTCGCCTTTACTATCGGTCACCACGGCAATGGCCTCATACGTGCAATAGAACGGTGATTTATCGTTTACGCCCTTTTCAGGCCGGAAAGAGAGAGCGAACGAACCGTCGGCTGCCAGCCGGCTGTTGCCTTCGGCTACCTGTGTGATCCCGCCGCGGGTACTTCGCCCTAACCAGAACGAACGTTGCAGGATACGCCAGGATACATTCCCGTCTGTTAGTGTTACACCGGAGAATGTTTGTGCTTTTCCACGAATCACCACATCATCGCCAAAAGAGACTTCGTCCCGGATCGAATCCAGTTGTACGGCAAAAGTGGGGCGTTTATACTCTTCTACCCGGAAATATGTGGCAGATGAACCGGTTTGGATGTTGAATGTGCCATTGAGTGTTTGTTGTGGCAATACAAATTCGCCATGAAAAGAACCAAATTCATTTGTCGTGAACTGTTTGGTGCTTACTTCTTTGTAATTGGCGTCGCGCAACACTACGGTAAACGACTGATTGGGTACCACCTGCGACCGGTCTGCCCCGATAAACGTGGCGATCCCTTTGAAACTAACCGACTGTCCCGGCCGGTAAATGCTGCGGTCAGTAAACAAAGATACCGTTGTCTGTGAAATCTCAATCTGTTCAGGTGTATAGGGTGAATAGATTGCTGTGAACCTGGAAGCTGTATCCTGTGGCAATGAAGCTTGGAATGCAGCTGTTTTGCTGTCTTTCGGAAGCATAATAAGCCCGTCTTTATCGGTCTTTGCGGATGCTTGCCGGATATATTCACCACGTTGATAGCGATACCATGTAACTGTTGCCTGTGGGATGGGTTTACCACTCTTGAAATCAGTTACCAGTACTTCATTCTGTATGCCGATGAGCCGGTGTACGGCAGCCAGACGGCTGACACTGACCCAATGCTCGGTCTTTAATTGTTGTCCGGGTACGGATACTACACATTCAAACAGGCCGGTGTTTCCGGTTGGGAACCGGAACGTAGTATCACATTGCTGGTAGGGAACAGCCGGTAGTTCTACTGTCATTTCCTTTACCAACCGCCCTTTGGTTGATTTCTTTTCGGCCAGATAATAATTGGCGATCTCCGCCAGGGCACGTTTACTTTCATACAGCTGGATATGTACTTTCCGCACGTTGTTGTAGATTACCTGGATAGACAGGCTGTCGTTAGGGTAGGCCGTATTGGATATCGTTGTTCGCAACGCGGGCGCTTCCCAGGATGCCAACATATTGCGCAGGGTCCCCGTCTGTGAATATTTAGGGAAACGGGCAATCCCTTCTTTACACAGGCCTGTCTGAACGGCTAAGATCGAATCTTCCTGAGTGGAAAGGAAGCGCTTTTGTGAGAGGAAATCTACTTTAGCGATCAGAATCTCAATCGAATAATCAGCAGCCGCATGCTGTTGTAACAGGCTGTCCAGCGAAGTTTCATACCATTGTTTGGAAGTGTCTGAATAATTTTGTTGGTAGGCATAGTGCAAGTACTCCAGTTCTACCAGTAGCGTTGCTTTCGGATTATCCTGTGTACGGCGGAAAGCCAACCATTGCCGGTACATATCTTCTGTGGGTTGGATAGCTATGGCCCGGGCGATCAGAAAATCATACAGGGTTGGGCGGAGGGAGGGAGCGTCCTTCCCACTTTCCATGATTTCTTTGTATTGTGACGAGGGCGTCTGTTGCAGCAACGTAGCTGGGGCGAGGGAGGCAGACAGTTCTTCCTTCACCTTATCGGTAAAGAGGTTGGCGCTCCATTCCCGGATGTCATCGGGCACGAAGTCGCTCAGGTTGGTTCGTTGGTTGATCCGCCAGCGGTTTTGCTGGTAATATGTATCGTACATTTCGGCGGTCATTGAATGCAGGATCGAAGCCCCAGCCGAATCAGCCAGTGTACGGGTGTATGTTTCCACTTCACCAATCAGTGTGGGAAAGCGGTCGTAATCCTTTTCCAACTCATCTTTCATGTGTGTGATGAGCGCTTTGATCAACTGAGGTGTGTTTTTTTGTTGAATGGCCTGGGTGATCGCTTCTTCTTTTTGTACGGCTGATGGGGTATCGATACTGAAGGCGAACCAGGACAAGCTCCCTGCTGCCAGTATCATCATACAGATTGTTCGTAGTTTCATGTCGGTTGTTTTTCTGTTAATGGAACAAGACCTTTCCTATTATAGATACAAAGTAAGGCTAAAAAAGTGTGAATTTTATGTTAATTAGCCATAATAAACGAAAGACGGCCTCCCTGCTGTTAGTGCAGAGAGGCCGTTTGATCAGGTTCACGGAGAACGTCAGTCCTTTTTCTTCCGCACATAGGTGAGGAAGGTGTAGGGATAGGCATGTTTCTCGTCGGCTGGAAATTCTTTTCGTTCCGTTTCTTCCCATTCGTCGAAATTGACAATGGGGAAGAATGTTGTAGCATCTTCAAATACATGATGTACGCGTGTCAGATACATTGTGTCGGCCAGCCGCAGGGCTTGCCGGTACACCATCGCACCACCGATGACAAAGATTTCGGCTTCTTTTTCACAAATCTCCAGGGCATCGCGCATGGATTCGCAAGCAAAGCAGTTCACGAAACCCGCTTCGGGAAGGGTGGTCAATACCACATTCTTCCGGTTGGGCAATGCGCCTTTGGGTAGCGACTCAAATGTTTTGCGTCCCATAATTACTGCATGACCTGTTGTCAATGTTTTGAAGCGTTTCATGTCTTCCGGCAAACTCCATAATAATTGTTGGTTCTTGCCGATGGCATTGTTCTCCGCCACTGCCGCAATAATAGAAATCTTACTCATAATCTTTTTCGATTTAATGATCCTTTTACTGTCTCGTTCTTACTTAGCTTCTCCAAGCTCTTCATTTAGTTCATTCGCATGCGGGTGAAATACCTTCCTCCCGTTTTTTCACAGGTTATTGTCAGACTGCCACATCTCCCTTGATGTGAGGATGAGGATTGTAGTGCTCAAGTATAAAGTCGTCGTATGTAAAATCAAAGATACCCCTTACCTCCGGATTGACCCGCATCGTAGGCAGGGTACGCGGTTCACGGGTGAGTTGCAGGTGCACCTGGTCCAAGTGGTTGGTGTAGATGTGCGCATCACCCAACGTGTGTACAAACTCTCCGGCTTTCAGTCCGGTTACATGTGCCACCATCTGCAACAGGAGGGCATACGAGGCAATATTGAAGGGTACACCAAGGAAGATATCCGCACTGCGCTGGTAGAGTTGCAGGCTTAGCCGGCCATCAGCCACATAAAATTGAAAGAAGGCATGGCAAGGCGGGAGTTTCATACCGGGCAGATCGGCCACATTCCACGAACTCACGATCATACGCCGGGAGTCAGGTGTGTGTTTGATCTGGTTGATCACTTCGCTGATTTGGTCAATGTGTCCTCCGTTATAATCGGGCCACGAACGCCACTGGTAGCCATACACATGGCCAAGGTCGCCGTTGGCATCAGCCCACTCGTCCCAGATACGGACGCCATTGTCTTGCAGGTATTTGATATTTGTGTCTCCCCGTAGGAACCAAAGGAGTTCATAGATAATGGATTTCAGGTGCAGCTTCTTGGTGGTAAGCAGAGGGAAACCATCCGCTAAATCAAACCGCATCTGGTGTCCGAATACACTGTAAGTGCCTGTCCCTGTGCGATCTTCCTTCTTTGTCCCTTCATGTAGTACCCGTTCGAGCAATGATAAATATTGTTTCATGCTTTCCGATTATAGAGAAGACAAATGTACGAAAGGGAATCGATAAAACAATAAATAGCCGGGTATTCGCCGCCTTTTTTAGATTTTTTACTACGGATATACGGCCGAAAAGGTGTATTTTTCTCGTTGTTACACGCTGATATATAAGATAAAATGTATCTTTGCCGTGCATTCGGAACACATAAATAAATACATATTAGAATGAAAAAAACAGTATTGGGAATGATGGCCGCCTGTATGTTGTTTGCTTGCGGGCAGAAACAGGAAGAAGCTACTTTGTCGGGTCTGAACAAGGCTAACTTTGATTCGATTGTAGAAGGAAAAGACGTAGCATTGTACGTGTTGAAGAACAAAAACGGCGTTGAAGCATGTATCACCAATTACGGCGGACGCCTTGTTTCTGTAATGGTGCCCGACAAGAAGGGACAGATGACCGACGTGGTGCTGGGCTACGATAACGCGGTAGACTATGTGGCTATCGACGGTAATTATGGCGCCCTGATCGGCCGTTACGGCAACCGTATCGCTAACGGGCAGTTTACATTAGATAGTGTGACCTACGATCTGCCGAAGAACAACAATGGCCATTGCCTGCACGGTGGCCCTAACGGCTACCACACCAAAGTATGGGATGCCAAGCAACTCAACGATCAGACGCTCGAACTGACTTACCTGTCTGTCGACGGCGAAGCCGGTTTCCCGGGTAACCTGAACATCAAGGTAACCTATGCCCTGACCGACGATAATGCCATCGATATCAAGTATGAGGCTACGACAGACAAGCCTACCATCGTGAACCTCACCAACCACAGCTACTTCAACCTGGCCGGTGCACTTACCGGTTCACAGATTCTTGACCAGACGATAATGATCAATGCGGATACGTATTCGCCGGTTGATTCTACCCTCATCCCTACCGGTGAGCTGCCCTCCGTCGAAGGTACGCCGATGGATCTGCGCCAGCCCATTGCCATTGGTGCGCACATCGATGATGCTTTCGACCAACTGGTGAAAGGCCGTGGCTACGACCACAACTGGGTGCTCAACGCTCGTGGCGATATCAAAGTGCTGGCCGCCAAAGCTTATAGTCCTGCCACCGGTATTGCCCTCGAAGTATACACCAACGAACCGGGTGTTCAGTTCTATACCGGCAACTTCATGGCAGGTACCGACAAAGGCAAACACGATACCTTGTATCCTCACCGTGGCGCCTTCTGCCTGGAAACCCAGCATTATCCCGACAGCCCCAACCAGCCCAACTTCCCGAGCACCGTGCTCCGTCCGGGTGAAAAATACGTCAGCGAGTGTATCTATAAGTTCACTATTGAATAAGCGGCTTGCTTCGTACATTAATATAGATCGAATAAGAGGGATGCGCCAACTAGGTGCATCCCTCTTTTGGGTTCGCCCTGCATGGTTCTATCTGAATAGGTGCAATTCGTACCCATAGCCAACATACGTACTCCACATTATTTGTATCTTTCTGTTTATAAACAATTCCTTTTTCACTTTGTTATTTAATAAATATCAGGTGTGTATATCCAAATTTTCTCGATTTGGGAATGACGTTTGCATCATTCTATTTACCGGTGTTTCTCATAAAATGGAATTTAGAGTTTGTTCAATGTAGATAATAATGAAATGAAAAAAAACTGGCTCTTCGCAGCATTACCAACGCTATTATTGGTATCCTGCAACGATCAACAAAAACAGCAACCCGTCCAAGCGGCGGAATACGAATTCGTTAACGGCTACCCAACAGAGGCCACCATCCAGAAAGCCTATGATGAGGCCGATTTGAACCGCGCGATTCAAACATATCGCTTCTTCTACCCGACAGTATCTATTTTAGCTGTCTGGGATGGAAACATATCTGCCGGATGTGTTCCTAACCAAAAGTTCGCCATTATGGATGGCGCACCCGCTCAGGTCGCTTTTACACCGAACTCGGATACCCGTTACGCCGGACTTCCGCTCGATTTGAGCAATGGGCCTATCGTTATGGAAGTGCCCCCAGGTCCCATTATGTCGGCGGTAAACGACATGAACCAACTTTGGGTGATGGATATCGGCATGCCCGGCCCCGATAAGGGCAAGGGAGGGAAGCATATTATCCTGCCTCCGAACTACACCGGGGAAGTACCTACCGGATATTATACGGGAAAATCAACGACCAATCAAGTACTGGTACTGTTGCGGGCCATTCCGTTGGATAACAATCCCGAAACAGGTGAAAAACTGATGAGATCTGTCAAAGTTTACCCTTTAGGAAAACCCGAACCGGAACTTGGCTGGATAAAATTGAACGATAAGCCGGGCGATTTTACCCCTGTGCGATGGGAAGACAATATCGGCTACTGGGAACGTCTGGCAAAATTCATCAACGAAGAACCGGCTAACCCCGAATACCGCACCTGGTATGGGGAATTAGCCCAATTGGGGATCGAAAAGGGAAAACCATTCCATCCTGATGCCCGCATAAAAGCCATACTTGAAAAAGCAGCCGTAAAGGCGAACGCTATCATGCGCGTACAATCTTTTGCCGACCGCAGCGCAGACCGTATCGTGTGGAAAGACCGCCAATGGGAATGGGCTGTATTGCGCTATGCCGGTGACGGAAAATTCAATACCGAAAACTATGTAGACCTGTATGCACGCGAAAAATGGTTCTATCAAGCGCAGATCGAATCGCCCGCCATGTTCAACCGCGCACCGGGCGCTGGATCGTTGTACTGGTTAGGACTAAAGGATAATACCGGAAAGTATTTAGACGGAAACAAAACCTACAAGCTGACAGTTCCGCAACCGGTTCCGGGTAAGCTGTTCTGGTCGGTAACTATCTACGACAACGAAACCCGCAGCGAGATTGCCGCTCAGCAGAACAAGGCGGCCTTGCGCTCATTGTTCGAATTGAAAGAGTTTGCCGCCCAGCCCTCCGTGGAGCTCTACTTTGGTCCGAAAGCTCCTGCCGGTAAAGAAAATGTTTGGATACAAACCATTCCCGGTAAAGGCTGGTTCAGCTACTTCCGAATCTATGGCCCTGAAGCGCCTGCATTCGATGGCAGTTGGAAGCCCGGCGATTTTGAGGAAGTGAAATAAGTCCTTGCACCCTAAAGAATCCGGCAGTTGTTAGTGCAATTGTCGGATTTTTTTGCATTTATTTATACCCGGATGCAACATTCTTCCTATTGTTTTCATCCTATATAAACAGAATGCTACATGTAAATCAATGCGATAATGAAAAAAGTATGGATGCTGGCATCGTTGATGCTTACCTGCCTGCTGGCAGGATGTGAGGACCCACATGAATATGTGGTCTATGAGATTAATGAACCGGTCTTTCTGTCTGCTGCCGATTTCCGAAAGACAGTGAAAGTGTCTGATGAACCGCGTGAAATAAAGGAACAGGGGAAACTGTGTTTCTATGAGGGATACCTCTATATTTCCGAACCCGGTGTGGGTATCCATATTATAGACAACCGGAATCCGGCCAGTCCTTCGGCTGTTGGCTTCGTGGAATTGCTGGGAAATGCAGACATTGCTATCCGTGGCAATCGCTTGTATGCTGATGCGCTGATAGACCTGCTCTGGTTTGATATCAGCAACCCGGCCCAACCGGAATACCAGGGACGCCTTGAAAATGTATTTAAGCAGGCGTTGCCGCAGATCGAAAATGGATTCGGTTATGATTACGCTATGTGTTACGAAAACCGGGAGGATAAGATCGTTGTCGGCTGGAACGTCGCCACACGGAAGCAGGAGGTAGAACAATACAACTGGCTGAACGACAGACTGTCGAAAGAATTTGCCTACATAGATTCGGCTCCTTCTTCAAGTAACTCCGGGAAAGGGGTGAACGGCTCCATGTCGCGTTTCGGGCAGTATGGCAACTACCTGTATACAGTGCTCAATGGATCTATGGATGTGTTTGACGTCTCCGGCTCTGCACCTGTCAAAAAAGCGGGTCCGATCGGCATCGGCAATGTAGAAACCATATTCAGTTATAAGGATTGCCTGTTCATGGGTATGCCTACCGGCATGATGATCTTTTCAGTGGCCAACCCACTACAGCCCGAATACATGTCGTCTGTATGGCATGTCTATGGGTGTGATCCCGTGGTGGTGGAAGACGATCTGGCGTATGTTACCATCCATTCGGGTAATTTCTGCGGACAGAACTCCAACGAACTGCTTATTCTGGACGTGAGCGATGTGAAACAGCCGAAGCACCTGGTAACCTACAATATGACCAAACCCAAAGGTCTTGGCATCGACAACGGCACCCTCTTCCTTTGCGACGACGGCCTGAAGATATATAAGGTGGGCGATCCGCAGCAACTCATGGCCAACCGCCTGGCGCACTATGCCGGCATGGAGGGTTACGATGTGATCCCCTTCCAAAATACCCTGATGATGATTGCTGAAGATGGCCTTTACCAGTACGATTATTCCAACATGGAAAAGATATCCCAATTAAGCAAGTTGCCGATCGGCAAATAACTTTCCTGTCTGCCGTGTCCTGTCTCAGGGCAGGATGCGATGGATATATTTGTCTTTCTTCTTGAAAGGCTTGCCGTTGATGGTATAGCCGATGCTCCAGAATAAATATTGTGCTTTGCTGAACCGGTTGGCGCGGATGCCGAAAGTACAGAAAAGATTGTCTTTCACGTAGGCCTTGGCGCCGAGTATCTGGTAGAGGCGATAGTCGTAATCGTTGCCATGCAGGATATTATACCCCAGGTTGGCAAAGAAAGATACATACGGAAAGGTCATCTCGCCCTTGATGGAGAGGCCGAGGGAGAACCGTTCGTAGAAGTCACCCATCTGCACACGGTCGTAGAACATACCGTCTACGGGATGTTGCTGTCGCCAGACCTTTACGCCCGAACTCTCGTCGTATACCAGTTCCACGCTGGGACCCCATTTGAATTTATAGTTACGTACAAACATGGTGGCATAGCTTAGTCCCAATACTTTGAAGTTTTTATCCAACAGGCGGGAGGGAAGCCCTGTCCCTGTTGTGTCCACACGTATCTGGCGGGAGCTGCTGGTGAAGATGATATCGTAGTCGATCCGGTCTTCCAATGGGGGTGGGGTGAGCGTTCCCTTATCGGGATTGTGTCTGGCGTCGCTGTTGAAATTATATACCAATTCGATGAAAGGGGCGGCCAGGTTGAGCCCTTTATTCGGTAATTGGTTGGCGCCATTGGAAAAGTGTGTCAGTCCCAACCCGAAGTTCAGATCCCATACGGGAGACAGTTGTCTCTGCAGATAAAGGTTGGCGCCGATATGGGCATTGATGGACGAACCGAGCGCAATGTTATCAGGGTTATCAAACGCATCGTACGCTTTCCAATTGAATGACATACCCAGCTGAAGTTCGTATTTGAGCGACCATTTCTTCCCGTACTCGGCCAGGTTGCCTCCTTGGAAAAGAAACACAGAGACTGGCGTGCCCAATGCGCTTTTATTGTAAAACTTGGCCGCATAGATCCCTACACCATAATAGGGCATCCCATAAGCCACATCCTGCCAGGTGTCACCTTTGGCTCCTATACCGTATTTGAAGGAAAAGGAACTGTAGAACGGCAGGCAATTTCCAGCCTTAATATAGTCGTTTGTGGGCAATACAATGCCTCCGGTGGTGTTGAAGGCTACAAACTGGGGGTAGGTTCTCCGTTTGCCGGCGGTCGAATCAGGATCGGCCGGTGTGGTTGCCATCAGGTGTCCGGTTAGAAGGCAGCCTGTCAACAGGAGAAATAAAAACCGCCTGGCCACTGTATGTGTATTGATTGGCAAAAGCTTGTTCACTGTTTAGAATAGATTGTAGTTGGTGCGGAGCACACGGAATTCGGTACGCCGGTTGATCTGGTCGGCTTCTTCCTGCTGCTCGGGCGGAAGGGCAAGGATGAATGCTTCAGTCAGTACATCGCCTTCTTTGAGGAAAGGATGGGCGGTGGCCATACGTTTGTTGATTTTTTTCGGCACGCTTTCACCGTATCCTTTGGCTTCCAGGCGATCTTTGGCAATGCCTCCGGCAATCAGGTAATCCACTACCGATTGGGCGCGGCGTTGGGCCAGTCGCTCGTTATACTCGTCGGTACCTTTACGGTCGGTATGAGCGCCGAGCTCGATGGTGACGTTCGGGTTGTCGTTGAGCATTTTGATCATCCCGTCCAACTCGGTTTTCGATGCGGGAGTGAGCGTAGCCTTGTCGAATTCGTAGAAGATATTCTCAATCACTACCGGCTCATGGATTGGGGTGAGGAAGAAATCCACGGTGTACGTCTCGTTCTTCTCTTCGGGACCAGTCTTCAGTTCGAAGTGCTGATTGAGGTGGCTGCGTGCGCTGGCCAACATCACGTAGCTGATATCGCGTCTGAGCTCCACGCGGTAGGAACCGTCTTTCTTCACGGGTACGCGTGTGTTCAACCCATCACGTCCTACGATGCGTACAATGGCGTCTTCTACCGGATTATCTTGTATGTCAAACACGAACCCTTCGATAAAAATGGTCACAGTAGGATATTCAAACGAATAGAGGTGATCGCGTCCGAGGGCATCGTTGCGATTAGACGCGAAGTAGCCTTTTTCAGCGTTTCCGGCAAAAGTGATCCCGAAATCGTCGGCCATGGAGTTGATGGGTATACCCATATTGACCACTGTCCAATGCCCGGTACTGTCGAGCGTAGCTTTGAAGATATCCAGTCCCCCCATGCCCGGATGGCCGTTGGAGGCGAAATAGAGTGTCACGGAATCGCGTACGTAGGGAAACAATTCGTCGCCCGGCGTGTTGATCTCGGGACCCAGGTTCTCCATCGGTCCGAAGTCATTGCCTACGAGCCGGGAACGGAAAAGGTCTTTCCCGCCATAGCCGCCTATGGCATCGGAAACGTAGTAGAGGTATTTACCATCGGGCGATGCGGCCGGATGGCCAAGGGCTGTTACGGAGTCTTTTACGATCGCGGCACGGGTGCCTTTGCCCCACTGGGCGTTGCTGCGTTGGGATACATAGATCTCAGCGGTGCGCGGTCCTTCCGGATCTTGCGCGCAGTAGCTGTAATACATCGTATTGCCGTCGGACGAGAACGAAGGTGTTCCTTCATCAAATTCCGTATTCACCGGGTCTTCCAGCTCTACCGGGGCCAGCCATTCGCCTTGTTCATTCTGTTTCACCACGAAGAGGTTGTTGTTGTTCAGACCGGTAATGGCACTGATTTTAGCGTCTTTATCTTTGGTGCGCGAAGAGGCGAAATAGAGCTGATTATACTGCTCGCCTGCCAACATAGGGCTGAACTCGCTGCGGCGGGAATTGAACTTATCTGCCCGTTTTACGTCATAGCGGGTAGGGCTCTTTTTCCATTCCTGCGTGAGTTGGCTGCCTTCGATGCCGTTCAAGGCCAGTTGAGACGTGGGTTGGTTCTCCAGATAGGTCGTATACGATTTGATGGCATCGGCATAGCGGCCGGTTCGCTGGTACATTTGTCCCATCCGGAGGTAGACGATGCTGTCGGGGTAATTATACCGGGCGGCATTGGCGTAGGCTGTTGTGGCGCGGGTGGTATTGTTGATCAGCCGGTTGCATTCCCCCATCCGGTAGGCGATATAGCTGCGGAGGTCTCTTTTCTGGGCAGGCGTCTTCGTATATACCTTCCGGTAAATAGCAGCCGCTTCATAGTACTCGCCAATCCGTTGCTTTTCTTCCGCATCCGACAGCTTAGCCGTCTTGCACGCAAAGCAACAAACCAGTAAAAGCAACAAAGTACCGTATCGCAAAACGCCTGTTTTCATCCAAATGAGCTGAATAGTGGTGCAAATATAACGAATAAAGCCCTACCTTATTGCATGTCCACCATAGAAGCCCCGCAAATAAGCAAGTCTGTTTGCCTTCAGTTTCAACTAAACTTGAAACGCCATGCCCTTCCATTCAAAAAGAGGGGATTCCGTGCGGAATCCCCTCAACATACACCCTCAAATAATTATATACTTTGGCGGAAAGCGGACTTTCCTGTCAAGCAGATAATTTCTCTAATTGTTTGGTTTTCCATTCGGGAAAACCTTCTACTTTTTTATCCAGACAGAATTGTAGCGAATCATCCGCCAAAGATTTGAGCGCTACTCCCGGAGAAGTAAGCGGTAAATTCATTTGGTCTATCCGGAAAAATGCTTTCAGCAGTACTACATCATACCCTTCTCCGATCACTTCCTTTTTCAGGATTACCGAAGAAACTTTCTCTGCCAAATAATACGCTGAACGTTCATAAGCGCACCATGCATCCCCCTCAAGATACATGTACACGTTGTTGGGGTTATCAACCTCGTTCAACAATACGTTTTCAATGTTTGCAATACGTTCCATTTAACATTAAAATTAAATTACTAATTTGTCCCTACCCTAATACACATGCATATAATTTTTGTATACATAAAAAATCTTGGCAATCATCGTAACAAAGTCAACAGGTTGCTATGGGTAAGCCCTGGGCGGGAGTCCCTCAACTTCCCGCCCGGACTTGCTGGTTCATTCGCCGAAGCTGTCGAACAACGCATTGTCGTCGAGCTTCTTCTGCAATTCTTTCAGGTTGTCGTCGGCACCTGTTACACCGGCAGCTTTCGCTTGTTCGAGCAGGGTTTTAGCTTCGGCATATTTACCGGTCATCAGCGCCAGGATACCGCGGGCCTGTGTGGTTTGCGGTGAGTTACCGGCCTTGGCCAGGTGTTGTGCGGCGGCTGTATAGTTGCCCTTGCTCATGGCAATATTACCTGCATTCAGATTGGCTACTTCGTTGTTCGGGAACAGGCGTACGGCCGTGTCAAATACCGTATTGTATGCTTCGCTTCCCTTCGGATAGCTGTTTGCTACGGCAAACATTTCATCCAGGCTCAGGTGCTGTGGGCGTGTCTTGATGATTTCGCGGGCTTCTTCCAGGTTAAATCCGCGTACGGTGTAATTGATCTTATAGTCGGTGCGGCGCAACGACGGGAAGATGTTGTCCAGTACGTACTTGAACGAAGCGGGTATTGCACGCAGTTTGGCTTCTTTTGCATCGGGTTCGTCGCTGCTGTTGATGATGGCCAATACCTGGTCGCGGTTGGGGATCTGCTGGTCGGCTTCCGCCTTGACCTTGAATCCGGCCCAGTCTTCGGGTTCGGATCCGATCTGGAAGAAGTCTGTTTTGTATTTATACTTGCCGGCCAGATAGGTGCGGAGTGATTTCACGCGATTGTCGGCCAGCGTGGTATTGCTCTTGTAGCTGCCTTCCGGAGAAGCAAACCCTTTGAGTTCGATCCCGTCGGTAGTGATGTCCTGGTCGGTCACTACCAGCTGGATGGATTTGTCTATCTTATCCAGTTCGGCCTGGTTGTTGCGGAAGTTGGGTCGTATCTCATACTTGCCTACTACGAATTCCAGGTAAGCCGTACCCACTTCGGCGCGTTCCTTGCGTGTTTCCACGTCGGGCTGCATATAGGCAAATACCGGAACCGGCTGATAGCGTTGGTCGGGGCGGCGCATGATGCGGTCGGCCACCGGCAGGGTACGTCCTTCGTTATCGCCGCAACCGCAGAGGTCTTCGCTCAGTACCAGCTTGGCGTTGGCCATCCACGGTTCCCAGGGAATGGTGGTCTTGTAGGCGATGGTATGTTCGGGCGCGTCGTTGGCACGGATCACGGCATAGTGGGGATGTTCGTCCTTGAGGTTGCCGAAGTGCTGTTCACGTTCGTATACTTTCTGGCGGTTCTTACCGTTCAACAGGATGGAAGGCAAGCCTACCTTCTGGTTGTCTGTTTCCAGTACCGGTGTCAGTTCGAGGAATTGTTTGGATTCTACGTACTTGGCATCTACCTGGATCGTAGCGTCGATATAAACCGTTTGGCCTTTCAGACGCAGGTCGTTGCAGTGGACGTTAACCGGGTCTACTGTCTGTGCTGCCGCCGTGACAGTCCCTGCTACCAGCAAGGCTACGGCCATATATGTATGTAATGTCTTCTTCATAATCCCGATTATTTAAAAAAGTAGATGATTGAGAGCGCTGCCTTGGTGACACCGAAATAGTCTTTTATTTCGCTTGCCTGAACGGTTCCACAGTCGGCACACGGATACTTGTCGTAATCCAGGTGAGCCCAGCCCACGCCGATCACGGCTTCCATGCTCCAGTGGTTGCTCAGCAGCCATTGGTAGCCATACGAAATACCGGCGCCATACAGATTGCCTTGATAACGGTTGTTTTTCAGGTTGTCGCCCAGGAATTTGATTCCTCCCACGTTGTATTCACCGTAGTGAGCATGTGCGCCGAAGAAATGCCCGTTGAATTTTTCGCACAGCCAGTAGCGTGCTTCCGGTTGGACGAGCCAGTGCTTGAGTCGTGTTTTGGGTTCAGTGCTGCCGAATGTCCAGGGGTTGTAATTACCTGAAATGTCTAATGTCCATTTCGGGCTCAAACCCATTTCCACACCCGCGTTGATCGTGGTAGTGGCGTCATACAGCAAGTTCGACTTCACCGCAAACTCCTGGCCAAAGGCGCTTGACATACCTGCCAGAAGGAAAAAGAGGAAAAGTACCTTTTTCATATTCATAATTTTAAATGTCTTTAATCCGCCAAAGTTATTATCGTTTTTTTTGTTAAGAGTCCGAAATAATAGGCCTAATTATCTGTCTGCTTCCGATGCAAATATACGATATGTGTTTATTCCGTACAATAGGCATACGTTTCAACTTTATAGGGTAAAACTACCACGCCGGTGAATGTTCACTATGGTGAAACTCTCAACGACATTCCTGCCTTCCGGCCTGATAGAAACACCGCTATAAGCCTCCGGGAATGGGGCGACCCTCCTTGAGGGGGGGTCGACCGTGCATTGCTGCCCGGTCTGGGAGGGTCGCCTTTTTCCCTTTTGGTTACCTGTAAAAAGGTAGATTTGTATAAAAAATGGAACATATTATACATGTTTTTTTTTGTATTTTTGAACGAGGCAGGAAAAGAGTCCTTTATTCCGGGTATCCTCTTTTTTTTCTTCTTCCGTCATTTTCTTGACGAAATAGTTTTTCAGATTATCTCTGTGTTGCTGTGTCATATCTTTCTTATATTTCTTTTTACGTTCCTTGAATGAAGATGATGCAAAGGTATGGCTGATTTTATTTGAGTGATATAGGCGAAAACTTCAATTTGGAACGGGAAACCTATCACGGGTTGATTATGATACTAAAAGCACTGTTTTTGAGAATAATAGCTTTTTGTAATGATCTTATATAAAATATAAACCCCCTACAGATAGTTCGCATATAGGCGAAAAAACCTGTAGGGGTTTATGGAGAGTTTTGTTCTTTGTTTGTCTCTTTCGATTTCTGATAATGCAAAGTTAATGGGTATAAACCCACGTACAGGTAGGTGATGTTTTCAACTTTTAGCGGTATACCTACCATCTTTGGAGATATGAAATGATTACCGCCCAGCGGCGATATTCCTACCCTCTACCGACAATAGCCTCGTAGAATCAATTAGACGAAATAATGTCTTTGTATGAATTTTCAGGTTTTGAGGCATATTGTTGCGGATGGTGGTTTCCAACTTCAGAGATAATTCGCAAGTAGCAGGATTGCAGGGGTTATACAGGGGTTGTGTAGACGGATGACACAAGGCATACACAAGGCATACACAAGGCATACACAAGGCATGTAATAGGCAGGCACCGGAAGGCCTGAAGGTCAATAGGTAACAGATACAAAAAACGAGGGCGTTTTCGCATCGAGGTTCACCAGCAAAGGTAGACAAGCGGGTATACCGGCAAGTAAACTGTTTCAGAGACCTGTCAGTGTTGCAGGAGGGCTGCCCTGGAACCGCCGTTCTTCGGCATTATCTAAAATAGACTATCTAAAATAGATAGTGCGTTTGGAAAAGCCTTATCTTTGTCAAAAAAAAGATGAAAAAGCGAGATAATCCATTTCTTGTCAGGGGATATGTATCCGAGGAACTCTTTTGCGACCGGGAAAAGGAGTTGGCTGAATTGTACCGGGCAGTCACGAATGGGGTAGACATTACCCTGTTGTCTCCACGGCGAATGGGTAAAACGGGCTTGATCTTTCGTTTTTTTGATGCCTTGAGCCGGGAGGCTGCTATCCAATCCTTGTATGTGGATATCTATTCGGCTCGTTCGCTGAACGACTTCATTAAATTACTGGCAGAGGCTATCCTGCTTAAATTCCCGGAAAAAACGAGTGTAGGACGGCGGTTCCTCGACATCATAAAGGGCTTTCGTCCCTTGATCAGCTATGATCCGATTTCGGGTGAGCCTCAAATCCAGATAGCCTACCAATCCACCCAGGAAAAGGAGTATACACTGCAGGGGTTGTTCCGGTTTCTGGACGAACAGCCCTTTCAAACGGTTCTCGCTTTAGACGAGTTCCAACAGATCACTGATTTTCCCGAAGAGAATACGGAAGCATTGCTTCGCACCTACATTCAAGGCTTGAAGAAGGTCCGTTTTATTTTTTGCGGCAGCAAGAAGGCGCTGATGGCAGATCTGTTTTCCAATGCCAAACGTCCGTTTTTTGCCAGTACACAATACCTGGAGTTGGATAAGATAGGCGCTGATGTTTACCATGATTTTATCCGGTTACATTTTGAAAGGAATGGGGTAAATATCGCCGGTGAGGCTATCTCTTTTATATTGCAATGGACCAAACGGCATACATTCTTTACACAAAGCCTCTGCAACCTCCTTTTCTCTACTGCCGAAAACAGCCTTACGGTAGACGACGTCAAAAAAGGCTGTGTCGATATCTTGAAACGGAATGAGGTGGTCTTTTACCAGTACCGGCAACTGTTGACTCCGGCACAGTGGAATTTCCTGATCGCCGTGGCCAAAGAAGGCGAAGTAAGCCAGCTTACTGCCAAGCGGTTTATCACCCTCTATGGTATCGGTACTCCCTCTGATGCCCGCCGGCTCAGTAAGACCCTCCTCGAGAAAGAGCTTTTATTGGAAACCAACACCAGAGCAGGCTCCGTGTATCAGGTGTATGATGTATTCCTGTCTCACTGGTTGGAGCGGGAGTATTAAAAATCTCAAAAACGTGGAAATAATGCGTTTTGAAAATCTGAAAAAACAATGAGTGATTTTGAAGAATACATCAGACAAGGCGAACCTGAAAAAAAAGAAAAAGGGTATGCCTGGCAAACAGCGATTGGCCTGCAGGATGTGGATGGTTTGAAGCCTTCTTCCTATCTTATCGAAACTGCCCGGCAACATATTGAGGGCGAGATTGCGATGGAGGAGGTCAAATACCGTATTGACAGTTACTACAAGGCGAAACCCGTTGGCGATGAAAGCAACCGGACAGAGGAAGCAGACAAAGTTTCTGCCCGGATTGCAGAGATTTTGTCGGAAAGGACATTTACGTTTTCTCCGGCTGAATATCTTACTATTCATGGGCGGCTTTTTGAAGGGATCTATCCCTTTGCAGGGACAATCCGCGACTACAATATCAGCAAAGCCGAATGGGTGCTAAACGGTGAAACGGTTTATTATGCAAGTGCCGGCAGTATTCGGGCTACGCTCAATTATGATTTTGAACAAGAACGGCAATTTAGTTACCGGGGGCTTAGCTTGTTTCAAACAGTTCAACATCTCACAGGCTTTGTGTCGGGGGTATGGCAAATCCACGCCTTTGGCGAGGGCAATACACGGACAACCGCAGTGTTTACCATCAACTATTTGCGGACTTTTGGTTTTGATATAAATAATACGCTGTTTGCCCAGCATGCATGGTACTTTCGTAATGCGCTTGTGCGGGCCAATTATACTGATTTTAAAAACAATATCCACGCTACCAACGAATATTTGGAACGCTTCTTCAGCAATTTGCTGCTTGGAGAGCATCATACGCTTAGAAACCGGGATTTATTGGTAACTAAAGAACCTGAAGAGACTGTTCAAAGTGCAAAAGAACCGGACAATGATGTTTCAAAGAGCAAAATTTGCACATTGGACTGCACGTTGGAGGAGCATTTTGTGTTGGAATTCCTGCGGGCCAATCCGAAAGCAACGCAGAAAGAAATAGCGCTTCATATTCGGAAGTCGGAAAGAACAGTCAAAAGCATTACAAGTAACCTGCAACAAAAAAAACTGCTTGAACGCCAGCATGGCAAGCGCAACGGCTTTTGGGTGGTGAAGGAGGCATGAACATACAAAATTTATCAGAGACCCAGCAGTGTTGCCGGGGGGATGTTGAGCACTTCACAAATGAGCCGGGCTATTTTCAGGCTTGGCTCCGAACGGCCTGCCAGGTAATCGCTCACGCGGGATTGGCTGACACCGATTTCGCGGGCAAATTCTTTCTTGGTTATTCCTTTTTCTTCGATAGAGACTTCCAGTAGTTCGGCAACGCTCAGCTTGGCGATAGGGTAATGCTCCTGCTCATACTCGATAACGATATCAGACATCAATGTTAATTCAACAGCCTGCTTGTCTGTAGGCGGTGTGTGCTCATCCACAAGCGGAAGAAGCGCTTCTATCCGCTCCAAAGCAAACGCATATTGTTGGTTGGTAATACTCTTCTTCATCACATTCTGTTTAAATAGTGGCACAATTAATTTTATCGTACTCGGTATGTGTACCTATAAATCGTATGAACGCATATCCGATTGTAAATTTGATAACAACCACCAGCCGGTAGTTGTTGCCTTTTATATTGAACACATAATGTTGGTTTCCCACATAATCCACAGCGGGGAAATCTTTTTTTATGTCAGTTACATTTTTCCATTCTGCATAGCTTGTAATGCTGTACCAGCGTTCTAATGCCATGCGCGCATCTTCGCGTCCGGCCGTTTCATAGAAGTCTTTTAGTTTCTTATGCGAGACAACTCTCATATACTTGTATTTGTAGCAAAGGTAGTACACAATTACGAAATACAAAATATATCCATTGGTTATTTTTGTAATATGGAATGAATCACACTTTCTGCACGAAATAATGGCAGATGTAGTGTTTATATCCGGAAAGGATGCCGTTTATGCGCCCAAAAAAGAAGGCGCCTTGGAAAGACGCCTTCGGGTGAATCGAAAACAGATTCGGGAAATCCTCAATTTTTGCTTCGACTCTATTTTTTTGTAGGGCTTCGGCACTGTGTTAGTTGGGTAGGATAAACTCATAGGTGCCGTCGGCACGATAGGTTATCTCGCCGCCGTTTGCTTCTACGATGATGCGGTCGATACCAGCGATGGTGATGTTGTAGGTGTATTGATGGTTGCGCAGTACGGAATAGTCGTCGGCGCCATTAATATAACCCAGGTGGATGTAATAGGTGACATCGGCCTTTACCGGTTGCAGGGTGCTTTCTTCTTCGGCAGGACTGCCGTTTTCTTCCGGACTACTTGTTTTTGTTACAGGGTCGCCTTCTGCTGTATCATTATTCCCTTCGCCCAGACTGCCATCTTGTGCAGGGGTGCTCTCTTTTTTCTTCATAGCGTATCCCACAAATGCGCCTTTGAGCACTACGTATGTACCGGCGGTAGGGTAGTACGCGGGGTTTTCGCGTGTGTCGGCTTCTTCATACGATTCTTTTTCGAATCCCAAGGCGGCAATGGATTGATGGGCCTGTTGCCGGTTTTCGAGGAGGAAGAAGTTGAAATCGTTGCTTGTTACATTTGGGGTTACTACATTGAAGGGGGTTACACCGGAAGGAGTGCCTACCGTGGCTTGTTTGTGCAGATAGACGGCCGTCGGCGCCTGGTGTACTTCCCAGGAGGTAAGTTGGAAGGTGGTGGCTCTGGATCCTTCAGACTTATCGACATCAATATGGAACGATACCAAAGACGCTACCCGTACCAATTGAATGGCGCCGGGGGTAGATGCATCTATCGCGCCAGTGGTGGTGATAAGGCAGGAGCCGTCGCCGGTCAGACCGTCGCCATTGGTGATGGTTGGCGCATAGAAACCGGTCATCAGCGCGGGGGCATCCCCTGTTACCTGTGTGGCGGTGAGCACGGCCGATTGGGATTTCCAACTGTCCAGCGTATTATTGCTGGATTTGGCAAACTCGTCGATAACCTGTTTCATGGTTTTGCTATTGAATTTCAGGCTGTTGGTCGTTATGTTGGCTACGGCATAGATATAGTTGGTGCCCGAGAGCATGGTTGCTTGTACCTTGGATCCCGATTTGGCCAGCGTGTCACTGCCGAAATACTGGGCGGTGGATAATTTCCCGCTGGTGTTGAATGCCAACACATAGAGGTCGTTGACGGATGATACTTCGGCCGCTTTTGTAATGGCTTTACTATCCGAAGTCCGGAACGACAGGGTGGCTGTCACCGGAATACCGTCTGTCACTTCTGGGTTAATACCTGACCGGAAATCTTCTCCTGAGCACGAAGCGAGCAACAGGCATCCGGTGAGTAAGCAGAGTAAATTGAATCGTTTCATATCAATTAATTACTGGCTTTTTTGTGAGGATAGGGTGTGTTAATCGGCCTATAGAACAAACAAGATGGGTAAATGTTCGCAGCTGGTTGTAAAAAAAAGGTTTCGGGCGCGGGAATAAAAAGACTCCTGCCCGGATGGGGCAGGAGTCTTATCAAAGTAGTTTAGAAAAAATCCCTCAACTTTTGCTTGCTATTCGTTTATTCTACGTCTTGTACACAGCGGATACTGTGTTTATTGTTTGTTGCACCGAGTGTCATATAATCACCATCACAATAGGTGAATCCCATACGCTCTTCTTTCGCCGGATTCTTTGACTTTGCTTTATTGGTTTCATAATCCCAGAAGGAGAAGTAGGTAGAACAATAGATATCTACTTTATCTCCTGTGAGTCCACCGGCAGTAGTGATCAAAATCATTTCGCGCTGGTTAGGTGCACGCCAGCCTTCACCGAATTTTTTCTTACACGGGTCATTGTTACTGTGGATCAGGGCAGCTGTTTCGCTCCAGTTCTTACCTTGGTCGAAGTTGCTACCACCAGCCTTGATCAGATTTTTAGCGACACGTATCTTTTTGTAAAGCTTGTTATTTTCGCTGTACTCATTGTGTTTGAGTAATTCGCCCTGTACCGGCGATTGGCGCAGAGAGATGGCAGTCAGACGATCTTTCAGGTCAAGCACAATGAAATTATCCTTTGTATTATCTGTCTTTTCAGCAATCTGAATGGAAGTACCCTTGCCGAGGTTACGGGCACAACGTACATGGTATTTTTCGTATCCAAGATAACCGTATTCGTCCAGATTCATACTAGTGGCATTTCCTTCTTCGGCCCAGTAGAGGTTGCCTCCTGAAGTGGCGAAGTGATAGAATTCCCAAACATTATTCATGCGGAAGTCTCTCGGATATAGACGGGCTTCATCAGGAAGGGCATCAGTTCCTGTCCACAGATACTGATACTGGTTTACAGCGGGAAGATACCATTTGATTTCGTTTTCGGTGATCTGTCCGTCGCCGTTTTCGTCACGGTTACGGCTCATACAAGCGGCATACGCTTTGGCATAGTCAAGTTGTGACAGGCTGATATCGCTATCTTTCCACGTATAAACACCGCCCTTTTTCAATTCAGCTTTCATATTGGCTAAACCATTCCATTTGTCTTTGCCTCTGTCGTCTTTTGACAGACCGTAGGCCAATCCGGATTTGGCTTTACCTTCGTATGTTTTGTTGTCATAACTGGCTGGGAGGTTTTCATTCACCCATTCGATACCGAATGTCTGCGCACCGGCTACCGAACTATTAGCCAGATTGTAAATAGAAGTGATTGGTTTCTGCTGGATCACGTACTTGGATGTGGAAACACTACTACTGCCAGATTGGCTGCGTGTAATGGCGATCATCATCTTACGCGATTTGCTTTCTCCGTTCACAGGGTCGTAGTTCACGAAACTGGCGAGTGACTCATTTTCGTAATAGTTTTCGGCTATGTAAGCATAAAGCGTCACATCCCGACCACTGAAATCACCCTCTTTAAAGGCTTCAGCCAGTTCCTGGATAGTCATTAAACCGGGAGATCTGGGGCTGAATGACGGGCCGAATTCCATTGCGTCGGCTACGTCTTTTTCCATAAACAATACCCAATCGGTGTCTTGGTTGTCGGCTTTCAACGTACTGATATCCTGATATTGGAAACCTGTCTTTACCGTCTGGATACCGCTGATAAATTCGTCTACCATGGTACCAGCCGGGAAATAAAGAGTGGTCACACCGTAGTGAGCATCGGTTTGGATCACCTTTGCATCAGCAAATCTGATCACACCGTCGGCGCGATGGGTTTCCGGATCTTTGTCGTAGGCTTCAACCACAATTTTGTCAATACCTGTAATTTTGATATTATAGGTGTATTTGTGGTTACGGCGTACGGAATAGTCATCAACGTTTGTGATATAACCTAAGTGGATAAAGTATGTCACATCGGCATCTACATTATCCATTGGGCGATTGCCCAGTTCGTCTTCTTTAAACGGATTTTGGGCTTGCCCTACATAATGTCCTTTGAGTACGATAAAAGTACCCTTAGTAGGGGCATTTTCAGGATTCTCACGCCAGTCGGCTTCTTCATACGATTCGTCATCATACGATTCGTCATATGGATTGTTGCTTCCCTGAAGGTTTTCCAGCAAAGTAAATTGGAATTTATTAGCTGTGACACCCATCCCGCTTACATCGAAGAAGCCATTGTCTTTGGATGTTTCATCTGCCTGCTTGTACAGGTAGACCGACTGGGGTGCATTACGTAATTCCCAGGAAGTGGGTGTAAACGTACCATTACCGGCGGAGGTGATATTGAACGTGAATTCGGATAATACTCTTACCAGTTGGATGGCACCCAGAGTTAATGCCTGACCGTCTGGGCTGATTGTATATGCACCGTCTCCGGTCAATGCATCTCCATCAGGTGCAGAGGCTGTGAAAAAACCAGCCATCAGGTAGTTACCCCCTGACCAGGTATAGTCGTTGGTTACCATGGATGCTGAAAAAGATTTCCAAGCATCCAGTGTATTATTTGTTAATTTAGTGAACTCGTCGATTTTGCTTTTCAACGTATTTCCTGTTGCTGAAAAATTGTTACCTGTCACATTGGCCGCAGCGTAAATGTAGTTTGTCCCGGACAACATCGTTACTTTGACCTTGCCTGCCGATTTTGACAGTGTATCATTGCCAAAATACTGGGCAGTAGACAATTTACCATCACTATTGAATACCAACACGTAGAGGTCGTTTACGCGTTTGGATTCTTCATCTGTTGCCTTTGTGACCTGAGTTAGATCAGAGCTCTGGAACGATAGCGTGGCTGTAACCGGCATCCCTTCAATAACCTTTGGGTTAGTGTCCGACCGGAAATCTTCCTCTGCGCACGAAGCAAGCAGCAGGCATCCGGTGAGTAGGCTAATTATATTTAATCGTTTCATATTACGAGTGTTTTGTTATTGTTATTTAAAATCGGGGATGTTCTTAGAGATATTTGCCCAGTTAACGACATTGTAATCAAGAGTAGGTGTCTTGATCAGGTCTACGAAAGAGATATTAGCTCTATACAGGTTGCCATGGATCAGGCCGTCAGTACAGATTTGCTTACCTCCTTCTTCTTTATATTTCGGGTTAATCACTAACTCAAATGTTTTTTTGAATGAGTCCACACTTTCATCTACAACAAAAGGATCTTCAACTGGCTTCTTAGTGGGGTCAATGTTTGCACTCATTCTTACAACGACAAATCTGTCTAATTCACTGCTACTCCATCCACTAAGCTGCTGCCCATAGGTTTTTTTGTCTGCAGGATTGCCAGCAATCCATATAGCAAATGCAGTTCCTGCGTTATACCGGGTTCTTGTTACGGATGTACCTTTAAGAAGCTCAGAATCAAAACTGATCTTCAAAACCTCATCATCCGTATCCCTGTATAATTTTTTTTCATAGGTATAGAACGTTGTTCTGAATGTTTTTGTAATGATTGAATCAATATCATCAACCCATGTTCCTTTTAGTAATGGTAAAGGATTAACCTCTTCAAGGATTACAGGGGTTTGTGTTTGGATATTATTCACTGTGATTGTGTTTATTTTGAGTGCCCATTGTATGGAGGTAGATAAAGAGTCTACTACTACGTTTTTAACTTCAGCTACTGCTACTCCACTATTCGTATGGTTACAATATTCTATTTTGTCAGTAAAAGGGTTATAGAATGGAAGACCAAAAACATCATGACTGCTGTGGTTTTCTCCCGCTTGGTTATGACTTGCTTTACAATTGAGAAATTCGTAAGTATAAAGATTCCCATCAATTGGTATTTCATATTTAGCCCAACTGCTTTGGGCATTTTGAAGATTTTTACCTACATAATCAAATACTCCTGTTCCATGAACAAAATCTATTCCACCAGGAAGGTTTTCTTTAGGCAGTTGTATATCGATCACTAAATCAACTCTCGCTGCCAACTGTGTCATCGGCACAACAATCTTTGTTGTGTTATAATTTTCGGGAGTCAGCTTCATGTCTTTGTAACCGGACTTAACAAGATTTTCCGGGTTGAAGGATGTGTTGAATGTGGTGGTTTCAATCGCATCTTCGTATTGCTTATAAGTTTTAAAGGTACTGAAATCTACCTCAGAGTTGGCAATAGCCAAGATGCGCACATCGCCAGTTTTTGCTTTAACTCCAGAGATGGAATAAGCAGCCTTACCTTCGTAGGTGGTAGAAGCCAACTCTGCACCGGTTGCCAGTTTGTATCCCAGTGTATCCCCCACTACAGCTACGCCTTCAACATAATTGACGCGGAAAATAGCGATTACTACATGATTCACATTTATTTCCTTGGTGGTGGCATACTTGTAGTTGGTGGCAATGTCCTCATCATACGCCTTGGTAGCGATGATGTCGCCCATGTTCAGAGTGAGGTTCAGTGTTGTGTCATCCCCTTTCGGAGTAGGCTGATCAATTATATCTTCAGCCACGCAGGAGAATAGAAATCCTGCAACCGATGCTATTAAGAATATATTTTTTAGTTTCATAACGAATGATTTTTTGTCTTGAATATCTTGTTTTTCATTTTACTCTTTTATCTCTACCATTATTTGATGGTGTAAGAAAGTTCGTTGGGAATCCAATCTTCCGTGTAGCACTTCACGGTTACTTCGATATCATCATAGTTCAATGCATTCATTGTTACATTCAGGCGATAGAGGTTGCCACCAACTACGCTGCCCTTGTCAATGATGATCTCTTTCGTTTTTCTATCCTGGCCACCTACAGTGTAATAGATGCGAACAGAAACCGGTTTTTTGTTATCGTCGAAGTTAACGCCGTCATTTCCATCATTACGGAAAGAGTATACTACCAATTTTTCAGTTTCATTAAATTCATAAGCTGCATTGTCTGCTTTCGTTGCATCGTATACCTTGATGTCGTATGCTTTAGAGCTTACAGAACTGGGTACGTAACAATCAACGCCTGCAATTTGTTCGGCCTGTGCATCTTTATTTGTGAAGCTAACTTTGTACAAGTTTGAGAATTCAATCTTTTTCAATACTACGTCTTGCGGGATTGACAGGTCGTTGAAGCCGGTGATTGCAAAAGAAGCAACTTCGATGCGGGCTTCGAGCTGGGTGAGTTGAACCTGTACGTTAACGGCATGTTTTACTTGCGCTTCTTCGATAGTGGCATAACCCGGGTAACCTTCCCAGTTGCTGTCGATTACTACATTGCCTGTACCAACTTTTACAAACTTACCGTATTCGGAGGTAGTTTGGATTGCGTCCTGGATCTGTCCCAGTGTTGTGAATTTTTCAAACTTGATAGAACTGTTGGCTACTACCATTACTTTGTAGTTCTTAGCGTCGCCTACTTTTACAACGAATTTAACGGTGTCGAGTGCAGTCAGTTCGTCTACGCTATTGGTTCCTTTATATACAGTACCGTTTGCTTTTTTTACGCTGCAGCCGTCGATAGCTTTGATTACCTTGCTTTCGCCATCTAATAATATAAGCGAGCAATTGGTGATATTGCTTTCGGCTACTGTTGGGTCTTCATAACCTTCGGCTGCACGTGTAGCGATACCTTTCGGCATATCGATGTTCAGAGAGATGGCGGCCTGGCCTGCGAGTGCGGGGACATTGTTGTTCTTCGCGTTGTCGATGTTGTTGATCAACTCATCATCCATTGAGCAGGAAAATACTGCGAAGAGCATGCATACGATTGTAAGGGTATTCTTAAGTGCCATAACGGTGTATTTTTTTACATTGTTCGTTTCTGATGCAAAAATAGAGGGATGATCTGAGAGGGGAGGTAGGCGATAATTTCAATTTATAGTGGTACATCTACCATCCTGTCAGATTGAGATGAATACCCTTAAAAACGAGATTTTTTGCATAAAACTTTACAGAAAAGGGCTACAGGGAGGGTAAGAAAATCAAAAAGGGGGGTATGTATAAAAATATGAGGGTAGTACAGCTATAAATAAGCGTATTGGCAAAAAAGACTCCTGCCCGCCCGGGCAGGAGTCTTTTGAAACGGCTAAAAAATCCCTCAATTTCTGTCAAGTAATACCTTTATTCTATGTCCTTTACGCAGCGGATGTATTGTTTGCCATCGGGCATCAGTGTCATGTATCCGTTTGAGAATGAGAATCCGGTGCGTGTCTGGTTGGCCGGGCTCCGGGTAAATTCCCTGTCGTTTTCATAATCCCAGAATGAGTAGTAGGTGGAGGCAAACATACCGCCGTCTTCACTGTTTGTAAGCCCACCCACGGTTGTGAACAAAATCATTTCACGCTGGCTGGGCGCACGCCATCCGGGACCGAATTTCTTTACACACGGATTGTCTTTTCCGTTTACGGCTGCTGCTGTTGTCTTCCAGTCTTTAGCCTGCTGTCTGTCGTTCACCTTGATCAGCGTTTTGGCTACCTGGATTTTGGGGTACAACTTATTATTGTCTTCGTATTCGTTGTGCAGGCTCATCTGGCTGTTTAATTTGCTGCGGAGTGACGACTGTGTGAGGCGTCCGTTCACTTCAAGCACGATGTAGTCTCTATTGTCTGTTGTTTTTTCGGCGATTTGGAGTGATGCACCTTTGCCGAGGTTGCGGGCGCAACGTATATGATACTTGCCATATCCCAGCCGTGGATCTGCATATTCGTTGAGGTTCAGGCTCACGGCATTGCCTTCTTCGGCCCAGTAGAGGTCGCCCCCTGCGCTGGCAAAGTGGTAGAATTCCCATTTCCTGGCATTCCTGTATTTAGCGGGATAGAGGCGGGCTTCTTCGGGTAGGGCGTCGGTGCCTGTCCAGAGGTACTGGTACTGGTTAATGGCCGGGAGATACCATTTGATTTCATTGTCGTCTATGCGGCCATTCCCGTTCTCGTCGCGGTTACGGCTCATACAGGCGGCGTAGGCCTTAGCCCGTGTTGGATTGTCGGGGTTGATATCAGTATCCTGCCAAGAGGTTACGCGGTTGTCTTTCAGTTCCTGTTTCATATTGCCCAACCCGTTCCACTTTTCGTTGCGGTTGCGTGCGGTACTGCCATATTCGAGACCGGCCTTGGCCTCGCTTTCGAGAGATAAGCCTTCGGGCAGGTTTTCATTCACCCATTCGATGCCGAAGGTCTGTGCGTCAGCCACTTCATCACTGGCCATGTTGTAGATGGAAGTGATGGGTTTCTGCTTGATCACGTACTTGGCCGAAGAGACCGAACTGTTGCCGCCCTGGCTGCGCGTAAGGGCGATCAGCATCATACGCGATTTGTTTTCGCCTTCGGTGGCGCTGTAGTTCACAAAACTGTACAGGGGCAGATCGGTGTAATAGTTTTCGGCAATGTAGGCGTAGAAACTTACATCTTCGCTGCCAAATGCATTTTCTTTGAAGGCGGCAGACAGTTCCTGGATGGTCATCAGTCCGGCCGATCTGCTACCCGCTGTAAATACAGGCCCGTTGGGCAGTGCGTCGGCGGCCGCTTTTTCCATGAAGAGCACCCAGTCGGTATCCTGGCCGTCGCTTTTCAGCGTGTTCACGTCTTCATACTGGAAGCCGGTCTTAGCGGTTTGGATACCGCAGAGGAAATCGTTCACTTCGGTACCGGCTTCAAAGTTCAGCAACAACCGGTTATAGTGGGCGTCGACGGATAGTACGTCTGCATCGGCAAACCGGATGTCGCCGTCGGCACGGTGGGTCTCCTCACCAACGTTTCCTTCTATGATTATCTTTTCCGCACCCTGGATGGTTATATTGTAGGTATATTTATGGTTGCGCAGCGCGGAATAGTCGTCAACGGCGTTGATATAACCCAAGTGGATGAAGTAGGTCACTTCACCGGTTCCCATTTCCACCGGGAATTCCTCCTTTAGGGGATTGGCTTCCCAGCCTGTATATTTCCCCTTGAGGACGATGTAGGTGGCTTTCCCGTTTTCGGGATAGTTGGCAGGGTTTTCCCGCCAGTCGGCTTCCGCATACGTATTCTCCATGGCGCCTTCATAACTCGTTTTGGCTTGCTGCCGGTTTTCGAGGAGGTAGAAGCTGAATGAATTGTTGGACACACCCTGTGGAATGGTGCTGAACACATCGCCCGGGGTTCCCGCACCGGCCTGTTTGTGCAGATAGACCGACATCGGCGCGTTGACTACCTGCCAGGAGGTAGGAATAAAGCTCACAACCTTGTCTCCGGCCGTCTTTATATTAAATGTAAATGAAGATACTGTACGCACCAATTGGATTTGGCCCGGAGTAGAGGTGGCTATGGTGCCGTTTTCAGTGACCACACAAGAACCGTCTCCCGGCAGTTCATCTCCGTTGGCCGCCGAGGCTGCAAAGAAACCGGTCATCAGGAAGCGTGCGTCGCCCCAGGTTACCTGTCCGGCGCTCATGGTGGCGGATTGGGCTTTCCAATCGTCTAATGTATTGTCGGCAGATTGGGTAAAGGCATCGATCTCAGTTTTCAGGTCTACTCCCTCCCTGGTGAAGCTGTTGGCCGTTACGTTGGCTGCGGCATAGATATAGTTTTTGCCGGAGAGCAGGGTTACCTTTACCCGGTTGCCTCCCAGGCTTGCCAATGAGTCACTGCTGAAATACTGGGCGGTCGAGAATTTGCCTTCCTTGGTGAATACCAACACATAGAGGTCGTTCACCCGGTTTTCTTCTTCCGGGGTAGCCTTTGTTAGTTGTTTGTTTTCAGAAGGGCGGAACGTAAACGTGGCTGTTACCGGCATCCCTTCAATGATCTTTGGAGTGGGGTCTGTCCGGAAATCTTCCTCCGCGCACGACGCGAGCAACAGGCATCCGGTGAGTAGGCTGAATATATTTAATCGTTTCATAATGGCGTGTTGTTTATCGTTATAGTTATTCAAAAGGAGGTATGTCTTTGGATTTTTCATTCCATTCTACGACGCGGTAGTCCAGTAAAGGTTCATGAATAACCGACTGGAAGATCACATCGAGCCAATACAGGTTGCCCGCTTTGAAACCATTCGTATCACAATCCGGATCGGTCTCTTTCGGGTTGACCCTGATCTCAAAGCTGCCGGGGATCGTTTGCGTGCCTGCATCTTCCGTAAAGCCGCTACCGGGTATGGGGTCGCTGCTTATGGTGATCTCCACGGGCACAAACTTGGAATCGATACCATTCCCCCAGCCACTTTCTTGATTTAAAGTGTGGGTGCTTATCCAAATACCGTGCATACCGGTGATGGCGTAGGTTTCATAGTATCTTACCGTCCCTTTTTCGAATTTACCATCTATTCGGATGGATAATGCTTCCGCATGGTCGTTCTCCGGGTTTTCCACACTACCATACAATGGCTTCTCATACGTATAGAAAGTCAGGTGGAATGCGGTGGAGATCCGTCCATGCGCTTCGTCAAATGTTTCAGCCCAATCGCCGGGAGTATGGAGCGCAATCGCTGTGCCCGGTATGATGAGGTGGGTTTGTGTTTGAATGTTATTTACGGAGATTTGGTCTATCAGTAAGGTCCATTGATTGATATAGGTCACAGAGTCGATAGTCATATCGCCCTCCACATGTGCCATAAAGGCGGTAATGGTTTGATATCCCCCTGTATTGCCATTCAGGTTGGGATTCCAATAGTGTAAGTCGTTTTTATAGACATGATTTACTTCGCACTGCCCGTTATTGCCTTGGTTAAGCTGGCATTTCCACACATAAAAACTTCCGACCTCCGGGACCGTAAGATTAGGAGCGGATGGTCTGTCGTTTTGATTGTTGAGCGAGAAACCACTTGAGGATTTATGTATCTCATTAAAAACCCTTGAAACACCCATCGGCAATTCGGCCGTAGGGCGCCCCAATGTGTCAGGATCCATATTGAGCGTAATGTTCAGGTCTATCCGGGCGGCCAGTTGGGTCATGGGTACCACGATCTCACTGGTATAATTCTGCGGGGTTAGTTTGCCGGTTCCTTTCAGGTCTACATACCCTGTTTTGATCAGCTTCTTTGCATCGAATTCGGAGGGCTTGGTAAAGGCCGTGGACACTGCCGCCTCTTCAAACGCGGTATAGGTGGTGAGAGCCGTATAGTCTGCCGGGGGGTTGGCAATGACCAGGATGCGCACATCGCCGGTTTTGGCTGGCACCTCTTTCAGCAGGTATGCTTTCTTGTTTTCATGCCGTATGTTTAAGCTATCCATACCCCCTCCTGCGATAGATATCGCTACGGGTGTGCCGATCATTGCGCCGGGTGTACCATCCGTATCCAGCCGGAATACGGCTACTACGCAATCGGATACCTCTAATTCATCGTTGGTGGCGTAGGTATAATTGGAAGCCACATCCGACCCTGCTTTTGTCTGTACTTCAGCCATTTTCAGCGATAGGTTAAGGACAATGTCTTCGCCTTCTACAGCTGGCGTCGTGTCAGCAATGTCTTCGGCGACGCACGAGAATAACATCCCTGCTACCGATATGGTTACGAATATGTTCTTTAGTTTCATGACGTATGTAATTTGTGTTTATTTGTTCGTTTTTCATTTTGGCTGTTATCTTCGGGCTAGAATATATAGGATAGTTTATTGAACTCCCAATCCAGCGTGTAGCACTTCACCGAGACTTCGATATCGTCATAGTTCAGTGCATCCATCGTTACCTTCAGGCGGTAGAGGTTGCCCCCGATTACGCTGCCCGGATCATCATCAACCTGATTGATCACGATCACTTTCGTTTTTCGCTCCTCGCCCCCTACCGTATAATAAAGGCGGACAGCAACAGGAAACTCGCCGTTGGTGTTGCGGAACGAGTAGCATACGGGTTTGTTGAGGTCGGTAAACGTGTAGGGTACGTTGGCAGCACCCAGCGCCGCTTTGTAGATGTAGATTTGCTCTTCACCCGCAGCACTGTACGTAAAAGATTTGGTTGTGTAATAGTTTTCAGGAGGCGTTTGTGTTACCTGGGCGTCTTTATCGGTAAAGCTTTGTGTATATAAATTGGCGATCTCTATTTTTTTCAATAACACATCCTGCGGAACAGACAGGCTGTTGAAACCCTTTATCTCGAAAGAGGCCACTTCGATGCGTGCTTCGAGCTGGGTGAGTTCCACTTGTACGTTCACGGCATCACCTGTTTGCGCTTCTTCGATGGTGGTATAGCCCGGGTAACCATTCCAATTGCTGTCTATTACCACATTGCCTGTACCCACCTTTACAAACTTGCCATATTCGGCGGAAGTCTGGATTTTGTCCTGGATTTGTGCCAGTGTGGTGAATCCTGCAAACTTGATAGAGCTGTTGGCAATAACCATTACTTTATAGTCTTTGGCGTCACCTACTTTTACAATGAATTTAACGGTATCGAATGCCGTCAGGTTATCCGCGTCATTGCTACCTTTATATACGGTGCCGGTTGCAACTTTTACGCTGGCGTCGTCGATAGCCTTGATTACCTTGCCTTCACCATCTATTAATATAAGAGAGCAATGATCGATGGTACGTTCGGCATCTGTCGGGTCTGCATAACCTTCGGCTGCGCGTGTAGCAATACTTTTCGGCATATCGATATGGAGAGAGATAGCAGCCTGACCTGCGCGTGCGGGTTCATTGTTCTTCTTCGCCTTGTCGATGTCGTTAATCAGTTCGTCTTCCATGGAACAGGAAAATGCTGCGAACAGCATACTGGCGATCAAAAGGAAATTCTTGACGTTCATGATTGGTTATTTTATTATTTGTGTTTTGTCTTTGTTTAAGCGTCTGTGAAAGCAAAAGTAGGCCAATCGGCGGAAACGTGAGATAGGCGAATAGTTCAACTTTTAGGGGTAAAACTACCAACTTTCAGGCGGTTGAGAGAGATACCTTTGAAAGGATAGAAATACCCTGCATTCGGGTGGTAAACAGCATGGTTTGGATAGGTTACAGGGTAATAGTTCTGGGGTTACTTCCCGCACAGCAAGCGGCTTTGGGGCATTAAAAAACCTTATGCCCGGTGAGGCATAAGGTGTATTCTATTTTTTGAAAAGTCGCAAAAACAGGCCGATTGGTTTTATTGGTGCATTTTGCTGAGCCACTCTTTTTTCCATTCGGGAAAACCGTTCACTTTCTCTTCGAGGATGAACTGCAGGCGACCGTCGGCTACCAGTTTGAGTGTGAGGCCGGACAAGATGTCGGACAGTTCGTCCATCGTAAAGCAGGCTTTGACAAGCACCACATCGTAACCGTCTTCTACCACTTCGCGGCAGATGGTGACAGACGGCTTCTGGCTGGCCAGATGAAACGCGGAGCGTTCATAGGCACACCAGTCATCACCTTCGAGGTACATGATGATTTGGTTGGTGTTGTCTATTTCGTGAAACAATACGTGTTCAATATCCTTGGCCTGTATCATAATTGTTTAGAGAATTAAGAGAGTGTATCAGTTTGCAAATATACAAAAGGCTTTGAACATTCAAAGCCTTTTGTATATTTTGCGGTGTGTTATTTTTTATTTGTCTTCTTCACCTGTGGCATTCTGTTCAATTACGTACCAGTCTTTCAATGTAACCTGGGCCGCAATGCCTGCGTTGAGTGGGATAGAATCTACTACGCTTGAACCGGTTCCGGTGAGTGTGGCATCCACGCGGTAGATGGTATTGTGTTTTACATAGGTGGTAACTTTGTTGGAACCTGTTCCTGTCTCATTTTTCAACACAATATGATAATATCTTTTACCCAGGTCGGATCCGTTGGCGGATGTGATGTTTCCCATCAGCACCAGGCGGGTGGCGTAGGGATTGAGTTCGACAGCCGTTCCGGTAAAGGTAGAGGCTACGTTGTTGTTTTCGAACATGTAGGAAACAAACAGATCATCGTTATCAAATTCGTGGACTGTTTCCTGATCTTTAATTTCAAGGGTTCCATATTTTTTACCCAGCATCGCATTCATGTTATTTGACGGGTGAACCAGGTGTTGGTTTGTTACTTCAAACGCTTCCATGCTACCACGCCAGAAAGGAGCTGCTGTGTTTTCAACCAGGTTCGTGATATCCGTGAAACGAGAAGTTTCTCTTACGTTCACCAGGAATACAGAATCCAGACGGAAAGTAGCACCTTCGTAGGCTCCGTCTTTGAAAGCGGCGCTCAGGGCTACCAGTTCCACGCGGGCGTTGAGGCGGGTCATCGGGACATGTACATCTGTGCCATATCCTGTGGTGGGGAGCACCAGCGGTTGGGTGTGATCTCCTGGTACAACAAAGCCATTATCCTTGATCCAGTTTTCCGAATCTTTTACCAGGTTTTTTACCGTAAGTATTTCACTAACCATCGGTAATACCGGTGCAGCGCTGAATTTATAGTCAGTGATTGGCTGTGTGTATAAAACATCGGCCAAATCGGTTAGTTTGGTTGCACCCTGTACGTTACTTTTTGCATTGGCTACAAGCACTACACTGAACTGAGTGGTAGAATAAGGATCTGTGTCTTTATAGTCAGCGATCCGTACTTTGATATGGCCGATGCGGTCGATAGATACCCCGGGGTTTGCTGTATTGGCTGTATCTTTTATTGTAACCAGATTGCCGTTTACGTCAAACACCAATGCGGTGAGGTTGTTGATCATCCGTTCGTTGTCTTCGCCATTTTCAGGGTCTCCGTTTTCGTAGGTAGCCTTTGTCATTGCCAGCCCGTCGGTTACGCCGATGGAGATATAGGCATCGGTATCGCCCAGCGGTTGGGGAGGTGTGTCGGTGTCGTCGGAGCAGGCAGTGAATAGGGCGGCTCCGATAAAAGTCAAGAATAAATATTTGAGTTTCATATTATGTCTTCTTTATGGTTCATATTCTGTTTACAGGAACGGGTATCAATCAAAGTCGGGACCTTGCGTTACATCTCCGAAGGCGATAACCTTTACCTGTACATCAAGATTGGTGCTTGGTTCCGGTTCCGGATCTTCGTCTTCCTTGTCGCCATCGAAACTGTTGTTACCAAAGGCGATACTAAGTTTGTATACGTAGTTGCGCTTTACGTAGTTGTGGTCGGCGGTTTTATTCGCTATCCCGTTCGGGTTTATCACAACTTCAAACCACTTCGTTTCGGCCAGGTATGTACCCGAAGCTGCCAGCGTTGCCTGAATAAGCAATGTTGTATATTGCTTTTCGTCGCCCAGGTTTTCCATTACATAATTATAATATACGTCTGTCAGCGCATCGGTATTGTTCACCCATACATTCGGGCTATAGGTGGAGGCTTCTGCAAAGTTACCGTTGAGTTGGACTTTGCCCCAGTCTTCAACGCTGAAATAGCTGGATTTTGTTTTCACGTTTTTGAGATAGACATCCTGCACCTGTACGCTACGGCCTACAAGGAGAGGACGGGTGAAGTTGGTCTTCATGGAGGCTATCTGTATACGGGCCGATAGGCGGGTAAGCACTATTTCTCCCAGATCGTTGACGCCTTCTATCAGGTCGCGGGCATTGATCACCTGTGTACTCATGGTGAGGCTGCTTTGCTGTTGGGCGCTAAGCTCGGCAATCAGGGCTTCAAACTCGGTGTAAGTCGATACATTAGCCAGACTTGCCGGGGCGTTGGCGATCAGCACTACCTTTGCTTCGCTGAGTTCGGCAGCCGGGATGCCTTCCATGGTATACGAATGGCTTACATTCGGGGCTGCAGACAGTTCACCCGCTTTGCTACCGTCGGCTGTGTCGAATACCAGGGCGGTAAGGGTGTTGATATTGGCTTCACCGGTCAGTTCATTCGGGTCGTCAGCTTTTGTCTTGGTGGCGCTTGTGTTCACCTTGACAGACAGCTTCACCTTGGCATCTGCGTAAGGATTATTGTTGTCATCCTTGGAACAGGCCGAGAAAGCGATTGCTGCGCTGAGGGCTATGATGATGTTTCTTAGTTTCATATTGCTTATGGATAAAGTATTAATATTCTACGAAGAGCGGGTTAGAGTTCATGAGGATCTTCTACTACACCCCACTTGCGAACGGTGATGTTCATACCAAGGAAGTTACCGTCGCCGTCCCATTCAAGCTCTGCATAGGTTGTTGTTTCAGGTTCTACAAAGAGAGCCTCTCCTGTTGCCAAGTCATAAATTGCCCTGTTAACACTATTCGTCACTCCCGGGATATTAAATGTTACCTCCATATTCTGTCCGGGAGCATAGTAATGTTCACCTGTATCCAGTTCCCTTTTCTGCTGGTCCATCGTGGGATCCGGGGTGTAGTAAACGCTGTCTCCTACCAGTTCGCCGTTGTAGTTCCAGGCTCCAACTGTACGGTTCACATAGAGTTCGGCGGCATTTGCCTTCAAGGATGACTTAAAGGATTCGGGCATATTCTTGGAGGTGATCTGCATTGAACCTACCATTACCTTGATCGTTACCGTATCTACTGTTTCTTCCAGTGCCGATTTGGTAATGAATTCAGTTTTACCATGATAAAGCTGATCGGGCATGTTCGCGTTCTCCTGCTGCTTTTTCAGTGATACCTGTAACTGTTCGAGCGCCTTGGCTTCGTTTACGTCCTGATTGCCACCATAGGCATTGCCCCAGGCTACGGCATAAATCTTTTTCCCTTCCGGATAGAGGAGGTCTATCTTCTTGCGGTTTTCCACATCGGAAACTGTCATGTGGTGTGTGCTGAGGTGCTGCATATTTTCATCAAAGATGAATACAGTCACTTCGTCAATGTCGTCACCGGCGGATTCGGTAAACTCGTCTCCAGACAGACGGACTGCTTTTACTGTCAGCTTGTGCGACGGGCAGGCATCCAGGTCTTCGCGGATACAGCCGGTGGTAAGTACCATCAACGCGCCGCAGGCAACTAAAAGCATTTGCTTTGCTACTGATATATGTTTCATAGGTTTCATTATTATTCGATTCTAAAACAGTTAATATACAGTGTTATTATGTGTGAGGTGATTATTGCAAATTGCCTTCTTCAATTTTCACTACGTTCCACTTGGCTACGTATACTTTGGCAGCCAGGCAGGCGGCGGCTTCAGGATCAGCCGGATTGTCGTAACCTGGTCCTTTGATTGTTGCCTTGATGATGTACTTCACATTACGTTTCACATAGGTGAGACCTTTTACATCGTCGGATACATACGTGATATTGTCTTTTCCGATGATTACCGGATAATAACCTGTTTTTTTGGTGGTTACTCCACTCGTGGGAGTAAATCCATCGGGGATGTATTCGATTGTGGCCTTTATTACCAACGCAGTATAATCGCCTTCGTTGGCACGGTTAGGCTGTCCGTTTTCATATACGTAGAAGAAGAAATTCGGAGAGCAACGTTTGGTTTCGTTTGAACCGTAGTTGAATGTAGTCTCCCATACTTTTTCAACTCCATTCTCATATAAGCCACCTTTATGGCCTAATGTGCCTAATATGCTACCATTTACGTGTGTCTTAATCGGTTTATTCACACCAATATTGAGCAAAGCTGATCCATCGTACCAGTTATACTTGCCTTCCGGAGCTTCCACAGTACCCCATCCTTCAACGGATGCTAACTGTGATTTGCCTTTCACGTTCATCATGAATACAGAGTCCAGCGAGAAAGATTTAACAGAACCCCATTCTGATTTCTGAACCACTGCAAGTTCGGCAAGTTGCACATTGGCCACGTTGCGGTATATCTGGATGCCAAGTACCTTTTGTTCTGTGTTTTTCAACACTTCTTTGGTGGGAACGGTAGGAGTCAGGTTTGTGCCTGTCAGCCCCGGATTGTTTGTTTGCCAGTCGGCAGGATCGTATCCAAGGAAGTTGTATCCCGGGAGGACGTAGAGGTCAAGAACGGCAGAACTCATGGAGATGAAGTTCGTTGTTTCTTTCGTCAGATCTGTCTGCAGGCTGTTCAGAAAATCGGCCAGAGTGGGGCTGGTGGGGGTAGGGATACCGTTGACGTCGAGCGCCGTGCCGGGTAATGTTACTTTACCCTTCATGTTGGCGAGTGCCAATACTTTCAGCTTACCACTTTTTACGGCGATTTTCGTTACTTCTTTCCAAGCGTCGGCATCGGCGATGTCTACGGTTTTAATAGCAACCAAACGGTTGGAATTGCTTTCATAAGGGATGCCGATCTCATAAGCGCCGTCGTCGAAGATGGCAACTGTGAGGTCGGAGATAATTTTTTGGTCGGCTACTGTATTTTCGTCAATCGGAAAGCCGGCTTTTGTCATTACATTGGATTGGGCGGTAAGGGATAGAAACGCATCAGGTTCCACCACTCTCGGTTGCTCCGGTACAATCTCGTCTGAGTTACAGGCAGACATTGCTCCAAGGATCAACATGGATAGGAAATAGTTTTTCAGTTTCATAGGGTATAATATGTATTCGTTATTCTTTTTAATTACAGTACAAATATCCGGCTATATCCTCTATTTTGAGATAGGTGCTTCTCTCTATATTAATAGACAAATCTATCATGAAATGAGATTGATACTTTTACCTTTGACAGTGAGAAAAATGTACACGCAGGCATATTTGCGCCTCCATAACAAACGAAGAGCGCTTTTGGTTCTCCAAAAGCGCTCTTTTTATTAGATTGGTTTGTAAACCAAGTGATTGTCTGTGATTAGAACTCAGGTTCTTGAACTACTGTGCCCCAGTCTACAACATCAACCAAAACATCCAGTTGAGCCTTACCTGAAGGTTCTTCGATAGTGGTCGGTGCACCAAAGCCTTTGATAGTCGGAGTGATGTCATACTGCAAGTTGCGCATTACGCCTTTGAACTCGCGGCTGCCTGTGAAGACAAAGTTCTCATTGTCGTTGTTGGGCCAGCTTATTGTACCTTTACCGTCAGCTTTAGCGTAACCGATAGAGATTACATAATACTGGTTGGCTTGAGTTCTAGCAGTAGGATCTTCATCCCACTCACTGGTGGTTTCGTTGTATACACCACCTGTGTAGTATGTCAAGTCGCCCTTGATTACTAATAATGTACGATCTGTAGCACTGCTGTTTTCAAATGCATAGAAAGAGAACGGGGCGGCAGCTGCGTGGTAGTTGTCAGCTTGTTGATATTCAGTACCAGCAGCAAATGTTTGCCAGCTGGCAATCAGAGGTACTCCAGCGCCTGTAGATCTTTCTACGAAAGTTTCAGCATCAATACCATAGTAACCTGAAGCTGTTTCTTCAGGTTCAAGTGAACCCCACTGGTCTGCACTGGCAATCAACGTAGTCTTATTGCCGTTCAATGCATAGATCTCGATATTATCCAAGTACATGGAGTTTTCATACTTATCAAGATACAAATCGTGGCCTGTGAAATCAAATTTTATTTCTTTCAGGTTAATCTTTGCTACGTTGCGGTACATCTTCACCGGAGAGGTAACAGATAAGTTATAAGTAGCAGCCTCTGTATGAGTAGAAGGCTTAGCACCAACTGCAAAACCGAGCAGGTTGTGTACGTTCTTCAACAGCGTTTCAGTATAGATCTGGCTGCTCAACATCAGAGCAGATTCTACGTCAGGCATACCAGCAGCACCATAAGTGAACTCCCAAGTAAGGAAATCTTCTAATTCCGTTTCTCCTATCTCCAACGTATGAGTAGTACCGCTAATTAATCCGCTTTCTTCAACAGTATTAGCCAAAACAATAATACTCTTTTCACCTTCAGATACTGTAAGGCAAGGGCCTTCATTAAATGCTGTAGGTGCAGCAACGCCAAAATTTTCCAGCGTTCCGTCGGCAAATACGAGTACGGCTAAGGTATTAATGTCAGCATCTGTTACTGCTCTGGTACCTACAGCTTTCTTTACACCTACAGTCAGATAGGTCTGGCCATCGCCACCTGCGGGATCCGGAGTCGGTGTGGGATCGTTTTCATTGGAGCAAGCTGTGAATGCAACTGCAATCATTGCTGCGTAAGCTAAATTTCTAAGTTTCATATTGGTAAAATTTAAAAGTGAATAATTTATTTTGCGTAATTAACAATTTAATCTTTACTTTGTTCGCGGAGTGCGTCTTTTATATGGAAAGGCATACGTCCGTTTCACATTGGTTGGCTCTTTACATCTTATATAAGAGCCGGGTTTGTTTTCCTCTTCTTCTCAATCAACTTCTGTGCTGAGTGCTTCTTTTGTTTGTGTGGCCAGTGGTTGTCTCTGAATCACATTGCAAAGATATGGCGGTGCCAAACACCGCGTGATAGGCGATTCGTTCAAAAATGGGGGTTAAAAATCTCAACTTCGGCATTCAACGCAAATTGATAGAAATACACGTTTTTTTTAAGGAATGGGTGGTTGTTCTCAAATAGTGAGGTGAATGTGTATGGGTGAGGTGTAAGTAGTTGTTTATTAGTGTTTTGTTTTTGTTTTTTCCATACGTCTGAGGCTCCGTTTTTTGTTCGTTTTGGCTGTTTTTTGACTTTTTTTTGACTTTTTTTTGTCCAATTTCTCTCGCTTTGTCGCGGCCAATTCTATCACCCGGATAGCCTTACCCCCGCGAATGAAATGAATACAAATGCCAGATAAAACAGACAGGCAGGGGAGTTGAGAAAAATAGTTCACTTTTCTGCCAGCTATTTCGGTCGTTGGCTATTCGCAATCGATCTATGTGTTTTGTCGTGTTGGTATTGAGTCGGCCTTTGTGTATAATGGGATCTCTTCAGAGTACAGAGATAACATCTCTCTCATGTTATTGCTCCTTTTGGCAACAACATGAATCCTGTTTACAAATAAGAACTCAGCTAACGAACCTGACCTCAATGCAACTTATTCAGCAAGATGAAAAATGATAGAGAGTTACTATCGATAAATCGATTGAGTTTGTTTCTACGCTTTGCCATTATCTGCTGTGATGGTGGTATTGCGTAAGCATAACAAGACAAAAGGCAAAACCAAAGTGCTGAAAGAAGAATTGATAGAACTCGAATACACGCCGACAGGTAGCACAGAAAAGCAAAAAGAGATCTTTCGCCGTATTTGCTACCAGAATGAGCAGAACCGACAGTATGTGTTCCTTACCAATACAGTCGGAATAGAAGTAGAAGAGGTGGTTTTACTTTATAAGAAACGTTAGACAATCGAGTTGTTGTTCAAGAAAATGAAGCAGAACTTCCGATTACACTATTTCTATGGTGAAACGGAGAATGCGATCCGGACGCAAGTCTGGTGTACACTGATCGCCCAATTGCTGATGACTGTCCTGCAGAAGCAGGCAGGGACCAAAAAGGGGTTCTCTATTGTGGCAACACTGGTGAGGATACACCTGATCAGCCTATTGGATGTGTATGAATTACTACGGTCCACACAAAGGGTCATAGCAAGAAAACAAAACTCCCCGTCTGGTAGCCAGGGGCAGCTCACGCTGAACTGGACATGACAAGGGGGGAAGTATATTTGGGAACATCAACTACCAGATGCAGAACATCAGGCGATTAGATGAATTTTAGAGATGATTTTAATTTTTGTCGGACAGCAGTGATGTAAAATTTGGAAATGCACAAATTTTGTTATATATTTCGAGAATTAACTTATAAATATACGATCATGAGAAAATTATCTATTTTTTTAGTTGTGACTATCTTTTTATGTACATCATGTACTAAGGATGAAATTATTGCATTAAGTAATCAAGATCTCTTTAGTGGAGTTATTACAAAGGCTTCTACTCTTGATACTACGTATGTTAGTAGGACATTTTGGGATCATGCTTATTTTTTTGGTGGCATTAAAAATGCAAATGTCAGTGCAGCAAACGCCGCTTATTTTGGATTACCAAAAGCAGGGTGGTATAAATACAGACAATGGTATGGTGAAGTGCTGTATTATTGGAAACCGGAAGATATATTATTAGTTCCTCTCAAATCATCTTACATGGGGTATGTCTATCAACCCATACTCGATTATTATACAGGAGGGACATATAATGACTTGTCAATCATGGGAATTGCTAAACAGTCTTCTTATACTAAAGAATATAATTCGGAGGTAATATATTTGATGACTTGGTTCTTAAATTTTGTAGAGGATCCTGATGGAAACCCGATAGATGTTTGGTTGCCAAAAAGTAATAGAAACGCAGTGAGATATGAATACTTTGTTGTAAGCCAAAGGTGAATATATAGTTGTTTTGTAAAATATGTCATTTCATTTTGCCCGGACGAGTTCTTTGTTCGGGTATTTTTATTCTCTTTTATCACTAGTGTCTGACTAAAATTTCAAGAAAAGGGCTACTCCCTTGTAGGTTTCGCCCTGAATAAGTAACTAGTGTAATAGCATCAGATAATTATAAGAGTGGGTAAAGCTATTAAGCAGGGAGAGCCGCAAAAAAGGACTCTCCCTGCCTGATTAGTTGCGGAGGTGATTACCCGAAATCGATTTCTTCGGCCAGGATCAGGATCACGTCGTGCCGGCCTACAAGGGCGATGGCGCCGTTGATGCTGGCGGCCAGTTGCTCGTGTTTGCGGAATTGCTGCAAGAGGGGTTCGATGTAGGCGGTGAAGTCTACCATTGGATCGTATTGGATGCAACCGGCTTCTTTGGCCGGGACGAGGATCTGGCGGATGAGCTGGCGCACGGTTTCGATCTTGTCGTCAAGTTTCCGGAAGCGATCAGCGCAGAGCGCCTGGGCGGGTTGCACGGTTTCGAGCGCTTTGGTGAAGACCCGTTTGCGTTTGGTGTTGGCGCTCGACTCGTGGATGCTGGCGGCGTGGAGGATGGCCGACCGGAAACCGGCCAGCTCGGCACACTCCACGAGGTTGAATTGTTGGCATAACTCTTCCGTGGCCTTCAGCCAGCCGTCCCAGTCGGCAACGGCCGAAGGTTTTTTCGTTTCAAAGCCGCTGACCAGTGCGCTTACCTGCAGGAGTTGGGCGTACAGGGCATTGCGTATTTCTAACACAGACGCTCTCATGGCTATTCGGGTAAGAGGGTGTCTATTTCATTGCCTTCGCTATCAGTCACCTTGATCCACTCCAGGTTGGTCTCGGCTATTTTCATCTTCACTTTGATGAAGGTGTCGGGCTGCCGCTCACTCAGTTCTTTGGATTCGGCGATCACCATCAGGTTGCGTGATTTGACTTCGGTGAGGTTGATGGCCGGCTTGATTGCCCGCTCGATGCGTGCCTGAAGCGTTTCGGTGGTGGCGGTGAGGCCACGTACTCCGGCGCTCCGGCTGATACTAATGCCTTCAGTGGCAATCTGGCTCACGAAATCCTGTATGGGGGCTGTGCTTGATACGATGTTGATGTCGCTTTCCAGGCTTTTGGTTTTTTGAGCAATCAGGCTTTTCAATGTCCGGGAGGCAGCCAGCGGCAACGATTTGAGGCCGAGGCCGGTAACGATCTCTTTGTACACAAGGCTATTCACCTTGGTGTTGTCTATCGGCTCGGCGGTGGTGCGTACATCGTCTTTGATGTCGTCGAGTGCGAGGCTGATCTCCATCTCCACATCGTCTATACGCATGCGGGGGATGGGGAAATGTTTCAGTACGGGATGCTTGGCATACTCTTCGGCCAGCAGGGCCGAGCGGGCATCCGACATCATCCGGGCATCCGAGATGCTGGAGACAAGGGTGCCGATATATTCTTGTAATGTAGTGATAGTGGCCATAATGGATAAGGTTAAAAGGATGGACACCCGGCGGGCGGGTGTCCGGTCCTTTGGATTAAACACACAACTTATGCTTCGGCGATACTGTCTTGCATGAGGCTGAAGATGCGTTCGAGCCCGGCCGGTAGTTCGTCGTTGACAGCCCTGACATGTACAGAGAGGTTGTATTCCTTTTCTTCCTTGTATCCCCGGGAAGAAGAGCGCTGGTACGAGGTGGTAGCCTTGAACTTGGTAAAGAAGATACCGGCTTTGAGGTCGGATACGTGCTTGAATTGGTCGTTGACCTCTGTCTTGTAGACCGATTCCAGTTTCACGTTGAAGTCGATCGTCATCTCATCGATCCGTAAGGCCGGGACGGTGAGCATCGAGAGGAAGGGGACGCTGATGGTGACATTCTTGTCTTCCAGTGGACCATCGTCCTTGCCGGGTACTTTCTTGCTGTAGTTGAAAGTAACGTAGCGTACTTTCTTGCCGCCATTGTCGGTTGTTTCAAATCCCACTTCGTCGATGAAGTTCACTTGCGCTAACGACGCCATTTCCTGTGCCTGAACGGCTGCTTGTAGCGGGCCGCCAATGTAAATACTGAAATCGAGGTTGTTCAGTTCTTCGTAAAATGCCATGGTATTCAATTGTTAGTTTGTTAGTACTCTGTCTGAAGGCTTGCAGCATGCCTTCCATTGCTCGGAAAGGGAGGGGGTTAGCCTGGCCGGACCGTGGGGGATTTTTAAGTTTACAATTCGTTTGTATAGTTAAATAGTTGTATTAGTCTAAGAATCTCCAGCAATACAATGCAAACATAGGTATCTGATAAACAAGAAAATACCCCTTTTTTGGGGTTTTTACATTTTAGTCTTTTTTGATTATCGCCTTATGGTTATCATAAAATAATAATTACATTTGTATGTTATAAGCAACGAAGCCATGGTACATATCAATAATCCTTTCATCACAAGCGGGTATCTCTCGGCGGCCTACTTTTGCGATCGTGAAGCCGAGCGCGAAAGAGTGATCAGCGAGATCACGAATGGAAACAATCTTGCCATCATATCCACCCGGAGGATGGGAAAGACAGGGCTTATCCGCCACTGTTTCCATTCCAATGAATTATTGGGTAGCTATTACACGTTCTTTATTGATATCTATGCTACCAAATCGTTGCGTGATTTATTGTTTGCCCTCAGCAAAGTGATCCTGGAAGAACTGAAGCCTTTTGGAAGAAAAGCCTTGGAGAAATTCGTCAACAGTGTGATGTCTATAAGTCCCGGTATTACGTTCGACATTGCAGGGAATCCGTCGTTCAACCTCCAATTGGGGGATATACATAATGCCCAGGCTACGCTGGAAGAGATCTTCAACTATCTCGCCAAAGCCGATAAACCCTGTATCGTGGCTATCGATGAGTTTCAGCAGATCACCAATTATCCTGAAAAGAATATAGAAGCGTTGCTACGTACCCATATCCAGCATTGCAACAATGCCCGGTTCATCTTTGCCGGCAGCCAGCACCACACGATGGGTAATATGTTCCTGAGTGCATCACGTCCTTTTTATCAAAGCGTTTCAATGATGTACCTCCACTGTATCCCGCTACCGGCCTATACCGACTTTGCCTGTAAGCATTTCAATGCTGCCGGCAAAGAGATTACACCCGAAACGGTGGCCGCCGTTTACGCACGTTTCCGTGGGGTTACCTGGTATGTACAGAAAATATTGAATGTGTTATACTCGGCTACCCTTCCCGGACATCTTTGCGGGATTTCGACGGTAGACGGAGCAGTTGCTTCCGTGGTGGACTCTTTCAGATATACCTACCAGGATATCCTGTTCCGCCTGCCCGAGAAGCAGACTGCCCTGTTGATCGCTATAGCCAAAGAAGGTGAAGCCCGGGCGGTTACCTCCGGAGAGTTTGTCAAGCGATACAGCCTCGCGTCGTCAAGTTCAGTTCAATCCGCCCTGAAAGGCCTGCTCGATAAAGACTTCATTACCCACACCGAGGGTGCTTACCGGGTATACGACCAGTTTTTTGAACGCTGGCTCAGGGAAACGTATATGTAACAGCCTTCTATAGAAGCTGACAGGTGCCGCTGGCAGATGCGTTTTTCGTTTCTTTTCGTCTATTATTGGTCTGAATGCAGATCGGCGGGTAAACCATGGCTGAAAGTTCAAATACTTTTCTATCTTTGCCGCATCCATTAATAAATCAAATGTAAGAAAGTATGAAAACAACCATTCGTGTTTTTTGCACCATCTGTTGCCTGGTGCTTTGCGTATCATTGTCGGCACAAGAAAAGAAAGCGTTCCCGAAAGAAATGATGGGGAAGTGGAGTTACAGTATTGAAAATCCCGAATCGGGCGAAGTGATGAAGGGCATCTGTACCATCGCACAGAAAGACGATGCAACCAAAGCTACGTTCGATATGGGCCAGGGTGGCGCCGATACCACACCGTTCCGCGTCAACGACAACGGTAAATTCTATGCCGACCTGGATATACAGGGCTATGTGCTGGGTGTTACTTTTACCATTGTGGAAGGCAAACTTTCCTGCGAGATGGATGCCGGCGGCTTTATCATTCCGATCGAACTGAAGAAAGAATAGATTACATTCGCATACGCTACAAAAGAGGTGTATAGAGCGTAGCTGTGGGAGGTAGTATTGAGGGAACCTTCTTTTTTGCCTGTTTCTGTAATTAGGTGGAAAAGAAGGTTTTTTAGTTGCTTTTCGAACAATCATCCGATTTATCTGTTACTTTTGTGCGATTGATCTGTTGATAACCTTCAATGTATATTTGTCTGAATGGAAAACTATGATTGCTACACTCGTGAGGAGTTGATTAGCGAACTCAATTCTTATAAAGCTGCCTTGGATAACCAGGCGGCTAATGCTGCACATGCCCCGAATTATCAGGCTCCAGCCCGGGCAGCTACAGACGGTGAAGGCGTATCACGGATAAACCTCCAGCGCGATATGCTGAAAACGGTAATGGATAGCGGTACGTCTACCTTTTGGGAGTACGACGCCGAGCTTGATACGATAGACCTCGGCGTGGGTTACATAGACGAACCTTCGCAGAATGAGGCCCTGCCGAAGTATAAGCAGACGCCGCTGGTGAACATGGAGAGTTTTGTGGCCACCCTGCATCCCGATGATAAGGAACGCGTGCTGGAGCAAACGATTTTTCCCATACTCCGGGGCGAAATGGAAAAGGGCACCGTTACTTTCCGCCGCCTGTTTGGCGACAAGGTGTCCTGGCTGGTCTCTTCCCTGCGCATCTCGGAGCGGAAAGCCGACGGATCGACCCGCCGGCTGGTGTGCTACTCGCAGGATATCACCACCCAGATCGAACAAAGCCAGCGCCTGCAACAGGTGGAGAGCGAGAATAAGTTGTTCGAATATGCCATCAACTTCTCCAACGACGAGATACATGCCCTGGATGCCAACGGCCGCTTTGTATTTATGAACCGGCTGATGATGAATAATTTCGGGTTCAAGCCACCCATCTCCAACTATAAACTGACGGATATAGACGATGCCTATCCCATCGATCGCTGGAAGAACGAGACTGTGCCCGGCGTACGCGAAGGACGTATCACCCATTTTGATGCCAAGCACGACTATCCCGATGGGTCGGTACGGCGCATCGAAGTACAATTATATAAGATAGACGACCCTAAACACGGCGAGATATTCTGGGCCTTCTGCCGCGACATAGACGAGCGCCTGCGCCAACACCAGCACATCACCCGCCTGAATACGATGATGAACGCTATCCTGGACAACTCGCCCATCGCTTTTATCGCACAGGATATAAACAATGAAATGCGCTATCTGTATTTCAATAAGACGGCCGAACGGATCGTGGGCTTCAATGCCAGGGATATCCTGGGCCATACGGATGAAGAAGCCTTTGCCGACTATCCGAAAGCGCTGGCGTTGATGAAATTTTACCAGCAACGTGTGCTTGCTCAAAAGCATGTGGCCAATTACGGGGTGGAGCTTCCTTCGTTAGGGGGAGTGAAAATGAACATCATCAATGAGATACACCAACATGTAGAGATCCCCGCCGACGGCGTGTCACTGCTGCTCTATCTCTTCTGGGATGTGACCGAACAGCATCAGAAAGAACTTGAACTGATCCGCGCCAAGGAGGCGGATAAACTGAAATCGGCTTTCCTGGCCAATATGAGCCACGAGATACGGACGCCGCTCAATTCCATCGTGGGCTTCTCCGACCTGCTGGCCGAGAGTGAAGATGCCGACGAAAAGGAAATGTTCCGCGAGATCATCCACAAAAACAACGACCTGCTGTTGCAGCTGATCAGCGATATCCTGGACTTCTCCAAGATCGAATCGGGGCAGCTTCAATTCAACCTCCAACCGGTAAACGTGAAAGATGTGTGCTTTGAAGTGTTCCAGAACTTCTCGCTGAAGAAGAAGGAAGGGGTGGAACTGATTTTCGACCACGACGGGCCTGCCGCTGCACAGGTGGTGGCCGATTATAACCGTCTGTCGCAGGTGGTGATCAACCTGGTGAGCAACGCGCTTAAGTTTACCGACCAGGGACATGTGCGCATCTCGTACCAAACTACCGCCACCCATGTCACGATCTCGGTGGAGGATACCGGTATGGGCATCCCTGCCGATAAACAGGCCAGCCTGTTCAACCGTTTTGTCAAGCTGAACGATTTCAAACAAGGCACGGGCCTGGGTCTGGCTATCTCCAAAATGATTGTGGAAACGCTAAAAGGGGAGGTCGGCTTCACTTCGGAAGAAGGGAATGGGGCTACTTTCTGGGTACGCTTGCCGCTTATTCGGCGTTGAAGTGTTACCTTTGCAGCATGGGAAAGAATAAATTAGCTAAATTCGACGATATGGCGGGCTACCCGCACGTCTTCCAGTATCCCTTCGGTGCCTTGCAGGAAAAAGGCTTTGCCATGAAAGGCCGTTGGGGAGAACTGTTCTTCAAAAACAACCATCCGATCGTGCTCGAACTGGGTTGCGGCAAAGGCGAGTATACCGTAGGCCTGGGGCGGCTCTTCCCCGAAAAGAATTTTATCGGCGTGGATATCAAAGGTGCCCGCATGTGGAGCGGTGCCAGGGAATCGATGGAGGCGGGGATGGGCAACGTGGCGTTCCTCCGTACCCATATCGAACTGATCAACCATTTCTTCGCTCCCGGCGAAGTGGCCGAGATATGGCTCACCTTTCCCGATCCGCAGATGAAGAAAGTGAATAAGCGGCTTACCTCCACCCGCTTCATGCGGCTGTACCGGCAACTGCTGGCCGACCAAGGCATCGTCCACCTGAAGACAGACAGTAATTTTATGTATACCTACGCCTGCGAAATGGTGCGGGCCAACGGTTACCCGGTGCTTTTCCAGACCGACGACCTGTATCATTCCAACCTGGCCGACCCCATCCTCTCCATCCAGACCTACTACGAACAGCAATGGTTGGAGCGTGGTTTGAACATCAAATACCTCCGTTTTGTTTGTAATGAAAAGGAGGTGCTTGTGGAGCCCGACGTAGCGATCGAACTCGATCCCTACCGCAGCTTCAACCGCAGCAAGCGCAGTGCACTCTCCTCCGGGAAATAATTTGTAAGAATATGGCTCTATATCCTAAACTCATCACAGACGCACTGTCGAAAGTACGCTACCCCGGCACCGGCAAAGACCTGGTATCCGCCGGCATGGTGGAAGACGATATCCGTATCGAGGGAAACAAAGTATCCTTCTCCCTCCTGTTTGAAAAACCCAGCGACCCCTTTATCAAATCGGTGGTGAAAGCGGCCGAGACGGCTATACTCACCTACGTGGGCAAGGAGGTGGAGATACAGGGCAACATCCATGTAGTCACCCGCCAGGCGGCGCGTCCCGAACCGGATAAACTGTTGCCGCAGGTACATAATATCATCGCCGTCTCTTCCGGCAAAGGTGGCGTAGGCAAGAGCACCGTGGCGGCCAACCTGGCCGTGGCGCTGGCCGGTATGGGCTACCGCGTGGGACTGCTCGACGCCGATATCTTCGGCCCCTCGCAGCCCAAGATGTTCCACGTAGAAGAGGCACGCCCGTTGATGGAGATGGTAGATGGACGCGAACTGATACAGCCGGCCGTAAACTACGGCGTGAAGCTGCTCTCGATCGGTTTCTTCGTGAACAAAGACGATGCTGTGCTCTGGCGCGGCGCCATGGCCAGCAATGCCCTGAAGCAACTCATCGCCGATGCCCACTGGGGCGAACTGGATTATTTCCTGATAGACCTGCCCCCGGGTACCAGCGACATCCATCTCACGATGGTGCAGACGCTGGCCATCACCGGTGCTATCGTTGTCACCACCCCGCAGGAAGTAGCCCTGGCCGATGCCCGGAAGGGTATCAGCATGTTCCGGACCGACAAGGTGAATGTGCCCGTGCTTGGCCTGGTAGAGAATATGGCCTGGTTTACGCCGGCCGAACTGCCGGCAAATAAGTACTACCTCTTTGGGCGTGAAGGAGGCAAGCGGCTGGCCGAATCCATTGGTGTCCCTCTCCTGGGCCAGATCCCCATCGTGCAAAGCATCTGCGAAGGCGGCGATAACGGCGAACCTGTCGCCCTCCGTCCCGACACCCTCACCGGCGAAGCTTTCCGCTCCCTGGCGGCCAACGTAATTGACCAAATCAATCTCCGCAACGACCACCAAGCCCCCACCCAACGGGTGCATGTGAGCAAGAAGTAACTAAAATGATGACCGTGGCTTCAGCCTCCGCATAGGTTGGATGAATGCCCGGTCACGGGCATCCTGTACGTAGCCGGGGGTACAGGCGAAGCCAAGCCCCCGGACAGATGATTAGTATATGTTTTGTGTGCCGCGTCAGCGGTACCGGTCTATTCAATCACACCTACCCTCAACGGCCTTTGATGAGGTTCATGAATTCTTCGCGGGTTTTGGCCTGGTCGAAGAAGCCGGTGAAGTCGGAAGTGGTGGTGAGGGAGTTTTGTTTTTCCACGCCGCGCATCTGCATGCACATGTGCTGGGCTTCGATCACAACCATCACGCCGATAGGGTCCAGCGTGCGCTGGATACAGTCTTTGATCTGCATGGTGAGGCGTTCCTGGATCTGTAGGCGGCGGGCGAAGATATCAACCACACGGGGAATTTTGCTGAGGCCGGTGATGTAGTGCTTGGGGATATAGGCGATGTGCGCCTTGCCGAAGAAGGGGAGCATGTGGTGCTCGCAGAGGGAGAAGAAGTCAATGTCTTTAACGATCACCATCTGTTTGTAGCCTTCTTCCTTGAACATGGCTGAGCGAAGGACGGCCTCAGGGTCTTCGTTATACCCCTTGGTGAGGAATTGCATGGCTTTGGCTACCCGTTCGGGCGTCTTGAGGAGGCCTTCGCGTGCAGGATCTTCGCCAAGCAGGCTGATGATATGGGCATAATGGGCAACCAACTGTTCGTTGGCGGTGATGTTCGATTCGGTGATGCGGGGCATGCTGTCTTTACTATTTTCGTTTAACTCCGGCTTTCTTCTCAAAACAGGGGGAGCCGTATCTCTTCGCGGACGATATACATTTCCTTTCCGTAGGAGGGAAACGCTTTGGAAAGCTCAAGTTTTATATGATAAGCCTCTTCGTGCGAACGGTAATCGCCCACGCGTACTTTCCAGAAGGGTGCGGCGTAGGTGACGTAGGTAGGCAGGTCAGGAAAGAGCGCTTTGATCTCTTTCTCGCGTTTGAATGCTTCGTCTTTCGACGTGCGTTGGTTGTTGCCCGAGAATACCTGGGTGCGATAACCCTGCATCTTGAGGTAGTTGGATCCGTCTACCTGTTCGATATCGCCGGCACGGCGGCTACCTACCAGTTTGCGGAGGGCATCGGATTGATGGATGACTACTTCTCCCTGCCCCGGACGATAACTGGCGAGCGCGTCGAAGATCGACGTGTTGTTTTGTTCCTGTGCCGACAGGCCGTGGCTTCCGAGGAGAGCGATGGCCGCAAGGAGGAGGTAAAAGGATATACGTTTCATTGTATCATGGAATAAGTAAAAATATAGGAGACTGTGTCAAAAGTCCAACATTTAGCACACAGATAACACAGATCGGACAGATGGCCACGGATCGGTCATTTTAAACGAATTAATTATCAACAAAATAAATCTGTGGTCATCTGTCTGATCCGTGTTATCTGTGTGCCGGAATACTCATCCGTTCAGGCGGGCGGCATTGAAAGCCGGATCAGAATGCTTCGATGATCGGCATGAACTTGTCTACACCCAGGGATGCGCCACCGATAAGGCCGCCGTCTACGTTGGGCTTGGCTACGAGTTCCTGTGCGTTGGCTGCGTTCATGCTGCCGCCGTAGAGGATGGTGCAGTTGTCGGCAATTTCGGCACCGTATTTAGCCGCAATCACACCACGGATAAAGGCGTGCATTTCTTCGGCCTGATCAGAAGTAGCTGTTACACCGGTACCGATGGCCCAAACGGGTTCGTATGCGAGGACGAGCTTGGAGAAGTCGGCGGGCGAGAGTTCGAACAATGAATCTTTCACCTGTGCTTCTACTACGGCAAAGTGTGTGCCGGCATTGCGTTCGTCCAGTACTTCACCGATGCAGAAGATCGGCGTGAGTTGGTTGGCCAGTGCCAAACCTACCTTGGTTTTGAGGGTAGCAGCTGTTTCATGATAATACTGGCGACGTTCAGAGTGTCCGAGGATCACGTACGTAGCGCCTGTAGAGGCTACCATGGCAGCGGAAACTTCGCCGGTATAGGCGCCCTTTTCCATGTCGGCGCAGTTTTGTGCGGCCACACCGATCTTGTTGGTATCGATGGCAGCGGCTACGCTGGCGAGGTGGGTGAAGGGGGTGCCGACGATCACGTCGCATTTCGGTGTTTTACCTTTCAGGGCTTCGTTGAGTCCTTTTGCGAGTTCGAGGCCTTCGGCCAACGTTGTGTTCATCTTCCAGTTTCCTGCGACAATGTTCTTTCTCATAATGCAATGTAATTAATATATGTTATTACTCTTGTTTTGTTTCGTTTTCTTCCCGTTTCCGCTTCGTTTTACTGTTACGCCGGTTACGCAGGGTGTCGTAGACCCAAACGAGCAGCAAAGGTACGCCAAAAGTGAATAGTATGGTTATGAGGATGCCAACTTCTTTCGGATGAATGCGATCTCCTTGCAGGGCGCCTGTCATTTCGGCCGCGAGGCGGGTCTCATCGGGGATGTCGCGGTAGTTCCATTTGCCCAGGATGGTGCCGTTTTTTAGCAGCACCAGGCCGGGATTGGAACGGATGATGGTCTTGAGCAGCACTTCATCGGCCTGGAGGAAGGGGTATTCGGCGCCGGTGTAGTCAATCCAGTAATTGATGGCTTCGAGCGACGAGCCGGTGAGGCCATAGAAGGCCATGTGGTGATCCACGGCGTAATCGTAGAGGTTGTTGGTCTCGTCGATACGGTCGTCTTTCGCTTTTTCCAGTTTGGGGGCGATAAGCAGGCAGACAGCGCCGGTATCGGTCAGTATATCTTCGGTCACATCCGTGCCGAATGCGTTATAGATGTTGAAGGCTTCTACCGGGGGTGTGTAGCCTTTCCGAAGCAGTTCGGTGGTGGATTCCACGAATGTCCAGGTGCTGTCGGCCGGCAGGTTATCCAGCTCGAATTCTTTTTGCCGGCCGTCCTTTTCGTAGATGAAGGCATAGCGGTATTCGTCTTCGGCGGCACCTTCGGGGATCGCCATGAGCGATGGGATATGGGCGCCTGTTTTATAGGGGCGGAAATCGAACACCGGCTGGTGGATGTAGTTCCAGTACGAAAAGGCATTGCAGTAGAGATAGGCGAAGAGCGCCACGAACCAATACACTTTATAGGTATAAAGCGGGGTGATCCGTTTGTAATGCATAAATACCCATACGGCAGCGGCCGTGAGGAAGATATTTTTGATGAATGTTTCCCAGTTGGTGATCACTACGGCATCTCCGAAACAACCACAGTCGTGCACGGGATTGAACAGTGCCAGGTAGAGCGTGAGCGGCGTCATGAAGGCCATGAACACCAGGATAAGGATACAGGCGTATTTGCGGTAGACGCCCAACAGGAGGCAAACGCCGAGCATGAACTCGATGGCGCAGAGGTTGAATGCCGCCAGGGTGGAGAGAGACGATAGGCTTTCCAGGCCGAATGAAGCCAGGTATTCGCCTATCTTAATGGCAAAACCTACCGGATCTACTGCTTTGACGAAGCCGGAAAAGATAAAGACGATTCCGAGCAGGATACGGCAACATTCGGTGCTGATTTTCAGTGCTGTCTCCTTATAATTCATCGATTATGGGTGGCCGTATTCGAGTTTGATCAACCCGAAAAGGGCGTAGTTTATCATGTCCATATAGTTGGCGTCGATGCCTTCGGATACGAGTGTCTGACCATCGTGTTCCTCGATCTGCTTGGTGCGGTAGATCTTGGTGAGGATGAGGTCGGTGTATGAACTGGTACGCATCATGCGCCATGCTTCGTCGTAGTCGTGGTTCTTGGCATACATCAGTTCTTTTGCCTGGGTGATGTATTTGTCGTACAGCGCGAGTGCTTCTTCGGCGGTGATATCCGTCTTATCCGCAAAGCCCAGGGCGAGCTGGATGAGACCGATCACACCGTAATTGACGATACCTACAAATTCGGGCTGTATGCCTTCGTCTACCTTGCTGGTGCCTTTGATCTCGAGGCTGCGGATGCGGTTGGCTTTGATGAAGAGCTGGTCGGTGATGGATTGCGGCCGCATGATCCGCCATGAAGGCCCGTAATCTTTCAGCTTTTTCGCAAACAAGTCGCGGCACTGGGCGATGATTTGGTCGAATTGTTTATTCGTCTCTGACATATTATTCTCTTAATACTGCAAATATAGGTAAAATCCGTAGCTCGAAACAGAAATGCCGGCGATATATTCACGATATATGCCGGCATTCCACGGGAGTTATTTCTTTTTTTACTTATGAACAGCGGATCGAACGGCCTAACTTGAGGATCGTGGTGCGGGAGATGCCGTTGAGCTGGCAGATCTTTTGGATGGATGTGCCGTATCGTTTAGCCAGCGCTCCCAAGGTATCGCCCTGTTGGATGCGGTGGTAAACAGGTTGTGCATCGTCGCCTGCTGCGGCAGCTATGCTGGATTGACCGGCTGCTTTCGGCGTGGGGGCGGATGCAGTTGTCTTTGTCTTTGTCTTTGTTGTAGTCGTTTCAGGCATGGACGACACGGCTGCCAGGGATGCCTTTACGGTAGTTTCTTTGGGCGCCTGTTTGACTTCCTTTACCTGTACTTCACCGCCTGAACTGCAACGGATGGATTGTCCGATGCGGAGGATGGTGGTGCGTTTGATACCGTTGAGGCGGCAAAGCTCGTCGATGGTGGTGCCGTTGGCGCGGGCGATCTTTTCGAGCGTGTCGCCTGACTTCACCCGGTGGTAGGCCATTTGCCCGTTGCCACCTACGTATACGTTGGTGTTGCGTCCTTTGGATTTCACACTGCGGAATACATACAGATCCTGGTGGGGAACGCCTTCTTTGAAGTCGATAATGTTGGCAGGGTTGATATCAATACCGAGGAAACGGGTTTCGAAGTGGAGGTGTGAACCGGTGGAGCGTCCGGTATTTCCGCCCAGTGCGATGGGATCGCCGGCGCGGACAATGTCGTTTTCACTGACAAGGAATTTGGAGAGGTGGCCGTATACCGTTTCGAGTCCGTTCGGATGCCGTACTACCAGGTAGTAGCCATATCCATAACGTTCGAAGCTGCGCATACGGATTTTGCCGTTGAAGGAGGCGCGGATCGTATCGCCTATCTGTACCTTGAGGTCGATCCCGCGGTGCATACGGCGACGGCGCATGCCGTAGTTGGATGTTACTTTCAGGGGGCAGTCAATGGGAAGTACAAAGGTGGAACAGTCAATGCCGAAGGAATCGGGCAGGCTGACGGTTTTGTTGTGGAAAGGATTGACCCAGCGGTTGTCCCAGTCAGAACCGTACAACTCATCGGCCGGGAACATCAGGTTCTCTTTGTTAAGCAGGGCCGCATTTTCATTCACTTCCATTAGTCCCTGGATTGCCGTACTTGTTGTGGTAACCACGCGGTCTGACATTAATTCAGATACACGTTCTTCCATAACCGGAGTTGACAATACGGGATTCTTTTTTTCTTCTTGTTTTTCCTGTGCCGCTACTGTCCATACTGACGGGGCTGCACAAACGAAGAGTAATAAGATTCGTATATTCATTCTATAATATCGTTAACCAAATTGAGGATCTAAATAACAAATATCTTCCCACTTTGTTTCAGATTTGCCAAATTTCGCAAATTAGATTAAGCGAACCAAATTAGTTAACAAAAAAAAAGAACAGGTAAGTGGCAGATAATGAAGATATTTAGACGGAATCACCTGTAAAACAACTGGTTAAATAGTTATATGTTGTACAACATATTAACTAATCATTCCCCAATTTGTCTTACCTGCAAACAACACGCGCAGGCGTTCGTTCAATATCCGGTGGGTTTCGTCTTTCAATTCGGGGTCCCGGTTCAATATCTCCTGGGCCAGATCGCGGGCGTATTGCAGGATTTGGCCGTCTTTTGCCAGGCTGGCAATCTTGAAGTCGATCCCTTCGCCACTCTGCCGGGTGCCTTCCAGGTCGCCATGTCCGCGCATGCGGAGGTCGGCTTCGGCTATTTCGAAACCGTCGGTGCTGCCTACCATGATCTCGAGGCGTTTGCGGGTGTCGTTGCTGAGTTTGTGGGAGGAGACGAGCACGCAGTACGACTGTTCGGCGCCACGTCCTACGCGTCCGCGCAATTGGTGCAGTTGGGAGAGGCCGAAGCGTTCGGCGCTTTCGATCACCATCACCGAGGCGTTGGGTACGTTGACGCCTACTTCGATCACGGTGGTTGCCATCAGGATATGGGCCTCTCCGGAGATAAAGCGCTGCATTTCGCGTTCTTTGTCGGCGGCTTTCATCCGGCCATGCACCATGCAGACGGTAAACTCGGGAAATATCTCTTTGAACAGTTGGAAGCCTTCTTCCAGGTTTTTGTAGTCGGATTTTTCACTGCCTTCGATCAGGGGGTAGACCACATATACCTGTCGGCCGAGGTGGATCTCTTTGCGGAGGAAGCTGTATAGCTCGGCCTTTTTATTGTCGTATCGGTGTAAGGTGCGGATAGGCTTGCGGCCGGGAGGGAGTTCGTCTATCACGGACACATCGAGGTCGCCATAGAGCGTCATGGCCAGTGTGCGGGGGATGGGTGTGGCGGTCATCACCAGTACATGCGGCACGGTGGTATCTTTGGTCCACAACCGCGAGCGCTGTTGTACGCCGAAGCGGTGTTGCTCGTCGATAATGGCCAGCCCGAGTGTATCAAATACCACTGTGTCTTCAATCAGCGCATGGGTGCCTACCACCAACTGGATCTCGCCCGAGGCGATAGCAGGCAGGAGCCGGTTGCGTTCTTTCTTCCGGGTGGATCCGGTGAGGAGGGCCACCCGTACAGGCAGGTCTTTCAGGAAAGCCATAATAGTGGCATAGTGCTGGGTGGCGAGTATCTCGGTGGGCGCCATCATACAAGCCTGGCAACCGTTGTCTACAGCCAGCAGCATGGCCAGCAGGGCCACCAGCGTCTTGCCGCTGCCCACGTCGCCCTGCAGCAGGCGGTTCATTTGCCGGCCACTACCCATGTCGGTGCGAATTTCACGGACGACGCGCTTTTGCGCGTTGGTCAACTCGAATGGCAGGCAGTTGTGAAAGAAGGCATTGAAGCACTCGCCTACGACGGGGAAAGGGATTCCTTTCAGTTTCATCTTCCGCAAGCCGGCAGTGCGTAAGATATGCAGTTGGAGGAAGAACAGCTCTTCAAACTTGAGCCGCAGTTCCGCCTGTTGCAGTTTTTCGGCCGATTCGGGGAAATGGATGTGCCGCATAGCTTCTGCACGGGAGATCATACCGGTTTGGCGGAGGAGACCGGCCGGCAATGTTTCGGGTAATTCCCAGTTGAGCCAGGTGAGCAGGGTGTATTGGAGGTTCTGGATCGCCCGTGAGTTGAGGAACGATTTCTTCATCTTCTCCGTGGTGTTGTAGAGCGGGGTAAGGCCACTTGCCACCTGTTCGGCCTGGTCCACCGGGTCGATGTCGGGGTGGGGGATGTTGATCCAGTTGTTAAACTCGGTTGGCTTGCCGAAGACGATGTAGGGGGTGCCCGGCTTGATCTTATCGGTCACGTAGGCAAGGCCTTTAAACCAGACGAGGTCTATCACGCCCGTTCCGTCGCTGAACTTACCCACCAGCCGTCGGGTACGGCCTTCGCCCACGGTCTCGAAATAGCGGATCTGCCCTTTTAATTGGATGAAAGGCATGGATCCGTTTACTTCGGCCACTTTATAGAAGCGGCTCCGATCCATATATTTATAGGGGAAATAGTAAAGCAGATCTTCGTACGACTCGATACCCACTTCTTTCCGGAGTATGTCGGCCTTTTTGGGGCCTACGCCGGAGAGGTAGATGATTGCGCGTTTGGAGAGATCGTTCATGGAGGAGGCTGATCAGGGGTGTTCGTTGGCTGCTTGTTCAAAGAAGGCGCGTGCGACCAGCAGATCGAACGCGGTGGTGATCTTGATGTTTTCGCGGCTGCCGGGTATGGTATTGATATCAAAGCCGCCTTTTTCGGCAACCGAAGCATCGTCTGTTAAGTCTGGAGCATACGGCGTGTGATAGGCAAATTGCAGTATTTCGCTCCAAAACACTTGTGGGGTTTGTACGCACATGCAGCGGGATCGATCTACCTGATGGCTTTTTCCCTCTTCGTCCAGTATCCGAAGGGAGTCCACTGGCGGAACAACGGGAATTGCGATTCCGTTCTTTCTCCCTTCCCGGAAGCAAGTGTCAATCACGTCAATAGAAACAAAAGGACGTACGCCGTCGTGTACGCCAATGCAGACTTTCTCTTCTTCGGGCAGATCGTCTATTGTCTCATCATACGGGTCGGGCAACTCATCTTCCAGTGCCTCCAGTGCGTTCACTACGGAATGGTAGCGGGTTTCGCCTCCATTTACAATGCGGTGGGGGATATGGCAACCGATCTCGGTGCAAAGCATCCGCCAATAATCCTGCTGGCCTTCGGGTAGCACCAGTATGATCTGTGCTTCGGCGTTCCACCGGTAGAACTTCTCCAGCGTGTGCATCAGCACCGGTTTGCCGTTGAGGGGGATGAATTGCTTGGGCAGGTCGCCTCCCATACGGAGCCCTTTACCGCCGGCCACGATGATGACGTAGTTTTTCATCCTTCGAGTTCCTCCAGTACCCGTTTGACCTCTTCGTCGGTCTTGTAAAGTTTCGCTTTGCAGTGTTTGATAAGTTGCGAGGCTTTCTTGACGCGTTCGGAGAGAACGTCTACATCGAGTTCGCTGTTGTCTATCTCGGCCACGATGCGGCGGAGTTGTTCGATCGCTTCCTTATAGGATAATTCTTGTTCGGCCATGATATGATCGGTTTAGGATTGTTCGTTGATGAGGGTGACGGTCTGTACCGTACTTAGCACTTCGCCGTCGGTAAAGCGGTTGGTAAGCGGCTGACCGGGCTGTAGTTGGGACGCGTATTTCACGATCTTCCCCTCTTGCAGCGCCAGGCTGTAGCCACGTTTGAGGATGGTGTCGGGCGACGACAGGCGAACGAACTGCCCGGTCATGTCCAGAAAGCGCTTCTGCTCTTCCAGGCGGGTGGCGGTGGCGGTGGCCAGCCGGTGCTGCAAGCCGTCGAGCACGGTAGCGCGCCGGGCCAGCACATCGCGGGCGGCCAGTGGCAGTTTGCCGGCCAATGTCTGCAGGGCAGTGCGGCTGCGTTCGATGCGGCTCAGCGCCAGGGCGGGCAGGCGGTTTCCGGTGAGTTGGAGGAAGGTGTTGTGCCGTGCCAGGATGTCGGTAGCCAGATAGGTGATCTGTTGTTGCAGTGCCTGCAACGCCTGTGCCGCTTGTTCGCTATGGGCGATGAGGAACTCGGCCACGGCTGTAGGAGTTTTCAGCCGGGTATGGGCTACCATATCGACCACCGTATCGTCGCGCTCGTGCCCGATTCCGGTGAGGACCGGTAGCGGAAACTGGGCGCAGTTGGCTGCCAGCAGGTACGAATCGAAGCAGTTCAGGTCGGAAGTGGCGCCTCCTCCGCGGATGATCACCACGGCGTCAAACAGTTCCTGGTGCGGATAGATACGGTCGAGGGCGGCAATGATAGACACCTCTGTCCGTTCGCCTTGCATCAATGCGGGGAAAAGTTTGACGTAGAAGGGGTAGCCAGCCTTGTTGTACGTCAGTTGGTTGAGGAAGTCTTCGTAACCGGCTGCCGTGGGTGATGTGATCACCGCCAGTCGCCGGGGTAGCTCCGGAAAAGGCAGCTCTTTGTTCAATCCGAACACACCCTCTTCCTGCAGGCGGCGGATAATTTCCATCCGCCGGCGCACCATATCCCCCAGCGTATAGGCTGGGTTGATGTCTTGTACGGTGAGGTTGAAACCATACAATTCATGGAATTCAACTGTAACCTTGACCAGCACTTTCAGTCCGGAGGTAAAGGCTTGCAGGGTTTCGGCTTCGAACGTTGCTTTCAGGCGGCGGAAGGTATTGGCCCAGATCGTCCCCCGGGCTTTGGCTACCAACTGTCCGCTCACGGGGTGTTTCTCGATAAATTCGAGGTAACAGTGTCCCGACGAGGCATTCACGCGTACGTCACTCATTTCGGCCTGCATCCAACAGGCTTCGGGGAAGGCATGGCCAATGGCCATCCGCACCCGTGTGTTCAGTGCTGAGAGCGAAAGGCTTTCACGTTCGGGGGGTATGTTAGCGGGCGGAAACATAGCGGCGTCCTTCTTTATAGGCTTTATAGACGTCGGGGAGGCCGTAGCCCTGTTCGGCGTCGGGTTTTTTAGCTCGGCTGGACGACTGCCGGAGCAGTTCCATGATTTCGGTATTACTGAGTGATGGGAGCGCCTGCCAGAGACAGACGGCCAGCCCGGCCATGATCGGTGTGGCGAAGGAGGTACCGTTGGCATACCGGATATTCCCGGTTTCGTCTACCACGCAACATCCGGTGCCTAGAGCTGCCAGATCGGGCTTTACACGACCTCCGGCTGCCGGGCCGAACGAACTGAAGCTGCTTCGTTTCTTGTTCTCCATCACGGCCCCTACGGTGAGGAGCGTCTCTACATCGGCCGGGAAAGTGATCTTTTCCCACCGGCCATTTCCTTCATTACCTGCGCTGCTCAGCAGGAGGATGCCTTTCTCGGCTATCCGTGAAGCGGCACGACTGATGAAGGCTGTATGTCCATCCAACGCATCGGGTGTATAATTGAGTGCTGTGGAATCGAATTCAAAATAACCGAGTGACGAAGTGATCACATCCACCCCTACGCTGTCGGCATATTCGGCGGCGGCTACCCAGTAATCTTCTTCAATAGGGTACTCCGAGCGGCGGTCTTCGCTCTTGAGCAACAGATATGAGGCGTGGGGGGCGGTGCCGGTCATTTGTCCCGGAGCATTGGCGGCCAGGCAGGAGAGGACTTTGGTGCCGTGCTCATCGTCGTCGAAGACCGTACAGTCTGGTGATAGCATATTCCGGGCGCCTATCAGCCGGAGGGAGTCGAAGGCTGCGATGCGGTCTACGTTCAGGAAGCCGGCATCGATCACAGCCACGCGCATCCCTTCACCCCGAAAGCCGTGCTCGTGCAATTTATCACCATTATGCATCCGAATTTGTTTTTCGGCATATCCGTATGCCGATTTCAGCGGCGTTTCCGTCGCGACGAGGCGGGATGTATCTCGCGGGCTGTCTGTGCAGTCATTGGCCGCTCCTTTCCAAACCCATTTGACGGAATCTACCATTGACAGGCCGGCGAGTTGTTGCCCAACCAGGCTGTCGATCGTCATTACTACCACCGTATTCATCCACTTGCTGGTAGCGACAGGTGTGGTTTTTCCGGTGGTAAGCACTTCGATATACACGGGAGAAACAGGAATATCCGCTACTGTTATGGGCTTACCTTTGTCGATGCGTCGTTGGATGGATTCGGCCGAGAGGAATGTCCCGGGTTGCTCTACGGAATGGGGCGACCCGGCCTTGTCTTTGAGATACACCCTGAAACCGTAGCTTTCGGCGGCGGCCAGGGAGTGTATGGATGTTGCCAGCAAAAGACAGATCCCTATACATATATTATATATACTCACTTTCATGTCGTATGTTCAAAATCAAACCCTACAAAGATAATAGAAACCGGGCATTGCTGCTGTTTTGTGCAGGATGAAAATCATATACATACTATATTTGCTGGCTGATTTGGGAGGGGAGGATGAAAAAAGGCTTCCGGTGGTTTGTACGGAAGCCTGTGCTTATTGAGAGAATTGTCTTTATTCGTTGTCCAGATTGATTGGGATTTCCCGTTTGATGCTCTGGCGAAGGGAAATAAGCGTTTCTGTAGCCGTTACGCCGGGTATTTCCTGGATACGGGTGTTGAGCAGTTCCATCAGATGCTCATTATCGCGGGCATAGAGTTTTATCAGCATGGTGTAAGGACCAGTAGTGAACTGGCATTCCACCACTTCGGGAATTTTGCTGAATTCCGGCACAACATCTTTATACATGGATCCGCGTTCAAGCTTGACACCGATGTAAGTACAGGTGTTGAAACCCAAACTTTTGGGGTTGATCTGGTAGCCTGAGCCGGTGATCACATCCATGTCAATCATCCGTTGCACACGTTGATGGATGGCAGCGCGTGACACGCCGCATTCTTCTGCCACATCCTTGAACGGGATGCGGGCATTCTTCGAAATGATGTCTAATATTTGCCTGTCCAGTTTATCGATTTTCTCCATCATAAATTTGTTTTGTATTGAATATTAGATTTAACAATATCAAAAGTATGGATTTTTTTTGAAATGTGTATCATTTTGAAAGAAAAAAGTGTGAAAGCAAAAATAAAGTCATGCAAATCATGCTTTGCAGCATGTTTTGCATGACTTGGTATGACTAACTGAAAGGGAGCTTACTTCACGATATCGAGCAATTCCACTTCGAATTTCAATGTGCTGTTCGGTTTGATATCTTGTCCGGCGCCACGCACACCATAAGCCAGATCAGACGGGATCCAGAAGATATATTTGGAACCTACAGGCATGATCTGTAAGCCTTCGGTCCAACCCGGGATTACCTGTGCTACGCCTAATACAGCCGGTTCGCCACGGTCGAGTGAGCTATCAAACTTTGTTCCATCGAGCAATGTACCTGTATAGTGTACTTTAACCTGGTCGGTAGCAACGGGACGCGGACCGTCGCCTTCTTTTTCAACCATGTATTGCAGGCCGCTTTCGGTGGTGACCACGCCCGGTTTCGTTTTGTTTTCAGCCAGGAATTTGTCGCCTTCTTCTTTGTTTACGCTGTTTTCTTCATCCTGAACGCGAATTACGAAGCCCTGGATAAATGTTTGTGCTTCTTCTACAGTCATTTTCATGGTAGTAGAGTCACCTTTCATGGCCTGCATGAAACCAGCCAGCAGGGCATCTACGTTGATCGGGTCTTTTCCCGGGAATGTAGACAGGTTCTGTTTGAACATGCTGCCATTGGCAAGACCGATGGCGTAGCTGGCGCTATCGATGCCCTTGTTCAGTTTTGCACTCGGTTTGGAGTCGCAGGAAGTAGCTGAAATACTAACAGCTGTCACAACGGTAACAGCTAAGATGCTTAACTTTTTCATTGTACTTTTATTCATTATAATTTAAACGTTTCTGAAACTTTATCTGTAACTAACGGTTTGCGTGCTTATTTAACGATGTCGAGCAATTCTACGTCGAAGATCAACGTGCTGTTTGGTTCGATCGTTTCACCTGCGCCATGTTCGCCATAGGCCAACTGGGAGGGGATGAAGAGACGCCATTTATCACCGGTGCCCATCAACTGAAGGGCTTCCACCCAGCCTGGGATTACCTGCGATACACCGAAAACGGCCGGTTCGCCCCGTTGTACAGAACTGTCGAACACGGTTCCATTGATCAATGTTCCGTGATAATGACATTTTACGCTGTCGCTGGCTGCGGGTTTCTGTCCGTTACCTTTATGCAATATTTCGTATTGTAACCCGCTAGGTAAAACAGTAACGCCGACTTTCTGCTTATTAATCGAAAGAAACTCTTCACCGGCTTTTTTATTGTTCTCCAATTTTTCTATTTGCAGTTTCATGAAATACTCATTGATGACCTGCTTGGCTTCATCGTACGAAATGGCCGGTTTTTTATTTTCCAGTACATCTCTCAACCCTTGTATAAAATCTTCAATGGCTACGTCCTTTATCCCGGAGTTCTGGAAATTGTTGCCTATGCTCAATCCCAGGGCATAACTTACTTTGTTCATTCGTTTTTTTCTTCTCTACTGATTACGAGCGACAAAAGTACAAAAAAGGAAGATACAAACGATTTTTTTTACCGGGATTTATCGGTTCTATATATTTATTTCACACTGTGCTTGTTGCAATTGCCTTCAGGTATGATTCGCGTCTATATGGGCGTATTTGAAAACGATTTGCATTTTGTCGGGATAAACGCTTTTTTTGTAGGTGGTATTTCTATCATTCCGGTGTGATAGAAATGCATACGGTGGTAAAACTATCATACGGTGGTATATCTATCATTCTTTTCCAGGCCTACTTCAGGCTTATTTTGTAAACATATATTAACAGTGGTAATACTATCATTGAAAAGGGTATTCCTATCATTTATTTGGCCGTATTTATAAAAGTGCGACGCACGCGCGGAACGATCCGGGCGTGCGTCTTAATATGTATACAAAAAT
>JAVBUH010000047.1:0-62723 GCA_031555505.1 Tannerellaceae bacterium
CTGCCGCTGGCGCCACATTCGAGGTCTTTCACCACCAGGTCGTAGGCTTTCACATCACTGCTGCCGCTGGCGGAGAATTGAGCTTTTCCGGCCTGTCCCTTCAACACGGCATCGCTTGAACCGGAGATAGCTACTTCCAGAGGGTCACCGCAACCATACATTTTGATTTTGCACACCTTCTCCTTTTTTGTTAATTATTTTTAATTTATGGTACTATGTTATACAAGGTATCCGCTTATGGCTATATTTGTACTGGAAATAAATCGGAGGTGTGTAACCTTACCATCCGACGCATCGTCAAATCAATACATCCTGCAATATGAAACAGACTAAATGGATACTGAGTGCGCTTCTGATCGCTATCACCACTACGGCGATGGCGGCAGATCCAGTAAAAGGGAACGGCAAGCCTGTTACGAAGACAATCGAAGTGGGCGACTATAACGAGATACGCATCAATGGTATCATGGAGTTCAACTACGAGCAAACGGAGGTGCCCACTTCGGAGGTGGTGATCACACTCGACGAGAACCTGTTTACCTATCTGCACACCGAAGTAAAAGACCGCATCCTCACCATCCGCTTCAAAGACGCTAAAGTAGATCAGGTGACCCGTTTCACGGTCAAGGCCAACTCTCAATGGCTGAAAGCGGCCCGGGTGGAAGGCAATGCAAATTTCATCACACACACACCGGTCAATGGAGACGAACTGGAGATACGCGCCAATGCCAACAGCCTGGTGCAACTGAAAGAACCGATCACAACCGGTGTACTGAAACTGAAGATGAACGGCAGCGCCAATATCGTAGCCGAAAAGCTCAAGGTGGAAAAACTGGAATGCGACCTCGACGGTTCGGGTTCCGTTACCATCCGTAATGGGAAAGCGCTTACCGGCCTGTATAGCATTGTAGGGGGTTCCGATCTGCACGCGTATGACATACAGGTAGACGAACTCAATTGCCGGATGACCGGTAGCGGGGTGGCGGAGGTACATGCCCTCACCAAACTCAAAGCGTCTATCATGGGAAAAGGGGAGATCCGCTACAAAGGATCGCCCGAAGTACAACAATCAATCATCGGAAAAGGTAAAATCATAAATGCAAACTGATATGAATCTAAGAACTATCGGGCTGACTGTGTTACTGGCCCTTGGAATAACCGCAACTTCCGCAGCAGACCGCGTGAAAGGGAATGGTACGATTGTGACACGAACAATCAGGGTAGACGACTTCCATACACTCCGCCTGGGAAATAATATCGAGAGCAGCGCACAAACAGTGGGCCGCAATATCTTCAAGAAAGATAAAGGTAATACGCCGGCATTTTATTATACGCAGTCTGCAGGTGCCGCCAGCCTGGAGGTGACGATGGACGAAAACCTCTTCAACTGGCTCGATATCGACCAGCAGGGCACCACGATCAGTATCCGGTCGCGGGAGAAGTACACCAAATTACAGCCTACCGAGTTGATCATCCGTGGCCGGTCGGCCAAATTGAATGAGGTGGAAGTGAGCGGCTGTATGAATTTCAATGCCGAGTCAACGTTGGATATGGAAAGCCTCCGCATCAGTGTATCGGGCGTGGCTGATATCCGGTTGGATCAGTTGGCTTGCGGCGCCCTTACCTGTGATGTGTCAGGGGTGGGTAATGCGTACCTGACAGGTCGTGTGGGTACAGGCAATTTCAATGTGTCGGGTGTAGGCAAGGTTTTTGCCTTTGACTGCGCCGTCAAGGAATTAAGCTGCGAACTGAGCGGGGTGGGCAAGATGGAAGTGAATGCCACTTCTCATCTGTCGGCCAGTACATCGGGCGTGGGCAATATCCGCTACAAGGGATCGGCTACCGTCAACTCCTCGGCATCGGGCGTAGGCACGGTGAAACGGGCTGATTAAGGACTGCAATCAATTATCCATTATATAACATTAATAATGAAAACAAACACTTCTCTTTGCCTGCTTGCCGGCCTTACAATCCTGGTTAGCGGATGCTTCCCTTTTAAAGTAGTGGAAGGCGACGGAAATGTAACTACTCAAACGATCTCCATCACGGATTATGACGAGATTGAGTCTTCCGGTAACATCACGTTCAACTATACCCAGAAAGCCGACGCTCCGTTCCTGGAAGTAACTACCGACCGGAATATCTACGATATGTATGAATTCAGGATCGAAGAGGGACACAAGCTGGTGATCCAACCGAAAAAGGAATTCCGCCATGGTACCAGTTTCCGCCCTACCTCCTTTGTGGTGAATACCAATTCTACTATGCTGCGTGATGCGGAAATGGGTGGCGATACTCGTTTTACGGTGATAGGCCCTTTGACTACCAACGAGTTGGATTTGGACTTGGGCGGCAGCGGCTCCCTCTCTTTACAGGATACGGTACGGGCCGAAAAGGTCAAGGTGGGTATTGCCGGTAGCGGTGAGGTACGGATCACGTATGCGGAATGTCTTCTTTTCAAGGGCGAGATTGCGGGTTCGGGGAGTATCTTTGCTTCGGGAACGGCCGATGAGGCTGAGTTCAATATTGCCGGTAGTGGTGATATCCGCGGGTTCGACCTGGTAGTGAAGAAGATGGAAGGCGAGATAGCCGGCAACGGTACCATCGACATACATGCCACCGAGCGCATCCATGTGAAGGGCGCCGGCAGTGGTGAGGTTAATTACAAAGGAAATCCATCCGATGTGAACAGCAGCATTGTCGGCTCGGGCAAGCTGAGAGCGGTGGATTGAGTTTAGAGCCAGCCGTTGGCGGTATACCAGGCGATGGTTTGTTGCAACCGCTGATAAAAGGGATAAGGAGCCTTGAACCCTAATTCACACTGCATAGGTTCCACATCACAGATCCATTTACGTTGTTTCAGGAGGTGGAATTTATCGCTGTTGAGGGTCATCGGCTTCTTTTTCCATGTACCCACCAGCTCAGCGCACTGGCAGGCGATATAGGCCACCCATACGGGTATGCTGAGGTGAAGCGCCCATTTGCGGCAGGTAAGTTGCTGGATCATCCGGCCGAAGTCTTTGTCGGTACAAACGCCTCCGTCGGCTACGAAATAAGCCTGGCCTGCCGCTTTTTCATTCTCCAGCGCCAACATGGCCACGGCAGCCAGGTCTTCCACATAAATGAACGTGAGCCATTGGCGGGAATACCCGATGGTGAAGTCAAATCCGCTGCGTACGCTCTGTACCTGCATCAGGTAATCTTTGTCGCAGGGTCCAAAGACGCCTGTGGGACGGAGGATGACGTAGGGGATGGCTGTCTGGCTGCGTAGGTATTGTTCGGCCAACTGTTTGCTTTGCCCATACACGGTATCCGGCTCTTGTTCATCGTCCGGACGGATGGGTTGGAAGGGTTTCCTGTCTACCGAACTGCCGAAGGTGCTCAGGCTGCTCATCAGCACAAATCGATCGGGCTTGCAACCGGAAACGGTCAGGGCATGGAGGAAACGACGGGTGTTTTCGGCGTTTACCTCGAAAAAGGTTTCTTTGTGGAGCGATTTGGTGACACCGGCATTGTGTATGATGTAGTGCCAGCCGCCGTGTTCGGCGTTGAATGCTTCCAGTTGGCGGATGAGGGCGGCTTCGTCGGTGTAAGGCAGGTCGATAAAGCGGATCCGGTCGTCTTTATGCAGCCGTTTGCCCGATCCGGCTTCCCGGGGGTCTGCCCATATACCGTATCCCCGGTTCAGCGCATCCAGCACAGAGCGATCGCTGCTGGCACGTACACCGGCCCAAACTTCGTATCCTTTGTTGAGTGCGGCTTCTACCAAATGGCCGCCTACGAATCCGCTGGCGCCGGTGATCAGTATCCTTTTCTTGTTTTCCGTATCTTCCATATTTATTTCTCCGATGAGCAGTCGTGTGTATGTGATTTCAGTACCCGGTGTGGCAGGTGGCCGTGCCCGATCAGTTCGATAGGGCAGGCATAGACGTCGCCCAGCCATTCTTCGGTGAGGTCGGTGCCGGCATGGTAATGCAGCGTTTCGTTCACACAGGCGATGTTCTTCACCTGGCTCAGTACCGTACCAATGTCGTGCGAGACGAGGATCACGGCGCTTTCTTTATTGATCTCTTCGAGCAGTTGATAGAACCGGGACTCAAACCGTTTGTCCACATACGAACTGGGCTCGTCCAGAATCAGTACCCGGGGACGGGAGACGATGGAGCGGCCGAGTAGCACGCGTTGCAGTTGTCCGCCGGAAAGGTCGCTGATCGGTCGTCCGGCCTGTTCTTCAAGCCCCATCTGGGCGATTACCTCTTCCACCCGTTGGTGCTGTTGTTTGCTAAAACGGGCGAACAGCGGTTTTTCGGACGACAAACCCGACAGGATCACTTCGCGTACGGAGATGGGGAATTTGCGGTCTATCACATTCAGCTGCGGCAGGTAGCCGGTCTGAAGGGAAGAGGCCTCTTTGCCGTTGTCGTAAAATCGGATCGTACCCGATGTGGGCGGGAGGAGCCCGAGTATGACTTTCAGCAACGTGGTCTTTCCGCCGCCATTGGGACCGATGATGCCAAGGAAGTCGCCTTCCCACAGGGTGAGGGAGATGTCTTTCAGGACAAGTTTGTTGTCGTAGCCGGCGGATACCCGGCTGATGTCGATCAACTTATTCATGGGCCAGCGCTTCGGCGATGTGGATCATTTCTTCACTCCAATGATAATTCAGCGGATTGATCGTCACCAGTCGGCAGCCTGTTTCGCGGGCGATCAGTTCGGCATTCTGCCTATTGAACTCGGGCTGGATAAAGACTACCCGCACGTTGTAGTTGCGTGCCAGGTCCACCAACTCCTTCAACTGTGCCGGTGAAGGCTCTTTGCCATCCACTTCGAGGGGGAGCTGGGTGAGGTTGTAGTCTTCGGCAAAATAGGTGAGCGAGGGATGGTAGATGATAAAGGCGCGGCTGAGGACAGCCGAGAGGGTCATGTATACTTTGCTGTCCGTGGCCTCTATTTCTTCGATCAGCCGGTTGTAGTTCACCCAGTAGTGGGCGGCATGTTCGTTGTCGAGCTTGATCAGTGCATTCAGGATATTCCAGGCCATCATTTTGGCGCCCTCGATCGAACTCCAGTAGTGCGGATCCACACCACCGGCATGGGCATGATGGTGGTGATGGGCGTCAGCTTCCGCAGCATGGTCGTGCCCGTCGTGTTCCTCATGTGCCTCACCTTCTCCGGAGGCTTCGCTACGCAGGAGGTCTACCCCTTGGGAAAGGTCGAAAAAGGTCAGTTGGGGGTTGTTCTCGCGGATGGTTTGCAGCCAGGCCTGTTCAAAGCCGAGGTTGCCTACCTGGAGATAGGCCATACTTTCCCCAATGCGCACCATCTGTTGTGGGGTGGGGTCGTAGGCCTCGGGATCCTGGCCGGCAGGGACTACGCAGTTGAACGTAAACCGGCCGCCTGCAATCTGTTCGGCAAAGTAACGTTGCGGTTCGATGGTCACTGAAATGACCTGTTCTTTTCCTTGTTTTCCGCCGCTACAGGCAGCCAACAGGCATACGAATATGCATACATTGAATAGTTTCATCGGCAATTATCTTTCTGCAAAGGTAAAAAACATTGATGTTTATTTATAACTTTGCTTCATAAACAAAAGAGAATGACAAAGCAATTTGATTTTCTGGTGATAGGTGCCGGTATTGCCGGGATGAGTTTTGCACTCAAAGTGGCTCATAAGGGAAAGGTAGCTCTTGTTTGTAAATCCGGGCTGGAAGAGGCCAATACGTATTTTGCTCAAGGAGGGGTGGCCTCCGTCACCAACCTGCTCACCGATAATTTCGAAAAGCATATTGAAGATACGATGATTGCCGGCGACTGGCTCAGCAACCGCAGTGCGGTGGAGAAAGTCGTGCGCGAAGCGCCCGGCCAGATCCGCGAACTGATCAGCTGGGGGGTGGATTTCGATAAGGATGAAGCCGGGAACTTTGACCTGCACCGGGAGGGGGGCCACTCTGAATTCCGCATCCTTCACCACAAAGACAATACCGGAGCGGAGATCCAGGATAGCCTGATCAAAGCCGTACAGCGGCATCCGAACATCGAAGTGTTTGAAAATCACTTCTCGATCGAGATCCTCACACAGCACCACCTGGGTGCGACCGTTACCCGGCAGACACCCGATATTGAGTGCTACGGCGTGTATATCATGGATATAAAGACCGGACAGATTAATACCTTCCTCTCTAAAGTGACCCTGATGGCTACCGGTGGCATCGGTGCCGTCTATCAGACCACCACCAACCCGCTGGTGGCTACCGGCGACGGTATCGCGATGGTGTATCGCGCCAAGGGAACGGTGAAGGATATGGAGTTTGTGCAGTTCCATCCCACGGCGCTGTATCATCCGGGTGATCGTCCTTCGTTCCTGATCACCGAGGCGATGCGTGGCTACGGAGCCGTGCTGCGTACGATCGACGGCAGGGAATTCATGCATAAATACGATGCCCGCCTCTCGCTGGCTCCCCGTGATATTGTGGCGCGCGCCATCGATAATGAAATGAAGAACCGGGGCGACGACCATGTCTACCTGGACGTCACGCATAAGGATGCGGAGGAGACGCGCCGGCATTTCCCTACGATCTATGAGAAATGCCTCAGCCTGGGAATCGATATCACGAAAGAGTATATCCCGGTAGCTCCGGCGGCGCATTACCTGTGTGGCGGTATTAAAGTAGACCTCAACGCCTGCTCGTCTATCCGGCGGTTGTATGCCGTGGGCGAATGCTCGTGTACCGGCCTGCACGGCGGCAACCGCCTGGCATCCAACTCCCTGATCGAGGCGGTGGTATATGCTGATGCGGCGGCACGGCACAGTTTGGAGTGTATCCATGGTTATCACTGGGAGGAAGATATCCCGGAATGGAACGATGCCGGGACCCGGTCGCCCGAAGAAATGGTGCTCATCACACAAAGTGCCAAAGAAGTAGGACAGATCATGAGCACCTATGTGGGTATTGTACGCTCCGACCTGCGCCTGAAACGCGCCTGGGACCGGCTCGATATCCTGTATGAAGAGACTGAAAGCCTCTTCAAGCGTTCGGTGGCTTCGAAGGAGATCTGCGAACTGCGCAACATGATCAATACCGGCTATCTGATCATGCGTCAGGCCATCGACCGGAAGGAGAGCCGGGGCTTGCACTATACGCTGGACTATCCGCCGGTCATCAATTAGTCTTTAGCTGCCCCTCACATTTACGCAATCAGACGATCATCCTACGCAAAACGCGTAAGATCATGCCCTTTTCCCCCTTTTCTTTGTATCATCAACTAATACTGTTATACCAATATGAAACTGGGAATCGACTTAGGTGGAACAAGTGTCCGCATCGGCAAATTGCAGGACGGTAAACTGGTGGAGAAAGTAACCGCCCCCAGCCCGTCTAAGCTGGATCTGGCGGAGTCTGTCGCATACATGAAGGATTTTATCGCACCCTTTGTATCGGCTGATACGGAAGGGATCGGCATTGGTGTGCCGTCGGTGGTGGATGTGAAACAGGGGATTGTGTATAATGTGACCAACATTCCTGCGTGGCAGGAGGTACACCTGAAAGCGATCCTGGAGGATGCGTTCCATGTGCCGGTATACATCAACAACGATGCGAACTGTTTTGCGATGGGTGAACATAAATATGGTGAAGGGCAGGGGTTCAACGATATGTTGGGTGTAACACTCGGTACAGGCGTGGGTTCGGGCCTTATCTTCAACGGCAAATTGTACAACGGGAGTAATACCGGCGCCGGGGAGATTGGCTGTATGCGTTACCTGGATCATATCTACGAGCATTACTGCGGCAGTGAGTTCTTCACCACCTATCACCAGACTACCGGTAAGGAAGCGGCTGGACGCGCCCGGTTGAACGACCCCCAGGCGCTGAAGATATGGGCCGAATTCGGTAACCATATCGGCGAGTTGGTACAGGCTATCCTGTATGCCTACGACCCGGAGGCGATTGTCTTTGGCGGCAGTATCGCCGGCGCTTTCCCCCTCTTCTCGGAAAGCATGTATAAGAACCTGGAATCGTTTATGTATCCCAACTCACTGGAACGGCTTCAGATACGTATCTCTTCCAACCCCGACATCGCGTTGCTGGGAGCTGTAGCGCTGGTCGAATAAGAAATCTCATAAAACCATAGAATAATATGAAACGACTCACTGCGAATCTATTGTTAGTATCGCTACTGTGCATAGGCTTTACGGCTTGTGTGGAGAGTGAAAAAGAAATGGCTGCCGATGAGGTACTGCTTTCTCATAACTGGCAGGTGCAATCTTCGGCTGTTGTGAACCTGGGGGGAGACAAGGTGTCTTCGCCGGAGGCCGCTGCTGCCCAATGGTATCCGGCTTCAGTGCCTTCCACGGTGATGGGGGTGCTGACGGAAAACGGCCTGTACCCGGACTTGCTGACGGGCATGAACTATAAGGACGCCGACCGTACACCGTTCGATGTGTCCTGGTGGTATCGTACCACATTCAATTCGCCCGTGCAGGGGGCAGGCAAGCATGTGGAACTCTCGTTCGACGGGCTGACCTATCGGGCTAATATCTGGCTGAATGGGCAACTGATCGGCAAGAAGGAGGATGTATATGGCCCCTTCTGCCGCTACTCGTTTGATGTGTCCGCCCTGCTGCAGGAAGAGAACGTGCTGGCAGTGGAGGTCTTCCGTGCCCAGAAGGGTGAACCGAACATTGGCTTTGTAGACTGGAACCCCCGTCCGCTGGACGAAAGCATGGGTATCTTCCGCGAAGTACGGTTGCTGGTTACGGGTGATGCCGGCTTGAAAGATACCTGGGTACAAACGAAGGTCAACACGGAAACGTTGAATGAAGCCTGGCTGACCGTTGAAACCAAAGTGGAGAACTTCACCGCCAAAAAGCTGAAAGGAACCCTGAAAGGACAGTTGGAACATATTTCTTTTGCGCTGCCCGTCACCCTCGAACCGAATGAAACCAAGACGGTGAAGATCACACCCGAAGACGTGAAAGGCCTGCATGTCCTGAATCCCCGCCTCTGGTGGTGCAACGGGATGGGACTGCCTGAGTTGTACGCTCTGCAGCTGCGTTTTGTGGCTGACGGCGTGGTTACGGACGTGGATAATGTAACCTTCGGTATCCGTTCGATCGAAACATTTATGACCGGACAGGGATTCAAAGGATTCAAACTGAACGGAAAACGTGTATTGGTGAAGAGCGCCGGCTGGACCGACGATATCTTCCTCCGTGATACTCCTGAAAGCAACGAGACACAGGTACAGTATGTAGCCGATATGAACCTCAACTCGATCCGTTTCGAGAATATCTGGGGTAACAGCCAGAACATCTACGACCTGTGCGACCGTTACGGTCTGATGGCGCTCGTAGGCTGGAGCTGCCAATGGGAATGGGAAAATTACTTCGGTGCGCCGGCCGACGAGAAGTTCGGCTGTATCCAGTCTGAACAGGATATGGACCTGTTGGTGCGCTATCTGGACAACCAGGTTCGCTGGCTGCGTAACCACCCGGCGATTATTGCCTGGTTGGGCGGTAGCGATATGCTACTGAATCCGACGCTGGAAAAACGATATATGGCCCTGTTGCCGACGATCGACGATCGTCCGTTTATCGGTTCGGCCGCTACGGCTACCAGCGAAGTGACAGGCCCCACGGGTATGAAGATGCGTGGCCCGTACGACTATGTAGGTCCGAACTACTGGTTCATTGATACGAAAAACGGTGGTAACTTCGGCTTTAATACCGAGACGGGTACCGGCGCACAGCTTCCGGTATACGAATCGGTTGCCAAGATGATACCGGCCGACAAGCTGTGGCCGTTGAACGAATACTGGGACTATCGTACCACTACCTCCGGCTCGATGAATCAGATCAAACCAATCGTAGATGTGATTGAGGGGATGTATGGCAAACCGGCCGACCTGAAGAGCTTCCTCAACCGGGGTTATCTGACCGGTTCGCAAGCTACCCAGAGTATGTTTGAAGCGTTCCGTGTGAACCCGACGGAGGCCACCGGCATCGTACAGTGGATGTTGAACTCTGCCTGGCCGTCGGTCTACTGGCAGTTGTACGATTTCTATAAAGTCCCGACAGCTGCCTACTACGGTGTGAAACGTGGCAACCTGCCCCGTCAGTTGATCTATAACTACAAAGACAATGGGATCTATGCCGTGAACGAAACATTGGAACCAATCGACGGGCTAACAGCCGTGATCCGTGGTCGCGATGTGGCGTCGAACGTCTTGTTTGAAGAAAAGGTATCCCTGTCCATGACGCCCGAAAGCGTACAGAAGATCTTTACGATCGATAATTCGGCGAGGAATACGTTCCTCTCGCTGGAGATCTACGATGCAGGCAACAACCGGATGGCCGAGAACTTCTACTGCCTCTCTTCCCAGCCGGATGTGTATGGTAAGGGGAATTGGTATATGACCTATATTGATACGTATGGCGATTTCAAGGCGTTGAGCCGTTTGCCGGAAACCGAGGTGAAGGTGACGATCGGCAGCCTGGATGCGGATCAGGAGGGACTGACCGTGGTACTGGAGAACACCTCTGCCACCCTGGCGTTCCTGGTGCAGGTAGCGCTGACGGATGGCGACAAAGACATTGTAACGCCTGCCTTCTGGTCGGACAACTATGTGACTGTTTTCCCGGGTGAAAAGAAAACCCTCACCTGCGTGTATAATCCTTCTTCACTGAGCAATAGCATACAGGCGGTGAAGGTAGGCGGATGGAATATCAAAGAGCAATATATCGAATTCAACTAAAAGCGCATTCCTTATCATCTAATTCATCTGGGTAGGGGCGGATGTGTCACAACAAGGCACATCCGCCTTTCTTTTAGGTTTCTCCCTTGTATCATCCGGCAGAATGTATACATTTGTAACATGCAACCTCATTGAGCAAACAACCACATGGCACGTGTGATCCTTTTGACTGATTTCTCGGAAGAGTATGCCAAGCAACTCCTGAGGGGGATCGTGCAGTATTCCAAAGAACATGATCCCTGGGTATTGTGTAAGATGCCTCATTCCTATCGCGAGCAGCACGGGCTGCAGGGCGTGCTGGAATGGGCGTTGCGGTGGAAAGCGGATGCGATTATTGCGCAGTTCCAGCCGGCCGACGACGTCTCGCTGTTTGCCCGTCATGGTATCATCGCTATCGCGCAGGACTTTATCTCCCGCTTTCCAGCTATCCCCAATATCACCGGAGCGCACCGGCTGGCGGGAAAGATGGGGGCCGATTATTTTATCCGGAAAGGATTTAAACACTTTGCGTTCTATGGGATGAAGCATGTGGTGTGGTCGGAAGAGCGGTGTGAAGGTTTCCGGGAGGAATTGGGGCGGCATCGGTTAGATGCGTCGTTTTACGAGTATCAGAATGTGGATCACGGCGACTTGTGGTTTTATGAATCCGATGTGCTGATCGAATGGCTGAAGCGGTTGCCTACTCCGGTCGGTATCCTGGCTTGTGATGATAATCAGGGTCACCATATTACGGAGGCTTGCAAGCAATGCGGCCTGCGGGTGCCCGAAGAGATTGCGGTGCTGGGGGTAGACAATGACGAATCGGTCTGTACCCTTTCGGATCCGCCCCTGTCGTCGATTGTGCAGGCGGTGGAGAAGGGAGGGTATGATACGGCAGCGTTGATCGACCGGCTGGTACGGCGGAAAAAGATACCGCCAGCAGGGGATATTGTGGTGCTGCCAACGCATATTGTGACCCGGCGGTCTACCGATATTTATGCCACGGAAGATAAGTATATGAGGATTGTGCTTACTTATATCCACCAGCATTCCGACCGGCGGATTGCGGTGGAAGAGTTGATCAGGCTGGTTCCACTCTCGCGCCGCCTGCTTGAGATTCGTTTCAAAGCAGTGACGGGGATGCCGGTGTATACGTATGCCCTTCAACTCCGGATGGACAAATTCGCCCAGCAACTGGTTGAATCGAAAGCGTCTATCGTAGAGATAGCTGCTGGGATGGGATTTACGGATTATAAGAATATTGCCCGCCAGTTCAAGCAGATGAAAGGGTGTTCGCCGTCGGAATACCGGATGAAGTATGCGCTTTGAAGTATCGTAAAACGATTGCCACTCCACAAGTTTACGGGTTGGTCCAAAGCCTTAACGAATGGGTTTACCGGATGCGTTGGAAGAAGCGTTCTTTCCGAAACCGGCCGGTGTCGGTATCGACGGATTTCCAGATGAGCCAGGCTTTGCCAACAATATAGTCTTCGGGGACGAGACCCCAGTAACGGGAGTCGAGGGAGGCCTGGACGAAGTCGCCTGCCATGAAGTAGTAGTTGTGCCGGAAGCGATAGCTGGTGACCCGTTCGCCGCCGATATGGCATGATCCGTCTGTTTCCATCCGGACGGGCTGTTGTTGCTCCCAGGCAATCAGTTTATGGTAGAGGGCGAAGTGTGCGCGCGTCAGGGGCAGGCTATCGCCTTTGGTGGGAATGTAAAGCGGACCGAAGGTATTTCCGTCCCATTGGAAAAGGGAGTCTTGCGGATACAGGCTGTCGGGCTTTATTTCCCGGGCGAAGGCAGCACGCAGTTGCCGTGCCTTCAGCTGGCCTTTGGCATTACCCAACGCCTGCTTTACGCCGGGCACCCGGTAGTAACCGTTACGGATGTACAGGGTATCGCCCGGAAGGCCTACACAGCGTTTCACATAATAGGCCATGATATCCATCCGGATGGCGGCATCGCCGTGGGGATACGGGTAATTGAAGACCACCACGTCGTTGCGGCGAAGGGAACGTATGCCCGGTGTCCGGTAGACGGGTGTTTCTTCGTCGTGCATGGAGGCAAAGAGGTTAAACAGGCGTGCACCGGGGATGGTTTTATTCACCAGGATATAGTCGCCTGCCAGCAGGGTAGGTTCCATGGAGCCGGTGGGTATCTTGAATGAGGAGAGAAAAAGGACCTGGATACACAGGAAGCATACCACCGCCATACAACACCAGAAGAGGATGTTGACCACATGATAGCTGGCCTGCTGCCACAAACGATGTGTATCCATATTCCTGCAAATATACAAATCTGTCGGCAGATAATGCAAATAGTCGTATCTTTAGGCATTCGGAAAATTAGTCAGCTATGCCGCGCATCAAAGAAGGGTTTAAGGGAGAGCGGGCAATCGTGATCCCTTCGTTTATTATTCAGGAACTCCGGCAAGACGTGTTGGGCCAGGAGTTGTATATCACCGATATCGGTTATTACCCGCGGGCTCGTTTCCATTACAGGGAACGGAAGCGGGAGGACGTGCATGAATATGTGCTGATCTACTGCGTGGAGGGTGAGGGCTGGTTCCGGTTGGGAGGACGGCAGTTCACCGTTCATCCCAATCAATTCTTTATCCTGCCTGAGCATACGGCGCATGCCTACGGCAGCAATGCCGACCAGCCATGGACGATCTACTGGATGCATTTCAACGGACGAAAGGCGGCTTTTTTCAGTGAAGACTTTGCCTGCCCGACAGCGATCACTCCCACTAGCCATTCGCGTATCAAGGAACGGTTGTATCTGTTTGAGGAGATCTACGGTTCGCTCAGCCGGGGATACAGTAAGAACTACCTGCTGTATGCCACCACAAGCCTGTTCCATTTCCTGGGATCGATGAAGTTTATCGGGGAGTATCGTGACAGTAACCCGTCACGCGGGGAGGGGCGTGACGTGACGGATGAAGCGATCCATTTTATGTACGAGCACCTGGCCCGGCGGTTGACGCTGGATGAGATTGCCCAGGAGGTGAAATTGTCTGTCTCTTATTTCTGTGCACAGTTCAGCCGGAAGACCGGCTATTCGCCGCTGCGCTATCTGACGCATCTCCGGATACAGGAGGCTTGCCACTACCTCGACTTTACCTCCCTGAAAGTAAACCAGATCAGTCCGCTGGTGGGCTTTGAGGATTCTTTGTATTTTTCCCGGTTGTTCACCAAGACGATGGGTGTGTCTCCTTCCGGCTACCGGGCGCAGAAGAAGGGGTGAGGCGAGGGCTTTAAGGGGAAAAGGTTTCAAAGGCCTTAAAGGCTATCAGGGCATTACGGGAGGATGATTGAAGTGGAAAAGGGTTTGGTGGTTGTATGACTCACCCGGCTGTAAGAGGCAGGAGGGGAAGTGCGGGTGGTGAGGCGTATCGGGAAAGAACTGGGTTTCGAGGCAAAGGCCGGCATGTGGGGCAAAGGGGAGTCCGCCTTTACCGGTGATGGTCTCTTCCAGATAGCCGGCGGTGTAGAGCAGGATGCCGGGAAGGGTGGTTTCTACCAGGAGGCTGCGGTGGCTGATGGGGTCGGACAGCCAGGCGGCTGGCAACAGCCGTGTATCCGTTGTTTCTTTCAGGATGTAACAATGGTTGTAGCCACGGTTCTGGCGGATGCATTCGTCGTTGCTGTAGAGATGGTCGGCTACCGGATGGGGCGTGGTGAAGTCGAACACAGAGCCGGTGGCTTGCAGGTAGCGGCCGGTGGGGATAAATGCCGGGGTGGTTTCGAGCAACCGGTTGGCCGGGATACAGAGGTGGTGACCGGCGATGGCGACGGGAGTGCCGGTGAGGTTGAAGTAGGCGTGATTGGTGAGGTTGAGCCAGGTAGGGTGGTCGGTGCTTCCCTGGTGACTGATCGTGAGGGTGTTGGTGTGGTCCCACAAATAGGCGACGGAGATGTCCCGGTTACCTGGATAACCCCCTTCGCCATCCGGTACATGGAGGGAGAAGCGGATGCCATCTGTGATGGCTGTCCACTTCCACAGTTTCTGATGAAAACCATGGGAACCGCCATGGTTGGTGTTCTCCCCGTCGTTTTTTTCCAGGAGGAAAGCCTCTGCTTCGATCAGGAAAGCGGCGTTGGCGATGCGGTTGGCAAAGGGGCCGATGGTGGCACCCATGTAGTAAGGATCGCGGAGATAGCCTTCGGCGCTGTCATAGCCAAGGAGGACGTCGGCAGGTGTGCCGCTGGCGTCGGGGACGACGGCAGATACCCAGGTGGCGCCGAGGTTGGTGAATTCTACGTAAGCGGCTGTGCCGTTCGTGAGGCGGAAGCGGGTGATGGGTTCACCGGTGGGCAGGTAGCCCCAGGTATGGAAGGATAGGGATGTCATCGGATACAAAATCAGACAGTGGGGAAAAGAAGGCGTACGCCTGTATGGGATCGTACGCCTTCAGGGGTTCTATGTAACCTGTTATGAAAAAAGGTGCTTATTTGGTATAACCCGGGTTCTGATCGTCGGGGCTGAAGTATTCGTTCCCCTTGATTTCGGTATCGGGTATCGGATAGCGCATGTGGAAGGGCTGGATGGTACCGGATTCGTTGGCCCAACGGTTGCGTGCCTTGATCAGGTCAACGAATTTGCCGGTGCGGATGAGGTCCATACGGCGCCAGCCTTCGAAGCAGAGTTCGCGGAGGCGTTCGTCCATCACCTTACTGCGGAAGTCGTCTTGCGACATACCGGTGTTCCAGCGCAGGCTGTCGGGCAGGTTGCCTCCCCAGGCGCGGGTACGGATCTTGTCGTTTACCAGGGCTACGGCTTCGGCGGTGTTGCCTAATTCGTTCAGGCATTCGGCATAGAGCAGGATGATGTCGGCCAGGCGGATCACGGCAAAGTTCTTGCCAGAGTTCCACATATTGGCGATGGTTCCGTTGAGTTTGTCGGTGCGCGGGTCTTCAAACTTCCGGATATGCGGTTCGAGTTCGTCGGTGGTGCCTGTCCATTGGGTTTTGGAGAGGTCGGGGGTGACGCCTTCGTAGGTGAAGTCGTAGCGGAGGCTTACGTTTTTGCGCAGGTCGCCGTCTTCCCAGATGCCGCCTTCGGCTATAGTGCGGTAAGCAAAGGGGGTGGGTACAAGGAAGTCGTATCCGGAGAAATGGCAACCTTGGGAGAACCAGGCGTCTACGGCGCGTGATCCGCAATCGAACTGCCAGTAGTTACAGTCGGGCCAGATGTTGTTGAACTGTAATTCGAAGATGGATTCCGAGGTATTGGGCTTGGAGTAGTCGTACAGGTCGGCGAAGTTGGAAACCAGTTGGTAGCGGTTCATGATCTTGTCAAAACACTCCTTGGCTTTACCGAAGTCGCGGAAGCCGGTCTCGACGGGTGCATACATATAGGCTTTGCCGAGCATGGCCAGGGCGGCGCCGGAGGTGGCGCGTTTCGGGTCGTCCCAGCGTTCGGGCAGGTTGTTGGCAGCTGCGGTGAAGTCGTTGATGATGTATGTCCATACGTCGGCCAGCGGCTGGCGTCCCAGTCCGAGTTCGGCGCTACGGCTCATGTCTACGATGGGTATTTCGCCCCAGTACATGGTGAGTTCCATCATAAGGAGGGCGCGGATGAAGCTGGCTTCGCCCAGCAATTGCTGCGCTCTGGTGGGGTCTTCTTCGGTGAGGCTGAGGGCGTAGATGGCTTTAGCGGCAGAGGTAACAGCAGGCCAGCGGTTGTTCCAGATGGCGGCTACCTGTGTGGAGGTGGGTTCGAGCAAGCCGTTGTATTTATCCAGGCCGGCCTGCGAACCGGAGGAGATGAGCTGGAAGTTGCCCTGCTGGCTTTCATCGTTGCCGAGGTTGACCATGAGGCCGTTACGTCCGGCACGGCAGTCGCGGAACTTGGTATAGAGCCCCTGTACGAGTGGTTCTACGTTATCAATTTTGGAGAAGACCTCTTCTTCCGTCATGGCCGTTTTAGATTCCTGGTTCAGGAAGTCTGAACAAGAGGTGGTGCTGAGCGCCAAAGCGGTGGCGATTGCACTGGTTATGATGATATGTTTCATATATTTCATTATTAATGTCGTTATTGTATTCACTTATGCATACGGATCAGAAACTGAGGTTGAGGCCGATCACATACATTCTTGTAGGGGGATACCAGTCGCCTGTTTCGGGATCGTACCCTTTATAGTCGGTGAGGCAGAACAGGTTGGAGCCTGTGGCATAGACACGGAGGCTGCCGAGTTTCAGTTTTTCCACCACACTATTGTTGAAGTTGTAGGCTAGTGTCAAGGTGGCCAGGCGGAGGAAGGAGGCGTCTTGTACGCTGAAATCCATCTGGCTGGCGCTGTAGTGGTTGTAGTCGAAGCCGGTTGCAACGCGGGGGAAGCGGGCGCCGGTGTTGTCGGCTGTCCAACGGTCGAGCAGGTCGGTGGAGGCAGCGCTACTGCCTACGCTGGTCATGAGGCCTTCGTAGTAGGGGCTGAGTTTCCGGGCGCCGTAGGAATAGTTGAAGACGGCGTTCAGGGTGAGTCCTTTCCAGGTAGCGTCGGTGGAGAAACCGCCATAGAATTTGGGGTCGGCCGATCCGATCACCACGCGGTCGTTCTGGTCGATGGATCCGTCGGCGTTGGCATCCTGCGGATAGAGGTCGCCCGGGTTCACATTGTAACCGTTCCAGTTCATCTTGCCCAGGCGGTCCATGTCGGCCACCTGTGCGATACCGCCGGTGCGCCAGATGTAGATGGTGTTGCGCGACTGTCCGAGGAAGAAGTTGCCTTCTTTCTGGATGTTGCGGTCGCCGTCTACGTTATAGATCACGTCGTTGTTGCCGTAGAGCTGGGTGATCTTGTTCTTGTCGGCCGAGAAGTTGGCCGAGAAGTTCCACTCCCAATCCTTCGTTTCAACCAGTGTGGCGTTCAGTGAGAATTCGATTCCTTTATTTTCGATGGCGCCGATGTTCTCGAATGCATTGTTGAATCCGCTGGTAAGGGGCAGTGAGCGTTCCATCAACAGGTCCTTGTTCTTGATCAGGAAGGCGTCTGCGGAGAAGCGGATACGGTCGTTGAGGAATGCCATGTCAACTCCAACGTTGATCTGGCGTTGCTTTTCCCAGGTGATGTCTTCGGTACCACGGCGTCCGTTGGATACGTAGCTTACCTGGTTGTTGTTCACACTTGGGCTGTAGAGGCTGCGGAAGGCGAAGTCGTCTATGTTCTGGTTACCTACCAACCCGTAGCCTACGCGGAGTTTCAACTGGTCGAAGAGCTGCTGGTCTTGCATAAATGCTTCGCTGGCGATGTTCCATGCGCCTGAGAAGGAGGGGAAGATACCCCATTGGTGGCCGGGGGCGAACTTGGACGATCCGTCATAACGGGCGGTAGCCGTGAGGTAGTATTTGCCGGCGTAGTTGTAGTTGGCCCGGAGGATGTAGGATACGAGCGTGGAGGTGATAAAGTCTGAACTTATATCGCGTTCGTCCTTTTTGTAGGAGCTGCCGATGTTGTAGTAGGAGAAGAAGTCGGTACCGAAGCCTTTACCGGTGACATCGGTGTAGTCGCGGTCGATGCGCGTCATACTGGTGCCGAAAAGCCCATTGATACGGTGTTGGCCGATGGTCTTGTCGTAGGTGATGGCATTGTCCCACTGCCAGGTGAGACGTGAGTCGCGTTTCTGTTTGGCTTCTCCGTCTTGCGAGTAGCGGATGGATTCGTAGATGTCTTTCGGGGTGTATTTGTACTCCTTGGTTTCTACGTAGTCGATGGAGAAAGAGGTACGCAGGTTCAACCCTTCGATGGGGTTGATGTTGAGGTAGGAGGCGCTGAGCAAGCGGTTGCGGTAGCGGTCGTTGTCTACTTTCAGCGAGCGGATGGGGTTGAAGCTGTTCTGGTCGAAGATGCCCTGGTAGTTCAGGGTAGGGAGTTCTTCGTCGATGGCGAGCATGGGGTTGGCATTGCGGGCGCGGCTCATCACGCCGTCGTCTACGATCTCGTCTTTGGTGTAGGTAAAGCTGGTGTTGGTACCTACTTTCAGCCAGGGTTTGATGGACTGTTCGGCGTTGATACGGCCGGTGTACCGGCTTTGTCCGGATTTCTTCATGATCCCTTTCTGGTCGGAGTAGCCGAAACTGAGGTAGTATGAGCCTTTGTCGGTACCGCCGGTGAAGCTGAGGGCATGGTTCTGCTGGGTGCCGGTGCGGGTTACCTGGTCGAGCCAGTCGTAGTTGAGGTTGTTGTTGTAGGCGTCGAATTCATAGTCGGCGAATACGGTGTTACTGCCCATTACGACGTCGTTGATATACTGTTGCACATTGCCGGTGGGGTTGGTGATGGAATAGCCGTTCACGTAGGCTTCTTTCCGGAGTTCGAAGAGCTGGCGCGAGTCCATCGTTTGGGGTACATTGGCATAGGTTTGTACGCCGAACCATCCGTCGTAGCTTACGCGTCCTTCGCCTGCTTTTCCTTTTTTGGTGGTGATCAGTACCACGCCGTTGGAGGCGCGTGATCCGTAGAGGGCGGTGGCGGAGGCGTCCTTGAGGACTTCGATAGAGGCTACGTCGTTGAGGTTGATGGAGTTGAATCCGGATGCGAAGTTGTCCATTACGAGGCCGTCTACTACGTAGATCGGGTCGGTACGTGGATCGTCTTTCTTACCCATGGTGTTTGTCCCGCGGATACGGATCTTGGAGTCGTCGCCAGGGCGGGTGGGGCTGGAGACAAATACCCCGGCCATACGTCCCTGCATGGCCTGGTTGATATTGGTCACCGGTTTTTCTTCGAGTACCTTGGCGCTGATGCTGCCCACGGCGCCGGTAAGGTCGCTTTTTTTCATGATGGCGCCTACGATGACTACTTCGTCAAGGGCTTGGGTGTCTTCGCTGAGCACTACGTTGATCACGGTCTGGTTTCCTACTTTGATTTCCTTCGGGGTATAGCCGATGTAGCTGAATACCAGTACGTCGTTTGGAGAGGCGGTGATTGTGTAGTTTCCGTCGAGGTCGGAAACGGTACCCTGCAAGCTTCCTTTGACCAGGATACTTGCGCCTAAGAGTGTTTCTGATGTGGTACCATCAGTAATCTTTCCTGTGACTGTTATCTGCTGCGCGAACAGGTAGCTGCAGCAGCACAGTAACAGCATACTAACCAACTTGATTCTTTTCATACCTTACTTATTTATGATGTTATTTATGAGAAAACTTGAATAATAAGACATCTTTTGCGGGAACGGTCATGTCCAGGCGGTGCTGCGCCGGGGCGGTTTTGCCGCTCCATAGTTCTTTCATGGCATATTCTTTTGTGTCATCGAGGCCGATGCGGGCGAGTGCAACGGTGGTGTTGAGTGCTTCCTCCCGATAGTTGAAGACGGCGAGGTAGCAGGTGCCGTCGGCATCGAGGCGTACGAATTCGTTTTCGGACAGTTCACCGTTGCCTTCTACCGGACGGAATGCCTGGCCGGTGGCTACGGCGTTCACTTCGGGGTTGGTGAGGAATTGCCGGGCCCGCTCTTTGCCTTCGGCCGGGCCCTGGGCGCTGAAGTCGTCGCCGGTGATATAGATGCCGGTGATGACGCCGGAGGTGATGCGGGCGCGGTTCTCTCCTTCGGTGGCTTCACGGAGCACGATATGGTCGGCATCGTTGTAGGAGTATACCTGATCCTGCCACCATCCGTAGGAGGTGGCGTTGAGGGTGTATTCGGTGTCTTTGATCTTGTTCCAGGCATCGCAGGCGATGCGGCGCGACTGTGCGTATTGTGCCGGGAAGACGGGCGAGATGGAGAGGTTGATGTACATGTGGCCGAAGTACTTGTTGAGTAGTTGCATGCCGTAGTTGTAGCCCTGGATGCCGGTCTGGATAGCGGGGTTGTACCACTTGTCGGCTTCCATGGCACCGTGGGTCATGAAGTCCATCTTGACGTATTCGAAGCCTGTGCGGCGGAACAGGTCGGCTATTTTCTGCATCTGCATCTCTGTGGCGGGGTGGGTGGGGTCGAGGGTGTAGGCTCCGTCGAGCTCCTGGGGTTTCCCATTGGCATAGAGGTAGGCATCCTTGTATGTATAGCCGGGGGCGTCTTTCATGTCGCGTTCGGGATTTTTTCCCCAGTCGGTGAAGGGGGTCCAGTATACGCCGGCTATCTGTCCGTTGGCTTTACAACGGTCTACGAAGCTTTTGAGTTGTTCTTCGGTGAAGCTGTTCCAGCCGGAGTCGAGGCCGATCACGACGGTGTTGTCCGGGTTGACGAAGTGGTTGTTCTGGAGGTTGTCCTTGAAGAAATCCGACACTTCGAGGGCTTTGGGGTAGGTGAGGTTGAACTGGAGCACGCCCCAACTGTTCCAGCCGAAGGGGACGTCTTTGTTCCAAGGGCGGGGAGGCGCCACGGTGGCGTTGGCTGCGGCGTAGGTTTCGAGGCCGTTGCGCCAGTCGTCTGTGCAGCCCAGGAAGATCTTAGGCGATTTGATGAGGGTTCCTTTCAGTTGGCCGTGGGGTTTGGAGTCGCGCGTCAGTTTGTCGGCTACACCGCCGTAGCAGGTGAGGGAGCCGATGTTGTGTACGTCGCCCTTTGTCATTTCGATGGCTGTTTTCCAGTTGTGGTGTTCAACGGAGCCTACCACGATGCCGTGGCGGCTCTGGTTGTTGAATACGGCGGTCGCCTCGTAGCTGGTGAGAGTGTCGAAGGTGAGGGGGTGAGACTGGTAGCGGATCCAGGCGTCGTTGTCGAAGGGGATGAAGAGGGCGCGGTTTTCGCCACTTTCCAGCAGGGGCTGCATGTGGTCGATACAGACGGGAGCCATGTAGTTGGAGGCTACTTCGGTATCGGCGGCCAGGGTGAAGTCGGTGAGGATGTAGTCCTTGCCGGAGTAGGCATAGAAGGATTGCACCAGTGTGGGCAGTCCTTTCTGTGTGTAGGTGATCCGGAGGGCGGCGCCCGGGCCGAAGGCGTCGCTGACGGCTTCGAGGGTGACGGACCGGTTAGCGTAATCGCGGGTGGTGATTAGTTTACCGGCTTGTTTGTAGGCGGCGTATACGTTTCCGTAGATGAGGCGTGTGCCTTTTTCAATGTCTACTCCCTGTGTTGCTTGGTTGTAGCTTACTTTCCAGTCGCCGTTCACGAGCGGGGCATTGTTGCCGCAGGCAAACAGGAGGAGGGTGGTCAGGGACAGGGCGATTGCTTTTAGTCTGTTCATGGATAGCATGGTATATGGGTGGTTTATTTATTTTTCGGTGAGGAGGAATACGGCGCTTTCCAGGGGATTGCCGATGGTGAGGTTGATGCCGGCCTTCATGAGATACTCGCCTGAGAAGGTTTGTCCATTGCCCCAGAAGGAGCTATAGGCGTTGGTGAGGTTGATCTCGGTCACGGTGTATTGTTTGGCGGGATCAAGTCCTTTGAGGCGTGTTTCGAAGAAGGTGGTGCGTCCGTGGTAGGCGAGGCTGTAGGCGAAGAAGACGGCTTGTTTTTTGTCTTTGGCCACGTACATGAGGGAGGCCCAGTCGTTGCCGTCGTAGGGGGAGATGAGGCGGTAGAGATCTCCAAGCTGGATCACGGGGCGGATGTGTTTGTAGGTTTCGACGGCTTTTTTGGAGAAGCTGAACTCGTTGCCGACAAGGTCTTTGGGTTGTATTTCCATCCCGAGGCGTCCAGACATGGCCACGTCGAAACGGAACTTGAGGGGGGCCATCATGCCTGTCTGGTGGTTGGGGCTGGGCGATACGTGCGAGGCGGTGGCCATGGCGGGGAAGAAGGTGTTGGTGCCGTACTGGATGAAGATGCGGTTCCAGGAGTTGGTATTGTCGCTGGGCCACATCTCGTCGTGGAAGCGGAGGGCGCCGAAGTCTATACGGCCGCCGCCGGCTGAACAGAGCTGGATCATTACGTCGGGATACTTGGCCCGGATACGTTCGTAGGCGCTGTAGAGGCCATTCACGTAGTCGATCCAGAAGTGTGTTTGGTTGTCGGCAGAAAGGTATTCAGAGCCTACGTTGTCTACGTGGCGGTTGGCGTCCCACTTGATGTAGGTGATGTTGGGGGAGAGGGCTATTACATCATCAAAGGTTTTGACTACGAAGTCTTGCACGGCGGGGTTGCTGAGGTCGAGCATCCACTGGTTGCGCATGGGAATAATGTCGCGCCGGCCGCTTTTCACGATCCAGTCGGGGTGTTTTTCGGCCAGTTCGCTGTCGGGGTTCACCATCTCGGGTTCGATCCAGATGCCGAAGCGGAGGCCTTTGTTTACGGCGTAATCGGCGAGGTAGCTGATGCCGCGGGGGAGTTTCTTTTTGTTGACCTGCCAGTCGCCGAGCCCGGCGTTGGCGTCGTTGCGGGGGTATTTGTTGCCGAACCAGCCATCATCGAGGACGAACATTTCGACGCCGAAGTCGGCGGCATCATCGATCATGCGGGTGATGGTTTCTTCGTTGAAGGAGAAGTAGGCGCCTTCCCAGCTATTGAGGAGGACAGGGCGGGGTTGGTCGCCGTGGGCGAGGGCGTAGCGGCGGGCCCAGTCGTGGAAGTTGCGGGATACCTGTCCTTTGCCGTTGGGGCTGAAGGTCCATACCATTTCGGGGGCGCGGAGGGTCTTGCCGGGCTGGAGGTGGTAGGTAGAGGCGAAGGCGTTCATGCCGGCGAGGGTGTGGAGGATGCCGCATTCGTCGAGCTCGAAGGAGAGGGCGAAGTTGCCCGACCAGGCGAGTGATCCGCCGTAGACGGCGCCTTCGTCTTCACGGGCGGGTGCGTCGAGCGAGAGGAGAAAGGAAGAACTTTCGGAGAGGTTGGTACGGATGCCTTTCCTGGACTCGATGCGTTTCACGCCGTGGGTGAGTTTTTCTTCTTCGAGTTGCATCTCGGCTGCCCAGGTGCCGTGGAAATGGCTGAGGTAGTACGACTGTGCATGCAGGGGGAGGTAGGAGGAGGAGAGGTTCTCTACGAGGAGGGGTTTCTTCTCCTGATGGGTAATCTCGGCCGACTGGGTGATTACGTTTTCCTGTTGGTAGGCAGTGAAGCGAACGTTGACAAAGACAGGGTAGAGCGGGTCTTTCATCCGGATCACGGTCTGGGTGCGGTTGGCGTCGAGCTGTTTGGCCTCGTGGCTTACGTAGACGAGTTGGGTGGTGAGTACGCCGTCGTTGTGGGTGAGCTTGAGGGCGGGGTTGAGGAAGTAGCGACCGCCGTAGGCCGGATACAGTTCGGGGGCATAGCCGGTGCCGTTGTCGGGCTGTTCGCGGAAGCGTTTGTCGGGGAAGGGGGTGGCATCGGCCAGTTTTTCGCCGAAGTACTGGAAGTCTACCTTTTCACCGGGTGCTGCGGTGAGCACCAGGGTGAGGTCGTTTGTAGAGACCTTGACAATTTCTTTGCCTTTCTCTTGTGAGAAGAGACAGATACAATGCATCGTGCATAAAAGGATGAAGCTTAGCATTCTCATGGGTATGTTGTTTTAATAGTTTGATACTATTGGATGGTATATGTGCTATAAATGCTGTAGGGGTGGGACAGTTGTTTTCATTTTATTTCGAGGATGTCGCCTTGTTTCATGGGGATTTGTACGAAGCCCTGGCCGGTTGTTTGCAAGGGGGCGGGCTGGGCGTTGAGGGTGAAGGCGGCGGGGGTTTTGCCGTGGGGTATCTGCAGGGTGAAGGTGTAGTTGCAGGTGGCGGAGAGGCGGGCATGGTGGAGGTGCCCGTTGGCCCAGGTTGCATCTACCACTCCCCCTCCACGGACACAGAGGCCGGTGAAGGAGCCGTTGTCCCAGGCGGCAGGCAGGGCGGGCAGCAGTTGGATGTATCCTTCGTGGCTTTGGATGAGCATTTCGGCCATGCCGGATACACCGGCCTGGTTGCCGTCGAAGATGAATATGTCGTAGGGTGCTCCGGCGATGCCTTCGGGCGAGATGGTGAGGAGGTTTTCGCGGGCGAAGCGTTGCTGGAGCAGGGTGACGCTGTGGTAGGCCTCTTCGGGCTGGTGGAGGCGGGCATAGAAGTTGATCATATTGGCGCGGCTCCACTCTACATCTTCCCATCCTTCGGAATGGAGCTGGTTGTAGATGGACTGTGCGGCGGCACGGGCCAGTTCGGGGGTTTGTATGGCTGAGATCTGGTTGTAGGGGTAGAGGGCCAACAGATGTGAGGAGTGGCGGTGGTTGGGATGTGCCGGCTCGTAGTCTTCAAACCATTCCTGGATGGTGCCGGCCCGGCCGATCTGCAGGGGGGGGAGTTTGGCAATGGCGGCCTGGAGGGTTGCACGGTAGTCGGCATCTATGTCGAGTAGCTCGGAGGCCTGGATGCACGACATGAATGTCTCGTATACGAGCACGCGGTCGCAGGTGGGCATCATGGAAAGGGAGAGCTCGACACCGTTGTAGCGGAAGGAGTTCTCGGGCGAGGTGGTGGGACCGGTCATGAGGTAGCCGTTGATGGGGTGGACTACCATGTAGTCGAGCAGGAAGTCGGCCGTTTTCTTCAACAGCGGGTAGGCTTCGCCGCGGAGGAAGTCGATGTCTTGCGTGTAGCTGTAATGTTGCCAGAGGTGCGAGGCGATCCAGGCGGCGGCAGTGGGGAAGAGGCCCCAGTTGACGCCCTGTCCGGGGGCGGTATAGCCCCATACGTTGGCTACGGTGTGTGCCACCCAGCCTGGGCTGCCGTAGACTTTGCGGGCGGTGTGCTGGCCGTATTCAGAGAGTTGGCGGATGTAGTTAAAGAGGGGAGTGTTGGTTTCGGCGAGGTTAGTTACGTTGGCAGCCCAGTAGTTCTGCTGTGTGTTTATGTCGAGGTGGTAGTCGCAGGTCCAGCCCATGTTGTTGGCCAGGTTGTCGTTCCAGATGCCCTGCAGGTTAGCCGGCAAGGGCGAGTTTTGGCGTGAAGCGGCGATGAGCAGGTAGCGGCCATACTGGAAGAATAGGGCGTCGAGGCCGGTATCCGCGATTCCCTGGCGTTTACGTTCCCAGCGTACGTTGGTGGGCAGGTGGGAGGCGGTATCCGTGCCGAGGGAGAGGGATACGCGGCTGAAGAGGGCGGAATAGTCGGCCACATGCGTCTGTTTCAGCGCCTGATACGATTGGGCGACTGCCTTGTCTACGGTGGCCTGGCAGCAGGAAGCGAAGTGCGGGTTATCATAGTCAGTACGGATGTCGGTGTAGATGATCACTTCATCGGCATCCGTGATACGGAGTTGTTGGCCTTCGGGCTGTATGCTACCCCCCGTGACAGCGATCCGGACGGTTCCCCGGAAGTGTACCCCTCCAGGGCCTTGCCTCGGGAAGAGTGCCTGTCCGGTGAAGGAGAGTTGGTGGCCATCCGCTTTGATGGTAGCAGGCAGGTGGAGGTTGAGTCCTACGTGGAGGGAGAGGGCTGCCTTCTGGTCGGCGGTAAGGCGTATGGCGAGCACATCGTCCGGGTTGGAGCAGAGGTATTCACGCTGGTAGTTGATGCCGCCGGCCCGGTAGGAGACACGGGCGAGGGCGTTGGTGATGTCGAGCTCCCGATGATAGCCGGCGGGGTCGGACGGCGCGTTGTGGAACGTGAGTTTCAGGTCGCCTACGGGGAGGTGCGAACCGAATGCGTGTGGTTGTCCGGAGAGGTATTGGGTAGCGAGGCGGTTGCCTTCTTCCAATTTGCCGGCGAAGAAGAGGTTGCGTATCCTGGTGAGTTGTTCCTTGCCGCAGGGGCGTTCCTGGTCAGGGTCGGGTTGGCCGGACCAGATGGTGACTTCGTTCAGCGCAATGGTTTCTACGTCTACGCCACCATATACCATGGCGCCGAGGCGTCCGTTGCCGAGGGGGAGGGCTTTCATCCATTCGTTGGCCGGTTGTTCATACCACAGCGACAGGTGTGTTTCTTCTTTCACCGGTGTGCAGGATAGCGCCACCACGGAGAGTAGGGCGTACGCGAGCAAATAGATGTGTTTTGTTTGCATGATAATCAAACTGTGTTTGGTATTAGCTTCTGTGTTTCGGCGCAAATAAACGGAATATGGTTTCGGCGGCAAAGCACATATTTGTCAATAAATACTACAAATGTGTTACGACGTACAATCAACGGGCGGATGCGACATTTGTTTTATTTTTTGGCGGGTTTGTCTATGGCGGGTTACTCTTCATATTCCGACAAACTTCCTACACGGTAGGTTTTAGCGCTGTTCCTGCCGTTGATATGATCAGATGCAGGCTTGCTCAAACGAGGCCTGCGCCTCACCTTTGCGAGGCCTGCATCCCACTCACTCTGAGGCGCAGGGCTCAGTTGGTTGAGGCCTGCGCCTCGCGCAAGTGACTTGTGCGTGTAGATTCGACCAGTCGTGCGGCCGGTTTTACGCTCAGGGGAAAATGCCTGGCTATTTGTAGAATGTCTGTTCGTAGGCGGCATAGGCGCCTTTTTTCAGGATAAGGCGGTTCCAGACGGCAGACAGGAAACCACAGCCGTAGCCGAGAAGCTGGATATAGGAGGCTGCCACAGACAGCAAGCCAATCCGCGGGCTTTTATTCCGGATGGCAGCATCCACAAAGATCAGCAGGGCGTATAGCAGTAACGGTGAAAGGCTCCACTGACAAAACAAACTGCCGATCAGGAAGAAGGCCACACCCAACGTAAAAAGAGCCGGCAACAGGTGGACGAGCTTCAGGGAATCAGGATATTTTTTGTAGAGGTTGATGCGGGCAATACCTGAATTGTAGACCTGTCGCCAGAATTTGCGCCAATCGGTGCGCCGTTTGTGGTATACCCAGGCGGCAGGGAACAGACATACGTTGTATCCGCCTTTGTAGATACGGATGCTGAAGTCGATATCTTCGCCGAAACGCATCCGCGAAAAACCGCCTAATGCTTCGTACACACTACGGCGGATGCCCATATTGAAACTACGGGGATAGAACTTATCCATTTCCTTCTTCCCTCCCCGGATCCCACCGGTGGTGAAGAAGGAGGTCATTGAATAATTGATCGCCTTCTGCACATCGGTAAAACTGCTCGATGCCCGGTCGGGGCCGCCAAAAGCATCGGCTTGTGTGCGGTCCAGCTCATTCCGCACAGCTGTGAGATATCCCGGAGGGAGGATACAGTCGGAGTCGAGCACGATGAGATAGTCGCCCGTCGCCTTCGTCGCCCCATAGTTGCGTGCCTGCCCGGGGCCTCCATTGAGAATCTCGTAGTAATGGATAGGCAGGCAGCCTTCATACGCTGCGACCTCGTTCCGGCAGGAGACAGTAGAACCGTCCTCCACGATAACGACCTCAAAGTCGTCTCCGGTCTGCTTTGTCAGACTGTCGAGCAACTCGTTGATCTCATCCGGACGGTTGTATACAGGTATGATGAGGGAGAAAAAGCGCACGATCGTAATGAGTAACGATTAATGACTAAAGATCAATACCGGTAGTGATCAGCTTTATAAGGGCCTTCGGCAGAGACGCCGATATAAGCAGCCTGCTCGGAAGTGAGTTGGGTGAGCTTTACGCCAATCCGTTCAAGGTGCAGGCGGGCTACCTCTTCGTCGAGTCGTTTGGGTAGGCGATACACACCTATTTCATAGCTCATCCGCCAGAGATCCATCTGGGCCAGCACTTGGTTGGTGAACGAGTTGCTCATCACAAATGAGGGATGACCGGTAGCACAACCGAGGTTCACCAGACGGCCCTCAGCCAGCAGGAAGAGGCTGTTGCCGGTGGGGAACGTATATTTGTCTACCTGCGGTTTGATATTGGTATGGAGGATATTCGGATAGTTCACCAATTTGTCTACCTGTATCTCGTTGTCGAAGTGGCCAATGTTGCATACGATGGCCTGGTCTTTCATCTGAGCCATGTGTCCCATGGTAATAATATCGCGGTTGCCGGTACAGGTAACGAAGATATTGCCTTCTTTCACCGCTTCTTCCATGGTGGTCACTTCAAACCCTTCCATCGCAGCTTGCAGGGCGCAGATGGGATCGATCTCGGTCACCAACACACGGGCGCCATACGAGCGCATGGAGTGGGCACAGCCTTTGCCTACGTCGCCATAACCGGCTACGACCACCACTTTGCCGGCGATCATCACGTCGGTAGCGCGCTTGATACCGTCGGCCAGGGATTCACGACAACCGTAGAGATTGTCGAATTTGGATTTTGTTACCGAGTCGTTCACGTTGATGGCAGGCACTAACAATTCACCTTTCTCCATCATCTGGTAGAGGCGGTGAACGCCGGTAGTTGTCTCTTCAGAGATACCCTTCATGTCGGCCACTGTACGATGCCAGCGCTGACCATCTTCGGCCAGGAGGCGGTGGAGGGTATCAAGGATCACCTGCTCTTCGTGGTTAGCGCCACGACGATCAATGGCAGCAGCATCGTTTTCGGCCTGATAGCCCCAGTGTACAAGCAGGGAGGCATCGCCGCCATCGTCTACGATCAGGTTCGGACCTTTTCCTCCGGGGAAGCGGAGTGCCATTTCAGTACACCACCAGTATTCTTCCAGTGTTTCACCTTTCCACGCAAATACGGGAACACCCGTAGCAGCAATAGCAGCCGCAGCATGATCCTGCGTGGAAAAGATATTACAACTTGCCCAACGTACATCGGCTCCGAGGTCAACCAGGGTTTCAATCAGTACAGCCGTCTGGATTGTCATGTGCAGCGAACCCATAATCCGGGCTCCGGCCAACGGTTTGGACGCTCCATACTTCTGGCGCAAAGCCATCAGGCCAGGCATCTCATGTTCGGCAATCTCAATCTCTTTCCGGCCAAAATCAGCCAGACTCATATCTGCTACTTTATACGGCAGGGTGATGGGGAATAATGGTGACATAATTCTTCTATTTTACACTTTGAACGGGCAAAGTTACGAATATATTCGCATCTACGGGAGTTTTTGCCCGATTTACTCCTCTACTGCCGGAGCAGATTCGTCGGGCAGGTCCTCGAAGCCTTTTGCTTCGGTCATATTATCGGTGCTTTCGCCGACCGATTCATCGGCATATTTTTGTTTGAGGGAGGAAATGAGGTCTTGGAACTCCTTATCGGTACGGAGTTTCTTGACGGCCATCTTGGCGGCCGATTGTTGTGATTCTTTCTTTGAATAACCGATACCGATACCGATCTGCATACCGGCCAACGTGACGGCGGTCTGGAAAACAGGATTACCATCGTTGTCGTTGAAAGATTCAATCAGGTCGAAAGAGATCTCCAGTTTATGTTTCTGGCTCCACTCGATCAGACTGGATTTGAAATTGACTTCTTTACGGGCAAGAGCCTGAATGTCGATATGATTCGCCATGATCACATCACGCACAAAGCGGTTGCAACATTCGTATCCCTGATCGAGGTAAATCGCACCCACCAGGGCTTCGAGCGCATTACCGGCCATGTGGCTGTTGTGGCTGTTCTGCCGGGCAGAACAAACCACCATCTTGTCGATCCCCAGTTCTACTGCAACCCTGTTCAGGGTTTCACGCTGAACGATCTTGGAGCGGGTGTTGGTAAGGAAGCCTTCACGTTTGTTAGGGAAATAAGAATAGACAATATCCGCAATGACCGCATCCAGGATGGCATCTCCCAGAAATTCCAGCCGTTCGTTGTTCAGCCACCTGCCGTTGTCGCCTTCCACAGACGACGATTTATGCAGAAATGCCTGCTCGTACAAGTGGATGTTATCCGGATAGAATCCGATCACCTTGTATATAGACAAATAAGGCTCCTTGCCTTTGTGTGTAAGGAGCCTTATTCTTTTATATAACTGTCTTAACACGTTACTTGACAAATTTCTTAACAATCATACAGGCATTGTGTCCTCCGAAACCGAAGGTATTCGACAAGGCTGCATTTACTGTCCGTTTCTGTGCTTTGTTAAACGTATAGTTCAGTTTGTAATCAATTTCCGGATCATTATCGCCTTCTTCGTGGTTGATGGTCGGCGGTACGATATCGTTATATACCGCCAGAACGGAAGCGATACCTTCCACTGCGCCTGCGGCACCAAGCAGGTGGCCGGTCATAGACTTGGTGGAACTGATGTTCAGCTTATAGGCATGTTCACCGAATACTTCCTTGATGGCCTTTGACTCGGAAGGGTCGCCCACCGGAGTAGATGTTCCGTGTACATTGATATAATCGATTTCTTCCGGTTTCATCTCGGCATCTTCCAATGCATTCCGCATGACCAGTTTAGCGCCCAATCCATCCGGATGGGAGGCGGTAAGGTGATAAGCATCGGCCGACATGCCGGTTCCCACCACTTCGGCATAGATACGTGCGCCACGGGCTAAGGCATGCTCCATCTCTTCCAGCACAAGGCAGGCAGCGCCTTCGCCCATCACAAAACCATCGCGACTGGCGCTGAACGGACGTGAAGCAGTCTCGGGAGAATCGTTGCGTGTAGACAATGCGTTCATGGCATTGAACCCGCCTACGCCGGCCATTGTGATAGCGGCTTCAGCGCCACCGGTTACAATCGCATTCGCTTTTCCCAGACGGATGTAGTTGAACGCATCTGCAATCGCATTGGTGGAAGAGGCACAGGCGGATACGGTCGCAAAATTAGGACCGCGGAACCCATACATCATCGAAATATGTCCGGCTGCGATATCCGAGATCATCTTCGGGATGAAGAAAGGGTTGAAACGCGGGCCACGCTCTTCGTCGTATCCACGCACCTCATCTTCAAACGTTTTGATCCCACCGATTCCGGCAGAGAAAATAACACCTATGCGATCCAGGTTTTCCTTTTCGATGTCGAGAGCCGAATCGGCTACGGCATCTTTGGCCGCTTTGATGGCGAGCAAGGCGTAACGGTCGCATTTGCGTGCTTCCTTACGATCCATCACCTCATTCGGGTCAAAGTTTTTTACCTCGCAGGCAAACTGTGTCTTGAACTTAGATGCGTCAAACAATGTAATAGGCCCTGCTCCACTCTTCCCATTGATAAGACCCTCCCAGGTTTCTGAGAGGGTATTTCCAAGAGGAGTAATAGCCCCAAGGCCTGTTACCACTACTCTTTTTAATTCCATACTGTAGATTGAAGTGAATTACTTCTGGTTTGCTTCGATATAAGCGATGGCATCGCCTACAGTTGTAATTTTTTCTGCTTGATCGTCGGGAATTGAGATACCGAATTCTTTTTCGAATTCCATGATCAACTCTACAGTGTCAAGAGAGTCTGCTCCTAAATCGTTAGTAAAGCTCGCTTCGTTAGTAACTTCAGTTTCTTCTACACTCAGTTTATCAACGATGATAGCTTTTACTCTTGATGCAACTTCAGACATAACTTTTTCAATTTAAATTAATAATTACAAAATATACTTTCTTAAATTTGCAGTGCAAAGAAAAGCATTTTTTATGTAACCAAGCAAATTTACAGCACTAAAAATGCAGTAGAACTGCACATTTTTTCTTTTCTTGTGCACCCAAGGTCTTTTTTAAACACTTTTTTGGATGAAGAACATTGCCATTTTTGCTTCCGGATCAGGCACGAACGCCGAGAATATAGCACATTATTTTGCTGGCAGCAAAGAAATTAACGTATCCGTAGTACTGTCAAATAACCGTAACGTAGGTGTACATGCCCGGATGAACAAACTGGGGATACCCTCGTTTGTTTTCACGCGCGACGAATTTTCGGAAGGAGCACCTGTGCTGGCCACATTGGCAGCATACAAGGTAGATCTCATCGTACTGGCCGGTTTTATGAACAAGGTATCAGACGCCCTGCTCAAAGCCTATCCGAACAAGATCGTCAACATCCATCCGGCGCTGCTGCCCAAACACGGCGGTAAAGGAATGTATGGGGTGCACGTACACGAAGCTGTGGTAGCTGCCGGTGACACGGAATCAGGTATTACCATACATTATATTAATGAGCATTACGACGAGGGAGCGATCATTTTCCAGGCTGTCTGCCCTGTGCTGCCGACCGACACACCCGAAGCGGTTGCCACCAAAGTGCACGCTTTGGAATATGCACATTATCCCCATGTGATTGAAGAGATACTTACCTCATCACCTAAATAATCCATGCCATGAACAGACGACATTTTTTCAGACAAAGCGGCCTTGCAATCGGTAGCGCCGCACTGGCCGGCCAAGCCTGGGCCTCTTCTGCTGTCATACAACCGGAAGTAGCCGGAGGCCTTGCCGCCGGTAAAAAGATCGGATTACAATTATACAGCCTGCGTGCCGATCTAAACAAAGACACGGATGCCACGCTGAAAGCCGTATCGGATATGGGATACAAATTGTTGGAAAGTTACGGATACAACAAAGGTCTGTTCTTCAAAAAAACACCAACCGATTTCAACAAACAACTGGCCGACCTGGGGATGCGGATGACCAGCTCACACACCGGCTTTGGTGTGTATCGTGAAGAGACAGACGCCGGTTGGGATACTGTGAAGCAAAACATGGAAGATACCCGTACCGCCGGCGCCAAATGGATTGTACAGGCCGGTTATCCGGGTTCAAAATTCACCAAGCTGGATGAAGTGAAAAAGCTGGCTGAGACGTTCAACCGGATCGGCGAGTTGGCTAAAACGTTCGGCCTGCGATTTGCCTATCACAACCATACCGAAGAGTTCACACCCATCGAGCACAAAATTCCGTACCAACAATATATTGAACTGACGGACAAGGAACTGGTTTCTTTCCAGATGGATACCGGCCACGTGGCTAATATCATGGGCGACTATGCAGGCTATCTGCTGAAATACCCAGGCCGGTTTGGAACCCTTCATCTTCGCGATACGAACGTAAGTACTAAACATGCTACCGAGTTCGGGCTGGGAGATGTACGCTTTCCCGAAGTCTTCAACCTGTTCGAGCATGCAGGGGTGGAAGACTATTATGTAGAACAGGAAGAATATGATTATGAACCTCTTGTTTCGGTAAAACGGTGTTACGATTTCCTCGACAAGGCGTCTTATGTAAAATGGTAATATGAAAACATTAGTACATACGGACCAGGAATGGATTGAATCCATCATCCGTACATGTGATATCTGTTATGTGGGCATGGCCGATACTGATGGCACGCCCTATGTGATCCCGATGAATTTTGGCTATCGGGACGGTATCATCTACCTGCATTCGGCGCAGGAGGGCAGAAGCATCTCCATCCTTGCACGCAATCCGCAGGTGTGTATCACCTTCAGCATTGATCATGCACTGGTGTTCCAGCATCCCGAAGTGGCGTGTAGTTACCGTATGCGATCCAAAAGTGTGATCACCTGGGGTAAGGTGGTTTACGAAGAAGACTTTGACAAGAAAGTGGAAGTGCTGGATATTATCATGAAGCAGTATTCCGACAAGGCATTCAAATACAGCGATCCTGCCGTGGTGAATGTCAAGGTATGGAAAGTGGCTATTGAGCAGATTAGTTGCAAGGAATTTGGCGTACCTCATAAAAAGTACACCTGAAAAACAGCAACAAATGAAAAGCAACAACTGTTTTCAATAAAATATAAACTAATAATCAGCAAAATGAAGAGACTGTTTACATTGTTCGTACTGGCTACGTACCTTATCTCTTGTGAAGGTCCGATCGGACCTGCCGGTGAAGACGGAGAGAGTGTATACTGGGATATCCAGACAATCACGGTCAATGCCAATGAATGGGTCAGATATACCGACGAAAACGGATTGAACACATATTATATGTGTGAAAAGTCTTTCCCTGCTCTGACTAATTATGTGTATGAATACGGGAATACAAGTGGGTATATGTTCGTTTACTATGGCAATACCGAGGTACAGGTTCCCCTCCCCTATACAATTCCTTACGAAAACCTGGCAGGCGATCAGTGGACAGAGATCTACTCTTTCGACTTTACCCCCGGTTCGATCGCTTTCTATGTACACTACAGTGACTTTGCCGATATCGCTCCGCCCACCCAAGTATTCCGGATCGTATTGGCCTCCTAGTAACAAAATTTATTGTACTTTTGTCGGTAAAACAGACTGTTACATAACTGATGGATGAACATTCTCATTCCCATGTACTGCGGGAAACCATAGAGACGCTTTCGGATGAAGCTTCTTACCGGCAATTATTTCATGCTTATCGGGATGAGGAAGCATTGCCTTCGGGCGAGGTATTGAAGAAGATCATCGATCTCTGCCGGGCAATCCTGTTTCCCGGTTATTACGGTAATGCCCGCGTCAGTAAACAAACGATCCGTTATCATACCGGTGTGCATGTGGAAGAACTGCATGCCTTATTATCGCGCCAGATACATGCCGGGATCTGTTTTGCACAGGCCCAATGTGCCCAATGCCCGGAAAAAGAAACATCAGGTGGATCTGAATCGTTATCGGAACAGTTTATAGCCTCCCTCCCAGCCCTGCGCAATGTATTGGCAACCGATGTGGAAGCAGCCTACCATGGTGATCCGGCGGCCATGAACGCCAGCGAGATTATTTTCTGCTATCCCGGTTTCCGGGCAATTGTAAATTACCGTATCGCCCATCAGCTATACCTGCTACAAGTACCGTTTATTCCGCGGATGATTGCTGAAATGGCCCATTCGGAAACGGGTATTGACATTCATCCCGGAGCAAAGATTGGCCATCATTTCTCCATTGACCATGGGACAGGTACCGTGATAGGCGAGACCAGCGTCATCGGCAACTATGTACGTATCTTCCAGGGTGTCAGCCTGGCGGGTGAAAAACTACCGAAAGATGAGCATGGAAACACCATCCGTGGCGTAGCCCGCCATCCGGTGTTGGAAGACCACGTTACAATCTACTCCAATTCTACCCTTTTGGGACGTATCCATATCGGGAAGGGAGCTACTATCTTCGGCAATATATGGCTCACGGAAGATGTTCCTCAAGGAGCTTTTATTACTCAAAACAAAGCAAAACATAATAATACATAGTATTTACACATCTCACATGAAAAACGAGACCTTTGAAATGGTGGCCAAAACCCTGTATGGGTTGGAAGAAGTACTGGCCGGAGAATTACAAGCCTTAGGTGCAAATGACTTGCAGATAGGTCGCCGAATGGTTTCCTTTACCGGGGACAAAGAGCTACTGTACAGAGCTAATTTCTGCTGCCGTACAGCCTTACGCATCCTGAAACCTATCTATCACTTTAAAGCCAAAGATGCTGATACGGTCTACAATGAAGTAAAAAAGGTGGTTTGGGAGAATTACCTCTCACTGGAAAAAACATTTGCCATCGACTCGGTTATCTACTCAGAAGATTTCACGCATTCCAAATTCGTGGCTTACCGTACAAAAGATGCTATCGTGGATTATTTCATGGAAAAACTCCAGAAACGCCCGTCGGTACGGGTGAATAATCCGGATCTGTATATCAATATCCATATTTCACACAACGACTGTACCTTGTCTATCGACAGCTCGGGCGAGAGCCTTCATAAACGTGGCTACCGTACTGATCAGACTGATGCGCCCCTGAACGAAGTGCTGGCTGCCGGTATGATCCTGAAAACCGGATGGAAAGGGAATACCAACTTTGTGGATCCGATGTGCGGTTCGGGGACGTTACTAATTGAAGCCGCTATGATCGCCCTCAATATTTCTCCGGGCGTCCATCGAAAAGAATATGCCTTTGAAAAATGGATGGACTTTGACCAGGAATTATTCGACCGTATTTATAATGATGAAAGCCAGGAACGGGAGTTTACCTGTAAATGCTATGGATCGGATATTTCGCCCGCTGCCATTGAGGCTGCCGAGAAGAATATACGGAGCGCCGGACTGATGAAGTATGTCGACCTGAAAGTTCAGCCTTTCCAACAGTTTGCGGAAGCGCCCCAACCAGGTATACTCGTCACCAATCCACCTTATGGCGAACGGATCTCTTCCCGCGACCTGCTGGGTTTATACAGTATGATCGGCGAACGGCTGAAACATGTATTCACCGGTTATCAGGCCTGGATATTAAGCTATAAGGACGAATGCTTTGACAAAATAGGCCTACGTCCGAGTGAAAGAATGAAACTGATGAACGGTTCGTTGGAATGTGAATACCGTTGTTATGAGCTGTTCCAGGGCACAAACAAGGAATTCAAAACAGCGTTGAGCGAGAATGCCGGTTCTGCCGTCAAACAGGTGGGCGACCGGAAAGTAGTACAGATGCCGGAAAAACGCCGTGATGATTTCCGTCCGGACGCAAGGAGAGGTGATTTCAAAAAAGATTCGTTCAGAAAAGCCCCGACAGACAAACCCGAGCGTCGTATTCAGAAAGGCAGTGAAGACCGGTTTGAAGACCGCCCATTCAAAAAACGCGTCGAAGGAGGGGAAGGAAAGAAACCGTTCCGCAGCCATGAGGGAGGAGAAGGTAAAAAGCCCTTCCGTGGCTATGATGGCGGAGGACAGGATAAACGCTCGTTTAAGAAACCATTCAATAAAGGAAGAGATGGACGCAATCGTTAAATGGGGATATACTTCCGTCCTTTGTGTATTATCTGTATGTACCATGGCACAACAGCAACCACTCACACTTGAAGACCTGATCCCCGGAGGTAAGTCGGCCGCCCGGTTCACCCCCGCTTCGCTCCGGCAGTTGCAGTGGTGTGGAGATACATATTTGTATGCCAAAGGCGACAGCATGTTGTCAGGCGTTCCGGGAAAACCCGAACAAGTGGCTTTCACACGCGACAAACTGAACGACGCGCTGGCAGCTGCCGGTCTGCAAACAGTCGCCACATTACCCGTATTTTCTCTTCCTGCCGATACAAAGCCGGAGTGTGTATTTACCAGCCGGCAACACCGCTTGCATTACGATTATGTAGCCAACCACATCGTAGCCGACTATGCACTTCCGGACAAAGGAGCGAATTACGACTATGCGCCGGGTAGCAGGTTGATCGCGTTTACAGAAGGGAACAACCTGAAAATACTGTCCTCCGATAACCGGATAACAGCTGTAACGAAAGAGACTGAAGAAGGAATTGTATGCGGACAGGCCGTGCATCAGCGTGAATTCGGGATCGGGAAAGGGACATTCTGGTCGCCCTCAGGTTCACTGTTGGCTTTTTACCGGATGGACGAGACAATGGTCACTACCTATCCGCTGGTCAATATAGATGCCCGCTGTGCCGAACTGGTACCGCACAAATATCCGATGGCTGGTATGAAGAGCCATGAGGTAACTGTAGGAATATATAATACAGCTACCGGACAGACCGTTTGGTTGAAGACCGGCCTTCCGAAAGAAAAATACCTGACCAACATTGCCTGGAGCCCGGATGAACAACACATCTACATCGCCGAGCTGAACCGCGATCAAAACAAATTGGATCTGGTTCGTTACGCAGTTGCTACAGGAGAAAGGGAAGCCGTACTATTTACGGAGAAAAGCGATAAATACGTAGAACCACGTCAGCCGATCGCCTTTGTATCCGGCAAGCCTAATCAGTTTGTCTGGCAGAGTGAACGCGACGGATATAATCACCTTTACCTGTATGATACGACCGGCAAGTTGCTGAAGCAGCTGACTTCGGGTCAGTGGGTGGTACAAAGCCTCGCCGGCTTTGATGCCAAAGGTGAAAACCTTTTCATCACAGCTACAGCACCTCACCCTGCCCACTCAAAAAGTGAAGGTACGTCTATGGAAACGTACGCCTGGAAAGTGAACCTGAAAAATGGGAACCGTTTTTGTTTCACTTCCCGGACGGGCGGTGTCCATACGGTGAACGTAAGTCCTTCGGGCCAGTATGCACTCGATACGTTCACTTCACCTGCCGTCCCCCGGGATATAGCAGTAGTCCGCACTAAAGACGGTCAGGAAATATCTTCCCTGTTAAAAGCAAAGAATCCGTACGAAGGCTATACAATGCCGGAGATAACAACCGGCACAGTTAAAGCCGCTGATGGCACGGCTGATCTCCATTATCGGTTAATTAAGCCCATGGGTTTGGATGAAACAAAAAAATATCCTACCGTTATCTATGTATACGGAGGCCCGCACAGCCAACAGGTAACCGGAAGCTGGCAATATGGCACGCGGGGCTGGGAGATTTATATGGCGCAACGGGGATATGTGGTATATGTACTTGACAACCGGGGAACCGGAAACCGGGGGCGCGATTTCGAACAAGCAATCCATCGCAGGTTGGGTCAAATCGAAATGGCCGACCAGATGAAAGGCGTAGACTTCCTCAAATCGTTGCCATACGTAGATGGCAACCGCATCGGCGTGCATGGCTGGAGTTACGGCGGTTTTATGACGGTCAACCTGATGCTCTCACACGCAGATGTATTCAAAGTGGGAGTAGCCGGCGGCCCGGTGATTGACTGGAAATACTACGAGATTATGTACGGAGAACGCTACATGGACCGCCCCCAGGATAACCCCGAGGGTTATGCCCAGGCTAACCTGAACGCAAAAGCCGACAACCTCAAAGGACGCCTGCTGCTCATCCATGATACTATGGATCCGGTAGTTGTCTGGCAGCACAGCCTCACCTTCCTGCAATCCTGCGTGGAGGCAAGGACCTATCCCGATTACTTTGTATATCCGGGACACGAACATAATGTGATGGGAAAAGACCGTGTACACCTACACGAGAAGATCACCCGCTATTTCGACGATAATTTATAAAACGAATAACGTAATTACGAATGAAGATATTATTGTTAGGTTCAGGAGGCCGTGAACATGCACTGGCATGGAAAATCGCGCAGAGTGCGAAAACAACGCAGTTATTCATCGCTCCCGGAAATGCCGGTACAGCATTGGAGGGAATCAATGTACCTATTAAAGCAGACGATTTCGTGGCGATCAAAGACTTCGTACAGGCCAATCAGATTGAAATGGTGGTAGTAGGTCCGGAAGACCCGCTGGTAAAAGGGATATACGATTACTTTGCCAACGACCCTGCATTGGCTTCAGTTCCCGTGATCGGCCCCAGCCGGGAAGGAGCACAACTGGAAGGCAGTAAAGACTTTGCCAAGGCCTTCATGATGCGTCACAACATCCCAACAGCCCGCTATAAAAGTATCACAGCCGAGAACCTGCAGGAAGGATATGACTTTCTGGAGTCACTGGAAGCTCCCTACGTGCTCAAAGCCGATGGACTGGCTGCAGGTAAAGGTGTCCTGATCATCGACTCGCTGGCTGAAGCCAAGAAAGAACTTGGTGATATGCTGGCAGGTATGTTCGGCGATGCGAGTAAAACGGTTGTGATTGAAGAATACCTGGATGGTATCGAATGCTCCGTATTTGTGCTCTCCGATGGTACACATTATAAAGTGCTTCCTGTTGCCAAAGACTACAAACGGATCGGCGAAGGTAATACCGGACTGAATACCGGCGGCATGGGCGCCGTTTCTCCCGTTCCGTTTGCCGACAACGTATTCATGGATAAAGTGAAAGCACGTATCATCCGTCCTACCATTGAAGGATTACAGGCTGAGCAAATCGAATACAAAGGTTTTATCTTCCTTGGGCTGATCGAGGTGAAAGGGGAACCGATGGTCATCGAATACAACTGCCGTATGGGTGACCCGGAAACAGAAGTAGTAATGCTCCGCATCCAAAGCGACCTGGTAGATCTGCTGGAAGGAGTTGCCAAAGGCGATCTGGATCAGCGCCAGCTGCAGGAAGACCCGCGTGCTGCCGTAACCGTCATGCTCGTAAGTGGCGGATACCCCGAAACCTATGAGAAAGACAAAGTAATCAGCGGTTTGAACAAGGTACCTGCAGCAAACATTATTTTCCATGCAGGGACAAAAGAAACCAACGGACAAATCCGGACCAATGGCGGCCGTGTAATTGCGGTCAGTTCCTACGGCTCCGACAAAGAAGAAGCCCTGGCCCATTCATTTGCCGGAGCCAAGATGATCGGATTCGAGAAGAAATATTTCCGGAGCGATATCGGATTTGATCTTTAATTCGATTGTAACTCATTGAAACTGTGGAACGAGGACTTTCCAGACCCGGCAAACGATACAGTCTGAATACACCTTTTATCGTTTTGTATGTAACAGGCATAAGTGTTGTCTGTTGGGTAGTTTGTTCCCTCGTCTCCAACGGTTTTCCCTTGCTTTTGAAATCGTCTTCTACGCCTGTTTGGAAGCTGACAACCTCTTTGCTGACTAATGAGATAATAGCGTATGCGATCGGTATCCTGTTCACTTTCGGTGCTGCCATCCTGCTTCACCGGGCTAATTATGCACTGATGCTGATCCGGGAACGAACCATACTTCCGTTCCTGCTCTATTTATTTTACGTGAGCTCTACCCCCAACTTCATCCCGTTACAGGCATCCACTGTTTGTGTCTTCTGCCTGGTAATAGCTATTTATCTCCTTTTCAAATCGTATCATGACGAAGAGGCAGTGGTCAACGCCTACAAAACAGCGTTGCTTCTGGGGGTCGGAAGCTTGGTGTGGGTACATATCCTCTGGTTCATTCCCCTTCTCTGGAGAGGGATGTACAATTTTAAGAGTTGGTCGCCTAAAATCATGGCAGCTTCCGTTTTCGGACTGCTAACCGTATATTGGTTCGTATTCGGATGGTGTGTTTGGCAACAGGATTTCACATTATTCACTCATTCTTTTTCACTTTTGGGTCGGTTCAGCCTGTTCCGGTTTACTGATTTGGGTTGGGTAGACTGGATATCCATCATACTGGTAGGGCTGATCACAGTAGCTGCGACAATCAATATCCTGACACACGAACTGGAGGAAAACCTGCGGACACGCCAGTTTCTCTGGTTTCTCATTCTGTTTACCTGCTGGACATTACTGCTGTTTTTCGTGTATTCGCAATCATCTGAAGATTTCCTTCAAATACTGTGCATACCGGCGGCTATCCTGACGGCACACTTTTTTACCCTGAAACGAAACAAATTCACCTACGGGCTGTTCCATCTGATGGTAATCTCCTGCATGGCACTGTTGTTTATACGTATATGGAACTTCTGATCGAATATGGATACCTGGGTGTGTTTATTGCCGCCTTTCTGGCAGCAACCATCCTCCCGTTCAGCAGCGAAGTAGTGCTGACCGGCGTCCTGCTGAGCGGAGCTTCTTACTGGCCCTGCATGATAGCCGCCACCGCCGGGAATGTACTGGGCGGCATGACCTGCTACTGGCTCGGTATGCTTGGGAAAACAGAGTGGATCGAGAAATACCTCAAACTGGATGCGGCGAAATTGCAAAAGGTACAAGACTGGATCAAAAACAAAGGCTCCTGGATGGCCTTCTTTGTCTTCCTGCCCGGCATAGGCGACTTCATCGCCGTAGCTCTCGGATACTTGCGTGGCAATGTATGGATCGTGGCCTTTTCCATGTTTTTGGGAAAGGCGCTCCGGTATTGGGTCTGGATGGAATTTGTTTACAAAGTGCAGGAAACCTTTTTCTGATATAATATAACTCCGCTGCACTCGTTTATGTAAGTGAGACAGATCACAATGATACCGGAAAAAAAGATACAGATGATCGACCTGCAGGGGCAATATATCCGCCTGCAAACGGAAATAGATGAGGCTATGCAAAGGGTGCTGCTAAGCGGCACCTTTATCAACGGCCCCGAAGTCAATACATTTGCCAGACAATTAGCTGATTATCTGTCGATCCCACACGTCATTCCCTGCGGAAATGGGACAGATGCCCTGCAAATGGCTTTAATGGCGTTGGAATTGCAACCCGGGGATGAGGTGATCGTTCCGGCCTTTACCTACGCCGCCGCCGTGGAAATGGTGGTATTACTGGGATTAACCCCGGTAGTGGTGGATGTGGATCCTTGTACATACAATATAGATGTCAACCGGATCGAGGACGCGCTCTCGCCCCGGACAAAAGCCATTATCGTAGTCCATCTTTTCGGCCTGTGTGCCGATATGGAACCGTTGATGCAAATCGCTGCCTCCCACCACCTCTACGTGATCGAAGACAACGCACAGTCAACAGGCGCCGAATATACCTTTACCGATGGCACGGTTAAGAAAGCCGGCGCCATAGGGCATATCGGTACAACCTCTTTCTTCCCTACCAAACCGTTGGCTTGCTATGGCGACGGTGGTGCCATGTTTACTTCCGAGCCGACACTGGCCGAACACCTTCGTATGCTCACCCAGCACGGACAAGAGCGGAAATATCATCACAAGATCATCGGATGTAATTCCCGGCTGGATACGATTCAAGCAGCTGTCCTGCAAGTGAAACTCTGCCATATAGAAGCATTCAGGGAGTCTTGCCAACAAACTGCCTACCGATACAACGAAGCCTTCCGCGGGCTTCCCTGGATGCGTATACCGGAAGCGTACCCCTCTTCCACACACGTTTATCATCAATATACGATCCGTGTAATAGACGGAACGAGAGACTCCTTCCGGGCCTACCTGCAGGAGAAGGGGATTCCGGCGCAAATTTACTATCCGCTCACCATCCCGGAACAGGAAGCTTTCCGCCCTTTCGTCCGGATCGCCGGATCCGTCACGGAATCCACACAACTAAGCCGGTCTGTCCTTTCCCTGCCTATCCACACTGAACTGACGGAGGCAGAACAAACATACATCATTGAAACTATCCACCAGTATGAATCACGCTAAGATACGCTTTGCTGTTGTTGGTTGCGGCCACATCGGTAAACGACATGCCGAAATGATCACGCGCGAACCGGATGCCGAACTTGTTGCACTTTGCGATATCCGACCGCAACCGGAACTTGGAATAGAAGCCTATGGCGTTCCCTTCTTTGCTTCATTGGATGAACTGCTCCAAACAGGATTAGCTATTGACGTGATCAATATATGTACCCCCAACGGCCTGCATGCATCCATGGCCATACGAGCCATCGAGACCGGTCATCATGTGGTGATTGAGAAGCCCATGGCGCTGACGCAAACTGATGCGGAGAAAGTAGTGTTTGCCTCACTCAAATATCATAAGCGCGCTTTCTGTGTCATGCAGAATCGCTATTCACCTCCTTCCGTCTGGTTGAAGGAGATGGTAGATTCAGGACGACTGGGAAAGCTATACATGGTACAGCTCAATTGCTACTGGAATCGCGACGAGCGCTATTACAAACCCTGCGGATGGCATGGGGATGCCCGGCTGGACGGTGGTACGTTATTCACCCAATTCTCTCACTTTGTTGATATTATGTACTGGTTGTTTGGAGATATTACGAATATCCAGGCACGATTCAACGACTTCAACCACCAGCGCCTGACCGACTTCGAAGACTCCGGCCTCGTCAGTTTCGACTTTGTCAACGGAGGAATAGGTTCCCTGGCCTATTCCACTTCCGTATGGGATAAAAATATGGAAAGCAGCCTACTTATTGTTGCCGAAAAAGGAAGTATCAGGATTGGCGGGCAATATATGAACGAGGTGGAATATTGCCATATTAAAGACTATCAGATGCCGGTACTGCCCCCTACCAATCCGGGGAACGACTATGGCCCCTATAAAGGATCGGCACAGAACCATAACTTTGTGATCCGGAATGTGATCAATGTCCTCTCCGGCGCCACGTCTGAAACCATCACCACCAATGTCCTCGAAGGCATGATGGTGGTCGATATCATCCAGCGGATCTACGCATTAAAGCAACCGGTACAGGTTCCCCGGCATAGTCCGGACAATATGATCCATCTCCAGCTCGAACAGTAAAGGAGAAAGTTGGTACACGGGGACCTCCAGCCCGATTGCCAATTGATTGATATGCATCTCTTTCTTGTCTCTGAGAAGCGAGACGATACGTCCTTGCAGGCTGTCGTCGTCAAAAGGCAGGCAGGCCTGCACAGCTTCCTCTTTGGCTCGCATAGTTACATCCCAGCACATGGAGGAGATAAAATCGGCAGCCGAAGTGATCAACCCGGCTTTATTCTGCCGGATCAACATATTACAACCACAAGAATGCGTATCGCTTACCCGCCCGGGAAAAGCATAGACATCCCGCCCGTAGGAAGAAGCTATATCTGCCGTGATTAACGAACCGCCTTTTTCGGCCGATTGTACCACAATCGTTGCGTCGGACAGCCCGGCTACAATCCGGTTGCGTTTGATAAAATTCGGTTTGTCGGGATTAGTCCCACTCGGGAAGTCAGTTAATAATCCGCCGTGTCCCAGCATGCCTACAGCCGTGTCCCGGTGTGCGGAAGGATAGATGCGGTCCAGTCCGTGTGCCAGGACAGCCACGGTAGGCAGTCCTTCCTGCAAGGCAGCCCGGTGAGCCTGTATGTCGATGCCATAGGCCAGGCCGCTGACAATCAGGATATCCGGAATGGCGGTTGCCAGCTCTTTCAGGAAGGTGGCAGTCAACATCCGTCCATAGTCTGTGGCATTCCGGGTTCCCACTATGCTTACAACACGTTTTGCATTCAGGTTGGTATCTCCTTTAAAATAGAAGAGCACAGGGGCATCCGGGCATTCCCGCAATCGTGCCGGATAGTCCATATCCGTCAGAAAATAGCAACTGATCTGATTCTTCTCTATAAAAGCAAGTTCCTTCTCCGCCTGTTGCAATACTTCCGGTCGCCTGATCCCGGCCGCCAGCATTTGCCCGATACCGGGCACTTTTTCCAGTAACCGGCTTTTCTCTGTAAACACAGCCTCTGCCTCACCAAATGATTCTAACAGCTGGCGTGCCAATACATCTCCCACCCCGTTGATCCGGGTAAGTCCAATCTGATAAATGGTTGCTTTTCTCGTAGTCATATTTTAGTTAACACATTGTTTGTTCAGCAAGAGACTCTTTACCGGGCCGCGATCTTTTTCAGTACACCGTCAAAATACGCTCCCCGAGTGAGCCGGCCTTGTTCCACCACCACGGTCTCCACTCTTCCTTTGGCGGCCAGTACACCGTCTGACTGCCGGTAGATAAACTGGTCGAACACCAGCTTAGGCCCTTCCTTGTGCACTTCGAGCCCCGAGATAAAACTGTCTCCGCTCCGGAGAGAGACCTTGAACTGGATATCCACCCGCGCCACGAATGCATCCACCCCTTTCTCGTGCATCGCCCCGAAGTTCTCGCCGAGCGATTCCAGGAATTCATGCCGTGTATGCTCCATATAATGCTGGTAGTTGGAGTTATTCACTACGCCTTGCAGGTCGCATTCATAGTCGCGCACTTTCATGGCCAGTGCAAACAGATGCTCTTTCATTCAATTGATTCATTTTTCTGGGTGGGTACTAATTTATACAGCCGGTCGGAAGGCCTGACCTTGTCGATGGTGCGGAAAGAGAAGCGTTCACCTTTCCTTGTCTCGGATACCGGTTTCAACTCTACGCGGATCTCATCGATGGTCTGCATCAAAGCCCCGGTGGTGGTGCCTGTGATCAGGATCTCATCGCCCACGGCCAGAGTTCCTGATTCCATCTCGAACTCAGCCACGCCCAGTCCGCTAAAATACTTGATCCCTTTGGCTACATAGACCTTCTTCTTCGTGGCGCCCGAGCCGTACTGGTGGCTCCATTCCCCAAGACGTTGCCCCAGGTAATAACCGTCCCAGAATCCACGGTTGAAGACACTTGCCAGTCGCTTGTTCCATCCCTCGATCCGGTCTTCGGTAAAGTTGCCGCTACAGTAGGCACGGATGGCCTTTTTGTAACATTCGGTCACGATGCGCACATATTCCGGCCCGCGGGCGCGTCCTTCGATCTTGAACACACGCACGCCGGAGTCCATCATCTTGTTCATGAAATGGATGGTCTTCAGGTCTTTAGGCGACATGATGTACTGGTTCTCGATATCCAGTTCAATCTCGCTATCCTTATCTTTCACGGTGTATCCGCGCCGGCAGATCTGCATACAGGCGCCACGGTTGGCCGAGGCGTTCATCTCATGCAGGCTGAGGTAGCATTTACCCGATACCGCCATGCACAGGGCGCCATGTGCAAACATCTCGATGCGGATCAGTGCGCCCCGTGGGCCGCGGATATCCTGGGCAATGATCTGGTCGTATATTTCCTTCACCTGCGTCAGGTTCAGTTCACGGGCCAGCACTACCACGTCGGCGTAGCGGGCGTAAAACCGCAGCGCTTCGACATTCGATATATTCAGTTGGGTAGACAGATGCACTTCCTGCCCGATCCGGTTGGCATACTCCATGGCCGCCACATCGGCAGCGATGATGGCTGACAGTTCCGCGTCTTTGGCCGCATCGATAATGGAGCGCATCAGCGCCAGGTCTTCACCGTAGATCACCGTGTTTACGGTAAGGTAGCTCTTGATACCGTGTTCGCGGCAAATAGCCACGATCTGCCGCAGATCGTCTACCGTGAAGTTATGCGACGAGCGCGAGCGCATATTCAGCCCTTCGATCCCGAAGTACACCGAATCGGCTCCGCCCTGTATGGCCGCCATCAGCGATTCGTACGAACCGACGGGCGACATAATCTCAAATTCCTTCTCGTTCAATGTTCTTTCCTTTCAATTGACGTGCAAATATACGGCTTATTTCACTTCGTTGCCTCCCGATCCGGCATTATCCACCCGGTGATGCTTCTCAAAGTCCTTGGGCGTCATCCCAAACTGCTTCTGGAAAAGTTTGATAAAATATGATGGTGAATTGATCCCCACCTGATAACAAACCTCCCCCACGCGTGCATCCCCTTCCTGGATGATCTCTGCCGCCCGCTTGAGGCGGATGAGACGGATAAAGTCGTTGGGAGGCAGTTCCAGCAGCCCCCTGATCTTCCGGTGCAGGCTGGAGCGGCTCATACCGGTGATCTCGGCCAACTTCTCCACATTGAACGACGCATCGGCAATATGTTCATGAATGATGGCGATAATCCGGTTCATGAACCGCTCGTCGCCCTTGTTCATCCCCATCTGCTGTACAGGGATAAAAGGCTTTTGCAGGAAAGCCTCCCGTTCGCGGCGGCGGTTGTTGAGCAGCGTGGTGAGTTGCATCACCAGGTAATGCGATGAGAAGGGCTTCTCCACATACGCTTCGGCTCCCGTTTCGAGGCCTTTTATCTTGCTGGCCAGGTCGTTTTTGGCCGTCAGCAGCACTACCGGTATATGGCTGTACTCCAGGTCTTCCTTCACCCGGTTGCAAAATTCGAAACCGTCCATGCCAGGCATCATCACGTCGCTCACGATGATATCGACCCGCTTTTGACCCAGCACCCGCAACCCCTCTTCGCCCGAAGCGGCTTGCTCCACAGTGAACCACTTCTGCAACTGGTCCACGATGAATGCCAGCATATCTGCATTATCTTCTACCACAAGCACTGTCTCATACGTTTCATGCCCTTGTCCCGGTTCGAATACGAATATGGGTGGTTCTTCCGCCCTTTCGGTCAACACAATAGGCGTTTCCTCCATCACCGGAACACCGTCGCCGGCCAATGGGAACTCCAATATGAAACAGTTCATCCCGCCAGCCGTCTGCACATGGATACGTCCGTTATGTAATTCCGTGAGTGAGCGTACCAGTGAAAGCCCTATCCCCGAACTCGATGCCGTACGCTTATCCTTCTTCAATTGATAGAAAGGCTCAAAGATCTTTTCCCGCTGATCGTCCGGAATCAACTCCCCGTCATTGCAGACCGTGATGGTAAAGGTCGCCGGTTGCACATCCAGGGTTACCCCGATGGTTTGCCGGGAATATTTCAGCGCATTGGAGTACAGGTTAGTGAGTATCTTACCGAATTCCACCTTGTCTATCGATGCAACTACCGGATCGGGAGGCAATACAAGGGAAACCTTCTTCCCCTGTAGCTTCACCACAGGCTCAAATTCCAGGGTAATCTCGCGCAGGATAGCCGCCATATTCTCACGCGCTAACGTGAGCGAAAGCTTGTTGCTCTCCACCTTCCTGAAGTCCAGCAACTGGTTGATAAAACCCAGCAGGCGGTTGGTATTGACCCCCATAAGCTGTAGGTTCTTCCGCACTTCCGGATCGGGAAGATCCATTTCGCGTAACGTTTCGAGCGGACCGTTGATCAGCGTGAGCGGCGTCCGCACTTCATGGGCAATCGCTGTAAAGAACTCCAGCTTGGCATGGTACAGTTCCCGTTCCTTTCCGGCTTCGAACAAGCGTTGCCGTTCGGCATTCCGCCGCTCGTTACGGCGGCGATACCAACAGAACCACCCATAAGCAGCCCCTGCCACCAACAGGCAGTACACCAGCCAGGCCGCTTTACTATCCCACCAGGGTGGCAATATCTCTATCTCAATGGCCGTTCCCGTCTCATTCCATACCCCGTCGTTGTTAGAACCCTTTACCCGGAAGGTATAATTCCCCGGAGGGAGCTTGGCGTAGGAAGCACTCTGATTATCGGTCGTGTATGTCCAGTCATAGTCAATTCCTTCCATCTTATAGGCATAGTCGTTGGCCAGGGGAGCCGTGTAGCTCAAAGCCACAAAATCGAACCCGATATTCGACTGGTCATAATTCAACACAATACGCTTCGTATGGACAATACTCTGTTTCAACGGAGAATCCTTGGCATGCAGGTCAACCGGACGGTTAAACAACGTAAACTGGGTAATAAACACCGGAGGCACAAACTCGTTCGTCGCCGCTTCATACGGATCGAAAGCGATCAACCCATACAGACTCCCGAAATAAAAGAGACCCGATGAAGCAGCCAGAGCCGCCTTATAATTGAACTGGTTACCCGGTAGCCCGTCGCGGGTAGTGAAGATACGCACATCGTATGTGCTGGGATTAAACCGTACCAGCCCGTTGTTGGTACCGAACCAGAGGTTGCCGTTCCGGTCTTCCACGATGCGGTAGGCCACATCATCAGGCAAACCCTGTGCGATCGAAAAAGAAGTAAACGTATCCTCCGCACGATTATACCGGCAGATCCCACCCCGGTCTGTCGACAGCCACAGGTTGCCCGCCTTATCCTCCATCACATCGGTCACCGAGTTGGAACTGAGCGAAGCCGGATCATCCGGGCGATGCAGGTAATGCACCGCCCGTCCTGTCTCCCGGTTATACCGGAAGATCCCGTTTCCCATCGTCGCCACCCAGATATCGCCTGTTGAATCTTCGTGGATATCATACACATAACTCAACCCAAACGCATCCATGCGGGTAAACTTTCGGGTACGCTTGTCGCCCGTATACACCCCCCATGCATTCCCGAGCCACACCGTACCCCGGCTATCCTGGTAGAGTGCATAGATACTCCCCTCGTCAAGGCCAAGCATCTCCTGTGTATAGTGTGTGGTACGGAAGGAAGGCAAAGAAATCACGTCCAGCCCATTCTTGAAAAAGCCCACCCACACCTCGTCATCCATCACCATCACATCGAGTACGTTCTTGCTGTACAACGGAAAACCCGTATGATCGCCCACCCGCTGAAAGGCATTTCTTGCCGGATCAAACAGATTCAGCCCCCCATCTTCCGTACCGATCCAAAGCCGATGGGCGGCATCTTCCTTTATCTCCCGCACGCGACGGCTACTGATCGAATACGGATCGGTAAGAGGCACATACTGCTCAAACCGCATACTCCGGTCCGACAGGTAATTGGCTCCCCCGAAGTTTGTACCCACCCAGATACCCTTCTCCCGGTCACGGTAGATCTTTTCCACACGGTTGTCGGAGAGTGCATGCTCCAGCATCGGCTCCTCATGGATCCAGTCCACCGCATTGTTGAACTCGTCTACCACGAAAAGCCCTGCCTGCGTGCCCACCCATATCTTGCTGCCGTAGCTTTTCACATCGCGGATAATCTGATAATGCACTTGCGGCGCATCGATGTCCCTCAGCGTATGCTTCTTCTTGTCCCACTTCCTGAGCTTACCTTCGTGGATGCCCACCACCAGTTCGTCGCCATAGCTGCAAAGGGTATAGATATTCTCACCCGCCAGCGAATCGCCATGCCCATCGCCCAGGTATTGCACAAACGAGTCGGTCTCCGGGTGGTAGCCATGGATGCCCCCGCCGTTGGTACCCACCCATACATCATCGTTCTCATCCACACAAATAGATTGTGCATTGCCCCGGTTAGGCAGGTTTGCCTCACCCAACTGATAGACAGACAGCTGCCTCCTGTGCTGGTCGTAGCGGAAAAGCCCCTGGTTCGGGATCACCGTCCAGATATTACCCCGGCGGTCACACTGGATATCCGCTACCCAGTCCTGCATCCGTACACCGGTAGCTGTAGAATCGCCGAAGAAAGCGAATGTTTCCGTCAACGGATCAAAGCAGAAAACCCCCTTATCCGTCCCCACCCACAACCGCCGCAACCGGTCTTCGGCCAGCGCCCCAATGTTGTTGTTACCCTGTTCCAGCGCCGCATCATAACAATCAAACACCTTCACCGACTTACCATCGTAACGGTTAAGCCTGTTCCGTGTACCAAACCACATAAACCCCCAGCTATCCTGATAAATAGCCTTCACATTATTCTGCGACAGACCCGATTCGCCATCTATCCGGGTGAAATAGTAGTTGGATGCGTTGTTCCCGGAAGCAAGCCCCGAAAACACACACAAGAGGCAAAAGATAAGCAGGTTGGTTTTCCGTGTCAACATGGTTGAATCCGATTTAGAGTTGTTGTTGCCCGTTTAGATTTGTCATCGCAAAGATAACGCTTACTAATCGGATTTACCCAAATTCTGTTGAACGAATCACGTTTGTTCATTAGAAAAAGATAATGCCGATCATGCAATACAAAGGAACGTTTTCCGTCATTCGGGCGTATGATATGCTGACATTTTTAAGGTAATTGTTTGGTGTTAACTGCGTTCAATCCGGAAAAATATAGCTATGTTTGTGTGTTGGATTGAATTGTGATTAGTGTATATTATAACGCCTTAAAATTATATGAAGATGAAGAAAACGTCCGTTCTTGCCTTTGTTTTGTTGGTTGCTGCTTCCTTGTCTGCCGCTGAAGTGGAACAACCTGTTGCCCGCCAGGCCGCTTTACATTTTGCGGCTTCTCTTTCCACATTGCGTAGTGCGCAGGATGTGCAGTTGGTCTATACGGCCGGCGATGGAAGCCACGGGGGCGGAATGCGTGCGGCTGGTTATCCCCTGTTTTACATATATAATATCGGTGAGGGCAATGGCTTTGTGATCGTGGCCGGTGACGATCAGGTATATCCCGTATTGGGCTATGCAGACACAGGCCTGTTTGCGGCCGAAGGTATGCCCGGAAACCTTACTTACTGGCTCTCTTGTTACGAGGCCGAGATTGCAGCATCCATCGCTTCCGGTTATCAGTGTATGCCGGAAATCCGGGAGGCCTGGCTGCAGGTGCTCGACGGTACCTTACAGGCGCCTGTCCTCCGGGCATCACTCACAACAGCAACCTGGAACCAACTTGCTCCATACAACGATCTTTGCCCTACTTATATGGGGACAACTACCTATACCGGCTGTGTGGCCACCGCCATGGCTATCGTCATGCGTTATCACCAGTGGCCGGCTAAAGGGACGGGTAGTTTCAATTACCTGACCGAAACACGAAAAATTCCTGTCAGCGTCTCCCTGGGCGATACCTATACCTGGGGAAATATGCTCCCGGCCTACCTCAGTTCGGCTGGAGGCGGCCGGAAATGGAGTGATGAGCAGGGCGCCGAAGTGGCCCGCCTCATGCTTCATGCCGCTGCTGCCTGTTATACGGATTTCGATGTCTTATCCAGTGCGGCCTATACCCACGAAGCATATTATACCTTACTGAATAACTTCGGCTACGATACCGGTTGCTATCTGGCCAGTCGTGACCTGTATTCCTCTGCGGAATGGCATACGCTGTTGCAAAGCGAACTCGATGCCGGACGTCCGCTGTTCTATGCCGGTGTCACGGCCCTGAACGAGGGACATCAGTTTATTCTCGACGGATATAGTTCGGCCGATTATTACCACGTGAACTGGGGATGGAGCGGACAAGGGAATGGCTATTTCCGTCTGACCGGCCTCGATCCGAACAATCCTACCGGAAAGGGTTATACATACGACCAGTCTGCCCTGATCGGTTTGCAGAAGCCTGTCGAGGGTTCGCAGCCCCGCTACGAATTCCATTTCTACTATCATGAACAACTCCCTTTCCTGGGACTTCGTACCGATGATCCGATCATTACGGCCGGTAAGCCTTTTTCGCTCTACAGTTCTCTTTTGGCCGATTTTGGCTTCCGTGAATTTACGGGCTATTTCAGCGTTTGCCTGGCCGATAGTACGGGTAACCTGAAAGAAGTGCTTGAAGACCTTACGTTGTGGGAGTTAGACAGGGGTATGGCGCTGGCCGATCTTGAAGGTGATACCTATACTATTACTTCCTCCGTAGCCGAAGGTGATGTGATCCAGGTGATGTACAGCCTCGACGCCAAGCACTGGATCAAGGTAAAGGGCGTGCCCGGAGCCGTGACGGAATTGCCGGTGGGTGTTAGTCTGGTAAGCAATGAGACGCCACAGGTTGTACAATCGGTAACCCTTGCCGCTTCGGATGTGTATGCCGAGATCGTTCTCCGGGCTGATGCACCTCTTACCTGGCGCGACGTGCGCCTGTTCGACCTTTCAGGGCAGTTGCTTAAAACATTCCGACCCGCTTCCGGGGAGACGCAGCTCACACTTTCCGTTGCCGATCTGCCTGTCGGTATCTATCTGCTAACTGTTCGTACCGACAACGGTATCAGCCGGTTTAAAATCCGGAAAAAGTAAAAAAACAACAGCGCATTAACTTGTTTTAACTTGTTTTGCGTGGTTTGTTTACGATAGCGTCGTAGATTTGTGAAGTTATCAATACAGATTAGTACAATGGAAAAGTTAACTATCCAAGAAGAAGACGTAATGCTCCGGATCTGGCAGACCGCTCCTTGCTACATCAAGGATATCCTGGCTACCTTCCCCGAGCCGAAGCCGCCCTATACGACGTTGGCTTCCGTGGTGAAGAACCTGGAACGGAAGAAATACGTCAAAGCCCACCGCATCGGAAATACATACAACTATACCCCGAAGATTGCGCAGTGCGACTATAAGAGCGAGTTCATGAACGGGGTCGTGACCAACTACTTCGCCAATTCCTACAAGGAAATGGTTTCTTTCTTTGCCAAGGAAGAAAAACTCTCGGCAGATGATCTGAAAGAGATCATCCATCTCATTGAGACAGGTAAGGAATAGTCCTTTAGTTGACATACCATGAATCCGGAATTTGCCTACTTCCTGAAGGCGAATGCAGCCATTGCACTCTTTTATGCCTTCTATCGCCTGTGTTTTTATAAGGATACATTCTTCAAACTGAGAAGAATGATCCTGCTGGTTTTCTTCGTGGTAGCCTTTGTGTATCCGTTGTTGAACATACAGGAATGGATCAAAGAACAAGAACCGATCGTTGGGATGGTCAATGTCTATGCCGCTATTATCCTGCCCGAAATCTCCGTGCAGGCGGTTCATCCGGCCTCGGTCAACTGGACCACCCTGGTACATGCCGGTATAAGCATCCTTTATATCGGTATAATCGCACTGTTACTGCTTCGCTTCTTCGTCCGCCTGGGTAGTATCCTGTGGCTGGCACGCCAAAGCCGGCACATGGAGTTGCATGGCATACGGGTTCACGCCTTACCAAAGCCGGCGGGGCCGTTCTCTTTCTTCCGGTATATTTTCCTGTATCCCGGTAGCCATGATGAAAAGGAGATAGACGAGATACTGACGCACGAACGTACCCATGTCTCGCAATGGCATTCGGTAGATGTGGTGCTAAGCGAACTGATCTGCATCGGTTGCTGGTTCAACCCCTTTGTATGGCTACTGAAGCGGGAGGTACGGCACAACCTGGAATACCTGGCCGACAACCGGGTGATCGAATCGGGCTACGACAGCCGTAACTACCAGTACCACCTCCTCGGCCTGGCGCACCACCATCCTGAAGCATCCGGACTGTACAACAGTTTCAACGTGCTTCACATCAAGAACCGTATCCGGATGATGAACAAGAAGCGGACACATGGATTTGGCCGCACCAAATACCTGTTCGTCGTGCCCCTGGCTGCTGCCCTGATGATACTTAATAATGTAGGCGCACTGGCGCGGATGGCCAGTTTCCTGCCCGGAAAAGCCGATACGGCTGCCACGGCACCACAGCAGTCGGCGATACAGCAAGCTACCGTGTTGCCGTCTGGTTCTCCCCCTGCAGATAGTGCCATGCAACCATTGCCTGAACCGGTTTCCCCACCCGTGGGGGATACAAAAGCCGCTCCGGCTGAAAAGACTCCGCAAGCGCATGTATCCGGCAGTGAGGCGCAGTCGGCGAAGCCCATTTTCACGGTGGTTGAAAGTATGCCGCGTTACCCCGGCGGAGACGCGGAATTGTTCCGCTACCTCAATCAGACGGTTAAATATCCGGTAGAAGCACAGGCACAGGGGATAGAAGGACGGGTGATCTGTGCCTTTATCGTGTCTGAAGATGGTACGATAAATGATGTCAACGTGGTTCGCAGCGTGCACGAAAGCTTGGACAAAGAAGCCATTCGTGTAGTTAAATCCATGCCGTTGTGGGAACCTGGCCGTCAGCGCGGACAAACCGTATCGGTTAAATATACATTACCTATTCAGTTCCGGCTTGCCGGAGATGCTTCTTCCTCCGGAACGGCCGTTGCGAGTGACGGAACGGCTGTAGGGCTGGAACAGGAAGCAGAAGATGCACACCACATTTATACCGTTGTGGATGTGATGCCGGCTTATCCTGGAGGAGACAATGAACTGTTCCGCTTCCTGTCTAAAAACATCCGTTATCCGGCCGACGCCGTCAGGCAGCGGCTAAAGGGACGGGTGATTTGTACCTTTGTGGTGAATCGCGACGGTTCCATCTCGGATGCAGAAGTAATACGCGGGGTAGATACACTGCTCGACCAGGAAGCCCTCCGTGTCGTTTCCTCCATGCCCAATTGGAAGCCGGGAAAGAAAAACGGACAGACGGTACGTGTAAAATACACCTTGCCTGTTCAATTTAAACTTGAATAGCTTAATCACAACAAACAACCAGATATGAAACGTACTATTTTACTTGTTTCCCTGGGCTGCCTGGTTGCACTGGCCGCCCGAGGGCAGGAGAAGGATTGGCAGCAATTAGTGAACCGCAAGCAGTTTGCGGCTGTGATAGAACAGGCAGGTCAGCTCACGGCTGCCGATTCTGCCAACTATACCACCCTGTATGCCATTGGGCAGGCTTACGATGGCCTCCTCGACTATCGCGCAGCGTACCGCTACTTCCAGCTTTGTTTCGCGCTCGACTCTACGCAGACCGACCTGCTCAATACCTTGGCCCGCACGGCTATTAATCTCGGCCGGTCGGCCGACGCCGAACGGTTCTATAGCCGTGTCCTGGAAAGTGATTCATCCGATTTCTATGCCAATTACCAGTTGGCCCGCCTGTACCAGCAGGTTGGCGACTACGACCAGGCGCTCAATCGTTACGATGCCCTCCTGGCGCAGTATCCCGGCCACACGTCTATCCTCCGGAACTTGGGCGATATCCACCTGGCCATGGAAAATGCCACGAAAGCCTATATGGCTTACTTTCTGGCCTATAACGGCAACCGGGAGAACGCCCTTTTGGCACACTCCCTGATCAATACCATGCTCCGTATCGGTAGTTATGACCGGCCGTTTGTAGACGAGGCCCTGATCGTGTGCGATACAGCCCTCACCTATAACCCCAACCATATACTGCTTCGCCGCGACAAGGCAATGGGTTACTATATGAGCCGCCGCTTTGCCGAAGCCGATTCTGTCTATACCGCTTTGCTGGCCGAAGGCGATTCTACCTACCTGACTCTCAAGTACGGCGGCAGTTCAAAATACTACGCCGGCATGTATATGGATGCTATCCAGCCACTCACACGGGCATACGCCATGGACACTACTTCGGTGGATACCAACATTCTGCTTGGCGCTGCCCTGGGGCGTACATACGATCGTAAACGGGCATACGAGTTGTTCGACCAGGCCGAGCAACTGATGAAACCCAGCGAAACGCTCACTACGCTGCTCGACCAGTCGCGTGCCGAAACCTACCGCCGAGACGGACGCACCCAGGATGCTATCCGCCTCTACTATCAAATGTGGCAACAGACAGACCGGGGCGATTACCTGATGGCGCTCTCTAATCTGGCATCACCTCCGGCAAAGGTGACTGATTATCCCTCGCCCGACAGCCGGCAACGCGGCCTTTATCTCACCCTGCTCTATATTAATACCCGGTTGAAAAATGGCAGTAGCCCTAAGTATATGTATCACTACCATCCTTTTCTTACCTCTTTGTACGAAGACATGTTTTTCCGCAATGTTACCGAAGAACCGCTTCTTGCCCCCGATGGCAAGAAGAGCACCCTCCATATCATGGACTTGCGCCAACTCCTCAACCAGATTCCCGACCGTGCCCCCACCCGCGAAGAGCATGAAGAACTGTTGCGGCAGGACCGGGAGAAACGCCAACGCGAACGTGCGGCACAGGCTGAGCCAGCCCCTCAAGGGGGAGAATGATATCGCAGGCTTTTCTTGATAGAAGATGTGTCTAAAAAAAATACATCTTTTGGCTTCGCTATGCCGCTACTTACAAATCTTATTATACCTTTGTGTGATCGGAATGGTTAGCTCAGTTGGTTCAGAGCATTGCCTTGACAGGGCAGGGGTCGCCGGTTCGAGTCCGGCACCGTTCACTGAATTTGAATTATTATTATTGTCGGCAAGTTGTACGTGATGTATCGCTTGCTTTTTTTCTTTTGTGTTTGTGCCTATCATTTGTCATGCATAACCCACTGATCTGTATCTGTTACATGCAATTTCTTGTATCTATGTATATTTTTAAGTTTTTAATCATCAGCAAATTACGCGTATTACTTATGCAAATAGATATCAATTCGCAAATTCAATACCATCTATTCCCAGTAATATTCGTATGTAACCTCAACAAGATATGGAAGTGAGCCTGTTTCAAAACCCGACATATTTGAATATTCAATAGGTACCATAGCGTGTGTGAATACCCCATCAGGGGTATCGTGTTCGTAGCCAGGGGCTTGGCTTCGCCTGCACCCCTGGCTACGAACAATATACCGCTGACGCGGTATTGTTGCTATGGACACGGCGGTATATTTAATTGCAACCCTATCTGAAACACCGCCTGCTTTCAAAGTCAACCCTATTTGATGATTAGCACTGCCTGTTTATGGCTCATAAGATTCTTGTGGGAGAATCTGCTATCACCCTTTCACTTTCTTCAGTCAGTCAGCGACTTAGGGTGACAGGAAGCTTCAAGCAGCAGTTGTTCTGTCACTTTTACTGTCACTGTCTCGTCCTGAAATAGGTTGACATAATAGGGTGACAGGAGAGTGACAGCAGGATAGAAAAACAGCCTCTGCTGTCACCGTAACTCATTGACCACCTGCAGAAAGTGACAGGGTGAAGGCAATTTTCGTATAAGAAGTTATAGCAGATGGATGTTCACTGCAAGGTAGGTTTTAGCGCTGTTCCTGCCGACGAAATGACCAGATGCTGGCCTTGCTCAAACGAGGCCTGCGCCTCACTTCCACGAGGCCTGCGCTTCACCTACCCTGAGGCCTGCGCCTCGACGAGGTGAGGCGCAGGCCTCAATCAGATGAGGCGTGTGCGTAGATACTGTCGGCGGAGTGTCCGGTTTTCAATCAGCCGGATTGGCCTTCAAAATCACCATCGTCTCCCGGAAAAAAGATCATAATGACCCAAAACGAAGATTATGATGTTCCTAAACAAATATTATGACGATCGTTTTGGATCGTTATTATCTTTTTTGTGGCGATTGCAGGATATGTCAAAAGTTGCCAATCGGGGCAGATACAGACTTGATGATGTACGCTTTCAAAGCGGAGCAAATGTGAGCATGATATGATAGGGCGGGAATTTGCGGTTGTTATGTATGCTGTATGGATTGATGGGTACATCAATGTTTTATAAAGGATCTGGATATATGCCTGAAAAGCTGTTCAACTCGTTTGGCATTCCACCAGGGGCCTACTACCAGTTGATAGCCGTTGCCCCAGGCATTAATTATATGTAAAGCCGGCTTCTTTTCTAACGATTTCCGCAAGCGGGCTATCGCTTGTTCACGCCGGTTGGATTGTAATTGTGTACTTCCCCAAAGGGTAACTTCCATGAACTCGTGATCCAGATAATAGTTTGGCGAATTGATAAACAGCTGAAGCAATCGGGCCGATTGGTGCGACATGCCAACGGGGTTCTCCATATCATATAAAACCGCATTCTCCCTATCAAACCGGTATCGCTTGCTCAACTCACAAAAGCCGGTTGCCGGATCTATCACTGTCTGTGCTTTTTGCTGTACACTTACCGCGATCAGCAGCAGGATGGTCACACATGCGATTGACAAAGTGGCAATAAGAAACACCCATTTACCTCTTTGTATAATGTATTGCGGAGGTATTTTAACAAATGCCTGGATGGTTACTTCTTCCTGTACACCTAAGTTAATATCTTCCAATGCGTATGTTGAGGTGTAAAGCTTGGCGTTGGGGCGGCTGTCTACTACTGCCTGGGTTTTGTTGTTTATATACCGGATGGCTGTTTCAGCACCAATCCGCTCTTTAGAAAGGGTTACCTGGAAGAGCGAATCCAATCTGTAGGCATTGGGAGGGTTCTTTTGGAGGATGTATGTTTGGAGTAGTTTCTGCAATCGGGTGTCGATGGATAGGTTATTGAAATTTACAGAATCTTTATGGTTTATAGTCATCTTTCCAATTTTTGGTTCTGTTGCATAGCCAAGACGCATGGACGCAGAGGATTGATTTGCCTGGTTTGTCATGTCTATGGAGATGGTTTCCTTAAAGAGTGCCTGTATCTCTTTTTGTGAGCCGAGATGCTGACCCCAATAAATGATGATATGCGCAACGAGCAAAAGAGCTAATCCGCAGCATAGCGTGATCGCCGTTAACGGGATATCACGGATTAAGGAGGGTATTGTTTGTGTGAGATTGTGTCTTATTGTATTCACAAAGCATCTAATATATAATTATTTAATAGTTCTAATTTGTTGATATGTAGTGTTATGCGCAAATCCTGATATGGTCATACATTTGTAGGGGCAAATATTTGTTTTAGCCTGTTTTCTTCCTTCCTTTGCTGTACAAATGTAAATAAAAATATCATGAAATCAAGAGTTAAATTGGTAATGTTAGGCTTGGTCTGTGTCGCGTTATCAGCCGCCTATAGTTTCTTGCCGAATAAGGAAGTAAAAAGCCTTGTATTAGAAAATGTGGATGCATTAGGTAATGCTCCTGTCTATCTATGCGTTGGTGATGGCGAGCAGGATTGTCCTGATGGGACTTATGCCGAATGGGTTGGAATGGGCCGCTAATCTTTTAGTATGAAGATACACCCTGCATCCTGCTTTTTTACGCTTATTGGGGGGTGTGCATCTTGATATTGAAGGTATCATTTGTCAACTATTAGTAGTTTATTAATAGTTGTCTTCTTTCGGTTTTCTTTTTCTAACATTTGTATATTGCTTAATATCAGACAAATATAAAATACATGAAAGATGTAAGGATTTTTTGTTTGGAAATCCTTGCTGATTGACGATACATTCGCAAGATTAGTAAATGAGGTTAAGTTTTTAGGTGAAATGAAACAACGGTTCCTCTTATGGGTAATAACGGGATGCATAGTATGCGCACTTTCCTGCACGGAAAAGCCATCGCCACATGAACACCTTTATACTGCATTCAAAACCTGCAGTGCTTTACGTGGGGAAAGTGTACCGTTGGATACATCCTTGTTCCGCTATCCATTTCGGTTAGCGGTCAAGGATGGTATTTTGTTGATAATGGATTTGCATAATGCCGATGATGCCTATCACGCCTTTACCTATCCCGGAGGAAAACACCTGGCTTCGTTTGGGCGTTTAGGCGAAGGGCCTGAAGATGTGCTTTCGCCGGATAATATCCGTTTTGTTTCTCTCGATTCCATCTGGACACTGGATGCCAACAAAATGGAAGTAGTCCGTTGGCAACTAACACCCGATACATATACACCCCGGCGCGTGGAGCAAATCTCCCTTAACCGGAAAAGCTTCATCCGCACGCTTGATTTTTTGGTGCTGGATACCTGCATGCTCCTACCTGATTATACAGGTAAGCATCGCTACCATCGTGCCGACTATACAGGCCATCCTCTCTCGGCTCATGGACGTATCCCTGTTGCGTCGGAAGATCAGGGTACTTCTGCATTAGCGCAAGCCTGGCGTAGTTTCTTGGCCTGTGATAGTGCATGCACTACCTTGGTGATGGCCACCCAACTGGGCGAAGTGATTGAGGTCTACAACCTTGCCGATGGTTCTGTGAAGGTGCTAACCGGCCCGAATGCGTATCCTACCTATCAATTGGCTGGCGGATATGCCATACCGAATGGTATTCGGGGTTTTCATGATGTGCAGGTTGCAGGCAACCGGATCTATGCCGTATTTAGCGGATTTAAAATGGACGACTACATCAAGCAGCGCGCTTCCGGAATCAAACCCGAAAGTGGCGGACGGTCTATTTATGTGTTCAGCCTTGAGGGCGAGCCCCTTTGCCATTACACCCTCGACCATGCGGTAACCGGCATCTTTGTAGACGAGGCTGCCGGGTATATACTGGCGCTCGATCAAAACAGCGACGAACAAGTGGTGCGGTTCGCCCTCTAACGTAAAAGCCGTCTGCTGTATTTATTTCCCGTTATACCGTACCGGGCGTTGTGTGATGAGGTCGATGAAGTACTGCCGCACGCGGGCTGCCTGTTCCGGCGTGACGCTCAGATAGCTATGCTTTCCCGCCGGATCAGGGGTAAAATGAGTGATTGCGTCGTCGGTAATCGTAATCGTGCCTTTAGCAGATGAGCCAAAAAAATTCAATTCTTTTTCCACAACACAGAGCACGGATGTAAGATCCCATGTTTGACGGTCGTAAGGCATTTGTAAATAATTGATGTAGCCCACAACCAGCGGGTGGGGGGCAACCCATGTGAAATCATTCTCAATACTGGAAGCCGGATACAGGATGGCGTTTCCTACTTCGAAGGGTGATGCCACAATCTCTGTAGGCCATTCATTGATCACTTTCTGTGCGGCGGGTATGTCGCACTTCACATTGAATTCTTTAAAGTTGGGGTCTTCAAAGTTGCCCATCATGGTGGAAAGTAATATGACTTTCTGTGCTACTAATTCTTTTCCGGTGAGCGGCGAATAGTGGTCGGCCGGCGAGTCGAGCAATTGGGCCAGGTTGGTCGAGAATCCAACCGACACGATCACTACCGAAGCATCCGGCTGTGTAGCCAGTAATTGACGATATAGTGGTACTGATTTCGGGAATTGGCTGTATGCACTGATCGTTCGTGCAAAGGCGGGCTTACCGTCTTGTTGTAATTCGCAGGCAGCGCGAACAAAACGGTCCTGGTTGTCGCCTTCCACACAACCCACCCCCACGGCAATGGGAATGTCTGTATGTCCATACCAGGTATTCATAATGTCCAGGTAACCGGCCGAGCATTCGCTCTTCTTGTTGGTCGATAAGGCCAACAGGTTGACACGTCCTGCCTCAACATATTTGTAGAGCATGTCTAATGCCAGGGCATCGTCTACGTCGTTCCCCATATCTGTTTCGAAGATGATGGTAAGGGGTGTCTGGTCTACATGTGTTTCTCCCGGCTGCTTTTTGTTTGAACAGCCAGGCAGTGCCAACAGGCAAAGGCTAAGCCAAAGAATGGATGTTTTCATAAGTGTATGATTTAAAATTTGAAGAATGTTTTCATCACTATTGTACTGTGTTATCTTTTGCTATTTCTAATGATGAGGGGTGGTGCCGTTTCTTGTAGCCAAAGGAAATAAGACTTTCCGAAACTGCCAAGTATTTTCTTATTATTTGATAGAGGAATCCAATGTGTATTTGTCCATAGATGCGATCGCTTTTCAGATTTGTCTGAAATATGCTTTTTTGTAGGTGGTATTTCTATCATTCCGGTGTGATAGAAATGCATACGGTGGTAAAACTATCATACGGTGGTATATCTATCATTCCTTTCCAGGCTTACTTCCGGCTTATTTTGTAAACATATATTAACAGTGGTAATACTATCATTGAAAAGGGTATTCCTATCATTTATTTGGCCGTATTTATAAAAGTGCGACGCACGCGCGGAACGATCCGGGCGTGCGTCTTAATATGTATACAAAAAT
>JAVBUH010000037.1:0-18741 GCA_031555505.1 Tannerellaceae bacterium
ACTCTTGCCCGGCTTCACCACGGCAATGGATTTGAATTCGTTGTTCATAAAGAGCTTCTTGCCAACGAATTGGTGGCTGAATGCAGGAAACACGATTTCGGCTCCCAGCCCCGGTGTTTCACCCTGGTGGCTGAAGTCGGCGCCGAAAACGGTATTCTTATCATCGTTCACAGATATATATCCCCACAGCGGACCCCACAGACCAGCGCCTTGCATGGCCATGATGTATTTGGTTTGTCCGTCAACCGAAGCCACAAATACCGGGTAATGGTGTTGGGCAAACGATTTGACAACATCCGCAGCGAAGGCGTCGCCTTCTATTTTCTGCCCTTTTTCGTCCACAAGGAACGCATCCTTGATCAATTCAGTATATTTCGCTTCCGCTTCATTAGCCGGAACATTCACATTGATCGAACGAAGGATCTGCTGACGTTTGTCGTTCTCTTCGTTTTTCTTCTGGAAACTTCTTAAAGAATCTGAAGTAAATGCCAGCACTACCGCCACCAGTACAACCATGACTGAGGCGTAGATTACGGTATATACGTTACTATCTCTATTCATACTTTTCGACTATTTATAAAGTTACTTCACAGCTCTTTTCAAACGACGTTGGATGTTACCTTCTACCACATAGAAGTCGATCAGCGGAGCAAACACGTTCATCAACAGGATAGCAAGCATCATGCCTTCGGGATAACCGGGGTTCAGTGCGCGGATGATGATAGCCATGGCGCCTACCAGGAAGCCATAGATATACTTACCGGTTTCGGTACGGGCCGAAGTAACCGGGTCGGTTGCCATAAACACAGCACCGAACGCGAATCCGCCGAGGAACAGGTGATCGATCGGAGATACGGTCATTACTACCGTGGTTCCGATCAGGTTGAAGATAGCGGCAAAGACTGCGCCACCGGCAAATACGGATACCATCGTTTTCCAGCTTGCCACACCTGTATAGATCAGCACAACCGCACCGAGCAGGATAGCCAAAACAGAGGTTTCACCGATTGAACCCGGGATCAGACCGAGGAACATATCCCAGGTTGTCAGCGGATTACCCAGTACGTCAACCGTATGGAACGAGCCGATCAATTCTTTACCGGCGATACCGATCTGTCCCAGCGGCGTAGCGCCTGAATAGGCATCCACCACATTGCCGGCACCAATACCGAATGTATCTGCCGTACGTACAAACACCGAGTCGCCCGACATGGCTGCCGGATAGGCAAAGAACAGGAAGGCGCGTGTTACCAGCGCTACATTAAATATATTATATCCGGTTCCCCCGAATACTTCCTTGGCAAAAACAACGGCAAATGCAGTAGCTACGGCGATCATCCACAGCGGTGTATCGATGGGCACGATCATCGGGATCAACATACCCGATACCAGGAAGCCCTCCTGGATCTCTTCCTTCTTGATCTGAGCTACAATAAATTCAATTCCTAACCCTACTACGTACGACACGATGATTTTAGGCAATACAGCCAGAAAACCGAATAAAAATGTCATACAAAATCCCGGATCGGCACCGATCGCCAGATTATGCTGATAACCGGTATTGTACATACCGAAAAGCAAAGCCGGCACTAAAGCGAGGATCACAACGGTCATCGTCCGCTTTGAATCCACACTGTCATGAATATGTACGCCTGTCTTCGAGGTGGTGTTCGGAACAAACAAAAATGTTTCGATCCCATCGAATACAGAACGGAACATCGCCAGCTTACCCCCTTCTTCGAAGGTGGGCTTAATCTTGTCGAGATAATTCCTTAACGCTTTCAATGTATTCTAATTTTAATGTTATTAATTCATTTCCTTATAAAGCAGATCCAAGCCGTTACGCACGATCTGCTGCAATTCGATCTTCGACGTATCCACAAATTCGCAGAGGGCGAAATCTTCCGGGGCTACTTCATAGATACCCAGGTTTTCCATCTTGTCGATATCAAAGGCGATGATCGCTTTCAACAGGTATTCGGGAAGGATATCCATCGGGAACACCTTGTCGTATTCGTTAGACATGATCATGGCGCGATGGCCGCCGCGTACGCGGGCATCAATCACATACTCTTTCTTACGGCCGGCCAGCCAGGAGAAATACATACGTGAGGTACTGTACTTACCGAAGCCCGGGGTAGCCCAGCCGAAGAACTCATGTACATCGTCGCCTTCGGGAATGGCCGTGATCTGGTTGTCGTAAGCGCGCAGGTAATCCGTCGTGGCTACTTTGGTCCCGGTCAACACATTTCCGCTGATGATGCGCACATGCTGCTTACCCAGTATCTTACCTGATACAAGGCTGTCGATCGTACATCCGGCCACTGTTTTAATATATCCTCGTTCGGTGGTTTCCGATCCGGTGATCGCCACCAGGCGGGTAAAGTCGGCAATACCTTTGTTAAACAGGCGGCCGATGATGATCACATCGTCGGGATTCACCGTCCACACTACTTCGCCTTTGTTCACCGGTTTCAGTTGATTGATCAGTACACCTACGTTACCGGCGGGGTGCGGACCTTCCACTTCCACCACTTCTACTCCTTTCGGGGTATAAGCGGCTCCTTTGCGGATACCCACATATACCTTACCGGCCGTCATTTTGGCCAGCGCATCCAAACCTGCCTGGAAATCAGCTTCCTGTCCTTTGACGATGAAGTTGAAATCCGGAGCCAGCGGAGCCGAATAGAACGCGGAAACAAAAATGTCGCGGGGTGTATCGGCGGGAGTAGCCACCATGTCGTACGGACGCTGTTTGATCAGCGGCCATAGACCGGAGGTAAGGATCGTCTCCTTCACCTCGTCGCCTTTCAATGCAGAGAGTTGTTTTTTGCCGAAATCAACGTAATCATTTTTTCCATCGGCCTTCACTTCGATACTCAGCACTTTGCGCTTTTCTCCACGGTTAACTGCGGTCACCTCGCCACTGACAGGCGAAACAAACCTGATTTCAGGACGGTTCTTGTCTATCATCAAGACCGTGCCGGCCTGGACTTTATCACCTGCTTTGGCTACCACTTTCGGATAGATGCCGTTGTAGGAATCCGGAATAATGGCGAACATATCGCTCTTTTTCCCGGCCAGCAACACATCCGAAACCTTGCCTTTCAGATTGATGTCCAACCCTTTTTTAATCTTTATCACATTTGCCATGATACAACTAAAAGTTACATTTTAAAATATCCGGCAAAAGTACATATTTTTTCATGCTAAAAAGCACAAAACTAAAATAAATAAGGAAATAATTCCATAATTTTGCGGTATCTAAATAAAGGCAAATAAGATGAGAGCTTTTCCCTTGTTATATGTTCTGTTTCTCACAGTGTTAGCTCCTGTTTATGGCCAGCAGGCATACCGGACGGATGTGATGGATAAGCTGGTCAAGTCGCTGCAGATCCGTGTCGATGGAAAAGCAGCGGTCAATCCCATCATTCCGCTGGATGGAAAAACGGAAGTGGAAATCAATTTTGATATGTTGCACGGCGGTTACCGCCCCCTGGCCTACTCTATCATCCATTGTGATGCCGACTGGAAACAGTCAGCTCTTTCGCCTATCGAATATATGCGTGGGTATCAGGGTGTTCCGTTGGACGATTTTGCCAATGCAATGGCTACTACCACGCAGTATGCCAATTTTCGTTTCTTTTTGCCCAACGATGAGATACAGTTTAAAGTATCCGGCAATTACGTGGTGAAGGTATACGACGAAAACCATCCGGGAAAGATTCTTTTCACTGCCTGCTTCGCTGTCTACGAACCGCTTGTGGCCGTTGCTGCCGGGATAAGCAGCAACACGCTGATTGATACCAACCAATCGCATCAGGAGGTGAGTTTTGTGATAGACTACGCTCGTTTCCCCATCACCTATCCTCAGACCGACCTAAAGGTGTGGGTTTATCAGAATGGCCGACGCGATAATGCCGTTACTAACCTGCAACCTACTACCTTGCTCAATAATCAGGTGATATATGAGCACAACCGCGATCTTATTTTCGAAGCTGGCAACGAATACCGCCGTATGGAGTTTCTGAGCAATCGATACAATGGCATGCATGTAGACGCGATCTCATTCCATAACCCCTATTATCACGTTGATCTGATGACGGATCTGGTACGCCGCAACCTCACTTACCAATACGATCAGGATCAGAATGGGCGCTTCTTTATCAATTGTAGCGGTTGCTCCGAACCCGATGCCGAAGCTGATTACTATGTGGTGCATTTCTCGCTTCAATCGGATCTCCGGGAGGATGGTGATATCTACCTGCTGGGTGATATTTATAATAATGTATTGGACGAAGAAAGCAAAATGGGCTACAACCGCGAGACCGGCCGATACGAAAAATCGGCCCTGTTAAAACAAGGCCACTACAATTATATGTATCTCTTTGTCCCTCGTGGCGAACAACGTGGAACTACCCGCATCATGGAAGGCAACTACTACCAGACCGAAAATGAATACGACATTATGGTCTACTACCGACCCATGAACACTCGCTACGACCGCCTGATTGGTGTCCAGCATGTTAGCAACCGGATGGATTTCCGTCTCAAATAAAGAATAGGGAGACACCGGCCACACTGATGATAGAACCGATTACTTCCCAGGTGGTGATTTGCTGACGGAAAACGAAGCGGGAAGGAAGGAGAATCAGGATCGGAGTGAGCGCCATCAGTGTGGATGCGATTCCTGCTTCGGTGTATTGTACGGCCATTAGGGAAAAGGAAACACCGATGAAGGGGCCAAAGAAAGTGCCGAACGTAGCACCGGTCATGGCTTTTCGATTGGATAGGGCTTTCCATAGAGATGCCCATTGCCCGGTATACCATATAATGGCCAGGAATCCGGCCAGGCCTACGATCGCACGGATTTGTGTGGATGCAAAAGGCACCAGGTTGACAGCCATTGTATCCTGTATATCTACGTTTTCCATAAAGTGGTTCATCCCCAGTTTGCTGAATACCAGGCCTACCCCCTGCCCGACTCCAGCTCCGATACCCAACAGCACTCCTTTGACGGGCAGTTTCAGGCTAAACCTTTTGTGAGACTTGCCGTCTTCCTTCCCTGTATCCCGGCTGAAGATCGAGAGACCGATGCCGAACATCGTTACCAACATCCCCGCCCAGGCATTAACCGGCAGTTTTTCACCCAGAATAAAGTATCCGGCAATGGCCGCCGATGGAGGCGCCAGCGTCATGAATAATTGTCCGAAACGCGAACCGATCAACACGTATGAATTGAACAGGCAGTAGTCGCCCAGCACATATCCGATAAAGCCCGAGATGGCGAGCCAGAACCAGGCCTGCCCCCCGGCATGCAGGGGGAAAAACGATCCGGTAAAGACTAACAGCGTTACACCAAGCATTAAGATGGCCATCCCTAAGCGGATGATATTGAGAGACAAAGCGCCCATTCGACGACCGGCGTATTCAAAACAGATAGCCGTGATCGTCCACGATACGGCTACACCAAGGGAGATCAATTCACCTGTAAACATCTGGATGTGTTTAGTAGTAAAATATACGCTTAAAACGGTATTGCATTATCCGTTTCCGTGAGAAAATTGTCTCCGGCCGACGGTATGGGAGGTAGCGAACTCACCCCTTGTTGCTTATTAATACTGGATGGAAATTCGCGGATGATCTGATCTTCGTCAATATTCATGAACTTGGCGAATTCATTCTTGAAACGGAGACGTACATCGCCGGTGGCCCCATTACGGTGCTTAGCGATAATGATCTCAGCGAGCCCCACCAGGGAATGGCCTTTCTCATCTTCTGTTATTTTATAGTATTCGGGACGGTGGATAAAGCACACCATATCGGCGTCTTGTTCGATAGCTCCTGATTCACGCAAATCGGCCAACTGTGGGCGCTTGCCTTCCATCCCCTGGCGGTTTTCCACCCCACGGTTCAACTGTGACAGGGCAATGATGGGAATGTTTAACTCTTTGGCCAGTCCTTTGAGTGAGCGGGAAATGGTACTTACCTCCTGTTCGCGGCTACCGAAAGTCATCCCGCTGGCATTCATCAACTGAAGGTAGTCTATGATGATACATCGCACATTATGCTCGCGCACCAGGCGGCGCGCTTTCGTTCGTAGTTCAAACACCGACAGGCTGGGCGTATCGTCTACATAAATGGGAGCGCCGTATAGGTTTTTTAGTTTGTAGTCCAGTTGTTCCCACTGCGCATCACTCAACTGTCCGCTCTTTATGGTTTCACCGGGAATCTCGCTCACATTTACCATCAGACGGTTTACCAGCTGCACGTTGCTCATTTCCAACGAAAACAGGGCAACTGGCGTATTGAAATTGACCGCCATATTCTTGGCCATCGAAAGTACAAAAGCGGTCTTCCCCATAGCGGGACGGGCGGCGATAATGATAAGGTCGGAATTTTGCCAGCCAAATGTTATCTTGTCTAGGTCAGTAAAACCGGTACATACGCCGGTAAGTCCTTCCTTCTGGTTGTAGGCTTTTTCAAGCATAGTAACGGCTTCCTTGATCACCGGGTCTATCTGTGTAGCGTCTTTCTTTACATTGCGCTGTGAGATCTCAAACAGTTTACCCTCGGCTTCCTGCATCAAATCGTCTACGTCGATTGTTTCGTCAAATGCCTGTCGCTGAATAAGCGAAGTGAATGAGATCAACTCCCGGGCCAGGTATTTCTGGGCAATGATACGGGCGTGGTATTCGATGTGGGCGCTACTCGCTACTTTGCTGGTAAGTTGGGAGATATAGAAAGGCCCGCCTACCAGGTCGAGGTCGCCCCGTTTCTTCAATTGCTCGGTGACGGTCAACATGTCGATCGGGCGCTGCCCTAAAGCCAGATCAACGATTGCGGCGTAGATAAGCTCGTGCACTTTCTCGTAGAAACACTCCGGTTTCAAAATCTCACTGATCACTGAATAGGCGTCTTTTTCAAGCATTAATGCACCCAATACCGCCTCTTCCAGCTCACGTGCCTGAGGTTGTAAACGTCCTGTTTCAGGAACTATGATCTCCTTTTGCTTGCTTCTTCCGGTATTTCTACTGCGTTCGGCCATTCTACTCCTGTTTCGAACAGCAAAATTACAATTATATATCGGGAAGCAATCTGCTTTCCGATTTTTTATATCAATCTTTTTTCAACAGGCTCTTAGGTGTATTTCTTAAAACTTATGGAAAAAGTATGTACTCCCCTCACTACGTAGGATTAGCCGTGATCCGGAGGCTTGCTCAATCACGAATGTACGGCTGGCGCTGCTCCAGTCTGTATGGGGAAGGAAGCCTGTTACGGATCCTGGATCGTCGGTCAGTTCAAAGGTTACCGTATGTTCGTCGGGACGATCTTTAAAACCGTAGCAATGCAGGTACCTACCTCCGGCATCAGCGTCGTACAACTGATACATGAACAGTGTGTTCTGGATATTATACCAAACCGTATCCACCGGATGGGTTATACCGGCTGCATCCGTTACTTCTTTCAATTGCCATTTCCCTTCCAACTCATCTGTCTGATCCTTCTCGCAGGAAAGGAACAGCAAAAGTGTAGCCAGAAGCATGATACGTTGTTTCATAACATTTCTTTTGTGCTTGGCAGGTTGTATTTGTAAATATCCCGTCGGATCGCCATCTTGATCGAACGTGCCAAGGCTTTGAATATCGATTCGATCTTATGGTGTTCGTTGGATCCTTCAGCTTTTATATACAGGTTCATACGGGCGGAGTCGCTCAGGCTCTTAAAGAAATGCTTAAACATTTCAGTGGGCATATTGCCTATCCGCTCACGGTAGAAGTCGGCTTCCCATACCAGCCAGGGGCGGCCGCCAAAATCAAGGGCAAGGGTGCATACACAGTCGTCCATCGGCAATGTATAGCCATATCGTTCGATCCCCCGTTTACTGCCAAGTGCTTTATGCAAGGCTTCGCCCAGGGCGATGGCGGTGTCTTCTATGGTGTGATGTTCGTCTACACGCAAGTCGCCCACTGTACGTATGGTGAGGTCCATACCGGAATGCTTGCCGATCTGTTCGAGCATGTGGTCGAAAAAGGCAATACCGGTCGATATCTCGGTCTGTCCGGTTCCGTCGATCACCAGTTTGATATAAATATCGGTTTCCTTCGTCTTGCGCTCGATCACGGCCGAACGTTCACCGGCAAAGAGATGTTCAGCCACCTTGTCCCAGTTGTCGGTGGTCAGTTCCGGCCAAAGGTTGCAGTGGTATTTCAACAGTTCAGCATCGGATCCTTCTTTACTATGCAACCAGATACCTTTGGCTTCCAGGTTTTTGGCCAGCTCCATATCAGTGAGCCGGTCGCCTATTACATAACTGTTTTCGAGGTCGTATTCTTCGGTCATGTACTTCTTCAGCATACCGGTGCGGGGCTTTCGGTTAGGCGACTTATCCTCCGGCATCGAATCGTCTATCAGGATATCATTGAATACGATCCCCTCTCCTGCCAGTGTCTTCAGGATCATGGTATGAGCCGGCCAGAAGGTCTCTTCCGGAAAAGAATCTGTTCCCAAGCCATCCTGATTAGTCACCATTACAAACTCAAAGTCCATGTGTTTCCGGATAAAAGCCAGGTTACGCATTACTTTAGGATAAAACTCAAGCTTTTCCAGACTGTCTAGCTGGAAATCAACTGGTGGCTCTTTCACCAGGGTGCCATCACGATCGATAAATAAAACCCTCTTTTTCATTATGTTGTATTAAAATGCTTTCAATGCTTGCAGAAGCTTGTCGTTTTCTTCCGGTGTGCCAATCGTGATACGCAGACAGCCTTCACACAAAGAGATGTTTGTCCGGTTACGTACTACCACTCCCTGCTCTGTCAGGTATTGGTAGATTGCATTTGCATCACCAGTTTCGACCAGCAGGAAATTGGCATCCGATGGATATACCTTGTAATAAAACGGATTTCCTTTTAATATTGTTTCAACCCGGTCGCGTTCAGACAGGATAAGTTGCAATTGGTGTTGCATGCCTTCCACATTATCCAGTATCGCTATGGCTTGTTCCTGCGTGAGTTGGTTCACGTTGTAAGGATACTTCACTTTGTTCAGGATCGTGATGATCTCCGGCGATGCAAATGCCATTCCCAAACGGATACCGGCTGCTCCCCAGGCTTTGGAAAGTGTCTGGAGTACGATTAGGTTGGGAAAACTAACCAATTCGCGCAGGTAGGAAGGGGATGTGGCGAAATCAATATAGGCTTCGTCAATGACTACGATGCCCGGAAAGCATTTCAGTATCCGAAGTACTTCTTCCCGCTCGAGCAGGTTGCCTGAGGGATTGTTGGGCGAACAGAGAAAGATCACCTTGGTATGGGTGTCCACAGCGTTTAATATAGCTTCGGCATTCAAACGGAAGTCTTTATCCAGCAATACCTTAACGCATTTTACATTGTTTGTATTGGCGGCTACTTCATACATGCCGTAAGAGGGCGAAATGGCGACTATGTTATCAATGGCCGGTTCGCAGAAGACGCGCAGGATCAGGTCGATCGGTTCGTCACTGCCGTTACCTGTAAAGATATGTTCCGGCGCAATGTCTTTCAACGCAGAGATTCGTTCTTTCAGTTTGCGTTGCAGCGGATCGGGATAACGGTTGTAGGGCGCATTCCACGGATTCTCGTTGGCATCCAGGAATACTGACGCTTCTCCATGAAATTCATCACGGGCGGATGAATAGGGCTTTAAGTCCCATATATTCTGTCGTACTAATTCTTTCAACTGTTTCATTACTCTTTTAATCTGATCGTTACAGCATTTTTGTGTGCCTCTAATTGTTCGTTGGCAGCCATCGTTTCTATGGTTGGCTGGAGCAAACGGATACCTTCACGGGTGATCTCCTGGAAAGTGATTTTCTTGCTGAAGCTGTCCAGGTTCACGCCACTGTATGAACGGGCATAACCGTTGGTAGGCAATGTATGATTGGTGCCTGAGGCGTAATCACCCGCACTTTCAGGGGTGTAGGCTCCCAGGAAGACGCTGCCGGCATTTTCAATCTGTTCGGCCATGACCGCATAATCGGTCGTCTGAATGATCAAATGCTCGGGGGCGTACAGATTGGTAAATTCAATAATCTCTTTTTTGTCTTTTAGCAAGATAATCAGACTGTTATTTAATGATTTTTCAACCAATTCTTTCCGAGGTAATTGTGCTTGCTGGGCGCGGATGGCGTCCATTACAGGTTCAATCAATGCTTCCGAATCTGTGATCAAAACTGACTGACTATCAGCACCATGTTCGGCCTGAGAGAGGAAATCGGCGGCAATAAAGGCGGGATTGGCATATTGATCGGCAATAATCGCTACTTCCGAAGGGCCGGCCGGCATATCGATAGCTACATCTTTGAGGCTCACCAACTGCTTGGCAGCCGTTACATACTGGTTGCCTGGTCCGAATATCTTATAGACTTTCGGTACGGTTTCTGTGCCATAAGTCATTGATGCAATGGCCTGTATGCCTCCTATTTTAAATATTTTATCAACTCCGGCCACTTGAGCGGCATAGAGGATGGCGGGATGGATCTTGCCTGTCCGGTCGGGCGGCGTACAAAGCACTACTTCCTTACATCCTGCTATCCGTGCGGGAACAGCCAGCATCAATACAGTGGAAAATAACGGCGCCGTACCTCCGGGAATATACAGTCCTACTTTATCAATCGCTACGGCTTTCTGCCAGCAACATACACCGGGCATTGTTACCACACGTATACCTTCGAAGCGTTGGGCAGCATGGAAAGCCTCTATATTCTGCTTGGCCGTATGGATTGCCTGCTTTAGATCATCAGAGATAAGATTCGCTGATTCAGCTATTTCTGATTCGTTTGCCTGTAAAGAAGCAAGTACTACTTTATCAAACCGCTCCTCGTATTTCCGGACGGCAGCATCCCCATTCGTTCGCACGTCATCCAGTACATTTTGTACGGTATCAAATAATGCGGTCACATGCAGTGTCGGCCTTTTGATCAGTTCATCCCATTCCGTCCGGGAAGGATATTTACATACTTTCATCATATAAGTCTCCCTCACGCTCATTACATTATACAATCATTTTCTCAATCGGGATCACCAGGATACCTTCAGCCCCCAGTGATTTCAGCTTACCGATAATTTCCCAAAAGTGGCTTTCTGCAATCACCGACTGTACGGAAACCCAGTTCTCATCAGCCAACGGGGTAACCGTAGGGCTTTTCATACCCGGTAATATTTCAATAATCTCAGGCAGTTTGTCTTTCGGAGCATTCAAAAGTACGTATTTTTTCCCTTCGGCCGCCTGAATAGCATCAAAACGAAACAGTAATTCGTCCAGAATCGCTTGCTTTTCTTCGGTCAGCTGATGATTGGCAATCAACAGCGCCTCGCACTGCTGTACCACTTCCACTTCTTTCAACAGATTGCTCACTAACGTACTGCCTGAACTAACAATATCAAAGATAGCATCGGCCAGCCCAATGGCAGGAGCAATCTCTACCGAACCGGTGATCACATGCAGGTCTGCCTTCACGCCATTTTGTGCCAGGTAACCCCTCAGGATTCCAGGATAGGACGTGGCAATCGTCTTCCCTTCAAACCAACTCACCCCATTGTATTCGGCTGCTTTGGGTATAGCCAGTGATAGACGGCATTTACTGAATCCCAACCGTTTTACCAACCGGGCTTTTTGCCCCTTCTCCACATACTCGTTCTCTCCCACTATACCCACGTCGGCCACACCGTTGGCTACCGATTCGGGTATATCGTCATCACGCAGAAACAGCAGTTCTACCGGAAAGCCTTTTGCCGATAGCAACAGGATTCGCTTTCCCCGGTTTAGTTTGATTCCTGCTTCCTCGAGCAACAACATGGTTTCATCGTATAAACGCCCTTTCGATTGTACCGCAATTCGTAACATAATTATCTTCTTTTTTTAAGTTTAATCTGTCTGATTTGATTTAAAACTAATTTCATCTATACACGCTTAGTCTAAAAAACAAAAGGCTTACCGTCATACGGCAAGCCTCTTTATATTATATGTATACACCACACATCTCCCAGCCCACCGAACTACTGCCCGTTGTAATGATGATGACGATGATGTGACATATTTATTGACATGTTTTCACTATTTTGATGCCGCAAAGTTACACAAATTATTTAATGCGCCAATTTTTCTGACACTTTTTACTTATTCCAACCAACCAACGATTTTTTCTGCCGTTTTACTTCAACAGCAACTGCCCGCTTATTGTCCAAATATACTCCCACATTTTGGCATTGTCTCACTATCGATATCAGTCTACATTATCTACTTTCAACCCGCCTTTCTTTTTGCCATCTCCTTTGGGATCTCGCCCAACACCTTTCAGTACACCGGAAAACAGGCTGATCGCTGTTGATTCGAATGCATAAAATTGCTCAAAATATATTTTCTCTTGCCGGCTGGCCAACTATGCTCCGAGCAGCACTACGGTACGCCATTGAAAAAAACGCCGCCGGAAATGGAAGCCGGAGTGACGAAGAAATAAAACTATTTGCTCTGTTAGATGTTTTTATAAGAAATACAAATCAAGTAAAGCCATGTTTACAATAGAACAAATTCAGGATATTCATTCCAAAGTAAAGAGCGGAGCCGATTTTCCCCGTTATATACAAGAACTAATTCAGCTGGGAGTACGGAATTATACCATTTATGTCAATAACGGACGTACTGTTTATTCAGGTAAAAACAATTTTACCATTAGTTCCGAAGCCAACTATCCTTTAGTAGAGATCAGCTTGGAAGGAAATAAGCAAAACTTAGAGCACACACTGAAAATTCATCAACAGGGTCTGACCGACTATCCTGCTTTTTGCAGGCAGGCCGCTGAAGCCGGAGTAGAAAAATGGACGGTGGATATGGAGCAAATGACTTGTACATATTACGACCAACAAGGGAACATGCTGGTAATTGAGAATATCCCTAATCCCTGAAAATCCGTTTAAGTGCTTTTTGTCTATCCAAAGTCTATCCAAAGTCATATTAATACGTACCTTTGACCCCTGAAATCATTTTAACAAACAGATTATGTCAGTTGCAAAAAGGGATTTAGAAAACAGAAAGGTCACTACCCATCGCCTGATGGAAATGAAACAACGCGGCGAAAAAATATCGATGCTTACGGCATACGATTATTCAATGGCTAAACTGATCGATCAGGCAGGTATGGACGTGATCCTGGTGGGCGATTCTGCCTCCAACGTCATGGCCGGGAATGTAACAACTCTCCCTATCACCCTCGATCACATGATCTATCATGGTAAGTCTGTTATGAAAGCCGTACAGCGGGCGTTGGTGGTGGTTGATCTTCCTTTCGGCACCTACCAGGGTAACTCCAAAGAAGCGTTGAAATCGGCCATCCGGGTGATGAAGGAGACACATGCCGACTGTATCAAGCTGGAAGGTGGCATAGAAATCAAAGAATCGATCGAACGCATCCTGACCGCCGGTATCCCGGTAATGGGACACTTAGGATTAACCCCTCAGTCTATCAATAAATTCGGTACATACACCGTACGCGCCAAAGAAGAGGCCGAAGCCGCTAAACTGCTTTCGGATGCACTCATGCTCGAAGAAGTAGGCTGTTTTGGCGTCGTACTGGAAAAGATTCCGGCAACATTAGCCACCCAGGTCTCTTCCGAACTTACCATCCCTGTAATCGGTATCGGTGCCGGTGGTGGCGTAGACGGACAAGTGTTGGTCATGCACGATATGCTCGGACTCACCCAGGGTTTCTCGCCCCGCTTCCTGCGCCGCTATGCCAACCTGGAAGAAGTCATCACCCGGGCCGTCCAGTCCTACATTGAAGATGTGAAAACGATGGACTTCCCCAACGAAAAAGAACAATACTAAACCACTCCCTATACACACCACCACAAAAAGAGGTGTATAGGGAGTAGTCTCCAAACCCTTGTATCAAGCTACGTATCTATGGTATTCCTTAGTGTAAACCATCTCTGGTCGCACTACAACTTATTGTTGCTTCAAATATATTCAGTTTCTCCTTTTCCCCGGCCAATAACAGAGTATCTCCTTCCTGTAAGGTAAATGAGGGTGTGATCTGCGTCAATGTCTCTCCCTTTCGTTCGATGCTGATGATCATGCACTCGGTTTTGCGCTGGATATCCAGTTCCCGGATGGATTTGCCTATCAGGGCACAGCAGGCTTCCACCTCGTATTGCCCCAATACGATATGATGCTGCGGTTCTTCTTCGGTTTCACCCATTTGTTTGTTGTTTTCAATCATACGCATCATACACTGTATGTTACCGTCTCTTCCGGCTACCACCAGTTTGTCGTAGGGGTAAATTCGCTCATTCGCATCCGGAATATTAATCTTCCGGTTCCCGCGTATAATGGTCACGATATGTAGTCCCATTTGTTCGCGCAACTTCAATTCACCGAGTGTTTTGCCAACACTCGCAGACTGCGGCGATACTTCTATCTCCTCCAGATGAATATCCTTTCCCAACAGCGTATGCGCCACAGCAGGATGGATAGCCGCTTTTTGTTCGTCTCTGCGCTGTCTTTCATGCAGATTATCAAGAAACTGCTTTTCTATACGACGGGACTGTTGCTTGAAAGCCCGCAAAATGATGATGGTGGTGATAAAGGCGATAGAAATAAGAATCACCAGCAACGTCGCTCTTGGAAATAAAGGTACAAGTACCATCATGATAAGCACTACGCAGATAATGATACGCAACACAATAAGTGAGATCAATATCCCTTTGTTGAAGTGGTTATCATCCCACAAGTTCTTGAACGCTGTAGAACGGTTCTTTTTCATCATAATGGCACGCAGGAAAGGAGCCATCAGCAACAAAGCAACGGCGGCCGACATCACTTTCCCCCAAATGCCCGGTAAATGCCCGGTAATAAATGGGGTTACAAACTGTTCACATAAAAAGATGATGGCCAGAGAGATCGTGGCATATATGGCCGACATTTGAAGGATGCTCTTGAGAAGCTGCTGCCAATCATTCTGTTTATTGACCACATTCAGGTTTGACGAAGCGTATCCATCCACCAGAATATGCCACCGTTCCGGAATTCGCTTTTCCAGAAACTCATATACAGGAACAGACAAGCGGATATAATAGGGTGTAATGAAAGTGGTGATAATGGATACGGCCACAATAATCGGATACAAGCTCTGGCTGATCACACCCAGGCTTGTCCCCAATGCGGCGATAATAAATGAAAACTCTCCTATTTGTGTCAGACTGAAACCCGACTGCAAAGCAACCTTCAATCCTTCTCCGGAAGCCAATACGCCGATGGCAGCAAATAGTACACGGCCTATAATAATCGTAAGCGTAAATACAATAATCAATCCGTATCGTTCCGCAATGATATGCGGATCCAGCATCATGCCTACCGATACGAAAAAAATAGCGCCAAAAAGATTCTTTATCGGTTCAACCAGGTGTGCAATCTGACGGGCACGTACAGTCTCAGCCAGAATAGACCCCATAATGAAGGCGCCTAAGGCTGCCGAAAATCCTACTTTATAGGCAAACAGCACCATGCCAAGACATAGACCGATTGAAACGATTACCAACGTCTCGTCATTCAGGAATTTTTTCAATGTCTTCAGCATCGTAGGGATCAGGTAGATACCTCCCACAAACCAAACCAATACAAAGAATATGAGCCTGAATATACTTTCCAACAATTCCATGCCTTCAATTGTGTTGCTCACCGCCACCGTAGATAGCAGTACCAGCATCAGAATGGCGGCCAGGTCTTCCACAATCAGCATCCCGAACACAATATTGGCAAACCGTTGCTTTTGCAGGTTCATGTCATTGAAGGCCTTGATAATAATTGTGGTAGACGACATCGAAAGCATCCCGCCAAGGAATACACTGTCCATGTGAGACCAACGCAATAGCTGCCCGATCACATAACCCACCAGAATCATCGACAGCATATTGATCAGCGTGGCCAAGGATGCTGTCCCCCCTACAGCCATCAGCTTTTTGAAACTGAATTCCAGCCCCAGCGCAAACAACAGAAAAATCACTCCAATCTCTGCCCAAATCTCCACATTGCCCATATCCGTCACTGTGGGAATCCAGGTAATATACGGGCCGGCTATGAATCCTGCTACGATATAGCCCAGTACAACCGGCTGCTTCAGCCACTTAAAGAGTATGGATGCAATACTGGCGGTGATCAGGATTAATGCCAGGTCTATAACGAATGTATGCAGGTGGGCCATAATTGTATATGCTGTTTCAGCGCATAAAAATAAAGAAAAACGTCCAAATACCGGTAACGAATGACATTCGGTTTGAATCTATCTGCAAATTTGTCATATTATAGCGTCTGTTTCTACACCAAAATGATTTTGGCACTTGTTTTGATATTCGTTAGTTGCAAATGAAATGGCATGCTTACATGTATTAATATATAAACAATATAAAGCTTAATTGGATTATGAGTAAACAAGGAAACATTGGGGTTACAAGCGAAAACATCTTCCCTATCATCAAAAAGTTCTTGTACAGTGATCATGAAATCTTTCTGCGTGAACTGGTTTCAAATGCGGTAGACGCTACTCAGAAGTTGAAGACGCTTGCTTCCGTAGGTGAATTCAAAGGCGAAATGGGCGATCTGACGATCCGCGTCTCATTCGACGACAAAAAAATCACCATCAGCGACCGTGGTATCGGCATGACTGCCGAAGAAATAGACAAATACATCAACCAGATCGCTTTCTCAGGTGCCGAAGAGTTTGTAGAAAAATATAAAAACGATGCAGCCTCTATCATCGGCCATTTCGGTCTCGGCTTCTATTCTTCCTTTATGGTATCCAAACGGGTAGAGATCGTGACCCGCTCCTGCAAAGAAGGTGCCGTCCCCATGAAATGGAGCTGCGAAGGCAATCCGGAATATACGCTGGAAGAAACCGAAAAAGCCGATCGCGGTACCGATATCATCCTCTATATCGACGATGATAACAAGGATTTCCTGAACAAAGAAAAGATCAACGGCCTGCTCACCAAATACTGCCGTTTCCTCCCCGTCCCCATCGCCTTCGGTAAAAAACAGGAATGGAAAGACGGTAAATACGTAGATACTGCCGAAGATAATATCGTGAACGATATCACCCCCGCCTGGGTACGCAAGCCGGCCGACATGACCGACGAAGACTACAAAAAGTTCTACCGTGACCTCTATCCCATGTCGGAAGAACCGCTCTTCTGGATTCACCTCAATGTTGACTATCCGTTCAACCTGACTGGTATCCTTTACTTCCCGCGCATCAAGAGCAATATCGACATGCACCGCAACAAGATCCAGTTGTATTGCAACCAGGTATTTGTGACTGATTCCGTAGAAGGCATTGTGCCTGAGTTTCTTACCCTCTTGCATGGCGTGCTGGATTCGCCGGATATCCCGCTCAACGTTTCCCGCTCCTACCTGCAGAGCGACCAGAACGTGAAAAAGATATCCAACCATATCACCAAGAAAGTGGCCGACCGTCTGGAAGAAATATTCAAGAACGACCGCGCGCAGTTTGAAGAAAAATGGGACAGCCTGAAACTGTTCATCGAATACGGTATGCTAACCGATGAAAAGTTCTACGACCGTGCCACCAAGTTTGCTTTGCTGAAAGACGTAGACGGCAAATACTTCACACTGGACGAATACAAGACGCTGATCAAAGAGAATCAGACCGACAAAGACGGCAGCCTGGTCTATCTCTATACCAATAGCACCGAAGACCAATACAGCTATATCCATGCCGCTAAGGATAAAGGCTACAACGTGTTGATGATGGACGGACAACTGGATGTTCATATCGTAGGCCAACTGGAACAAAAGCTCGAAAAGACCCGCTTTGTCCGCGTAGACAGTGATACTACAGAAAACCTGATCCCGAAAGAAAAGACAAACAAAGTAACGCTCGACGATCACCAGCAAAATGCCCTTCGCGAAGTATTTAAAAGCCGTATGCCGAAGATTGACAAGGCCGACTTCTACGTTACCTTCGAAGCCCTTGGCGAACAGGCCAACCCTGTCATGCTCACACAAGGCGAATATATGCGCCGTATGCGTGAGATGTCGGCTATGCAGGGCGGAATGGCCTCTTTCTACGGCGAACTGCCCGACAGCTACAACCTGGTGCTCAATACCGATCATCCGCTGGTAAAGAAGGTGCTGGTTGACGAAGAAGCACAGTGCGCCGACAAACTCCAACCGATCCTTGCCGATATCAAAGGCTGGGAAGCCCGCCAGTCAGACTTGCGCGAAGCCCAGAACAAGAAAAAGGACGAAGAGATCAGCGCCGCCGAAAAAGCAGATATGGAAAGCACCAATAAAAAGCTGGACGAACTTCGTGCCCAAAGCAACGCCATCCTCGCCGAATATGCTGCCGGCAACAACATGATCAGCCAGTTGATCGACCTGGCCCTCCTCGGTAACGGCATGCTGAAAGGTGAAGCCCTCAGCCAATTCATCAAGCGCAGTGCGCAAATGATCGGATAACAGTACAGTATCTTATACAAAAGAAGAAGGTATCCATTACGGGTACCTTCTTTTTTTAGCGTGTTATTCCCTTTTAATTCTTGGTTTTGAATAGAATAAGCATGTTATTCCATAAACCACTGTAATGAAACTCTCAGTAAAGATCCTTGGTAGTCTTTGGGGATTATCACATACGGCTTGACATAACTCACATCAGCATGCCGCTTTGCAAAATCGTATAAAAATTTTTCT
>JAVBUH010000033.1:0-32113 GCA_031555505.1 Tannerellaceae bacterium
AAGTGTTTTTATTTCTTTGGATAAACTCTTTTCGTTTATTCCCAGGAGATTCACATAAAATTCGGTACTTCGCTCTTTTCGGAAATGCTGTTCAACAGCATTGTAGAATCTCCTCCCAAGGGTATTTACCACAGGGGTATACGAATTCATAAGTTGCCGTTCGGCTTCAAGCAGGATGATACGGAGAAAACTTTGGACGATACCCGGTTGAAAATCATCCACAGGACGCTTCAGTTCTTCGGTCAGCAATGCGACCAGACTTCCGGCCAGTTGCGGACAAATGGTAATGGTTTTGTTTAGACTCACCGGGTTAAGGATTTCGGATGTGTACAGGAAGTTGGAATCAAGTTCTGTGACCGCAAAAAGAGATTTGGTAAAGAGGATGATGGTGCCGGAATAATCGGATTCCATATCAAACTCACAAACCTGACCGGATGCTATGATCAGTATTTCATCGGATTGCACAGTGATTTCCCGAAAGTCAATCCGGAAAGTAGCTTTCCCTTTCGTCAGCCAGATTATCTGATAAAAATTTGCCTTATGAGGTCTGCCGAGCAATTTCGGCAATTCTTTGGCAAACTTCAAATCCTTCACTTCTATCTCGATAGGTAACGCTTTAAAATCGAATATCCGAATGTTTGTATCCATCATCAGCGTACAAAAATAATGATTTCGCTGATGACAGGGTCGAAAAAAGACCATTATGTTTGGAATACAAGTACAAAATCGGTCTGATTCGCACAAATATTTACTGCCTCTTGGATGTCTCGGATACATTGCTTACATTTGTGAGAGAGTGTGTGACAAGCCGTCATACAAATAATTGTTCAGCCGTTGGTCTGAACCTGTTATTCCGTTAGCAGTAGCCTAAAGAAGCGTGCGTTACCAGTAATGGTTCGGTGCGAGACCTTCTTGACAAAAATCCCCGTTTATTTAAAGGAGTTATACGTGAGTAGATACAACCACTATCAACACCGGTAGTCAAGGGATTGGCTGATTGGTATGAGTAACATATGTGAATCGCTGCACTATCGTGACAAAGTAAGGCTTAAGGTGTTGACAAGCCTCCCCAAAAGGATACGGCAGGTTAACTTCTCTGCTCGATGAAGTTACACGGACATAAATGCTGTCGGTAGAAGGGCGGACTCTAACCCAGTCGTTAGTTATTTGTATGGAACTTGGTAAGCCCATATTTTCTCCTGTAGTCTCAGGAAAGTAAACCGTAAGGAAAGACTGACGGAAATGTGGGTAAAAGATTGCAGAGGATGCGAATGCCGGATTGTAATGGTTCGGATAAGGATTGAAACATTATCCTGCGCGAAAGCGGGTGGACTTCTGCATGGTGATTCATTACAAGAAACGTGGAGAACTTTTGAATGAAGAAAAGCAAATGGACGGAGTGAAAACGAAGTGTGCATCTTCGCTATCCTGTAAGCAGCACTGGTCGGATATCGACTGGAATAAATGCGAGTCGGGAGTGAAAAAGCTTCAACGGCGGATTGTAAAGGCGTGGCAAGAGAAGGAATACGGCAAGGTCAAATCGTTGCAGTACCTTCTCACAAACTCTTTTGAAGCTAAGGCTTTAGCTGTAAAGAGAGTAACTTCTAATAAAGGCGGTAATACTTCAGGAGTGGACAAAGTAAGATGGTCAACTCCAAACTCGAAAATGAAAGCCGTTCAATCTCTGAAGAAAAGAGGATATCATCCCCTTCCCCTAAAACGTGTATTTATAGAAAAGAGTAACGGGAAGAAACGTCCGTTAGGCATTCCCACGATGAAAGACAGGGCAATGCAATCTTTGTACCTGATGGCTCTGGAACCTATCGCTGAAACTTCTGCTGACGGAAACTCGTATGGATTCCGCAGGAAACGTTCGACGGCAGATGCTATTGATGCCCTGCATCGCTGGTTATGCAAGGATTATTCACCCCAGTGGATACTGGAAGGAGACATCAAAGGATGTTTCGACCACATCAGTCATGGTTGGCTTATAAAGAATATACCGACTGACAAAAGTATCCTTGGTAAGTGGCTCAAGTGTGGAGTGATATACAACAAATGTCTATCTCCGACAGAAGAAGGCACCCCACAAGGTGGAATAATCTCACCGACACTGGCGAATATGACACTGGATGGCATAGAGGCATTGGTGAATGAGCATTACAGGGCTAAATACTGTAAGGAGAAGAAAGGATTATTTTATCCAAAGGTACACTTGATTCGTTATGCGGATGACTTTGTTGTTACAGCAGTGGACAAGGAGATATTGGAAAATATAAGGAAGATGATAACCGGATTCCTTGAGGAAAGAGGATTAAGCTTATCGGAAGAGAAAACCATAATTACGCATATAGACGAGGGATTTGATTTCCTCGGTTTCAATGTGCGTAAATACAACGGCAAATTGTTGATTAAGCCTTTCCTAAAGGGACAGAAAAAACTTACCGAGAAACTGCATGAAGTCGTCTTTAGTAATAAAGCGGCGGCACAAAATAAACTGATAGTCAAACTCAATCCAGTACTAACCGGATGGGGAAACTATTATAGACATGTGGTATCAAAGAAGGTTTTCTGCAAAATGGATCACACCCTTTTCCTACAGCTAAAGAGGTGGTCATTCAGAAGGCATCACAACAAATCAAGGGATTGGTGTATGAAGAGATACTTCAAAACGGATGGAAACAGGCATTGGTGTTTCAAATGCCAGGCAATGGAAAGTGGGAAGAAGAAAATCTTCACACTGAAATTGCTAAGCGATATACCAATAGTCCGATATACAAAAGTGAAGAAAGATGCCAACCCATTCGACCCTATTTGGGACGATTACTTCGAGCAAAGAAAGCTGAAAGCCAAATTAAAAAGAAGTTACGGAAAAGTTGCCAGACCGGTTCAAATTTAGTAATTTTGAACTTTGAATTGCCTGAGCCGTATGCGGTGAAAGTCTCATGTACGGTTCTTACAGGGGAAAGCGGCAGTAATGCCGCCGACCTACTGAGTTATTTGAAGTGGTGAAAAATGAAGCGAGGTAAAGCGGCTAAGTAGTTTCTAAGTCATTACCTATTGCTAAATATTAGTAGTTCAAACCCCTGAATTTTACGGCATTTCTAAATAATCACTACCTTTGTTACAAGAATCTTCAATTTTTGAATATCATGGACTCAAGCTTGCTGTTAATCGCATTTCTGGCGTATACCTTATTGATCTTTGCGGTCACGTGGATCACCTCGCGCAAAGCCAACAACGATACCTTCTTTACCGGCAACCGCCGTTCGCCCTGGTTCGTAGTGGCATACGGTATGATTGGCGCGTCGCTTTCGGGCGTCACCTTCATGTCGGTACCCGGCAATGTGCTGGCACAGCGCTTTTACTATATGCCGATGGTATTCGGCTTTCTGGCCGGCTATATGATCATTGCGCTGGTGTTAATGCCGCTTTACTACCGCATGAACCTGACGTCTATATATACCTTTTTAGAAAAGCGGTTTGGGCTCTTTACGTATAAGTCGGGAGCGGCGTTCTTTATCCTGTCGCGTACGTTGGGCGCCACGCTGCGGATGTTTCTGGTGGTAAGTGTGCTGCATCTTTTTATTCTGGACAGCCTGGGTGTTCCCTTTTGGGTAGCCGGATTACTGTTTGTGGTACTCATCCTTCTCTACACACTGAAAGGCGGCATAAAGACCATTGTATGGACCGATATGTTGCAGACCACCTTCATGTTGCTGGCCGTCATTATATGTGTCATCACGATCTGCCGGCAACTGGACTGGGATGCCAGCGAGATGTTCGCGCAGGTAAAAGCCAGCGGATACGCCCGTATGTTCGACACCGAGTGGCTTTCGAAGACACACTATCTGAAACAATTCCTGAGTGGTATGTTTGTCTGTATCGCCATGACCGGGCTCGACCAGGAAATGATGCAGAAGAACCTGAGTTGCAAAAACATCAGAGACGCGCAGAAAAATATGTTTACGTTTAGCGCCATCCTGGTGGTAGTCAACTACCTGTTCCTCCTTCTCGGTGCAGTGCTCATCCTGTTTGCACAACAAAAAGGATTGACATTTGCCGATACTGATCGTATTTTCCCCACCATCGCCATCGAGCACCTTGGCCCGTTTGCCGGACTGGTATTTATTATCGGTCTCATTTCGGCCGCTTATCCCAGCGCTGACGGGGCGCTTACGTCACTCACTACATCGATCTGTATTGATATGGTGGGGATGGACAAGAAAACCGATTGGGACGAACAAAAGAAGAAGAAAGTGCGTTACATCATCCACCTTTCGATGGCTTTCCTATTCCTCTTGCTGATCATCTTTTATAATGCAGTGAAGAATGATGCCATCATTAACCTGGTATACGCCGTAGCCTCCTACACGTATGGGCCATTGCTCGGCTTTTTCTTTTTCGGTATCCTGACCAGGTATCAAGTGCGCGACAAGATGATGCCCGTAGTAGCCATCCTGTCGCCGCTTTGCTGTTTTGCGTTAGACGTGCTGTTCCAAGCCTGGTTCGATTTCGGATTCGGCTTCACCCTGCTGATCGTAAACGGTACGCTTACCTTTGCCGGTATGTGGCTCTTCAGAATACAAAAGAACTCCCCTAACCTACCCGCCCAATGAACAGCGAATACCACATCATCGGATTAATGAGCGGCACGTCTCTCGACGGGTTGGACATTGCCTATGTACATTTCCGGCAGGAAGGCGGCCGGTGGAACTACCAGATCCTACACGCCGACAGTATACCTTATAGTCGGGAATGGCAGGATAAACTACGTAATTCGTACTACCAGACAGCCGAAGGCATCACGGCGCTCGATGCTGAATACGGACGCTATCTGGGCGAACGGGTCAACGTATTTATCCATCAACACCAGATAGGCGAAGTCGATTTTATAGCCTCGCACGGACATACAGTCTTTCATCGCCCCGATCTGGGCTACAACCTGCAAATCGGTAACGGGGCGCACCTGCATGCCACGTCCGGCTTGCCGGTAGTGTGCGATTTCCGCACGCTCGATGTCGCCTTTGGCGGACAAGGAGCACCGTTGGTACCCATTGGCGACAAACTATTATTCGACGCCTATGACTATTGCCTCAACATCGGAGGCTTTGCCAATATTTCATTCGACGACGAACAGGGCCGACGCATCGCTTACGATCTTTGTCCCGCCAATTACTGCCTTAACCGGCTGATGCGTACACGTGGACAGGAGTACGACCGCAACGGGGATACTGCCCGTTCAGGGAAAGTGAACCGGCTGCTTTTTGATGCGTTGAACGCATTAGCATATTACCACCTCCCCGCACCCAAATCACTGGCGCAGGAATGGGTGGATGCCCACATCTTCCCGTTGGTGAACCAATGCAACGATACATTTGAAAACCTCATCGCCACCCTCACCGAACACGCCGCTTACCAAATAGCCTATCCGCTACGCGAAGGAGCCAGTGTGTTAGTCACCGGCGGCGGCGCCTACAATACCTATCTGCTGGAGCGTGCATTAGCCCACAAATATTTTATCTGTGTAAAGCCCGATCCTGCCCTTATCGAATATAAGGAAGCCCTGATTTTTGCCTTTCTCGGTCTGCGCCGTGCCGAACGGCTACCCAATTGCCTGCAAAGCGTCACAGGCGCTTCGCACGATGTGGAATCAGGACTTGTCTACGGCTTTTAGTATGCTTACTTACAAAGGCAGCCCCAATGCTGGGACTGCCTTTGTATCGTTGAACCGTTGACTGGAACAATCTTTACTTCGCCGGTTCCGTATCGATGGCTTTCCAGGTGAAAGCGGCCAAAGCGGCGCCAAGGAACGGAGCCACGATGAAAAGCCACAACTGTGCCAGCGCATCACCTCCCTGGAAGATAGCCGGGCCGATACTACGGGCTGGGTTGACTGATGTGCCCGTGATAGGGATACAAACGATGTGGATCAACACCAGGGCAAGACCGATCGCCAAGCCTGCAAATTGGTTGTTAGCTCCCTTTGAAGTAGCACCTAATACCACCAAGAGGAAGATAAAGGTAAACACTGTTTCGGCGATGAAGGCCGGAACCATGTCGGCATAACCGTTGGCACCCGTGAGTGTAGTGGTAGAGCCCGAATCTTTAGCCAGTACAAAAAGGATTCCGGAACCGATCACAGCTCCGATCACCTGAAAAATCATATACATACCGGCATCTTTACCCGACATCCCTTTATTCAACCATACCCCCAGGGTAATGGCCGGGTTGATATGGCAACCGGATATCTTCCCGATCGTGTAAGCCATCGCAACGACAGACAGCCCGAAAGCAAACGCTACCCCCAGTGTTCCCACAGCGGCGAAAGGTTGACCTGTTCCGGCAAATACAGCACTACCACAACCCATGAGTACCAGAACCATGGTTCCGATCATTTCAGCTACATACTTTTTCATTTTGCATTCAATTTAGTTAAACATATACTATCGTATGCACGCAGCATACGCTGATAAAACAATGCGTAGGGGTGTCTTGTTCTCATCGCCTGACAGCTCTTCCCCAATGTGGGGAAACGGTATCTTTCGCTTCAGAGGCAAACAGGATCTGTGCCCGTTCGATATCGGCATCGAACAATTTGTATGCACCTCCCATAAACGCTGCCATTTGGTGTTGAAATTGCGCATTGCAGAAGATAGCACGCGGATTATCGGGGTTTTGCTTCAGCGCTTCTCCGTAATATTCCGCCACCACACCTGCATAACGTGGGCCATTTGTGGCAGGATCAATAGCCATCAGTGCAAAATAACGATATCCGCGGAGCATGTTTACTTCTGACAATGCCTTGGGATCGGTAATTTTCAGTTTTTTCAGCATATCGAGACACGTTTCGGCATCTTGCAGGTACTGCTGCTTTTCTGCCGGATCGGTTACCCGGAATGAGAGTTCAATATCTACATAAGCAACATAATACCACGGCAACCAATCGGCGGCATTTGCACCGGCCAGACGTTCAAACCGTGAACGGGCTTGTTTCCAATCAACCTCGCTGGTAGCCTGATCTACACTTTGGACAGCCGTTTCCAACGCTTTGGAAAAATCCTGTGCTTGCACACTTACACCGCAAAAATAACATAAACACATGATAAAAAGGATACTACTTAACTGTTTCATAACATTTATTATTAAAAATTGATTGATAAACATAGAATGAGTTAGAAATTGGATACGTCGTAAGCCGCATTACCACCGAGTGTAATAAAGCATCCCACGAAGAAGAAATTGTCGGCATTGGCCAGTACGGGAGCCCCCCTGTAACGGCCATTGGAGGCGGGTGTATCAGACCAGGCATAGTTGTATATCTGCTTCCGTCCCAGGATGTTGGTGGCTGATGCGAAGATGATGCATTTCTTGTTCACCAGGATGGTCCAGCTCAGATCGAGGCTGTTATAGGCAGGCGCCTGCCGGTTCATCCAACCCGGTTCGTTCGGATCGTGATAGGGACGGCCGCTGGCATAACGGTTGGTAAGTCCGATGATACTCCGCAGTGTGGAAACCTCATAACGCAAACTTATCGACGCATTGTGCCGGGTGGCATACTGCGGGACATCGTACACCGGATTATCCCGATATAGCCGCTTGGCAAAGTTCAGCGAGTAGGAAAGACGATATTCCAGGTTAGGAATAAGCGTCCTGTCATTGAAAAAGAGATCGACCCCGCGGCTATAACCATAGCCCCCGGTATGTAGCCTACCGTCAGCCAGACAGGCAAGCCCGTCATATTCCTTATCGTACACTTCAAAACGATACACACGCCCGTTAGATTGATGGAATGCGCCCAGGATGTAATGCCAGCAGTTTTCAGACGGCAGCGCAGGATCGGCCAACAGGTAGTCGTTATACGTAAGCTGACTGTAACGCCCCACAATGGCCGAAAGGGAAAAATTGTCCGGATTATACGTCACCGTGAGCCGGGGCAAGAGATGCAGGTCGTCGTTGACCGTGGTATATTCCAGACGAGACGACAGGGAAACCGCCCATAGCGGCGAAAGGGAAAAGGTACCCGTAGCAAATGCTGCATGGATAGAGTGGGTGAGGGCATCGGTATGCGTATGCTCCAGTGTATAATGCTGATCCAGTCTGCGCGTCATAACCTCCATGCCGGCCAGCATGCGGAAGAAAGAAGAGAAGCGTTTATCCATTTTCATTTTCAGATGAAGCTCCCACTGACGATCGGAGGAGTGGTCGCCTGTCACCCGCGCCCCTTCCACCTCCTGGTTGACAAGCGAAAAAGCACCACCGGCAAAAAGCCTGTAACCGCGGGCAGTCTGATGGCGGAATGTGCCGTTAACATAGTAATTGTCTTCATCGAAATACATCCTTCTGGCACCTTCATCAGCAGCCAATGAGGTACGGTCATAACCGGCGTAAAGCTTGGCTACCATACGGGAGTCGGGGTTGTACCGCAACTGTGTACCTCCGGAGAATTTTTGATACGGATGAATCCAGTCCGTGCGATCCGGGATAAGACTATAGTACGGACCGAGGTTCTGATAGTCCAGGTTGAGGGATGCCGAGCCTGTCTCGCACGACTTGGTTCCACCACCTCCTGCACCTACCGATGAAAAACTGACTCCATACTTACTGATGAGGCTTTCGTCTTTGGTAGTAAGCGGCAGTACACTGGAAAGCCCCTGTCCGTATTCCGGATCATAGCCCCCGAGGGAGAAGTTCATGCCTTCGAACATGAAGGGCGAATAGCGTCCGCGTACAGGTGTATTTTCTGTGCCTGTAGACGTATAAGGAAGCAGCACATGCATATCGTCTATATAGGTTTGCGCCTCCCGGCTTTCGCCTCCACGAATATACAAACGTCCGTTTTCACCGGCCATTTGGGTGCCCGGCAGGGTAGTGATGGAACGGTACAGGTCGCCGTTCGACCCACCTGCGGTCACAATATCCACGGCGCCCATCTGCTGCCACTCGCTGCTACCTTTGAGCGTGAAGTTACTGGCCACCACTTCCACATTATCCAGTGCCACACTGGCCGGTTTCATCCGGATAGTGATATTGGAAAAGGTATCCAAACCAGCCGTCCGACTCCAGTTTTCGTAACCGAGCATCAACACGGAGAGGGTAACCTGGCCAGTGGTATCTGTTTGGAAACTAAACCGGCCGTCTTCGCCGGTGCTGCCTCCTTCGAGTGTTTCCTTTATAAAGACATTGGCGTAGGGGAGGGGCACCCCTGTTTCGTCGAGCACCGTACCGCTTACGAGATGCTGGGCTGCCACCCCAAAGACCGTCATCAGTAAAAAAAGAATAGAAGTAATAATCCGTTTCATAGTGCGCTACATTTTATTGTTTGCGGCAAATGTAAACGGGCTTTGGGGGGCGGGGCAAATAAACGGGACAGACAGCCGGGTTTTGTGACGGGAGGCGTGCAAACTGCCGTTCATCACAGCGATTTGTGACGAATGGTAAAAAAAGTTTGTCTGATTATCGGTTAGTTGCCAACGCTTTGCTGAATGGCTTTGGCATACGCACGGGAGACAGGCACCTCTTCGTCCGTATCTGCAAAACGGAGGTGATATCCCTGGGAATTCCCCTTTACGCACAACACATTGGTACTGTTGACCAGGAAAGCGCGATGGCATCGGACAATAGCCGGATAGGATTGTAGCGACTCTTCCATCTGCTTGATGGTGGTGCGGAGAAGTTTTTGCTTTACCTTGCCATTTTCACGATAAAATACTTTGATATAGTTGCCGAAAGCTTCGAGGTAGAGCAGGCTTTCAACCGGAAGTTCCATGGAGTCTTTGGTAGATCCCGAGAGAATAACGACCGGGGTGCCTGTTGTCGGTTGATCGTGTTGTGCCTTGCGCTCCAGGCGTTCATTCATTTCCTGTGCTTCCTGCAAACGTGCAGAAAGCATCCGGCTGTGTGTCCATACGGCGAGGATGATACTTGGGATAGGGAAAATAAAGAGCACAGCCGTGAACAGGCCGATGAAATTACCCACCAGCTTATCGAATGAGGTATGATAATAAAAATGAATGCACAACATGCCGCCTACACCGACACAGACGGCCGTAAAAAAACCCGACAGGAGATTCGCCAGGATATGCCTGCCGATGGTGAGGCGGGAAGGAGCAAAGAAAGACCGGAAGCAAAGAGGTAATACGTACAGGCTGAGTGAGATCCCGGCTATACTCCCGCCTACGGAGTAGATAAGCACCCATGCAAAATCCATCCCTTTCAACCGATCGATCCCGAAAGGTTGTACCACGCCCAACATAAAGAGTACGACAGCGCTTATCAACATTATTGTTGAGAGTGGGCGGTATTCCACTGTATAAGGTTGCTTGAGGAAACACCGTAATTTGTCGAATAGTGCTTTCATTCAGGTGATCGTATTCATCCGTTTCAAAGGTAGGAAAAATAGATAAACCCCGGAAAGAGAAACCTGTTTATTGCTTTCTTTCCGGGGTTCAGAGGGTATGTCGTGGCGGTTTATGCGTTCACACAACGCGGTTTGAGCTGTTTGAAGAAGTCATTGCCTTTATTGTCTACCAAAATAAAAGCGGGGAAGTTCTCTACCTCGATCTTCCAGATAGCTTCCATACCCAGTTCGGGATATTCAAGGCATTCCACCTTCTTGATGCTTTCCTGTGCCAGGATAGCTGCCGGCCCACCGATGCTGCCCAGGTAGAAGCCGCCGTACTTGAGGCAGGCATCAGTCACCTGCTGGCTGCGGTTACCCTTAGCTATCATGATCATGCTGCCGCCTTGCGACTGGAAGAGGTCTACATACGAGTCCATACGGCCGGCCGTAGTGGGGCCGAACGAGCCCGAAGGCATACCTGCCGGCGTCTTGGCCGGTCCGGCATAGTAGATGGGATGATCCTTTACATATTGCGGAAGGCCTTCGCCGCGGTCGATGCGTTCTTTCAGCTTGGCATGGGCGATATCGCGACCTACCACAATGGTGCCTGACAGGGACAGGCGGGTAGCCACCGGATACTTGTCGAGTTCCTGCAGGATGTCGGCCATCGGCTGGTTGAGGTTGATCTTTACAGCATCCCCTTCGCCTGCCTGACGCAACGCATCCGGGATCAGACGGCCGGGGTTGGTTTCGAGCTTTTCAATCCAGATACCGTCTTTATTGATCTTAGCCTTGATATTACGGTCGGCCGAGCAGGACACACCCATACCTACCGGACAGGAGGCACCGTGGCGCGGCAAACGGATGATACGGACATCATGGGCAAAGTATTTACCGCCAAACTGGGCACCGAGACCGATACCGTAAGCGGCTTCCAATACTTTCTTTTCCAGTTCGATATCACGGAACGCCTGACCGCCTTCGTTGCCGGAAGTCGGGAGATTGTCGTAGTATTTGGCAGAAGCCATTTTAACCGTCTTGAGGTTCGCTTCGGCCGAAGTACCGCCAATCGCAAACGCGATATGATAAGGAGGACAGGCAGCCGTACCAAGTGTTTTCATCTTTTCTACCAGATAAGGGACAAGCGTGTCGGGATTGAGCAATGCCTTTGTTTCCTGGAACAGGTATGTCTTATTGGCCGAGCCACCCCCTTTGGCAATACAGAGGAACTTGTATTCCATTCCTTCGGTAGCATAGAGGTCGATCTGGGCGGGGAGGTTACAACCGGTATTCTTTTCGTTGTACATATCGAGCGGCACATTCTGTGAATAACGCAGGTTGTCTTCCGTATAGGTTTCGTATACACCTTTCGACAACGCTTCGGCATCGTCGTATCCGGTCCATACCTGCTGGCCTTTCTTGCCCGAAATGATAGCCGTACCCGTATCCTGGCAGAAAGGCAGCTTGCCTTTGGCCGATACTTCGGCGTTACGCAGGAAGGTGAGCGCTACGTATTTGTCGTTGTCGCTGGCTTCGGGATCGTCCAGGATAGCAGCCACTTGCTGCTGGTGATCGGGACGCAGGAAGAAGGATACGTCGTGAAAGCAGGTCTTTGCCAATGCCGTAAGGGCCTCGGGAGCGACTTTCAATACTTGTTTTCCTTCGAATTCACCGACAGATACATGGTCTTTCGTGAGCAGATAATACTCAGTGGTGTCTTTCCCCATCGGGAACGGCTCCTGATACTTGAACGGAGGTGTTGCCATAAGATTTTATCTTTTACTTATTGATTAATTAGTATAATGCTATTCAGAACGACAAAAGTACAGATTATATAATAGAAAACCGTTTCTTCATTCAAAAAATAAGTTACATTTGCCATTATGATCAGGAAGATACTCGTTACCGGTTTGATATTGGCAGGACTGTGGATCAACGCCACAGCCCAGATCAGTCATGGTGGCAGACCGCTCCCGCTTACCCAGCTGAAAAGCGGAGGAGGGGTCTCTTTTGAAGAGATGCCGCCCTTTGATGTGGCGGAAGCATTACGGTTGGACTCGCTGAACGAAAGCGACCTGCGGAGCGGTTACCGGTTTGCCTATAAATTCATGACAGACTTTACCCGGACCAATGCGGGCGTTTCATTCATTCTCCCCGATGGTACCTACGTATGGCGCTTGGGCATCCGGTCGAAAGGGGCCTTATCGATCAATGTGCTGTTTTCCGAATACGAACTGCCGGAAGGGGCAAAGCTGTTCCTCTACAATAGCAATCAAAGCCATATTCTCGGTGCTTTCAACCACCTGAATAATTCCGATCTGGATATCCTGCCTGTCGCACCGGTCTACGGCGACGAACTGATCATCGAATATCAGGAGCCTCCCCAGGCGGCCTTCGCCGGCCGGTTGAGGGTAGGGGAGGTGAACCATGCCTACCGGGAACTGCGCGGAAGGGAGCCTTCGGATACTCAGAGCTCATTTCATTGCATGCCTCCAGCCTCATGCTTCGCAGAGTCATTGGCCGGAGCGGATTCGTTGAAGAGAAGCACCGTATTACTAATCGTCGATGGGATAACCGGCTGCTCGGGGGTACTGGTAAACAATACAGCCGCCGACAAGAAGCCTTATTTACTGACGGCATCGCATTGCCTGAATAACGTATTTCAGGTTACAAATCCCGATTATGTGAAAATGGCAGGCAGCATTGTGGCGTTCTTTAACTACGAGAGCCCGCTTTGCAGCCCGGTTTTGCGCGGGGCAGAAGAGATGTCCATCGCTTCGGCCGAGTTCTGTGCGGTGAATGAGGACCACGATATGGCATTAGTAAAACTGAAAGAGCCGCCTCCCGTCTACTATCGTCCCTACTATGCCGGATGGAATATTACAGACGAGGGAACGGCCCCTTATTATAATATGCATCACCCCAGCGGCTCAGTGAAGCGGGTGGGCTGGTTTGACGGGCAATTGACGCTGACCACCTATAGCACCCTGGCTTTTGAGTTTGCCGCCGATTCCCATTGGGAAGTATCCAAGTGGACCGAAGGCAGTACATCGGGCGGTTCCTCCGGGTCTCCGCTGTTCGACAGCAAAGGATATGTGATCGGGGGGTTGTCAGGCGGTTATTCTTCTTGCCTGAATACACGGAGAACGGCCGATTATTTTTTTGCCCTGTCTAAAGTATGGGATGCCGACCCGTCTCCCGAACGGCAATTGAAACACTGGCTGGACCCGGCCAATAAAAACCAACCGGTATGTGAGGGGATGGACCCGTATGCGCCAACCATGTCTTACCGGCTGAGCAATATAGCCAGCAGTGGACATATTGAAGATGCACGTTTAGACACGATAAGTGGTTCGGGTGGAGTCCCGGTGTTCGGGAATAATGGCAATAAGGTGACCGAGTATGCAGAAGCCTACAAAGTACCTGCGGAAGCCTGGCTGTTCGGGGCATACTTTGTGACTTCTGCGTCAGGAGACTATGCCAAGATGGAAGTGGAAGTATCGGTATACAGCGGTAGCACAAAACCGGAGACATTGCTGCATACGGAGCGCTTCCGCCCTGCGTATGCCAACTATTCCGACACCAAAGACGGATCGTTTGTGGAGACAGACAAGCCGCTCAACCGGGAACAGGAAACCTATATCCAGTTTGAACAGCCCGTGCAGGTAAATGGCTCCTTCTATGTGAGCTACCGGATTGTGTCGGCGCCCGAAAAAACCTATTTCTCCGCATACAGCCTGCCGCCCGTGAATGCACAAAATACCACCTGGGTAAAAAACGGATCCGGATGGGCAGAAGCGCAGCTTGTGCCTGCTATTGGCTATAAAACCTCGCTCTTTATCGACCCGGTCATTCAATATACCTATCCCGTAGGAACAGAAAAAGCAACCCTTGTATCCCCCATACGCATCTATGCGGATACCTCGCATCAGTTACTGCATATCATCCTGCCCGATGGGATGGAAGAGGGGCTTTGCCTGCTGTACACGACCGACGGGAAACTACTGCAACAGGAACGGTTGCATTCGGCCTATACTACCCTTGACGTATCGGCACATACGCCCGGCATCTATGTGGCGCAAATTGTTTGCAAAGGCATTACCCACACACAAAAAATCCTGTTTTAAGCCAATCACGGATCAAACACAACCGTTTTAGGGAAAATCCAACCGGATGTCGAAATATTTTGGCCATTCTTTGCCGCTCATAATAAAAAAAAGGCTTAGTTTTGCATGAGTGTTAAAGAAGTACCCGATGGAAAGTAACAGGCAGTAATTAAACTCATATATAACATTTTAAACTTACATCAAATTATGAACAAAAAGCTATTCTTGCCATTTCTGATGATGGCAGCAATTTTAACCTTTTCATCTTGTTCTAACAAGCTGAAACCGTTGGCTTCGGAGTACATTAAAGCCGAACCGCAGCCGCTGGAGGCTATCGGAGGCCAGGTACCCGTGACTATCAATGCTACGTACCCTGCTAAATGGTTCAACAAAAACGCAGTCGTAACCGTAACGCCCGTACTCCGTTATGCCGGAGGCGAAGCCTGGGGTACCGCCTACACCTACCAGGGCGAAAAAGTAAAAGGAAACAATCAGGTGATCCCACAGGCCGCCGGTGGTAACGTGACCATGAAATCTTCTTTTACTTACAAACCCGAGATGAAGAAATCCGAACTGTACCTTACTTTTGACGCCAAAATCAAAGGTAAAACAGTAGCGCTGCCCGATGTAAAGATCGGTGATGGCGTAGTTGCTACTTCCGAACTGGCTAACGCAGGTACTGCTACCGCAGCTATCGCTGCCGACAAGTTCCAGCGTATCATCAAGGAAGCACACGATGCAAACATCATGTTCCTTATCCAACAGGCCGAACTCCGTTCGAAAGAATTGAGCAAACAGGAAATCGCCGACTGGAAGAACCTGGTAAAGAACGCCGACGAAGCCCCGAACCAGAACGTTGCCATCGAAATCTCTGCTTATGCTTCTCCTGACGGTGGCGTGAAACTGAACACCGGCCTGGCTGAAAAACGCGAAAGCAACACCTCTAAATACCTGGCAAACGAACTGAAAAAACAGAAAGTAGACGTGCCGGTTGACGCTCGTTATACCGCTCAGGACTGGGAAGGTTTCCAGGAACTGGTTTCCAAATCAAACATCCAGGACAAAGACCTCGTATTGCGCGTGTTGTCTATGTACAAAGACCCGGAACAGCGTGAAAAAGAAATCAAGAACATCTCTTCCGTATTCAGCACACTGGCCGACGAAATCCTGCCGCAGCTGCGTCGTTCCCGCCTGACTGCCAACATCGAAATCATTGGCAAGTCTGACGACGAAATCAGCTCACTGGCTAAGAGCAACCCGAAAGCCCTCAATACCGAAGAAATCCTGTATGCTGCCACATTGACCAACAACGCTGCTGAAAAAGAAGCCATCTATGTGAAAGCATCTGAACTGTATCCCAACTGCTACCGCACATGGAACAACATCGGTATGATGCGTTTCAAAGCCGGCGACATCGCTAAGGCTGAAGAAATGTTCAACAAGTCTAACGCTGTGAAAGCTAATCCTCAAGCCAACATGAACCTCGGTTTGGTAGCCCTGACAAAAGGCGACAAGGCTAAGGCTCAGCAGTTGTTCGGTAGCGCCGCAGGCGTAAACGAACTGAGCGAAGCACTGGGTGTATTGGCTCTCGAACAGGGCGACTATACTAAAGCTGCCAACTCTTTCGGTTCAATCAAGAGCAACAATGCTGCATTGGCTCAGCTGCTGTCTAAAGATTACAGCAAAGCGCAGCAGACATTGGATGCCGTTGCTACCCCCGACGCTACTACCGACTACCTGAAAGCTGTTGTAGCTGCCCGCACAAACAACGCTGCCGGTGTAATCAGCAACCTGAAAGCCTCTATTGCCAAAGACAGATCTATGGCGAAAGAAGCTGCCCAGGATCTGGAATTTGCCAAGTATGCTACCAACGCCGACTTCACCAGCCTGGTTAAGTAACAACTGTCACAACCGATACAACAAAAGCGGATGCCCCTCCTTGGGAGCATCCGCTTTCATTTTATCCCAACCAACCTTCCTCCCCCCGAAAACACCCCATATCGCATACCTTCAAATGCCGACGATAGATACAGCAGGTTTCGTCAGAAAAGGTGATCAACCTGCCGTTTCAAATCGGTGCAGATTTGAGGATGTGCTTCCAATCGGTGCTAAACTGAAAATGCTCCTGTCAAATACTCCTGCCAAGATCTAATCTTTATTTACCGGTACTCATCACGCCCGAATTATCGTCGCTGTTGTTGACCCGCTTCGAACCGGATTTGAAACTGCGTCCGAAGGAGAAGTTCCAGGTGAGCTTGGCCAGTGCGAACTGGGAGCTTTCATTGATGTAATTCACCTTATGGTAAGAAGCATATTTCGACCAGTTTTCCCTTTCCTGCTTGTAGTTGTCGGAGAAGGGATTGAACATCCCCACACCCACGGACAGATTCTTATGGTTGTAGTTGAGCATCAGCATGTGGATATTCTCCCCGCCGCTCATTGTTTCGCCCTGGAACCAGTTCCAGTTGGTTTCGATGCCGAACATCAGCATAAACCTCTTATAGGTAGCTGTTGCTTCGATTTTGCCGAACCAGTTGGTGTATTCGTGCCGGTAACGGTGTCCGTTGCTGATATAGTGATTCACGCCGCCGTTCAGTGAGAACTGGAGGATATCCTTGATCGGTCCCACACGCAGGGTGGCGCGGGTGGCAAGGCGTTGCCAGTCCTTCTGGTTATTCCAGGTTTGGATAATCTTATCGCCTTCGATGAATTTTTCGTCCATGATCACATCGGGCTGGTATTCATACGTCCCCCAGAGATTGGTATAAAAAAGCCCTTTCTGCCATTCGTAGGTGAGTTCGGTACGGTAGCGCATGTAGGGGCTCAGTTCCGGATTACCGCGCTGGATCTGCAACGAGTCTATGATCTGTTCCACGGCGCTCACTTCGCCCAACGACGGATTGGAATTGCCCACATCGGCCCGCAGGCGGATAAAGGATTTACCCGGCAGTGTGTAGTGCAGGATCACACGGGGACTAAACGTATAATGGTCGTATCCCTGGTCGCCCTGTTCAAAGTTGGAGCGGTACACCCCGGCGCTGAGCGTATAATCGAGTTTCTGCGCCTTCCCTTTAAATTCGCCATACAGAAAAGTTTCCGCCTGGTTCATTTCGGTGGTATAGTGGTGCCCGTTGCGGTATTCGTTATCGGCAAACGTCTGGATATGCTTCAGCCCGCCACTGATACGGTTGCCCCCCAGTTTTTTTTCGTAAATGGCTTCACCGATAAAGGAATATTTCTTCCCGCCCACGGTATTGTTTACATCGGTGAGGAATTGACCGTTGCGGCTTTCCTGATACAGGCGCTTTACTTCCGTATAGTTGTATGTGCCTACGGCATTGAATACGAGTGTCTGGTCGTTTTTCAGGCTCTGCTGGTAATAGAGGTCGAGGGCCGGCCGGTGTATCAGGTCGTCCGTATTATCGATCATATCTACATAATCTGCCGGATTGGCCGTATTGTAGAGGATTCCCTGATAGTCCATGTGTGCGGTATGATCCATAAAGTAGCGGAAGGTCGCGCTGAACATCCGGTCGTCTTGCTGATAACTGTACGTAGTGTTCAGGTTTTGCCAATACATCTGCCCGTGTCCGGGTTCGCCTTTTTCCTGGCGTTCGAGGATGTAACCATCTGCAAAGGTGAATTTTTCTTCGTTATCCCGCCACATTTGATAGAAGTCGCGGTGGCTGATACCGTAGTTGACGGCAAACTCGGATTTCTTGTGGTTGATACGGGCATTTACAAAGTTATTCCCCCAGGACTTAGGTTTGAGCATCCCGTCGGTCAGGTCAAAGCCTGCACTGCCACCGGTTTCAGGACGGCGCACGATATAGTCGAGCACCACCTCGGCATTGCCGTAGCGCAGGCCCGGATTATCATGGTATTCAATCCGGATAATATCTGCCGGTTGCAGGGCTATAATATCCTGGCTCTCTACTTTGACACCGTTGATGCGCAATTGCACTTCGCCACCTCCGGCGATTTTAATCTCGTTGAACAAGGGATTGACCTGCAATTTAGGCAACATCAGTTGTTGCAGGAGGTTGATCCCGTTGGTCGATGCCTTTACCTGGCGTTCGGAAGGAAACACCAGCTTCTTGTCAGACAAACTGGTGAGGTTGGAGGCTGTCACCGTCACATTATCCAGGTTCACGGCCTCTTCTTCCAGCACAATCTCTTCCAGCGTCATCTGCTTATTGAGCCCGTTCAAAGGCATATAAGCTGTCTGATACCCCAGGCTGGATACGGCCAGCAGGTAATCGCCTGCATGGGTCACCGGGATTGAGAAAATACCCTTTTCATCGGTAACAGTACCGGTTACAAACACGGAGTCGGCCGTTTGCAGCACCACATTGGCAAATTCCATCGGCTCCTTGCTTTGCGCCGAATGAACCTTTCCGTCTATCTTTATTTGTTGGGCAAAAATACCCTGTGCCACACTGCCGAGCAGTATGATTGCCATAATCAGCTGTTTCATCAATTGTATAATTTATCTATTCCATAGGTGCAGGGTGGCCTCTCCTGCTGTGCGTGTTCTGTTAGTTAGACGACACAGATCTACGAATCGTTACATCCCCCCGGAGAAAAAAACCAATCTTCCGCTATTTCTCTGTCAGAATTGTATCTTTGCAAGGCATGAATGATTAATCATATATTCCTATGGAACAACTGTATACATGGATCAGTGGCGTCAATGATATCCTGTGGACATACATCCTTATTAGTTTGTTATTGGGATGTGCGGCCTGGTTTACCGTCCAGTCACGGTTCGTACAGTTTCGGATGATCGGCGAGATGATCCGCCTGCTGGGTGATTCGGCCGGAAAAAGCGGGCGGAAAGGAGAGAAGCATATCTCTTCTTTCCAGGCATTTGCCGTTTCACTGGCCAGCCGTGTAGGAACCGGAAACCTGGCCGGCGTCGCTACGGCCATTGCCGTAGGAGGGCCGGGGGCGGTATGCTGGATGTGGGTGATCGCACTGCTGGGATCGTCGAGTGCTTTCGTCGAATCCACGCTGGCGCAATTGTATAAACGGAAAGGGAAGGACTCCTTTATCGGGGGCCCGGCCTATTACATGGAACGGGGGCTCGGACGGCGTTGGATGGGTGTATTATTCGCCATACTGATCAGCATCACGTTTGGTTTTGCCTTCAACTCCGTACAAAGCAATACCATCTGTGCCGCCTGGCAGGGAGCTTTTGGGATGGATCCTACCCTGATGGGCATACTGTTGACCGTTTGTACACTGGCAACTATCTTCGGAGGTATCCAGCGCATTGCAAAGGTAAGCAGTGTGGTGGTTCCGGTGATGGCATTGGGATATGTTGCGCTGGCATTGGGTGTTGTACTCTTTAATATAGGGAAATTGCCGGCCGTACTGGAATTGATCATCAAAAGCGCCTTCGGTTGGGAACAGGCCACCGGAGGAATGATCGGCGCGGCATTGATGCAAGGGATCAAACGGGGATTGTTCAGCAACGAAGCCGGGATGGGTTCCGCTCCGAATGTGGCTGCCACGGCCCATACCTCGCATCCTGTTAAGCAAGGGCTAATACAGGCATTGGGCGTATTCACGGACACGCTGGTGATTTGTACCTGTACAGCTTTTATTATTCTGTTCAGTGGAGCAGCACTGGATACCTCGCTGAGCGGGGTAGAGCTGACTCAACAAGCCTTACAGAATGAAGTAGGGGTTGCCGGACGCATGTATGTAGCCCTCGCTATCCTGCTGTTTGCCTTCACCAGCATTATCGGCAACTATTATTATGGGGAAGCGAATATCCGCTTTATAACGGGCCGTAAAAGCATCCTGTTTGCGTACAGGTTGTTAGTCGGCGGTATGGTGATGTTCGGAGCGCTGGCAAGCCTGAACCTGGCCTGGAGCCTGGCTGACATAACGATGGGACTGATGACGGCTTGTAACCTGATCGCCATCACACTGCTCAGCCGCCAGGCATTCCTGCTGCTGGCAGACTACAACGCGCAAAAGAAGAAAGGGATCAAAGAACCGGTATTTGACAAGGAGACGATTCCCGAATTGAGGGATAAGGCCGAGTGCTGGTAAAAAAGAGACAACTGCAATGCATGCATGCGTACGTTTCCGATACCGCTCAGTGATAAATCAGACTGAATAACTGATCCGGCGCAAAGACTTCATTGGCCACATCCAGCATATCATTGGCGGTCAATCGCTCAATCTTGGCAAAGACTTCAGGTAGGGTATCATACCGGTTGTAATGCAGATAGCTTTTTCCAAGGCCAAGGAAAAGCCCTTCCCGGTTGTCGCCCGAGACCCCCAGTTGCCCGACTACCTGCTTTTTGGCAGCCGCCAATTGGAGGGTAGTAAGCTTATCGTCACGTAACCTGGCCAGTTCTTTTCCCACCAGCCGAATGGCTTTCTCCAAATGCTTTGGATCCGTGCCGAAATAGATTGTTGCCAGACCGGTATCGGTATACGAAGTGATATTGGATTCCACATTATACACCAAGCCATGTTTCTCACGAAGGGAAATATTCAGCCGGTTGTTCATTCCCGGACCTCCCAGGATATTGTTCAGCAGGAAAAGCGCAATTCGCTTGTTGTCGTGCATACTATAGGCCCGGCTTCCGATCAGCACATGTGCCTGATGCGTCTCTTTTTTCACCCGTTTTGCAGCGGGCTCAAGCAAAAGGGGGGTGTGCCGGTGGATGGCATCCGGTTGCGACGGAACAGCCTGGCACGCTTTCTCCACCATCCGTACCAGCTGACGGAAGCCAATGCGCCCCATAGAGAAGAAAACCATATTTCCCGGCACATAGTACCGTTCGAGGAAAGATCGTCCGGTATTTGGCGTAAAACCCAGCAAAGACGCTTCCGTTCCAAGGATATTGTGCCCAAGTTCATACCCGCTGAACAATAAATTCTCAAATTCGTCGAAAATAAGCTCCGACGGACTGTCTTCATACGAGTTAATCTCGTCCAGGATCACATCTACTTCCTTTTCTACTTCCTGTTGCGGGAAACAGGAATGAAAAACAAGGTCGGACAGGAGGTCAACTGCACGCCCGTAGTGTTCCTCCATGAAGATAGAATAGACAAATGTCTCTTCTTTAGTCGTATAAGCATTGAGTTCGCCGCCCACATTCTCCATCCGGTTGAGGATATGCCAGGCACGTCTTCTTGCCGTTCCTTTGAACAGCATGTGCTCTACAAAGTGGGCAAGGCCGAATTCACCGTCATTTTCATCGCGTGTCCCGGCATTGATACCGAAGCCGCAATAAGAAACGGGCGAATCTATCGGAAGGTGTACGATACGAAGTCCGTTGGATAATTGATGGGAAAGATACGCCATACGTTGTCAGATTAAAAAAAAACCTGAAAGCAAAACTACTTTCAGGTTATCTGTTGTCTCACAAGGATTCGAACCTTGACAGGCAGAACCAAAATCTGCAGTGCTACCATTACACCATGAGACAATCCTCATGCTTTTATTAAAGCGATGCAAAGGTAGATATTAAATCCTATTCTGCAAATTTTTTTACTTCTTTTCTATCCAGGTGATGATCTGTTCGTCGGCAGGGCTGGTTTTCGGTGGGTAAGAAGCCACCCAGTTACCGTCTTCATCGATCAGGAATTTCTGGAAATTCCAGGTCACCTCGACATTCGCCACTCCGTTCTCACTTTCCTGGGTAAGCCACTTGTAGACAGGGGCGATGTGTTCTCCTACCACATCGATCTTTGCCATCATGGGGAAGGTCACACCATAGTTGAGTGAGCAAAACTCCTGAATCTCTTCATTGGTGCCCGGTTCCTGTTCCAGGAAGTTATTAGCAGGGAAGCCAACGATCACAAAATTGTCAGAGCCATATTTGTCGTACAACGCCTGAAGGTCTTTATACTGGGGAGTAAGCCCGCATTTGGAGGCGACATTGACTACCAACACCTTTTTCCCTTTGAATTGGGAGAGGGGGATTTCTTTTCCGTCAATCGTCTGAACGGTGAAATCGTGGAAATTCTGCTGTTTGGCTGAACTACTGCAAGAGGCCAATAACGCTGCCATAATAAATGAGATTAATGTTTTCATAATGAGTGTTATATATTAGATAAAACAGATACTGCAGAAGAAAGGTTCGAGAAAAGTAAACTAAAATGGACAATTGTCAATGAGAACCGGCTTTTACACACTATTCATTGTCAATTGTCCATCATTATGGCTGATTATTGTTATCCCTACCTGGCAATCAGCAGGAAGTAGTTCTTTTTGCCCCGTTGCACCAACAGGTATTTCCCGTTGAGCAGATCAGCTATTGAAATTACCGTATCTGCATCGGCAAGCTTTTCTTTGTTGAGGCTCACGCCACCGCTTTGTACCAATTTACGCATTTCGCCTTTGGAAGGGAATACAGCGGCATGATCAGTAAGCAGGTCGGTCGCTTTTACACCGGCGGCCAATTCATCCCGTGATACTTCAAATTGCGGTACACCTTCAAATACAGCCAACAAGGTATCCTCATCCAGCTTTTTCAAGGCCTCAGACGTGGCGTTGCCAAAGAGAATACCGGAAGCTTCTACAGCGGCATCATAGTCTTCTTCGGAATGTACCATGATGGTAATTTCCCTGGCCAGGCGTTTTTGTAAGGGGCGCAGGTGGGGAGCTTCGGCCTGTTCGCTTTCCAGGCCTGCGATCTCTTCCTGGCTCAGGGCCGTGAAAATACGAATATATTTAGCCGCGTCGGCATCGCTCACATTTAACCAGAACTGATAGAATTTATAGGGAGACGTGTATCGGCGATCCAGCCATACATTGCCTGATTCGGTCTTACCGAACTTGCCACCGTCGGCTTTCGTAATCAACGGGCATACCAAAGCAAACGCTTCGGCTTCGGGTCCCAGTTTACGGCGGATCAGTTCCGTTCCCGTAGTGATATTCCCCCACTGGTCTGAGCCACCCATCTGCAGGCAGCATCCTTCATGTTCATACAAATAGAGGAAGTCATATCCCTGTAGCAACTGGTAAGAGAATTCGGTGAATGAAAGGCCGGTGTTCGACTCTCCGCTCAGGCGCTTCTTCACGGAGTCTTTTGCCATCATATAATTCACAGTGAGGTGCTTGCCTATATCGCGGATAAAGTTAAGGAACGAATAGTCCTTCATCCAATCGTAGTTATTCACAAGCTTAGCGGCATTGGGTGCATCCGAATCAAAATCCAAAAACTTCTTCAATTGGTTCTTGATACAGTCCTGGTTGTGACGGAGGGTAGCCTCGTCGAGCAGGTTGCGCTCGGCCGACTTCATCGAAGGGTCGCCAATCATACCCGTGGCGCCACCTACAAGGGCAATAGGACGGTGGCCGGCGCGTTGGAAATGCTTCAATATCATCACGCTTACCAAGTGTCCGATATGCAAAGAATCGGCTGTGGGGTCAATCCCGACATAGGCCGACGCCATTCCCTTTTGCAACCGTTCTTCTGTCCCAGGCATCATATCCTGGATCATGCCTCTCCATCTTAGTTCTTCTACAAAATTCATCGTATTTGCTACATTTTATGGTCGAATGGGCGCAAAGGTACGACTTCTTATTTAAAACAAGCAAAAATCCGTTTGCAATTTTCCTCCACTTGTGCAGCAAAGGTTTCGAGGGGGAGAGAGAGGGTATCGGCCTGTTCTTCATATATTTCACGGATATCCTCAGGGGCCGTGTCGGTTTCTGTTAAAAACCGGTCAGGCCATGCTTTTTCCAAAGCGCCGGGATTGAACTTCTCGCCAAATGAAAGATACAAACCATGCTTTAGCAACTGGTCGGCCAGTTCGCGGCTTCCCCGGAACCCATGAATGATCCAAGGCATATCCGGCTCTACTTCTTTTCGGACCGTCAACAATTCCTGCCAAGCTTTCACACAATGGATGATAAACGGCATATTCATCTTTTCAGCCAGAAGAGCCTGTGTATGAAAGATAGCCGTTTGCAGGGCCATGTCGGCTTGTGCCAGTTTGTCCAGTCCGGCTTCGCCCACAGCCACCACTTTCGGCTGTTTCAAAGAGACGCTCAGTGTCTCCATCTGGGCATCGATATCCCCCAGAAACCGGGGATGGATACCGTATGAATAATAGGTGGTATCATCTTTATCGTCTACAAATGAATCATGGACGACGATACTCCTGATGACCTTATCCTCCGGGTGTGGAGAGGCGAAATGGGTGTGTATGTTATAATAAGTCATGGCGAATCGTTTTTGCGTTTGTTATGGTTGTTTTTACAAATATAGCATTTTCTCCCAAACAAGATGCAGATTCAACCATTTATCTGCTGGCCAGAATCATTCTTTCCAGTAAAATAGCCAAATAGTAAGGCATGGTAGAGGAGTGTGTACCACCCGGGTGATCATACATTTTCACTTTACAGCCTTTAGCCGCCATCGTTTGGTAGGCATTGTAGGTATTGACAGGATAGACCCAGTCGTCGGCCGAACCGCAGACAAAAATCAAACTGTCGGCAGGTACAAAGCGGACCAACGAATTGGCTTCCAGTATCCCGATAAATTCCGTATCGGCCCCATCCAGCACTCCTTGCCGGAACGACGGGCGGAATAGCTCCACCGGATTGGTATGCAAAGGTAACTTCGCTGTGGCAAAATACCCGAACGCGTAGCCTTGCGCCTGCAACAGCGTATTGTCCGCATCAGAAAAGATGCTCGCATACGGCTTGGAGTAACCGAAATCGGCCTTGTACATATTAAACGCCCACAGGTAACTGCTCACATACTGCGGGTTAAGCGCCTGGTCTTTTGACAAAAAGGTTGTGGCAAGCGCTACATTGTCGTAAGCACCGGAACCGGCAATCGTTTTCTCTATCTGAAAATCCCGGGCTGCCGTTTCTTGTATGAGACGATGTAATGCGACAGCCGCAGAGCCCCCTTCGGAATATCCGGTGAGGAACAACCGGCTATTGAACACTAACTGCTTCTCCGTATCCCTCATATACTCCTTACAGGCTCTGATCAAATCGATCGACGCCTGTGCCAGCGATTCGGCATGGATAAACGGATGGACAATGTCTGCACTCTCTCCATAGCCTATATAATCAGGCATTAACACAGCACAATTAAATGCCGAAGACAATGCGGCGCAAAGCAACACCTCCAACGTATAGCTTTGGGGAGAGGCGATGCTGAGCGACGGCGCTTCCGGCGGAGTCACCGTTCCGTGTGTATAAACCACCGTCGGGAAATCGGCATTATAACTGTCTGGCACAATCAATACGCCCGATGCGGCGACCTCCGTCCCCGCCGGATATTCCGTGAGATAAGTGACTCGTATCAAATTCGCATTTGTATTGGGCAGGCTGGCATATTGTGCATACTCCGGAAAGACAGATAACGCCAGACGGACCACGTCTTTCTGTACAATCCCCATCGGGGTGGCCGATAACAAATAGTTGTTGACTGCCGGGCTGTCAGGAGTAACAGGTGTCTCCTCTTTCGAACAGGCTGTGCCAAACAGGACTATAAGCAACAAGAGGTAAGCGATTTTCTTCATTTTTCCGTTTTTACCGATGGATATTAACGGCAAAAATAAAGGATAAACACATACCATCGGCCAAACAATCACAATGAATACTAAACAGTGTAACATTTTTTCTTGTTTATTGAGTAAACAGATGAAACAGACAGGCTAACGCATTTTATTCAGTCATGACAGATTGTGTAACCAGGTTGAATGCTCCACGTTGCAATCAGATGTACGTCTGGCTGTTATTCCTCCTTATCTTTCCTCTCTCCGGCGGCGAGGCATTTGCCATAACAACGTACAGCCAGCATGAATTACAAAAAGACACCATCTTTCTGCGTGATGGAGAAATCCTTGTGGGAGACATCAAAGAGTTGCGTCTGGGCGTACTTACCATCGACTCGAAAGACCTGAATGACATCAGCGTAAAAATATCCAAGGTGAAAACCATTAATTCCGCTTCCGACACACTCCGGATCGAAACCACCGACAAATACATCTATTATGGAGCGTTGAAACCGTCGGAAAAGCCAGGCTGGGTATATGTAGTCACCGAATCGCACCAGCATCCGGTAGAACTGAGTAATATCAATACATTGCTTATGTTTCGTAAACGATTTTGGGACAATCTTTCGGGCAGTGTATCTGCCGGATTCAGCTATTCGCATTCGAGCGGGATCGGACAGCTCAACACAAACTTTTCGGTTACTTACGCCTCCCGCCGGTACGAGGTCATGTTTACCGGCTCCGGTATCGCATCCATTGATACCGCCACCTTCTCACGTGACCGTGAAGACCTGGACATTACGACGATGTACAACATCCATGCGATGTGGTATGGAATTGCGTCACTGGATTACCAGCGCAACCTCCAGCTTTCTATTTCCCGTCGTTTTCAACAATCGTTAGCTGCAGGCTACAAAGTCATTTTCAGCCAGAATCTGCAAATACTCGGCATGGGTGGGTTAAGTGTGAGCCAGGAACGGAGCACTACCGGGGAAGACCAAAATTTCCTGTGTGAACTGCCTGTCGGTTTCTCGGTTGATTATTTTAAGTTCTCCCGTCCCAATATGCAAATCTCCTCCAAACACGTATTTTATACTGGGCTTACACAATGGGGACGTGTCCGTTACGATTCAAACACCACATTTGCCTGGGAATTGTTCAAAGACTTTTCCCTGTCCATCAACCTCTATCTGAACTTCGATAGCCAGCCCCCGGACACTACGGCTGGTAAAACAGACTACGGTACGGTGGTCGGGCTCACGTACAAGTTTTAAGACACAGGCCTTCAAGGTACCGGATCATAGCCGCTGCCACCCCAGGGATGACAGCGCAGGATACGCCTTACAGCCAGCCAAAAGCCTTTGAAAGGGCCGTATTTTTTGAATGCCTGTACCGCATATTCAGAACAGGTAGGCGTATACCGGCAGGCTGCAGGGGTCATGGGGGAGATACAATATTTGTAGAAATAGACCGGGAGGAGTAGGAGAGCAGTCAGCCCGCGTTTCAGTATGTAGGCAATCGGTTTCATACCTTTTCACCGAGCATACGGATTGCTTTAGCCATTGCTTTGTCCATTTGCGCATGGGGGTGTTCTTCGCCATCAACATACAGAAAAGCGATACTCAGGTATTTGTTTTTATCTTCCAACACCCGGAGGAGATCGTCCTTACGCAGGCGATAGGTTTCACGCACCTGCCGTTTGATTCGATTACGCTTTACAGCCCGTTTGAATTTGCGTTTGGGCACGCTCACCAGGATGGAGGCACGGGCAGGCATCTGTTGGTCGGCAGACAAAAAAATAACCCGCAGTGGAAACGCTATAAATGATTGTCCTTCCTGGAACAACAAATCGATATACCGCTTCCACGACAGGCGTTCTTCCTTCGAAAGCGTATGCTTTTGTAAACTCATCTCTTTCCGTTAGCCGATACCTTTTTCAGGTATTGGTCCAAGGCGGCAGTCATGGACGGAGCCTCCGCTGTGGGAGCTTCCACATCAAGCCGCAAACCAGCGTCCTTCACCGCTTTTGCGGTGGTGGGGCCGAAACAGCCGATCTTAATATCGTTCTGCTGGAAATCAGGAAAGTTCTTCAACAGGGAAGAGATTCCCGAAGGGCTGAAGAAGACAAGCATATCATAATCAAATGCTTCTTCTTTTGAAAAATCGTTACTCACCGTGCGATACATCACCGCTTTGGTATAGTCGATCTTTTTAGCATCCATCAACGCCAGCAGGTCTTCCTTATGCACATCCGATACAGGGATAAGGTATTTTTCTTTGGCATGTTTACCGATCACCGTCACCAGATCCTCCGGTTTTCCGGTGGCGCCATAGAATATTTTCCGTTTACGGTATACGATGTATTTCTGGAGGTATACCGCAATGGTTTCGGTCATACAGAAATATTTCATGGTTTCCGGGATGGTAACACGCAGCTCTTCGCATAATTTGAAAAAGTGGTCTATCGCCGTACGGGCTGTGAAAATAATAGCCGAATAGTCCAGAATGGAAACCCGTTGTTGTCTAAATTCTTTGGCCGTCAGGGGTTCTACTTTGATAAAAGGACGAAAGTCTATCTCCACTCCGTATTTCTCAGCGATATCGAAATAAGGAGATTTCTCTGAAGCAGGCTTCGGTTGTGACACCAGTACTTTTTTGATACTCAACGCCATAAAGCATTCAACTCGATAAAATTATACAAATAAACAACGCCTGCATATAGCAAAAGCAAGGGCATTATTTCTTGGCCGCAAAGGTACAAACTAAAATATAATATCCCATCTTTTTTTAGCGAAAATATATGGATTGTTTTGTAAATTATAACAATACGAGAGGCGACATATAGAAATAATGACAAAACGATAGTCACTTGGTAGGGGATATCTGAAAAGGCAAACATGCAAACCGGGATGTATAATAACACGCCCCATATCCCTATTGTCGCTTTATAGCCTGTGTGCCAGAGTTCATAAGATGCTGCCGTGGCGAAAACTTTGCCGATAAAAAGATAAAGAAGTGCCTTACACTCATAAAAGACGAACACGGCGAAAAACAACAGCAACAACACAGGCAACGCATCCCCAACGCTTCGGAAAGTGAGGATTCCGCTTACATTGATTGCTTCAAAAATAACGACTGCATTCAAAAACAATGCCTGAAAGACCATAAAGGAATGGAACAGCCGGTCACTACCGACCGGTTCTTCAAACAGGCTTTTGCGCGTCTTGACCTGATACAGGTCTTTCACCATTTTGAAAAAGAGGCGATTGTCACGATGGAAGAAATAGGCAAAGCCTGCGAAAAGCGCGAGCAAAAGGGAAAGAACAAGATCGTCTATCCATTGTCCTTCCCATAGTCCGATGCCTACATATCCTTCGAAACCGTCCATCCTCCTCTTTTCAGGCGCAAAGATAACGTTTTTTAGACAAACAGTACTTCTTTCAGTATCTCCCCCACAGTAGGGTGAGGGAACACAAAGGAGCCGAATTCAGCGGCTTTCATCCCTTTTTCAATGGCTATACCGGCAATCACGATCAATTCGGACGACGGGTTACCGATCATGTGGGCTCCGATCACCGTATCGTCGGCAGCGAGAACGATCTTGCACACACCGCTGCCCATCTCGTTCTCGGCCACGAAACGGCCGGAAAAAGTCATCGGGATCTTCTTCACCGTACAGGCGAGACCTTCCGCCTGCGCTTCTTCTTCGGTTTTTCCCACACCGGCTATTTCAGGATTGGTATAAACCACTCCCGGGATGGCTTTATAACTCATACCCTGGCCGCCCTTCCCGACAATATGGCTCACGGCTACTTCGGCTTCGCTGACAGCTGTGTGGGCAAGGAGGGAGAATCCGGTAATATCGCCTGCGGCATACACATTGGGCACGGAAGTATGCATATTCAAGTCTACGCAGACGCCACCCCGGTGCATCTCAAGGTTGAGCGTTTCCAATCCAAAGCCTTTGGTAACCGGCCGGCGACCGACACTCAGCAACACCTTTTCACCCTGCAAGACAACGGTGGATCCGGCATTTTCAATCGTAACCGCTGTTCCGTTCACAGCCGTTACTTTGTGGCTGAGATAGAATTTGACGCCTCGTTTGGCATATTCGGCCTGCAGCATATCAGACAGTTCGCGGTCCATCGGACCCAGTATCTTGTCGAGCATCTCAACCACATGCACTTCAGTGCCCAAACTATTGAAAAAGGAGGCGAATTCCATCCCGATAACCCCTCCGCCGATGATGACGAGTGAGGCGGGTTGTTCTTTGCTATTCAAGGCTTCACGGCTGGTCCAGTAATCCGTCTGGTCCAGCCCGCTGATAGGTGGGATAACCGTTTCCGAGCCGGTACAAAGCAACAGATGGGCGGCCTCATACGTATCCTCGCCGCAGACAATCGTGATCGTGCCATCGGCTGCACGTCCACGGATCGCGGCTTCACCCTGGATTAGGGTTACGCCGCCTTCGGTCATCTTCATCCGAATACCAGCTGTAAGCTTTCTCACTACTTTTGTCTTCCGGGCAATGATCTTAGACAGGTCGAAGGCCGGATCGGAGGCTGTCACGCCATATTTAGAAGCATGCTTAATGTTATCATACATCTTAGCAGCGTAGAGCAACGTTTTTGTTGGGATACATCCTTCATTCAGGCACACGCCTCCAAGCGCATTCTTTTCAAACAGGATCACAGAAAGCCCCTCATGGGCAGCACGCTCAGCGGCGGTATAACCGGCAGGGCCTCCGCCGATAATAGCTACATCGAATTTCATTTCGTTTTTCGTTAGTTGATTTGTATAGCAGGAGAGTAATACTTAACTTTTGATTGTAATCCGGGGATTGATTTTGCGAAGGAGATGTACAAATTCCTGTTTTTCTTTCGGAGAAAGAAGTGCCCAGGGCTTATCACCCACCCACACCATAATCCGATCCAGGGAGAGGGCATAACTGGAAACCGGGTTGATCGTAAGTTCCAACACCTTTATCTCTGCAATGGGAATCCGCTTTTCCGGGAAGACACTGCAATGGATCACTAAAACACCATCCTCTGTGACCCGGTACCAGGTATCCATCAAGACGTGCACGGCCACGGCATTGGCTATCAATGCAAAGATAATCTCACCGGTATTGGTATTCAGCATAGCATGTATAGCTATACCAAGCAGGATCAACACCAACAAATAGTACCACCAGTCAACCTTGGATTTAAACACTCTGTCCATATTCACTAATTTGCTCGCAAGGTAGGGATTTCTTTCCTGATGCAAAAATTCCTTCCCCGAATTCGGACGCCTCTCCTTGAAATTCCACCCCATTGACGGCAGAGAACTCAGCCCATATACCTCTATGCACAAAACAGACCATGTATTGCCTGTACAGCTGTTTCGATGGCAAGCCTGTAACCATTTGATAAAAAAGGCTTTATAAATCCCGCAATCGCCACAAAAAAGATTATGACGATCCTAAACGATCGTTATTATGTTTGTTTAGGTTCATCATAATCTTCGTTTTCGAACATTATGATCTTTTTTTCGGGAGACGATGGTGGTTTGGAAGGCCAATCCGGCTGATCGAAAACCGTACATTCCGCCGACAGTATCTACACGCATACCTCACCTGATTGAGGCCTGCGCCTCACCTGGACGAGGCGCAGGCCTCAGGGAGGGTGAGGCGCAGGCCTTGCAAAGGTGAGGCGCAGGCCTCGTTTGAGCAAGTCCGGCATCTGGTCATTTCATCGGCAGGAACATCGCTAAAACCTACCTTGCAGTGAACATCCATCTGCTATAACTTCTTACACGAAAATTGCTTTCACCCTGTCACTTTCTGCTGGTGCCCAATGAGTTACGGTGACAGCAGAGGCTGTTTTCTGTCCTGCTGTCACGCTCCTGCCACTCCTTTTCCAACGTCATAAATACCGTGGTAAGCGCCTCGGCAATCACACCTTTTTTTCTTGCGAACGATTGTTCTTCCACATACCGTGACAGTAAAAGTGACAGCACATCTGCTTTTTGAAGCTTCCTTTCACCCTAAGCCACTGACTGACTGAAGAAAGTGACAGGTGAAAGCAGATTTCTTCAAAAGAATCGTATGAGATATAATTAGACAGTGTTAATCATCAAATAGGGTTGGTTTTCCTTTATAAAAAAACTTTTTTATATCCGGGGGTGTGTAAAT
>JAVBUH010000038.1:0-61559 GCA_031555505.1 Tannerellaceae bacterium
CAAATTGGCATTTAGGGACAAAAGAAAAACCTCAGAAAACTATTGATTTTCTGAGGTTTACTTGTAATTGCTTGACTACTTGGCGGTATGGACGGGACTCGAACCCGCGACCCCCTGCGTGACAGGCAGGTATTCTAACCAACTGAACTACCACACCATATTGTTTGTTTTGTTGCTATCTCTCTTGATTGCGGTGCAAAGGTAACTATTATTTTTTACCATGCAAGAGCTGTGTGCGGAAAAATTTCAAGTTTTTTTGTGAGGAGGGGTGTGCTTTTAGGGGCGAATGGTGTGGTTTTATGGAGAAGATATAGGTATGGTTTGTTGCTTTTTGTTACTTTTGTGGCTCAATTGAGAGCAAAAGTATGATGGATGTAGCAATCATCAAATATAATGCAGGAAATATCTACTCTGTTGATTACGCTTTGAAACGGCTGGGAATCACGTCGGTTGTTACTGCCGATCCTGATCGGATACGTAAGGCCGACAAAGTGATCTTCCCTGGCGTAGGTGAGGCAAGTACTACAATGGAAAACCTGCGGGTAACCGGACTGGACAGGCTGATCGTTGATTTGACGCAACCAGTGCTCGGCATTTGCCTGGGTATGCAGTTGATGTGCCGGTATTCGGAAGAAGGGGAGGTGGACTGCCTTGGTATATTTGATACCGAAGTGAAGCGCTTTATTCCTCAACGGCATGAAGATAAAGTCCCCCACATGGGTTGGAATACGCTTTCGGATGTCAAAGGTCCGCTTTTTACACCGGCATTGGAGGACGATTTTGTTTATTTTGTCCACAGTTTCTATGTCCCACTGAACAAGCATACGATTGCTGTGTCCGACTATATCCTGCCGTTCAGCGCCTCCCTGCATAAAGATAATTTCTTCGCCACCCAATTCCATCCCGAAAAGAGCGGGTCGGTGGGTGAAATGATACTCAAACAATTCCTAATGCTTTAACGGCTTATGATCGAACTTATTCCCGCTATCGATATTATTGAAGGTAAATGCGTACGCCTCACACAAGGCGACTTCGATACAAAAAAAGTGTATAACGAAGACCCGCTTGAAGTTGCTAAGCAGTTTGAAGATGCCGGCATCCGCCGTTTGCACGTGGTGGATCTCGATGGTGCACGGCAAGGGCGGATCATTAATTATAAGGTGTTGGAAAAGCTGGCCAACCGGACTTCTCTCGTAATCGACTTCGGTGGTGGATTGAAACACGAACGCGATCTTGAAACGGCATTCGACTGTGGCGCCCGGATGGTCACCGGTGGCAGTATCGCCGTAAAGAATCCCGGCGTATTCACTTCGTGGATCGAACGTTTTGGCAGCGACCGGATCATTCTTGGAGCCGATGCCAAAGACGGGAAGATTGCTGTCAGCGGTTGGGAAGAGACCACATCGCTTGCACTGATTCCTTTCGTCAATGATTATCATGCCAAAGGTATCACCAAAGTAATCTGTACCGATATCGGACGCGACGGGATGCTGCAAGGTCCCGCCGTCGGATTGTATAAAGACCTGATTGCTGCAGTCCCCGTTTATCTCATTGCCAGTGGTGGTGTCAGTTCGGTAGACGATATCGAACAACTGGCAGCAGCGGGGATACCTGCCGTGATTTTCGGTAAAGCAATCTATGAAGGCCGGATCAGGTTAAAAGACTTGCACCGTTGGATGGAATAACAAACAAAACTACAAGATATGTTAGCAAAACGAATCATACCCTGTCTCGATATCAAAGACGGAAAAACAGTCAAAGGTATCAACTTCGTGAACTTCCGCGATGCCGGAGATCCTGTCGAACTGGGTGCACGGTATAGCGCCGAAGGTGCCGACGAACTGGTCTATCTCGATATTACCGCTTCCCATGAGGGCCGGAAAACGTTTACTGAACTGGTGAAGCAAGTTGCCGCCAACATCAGCATCCCCTTTACCGTAGGTGGAGGAATCAATGAACTGGCCGATGTAGACCGCCTGCTTAATGCCGGGGCCGACAAAGTTTCCATCAACTCCTCAGCCATCCGTACGCCCGGCCTGATCGACCAGATTGCCCGTAACTTCGGCAGCCAGGTTTGCGTCGTTGCCATTGATGCCAACCTCGAAGACGGTATCTGGCGTTGCTACCTCAATGGCGGACGCATACCGACAGACAAGATCCTCTTCGACTGGGCAGCCGAAGCAGAAAGCCGTGGAGCCGGAGAGATCCTTTTTACCAGTATGACGCACGACGGTGTGAAAGAAGGGTATCCCAATGATGCCCTCGCCACCCTGGCCGATTCACTCCATATCCCTGTCATAGCCTCCGGAGGTGCCGGGAAAATAGAGCACTTCCGGGATACGTTTGTAGACGGAAAAGCCGATGCTGCTCTGGCAGCCAGCGTTTTTCACTTCGGAGAAATAAGAATCAACGAATTAAAACAGTATCTTCGTGCCGAAGGTATCAGTGTACGATTATAACACCTGAAAAGTAATGAAACTCGATTTTGAAAAGATGGGTGGGCTGATCCCCGCTATTGTACAGGACAGCCATACCAACAAAGTCTTAATGCTCGGCTATATGAATGCCGAAGCGCTTGAAGAAACGCGTAAAACAGGCAAGGTTACCTTTTTCAGCCGTTCCAAGGGACGTCTGTGGATGAAAGGGGAGACAAGTGGCCACTTTCTGCATGTAGTACAGATCTCAGTAGACTGTGATAACGATACCTTGCTTATCAAAGCTGTGCCACATGGCCCTGTTTGCCATACCGGAGACGATACCTGTTTCGGGGAGAAGAATACCGAAGACGTGATGTTCCTCAAGCAATTGCAAGACTTCATTGTACGACGCCGTCAGGAAATGCCCGAGGGATCCTATACCACTTCCCTTTTTACCAAAGGCGTTAACCGCATGGCTCAGAAAGTGGGTGAAGAAGCTGTGGAAACAGTGATCGAAGCTACTAACGGTACTGAAGATGGCTTTATCTATGAAGCCTCTGATATGATTTATCACCTCATCGTGCTGCTTACCAGCAAAGGCCTCCGCATCGAAGACCTTGCCCGCGAACTCAAGAAACGACATAAAGAATAAGTGAACTATGGAAGGAACACTGCTTAAACTGGAAAATGTAGATATTTGCAGGAATGAGAATCTTATCTTGCAACATGCCTGTCTTACCCTGCGGAATGGCGAGTTTGTATATCTGATCGGAAAAGTAGGCTCCGGTAAGAGCAGTCTTCTGAAAACCCTTTATTGTGAAATTCCGATCGGCCGGGGCGAAGAGGCCGTGTTGCTCGATTATGACCTGCTCAAGATCAAACGTAAAGACATTCCTTATCTGCGCCGTAAACTGGGAATTGTATTCCAGGATTTTCAGTTACTCACCGATCGTACGGTGAATAAGAACCTGGAATTTGTATTGAAGGCAACGGGTTGGAAAAAGAAGAGCGAGATGGACGAGCGGATCGGGGATGTGCTGCTCCAGGTGGGCATGCAAAATAAAGGGTATAAGATGCCTCACGAATTGTCGGGAGGTGAACAACAGCGTATTGTGATCGCCCGTGCCTTGTTGAATGAACCGGCGTTGATCCTTGCTGATGAACCGACCGGTAACCTCGACCCGGAAACAAGCGGGCAAATCGTGCAACTTCTCCATGATATCTGTCGGAAAGGTACGGCAGTAATCATGACTACGCATAATTATACACTGGTCCGCAATTATCCGGCGCGTATCGTGAAGTGTGAAAATGCCCGTTTGAGTGATATAAAAGAATAATTTTTTCGTAACTTTGCGCCCTAAATAAGGCAAACATTGTGTTGTTTTGTCTGGAATTCGTGACGAAAAGGAACAATTTAATACAGAAAAGAAGCAAATGAAAGTTTTAAAGTTTGGCGGTACCTCCGTAGGATCGGCGGCAAGAATGAAAGATGTGGCAAAACTGATTGTGGGTGAGCGCAATCTGGTAGTATTATCGGCCATGTCGGGTACGACCAACTCGCTGGTGGAAATATCCGATTATCTCTACAAGAAAAATCCGGATGGCGCCAATGAGATTATCAATAAACTCTGCCTGAAATATTATGGGCATGTGGAAGAACTTTACAGCACCAACGAATATAAACAGAAAGCCAAAGAAGTGATCAATGGCATCTTCGACTATATACGTACCTTTTCAAAAGACCTGTTTACGCTGTTTGAAGAAAAGATCGTCTTGGCGCAAGGCGAACTGATCTCTACCAATATGATGAATCTCTATCTGCAGGAATGCGGTGTTAAATCTGTTTTGCTTCCGGCATTAGACTATATGCGTACGGATAAGAACGCAGAGCCTGATCCTGTATATATCAAAGAGAAACTGGCCAAACTGATGGAGCAGCACCAGGATGCCGAGCTCTTCCTTACCCAGGGGTATATCTGCCGTAATGCTTACGGCGAGGTAGACAACCTGCAACGTGGTGGTAGCGACTATACCGCTTCACTGGTAGGTGCCGCCCTTCATGCTGAAGAAATTCAGATATGGACTGATATCGATGGTATGCACAACAACGATCCGCGTATCGTAGACAAAACAGCTCCCGTTCGCAGCCTCCATTTCGAAGAAGCTGCCGAGTTGGCCTATTTTGGTGCCAAGATCCTGCACCCCACGTGTATTTTGCCGGCTAAACTGAATAATATTCCGGTTCGCCTGCTCAATACCATGGAGCCCGAAGCCAAAGGCACACTGATCTCCAATCATCTGGAGAAAGGGCTGATCGAAGCAGTAGCGGCTAAAGACAATATTACAGCGATCAAGGTCAAGAGCGGCCGTATGTTGCTGGCTACCGGTTTCTTGCGTAAGGTGTTCGAAATTTTTGAAAACTACCAGACGCCGATCGATATGGTTACTACTTCCGAGGTTGGGGTTTCCGTTACGATCGACAACCGCAAGCATCTGGAAGAAATAGTAGACGACTTGAAAAAGTTCGGTACCGTCACTGTTGATACCGACATGGTGATCATCTGTGTGGTGGGTGACCTTGAATGGGAAAATATTGGTTTCGAAGCGAAGATTGTACAGGCGTTGAAAGATATCCCTGTCCGTATGATCTCCTATGGCGGTAGTAACTACAACGTTTCCCTGCTTGTCAAGGCATCAGACAAAACGCGTGCGCTCCAAGCCCTGAGTGATCATTTATTTACTAACTAAAATATAAGATGAAGGGCTGATAACAGCCCTTTCATTTTATTTCCATATCAAACAGACACATGATTAAAGGAATATTTCCCACAGATAAAATCAAGGCATTGCAAACTCCTTTTTATTATTATGATATCGCCCTGTTGCGCAAGACGTTGGAGGTTGTAAAAGCTGAATCCGGACGGTATGGCTATCATGTCCACTATGCCGTCAAGGCCAATGCCAATCCCCGCCTGCTATCTATCATCAATGAATATGGCTTGGGCGCCGATTGCGTAAGTGGCGGCGAGATCCGTGCTGCACTTGCTGCCGGCTTCCCATCGGAGAAGGTGGTATTTGCCGGTGTAGGGAAAGCGGATTGGGAAATAGACCTCGGTCTTGATCATGATATTTTCAGTTTCAATGTTGAATCGGCAGCCGAACTGGAAGTGTTGAATGAACGGGCTGCTGCCAAAAACAAGGTGGCGTCCATTGCTTTCCGTGTTAATCCCGAAGTGGATGCACATACGCATGCCAAGATAACTACTGGCATGAAGGAGAACAAATTCGGTATCAACATGAGTATGTTGGGGCCTGTATTGCAGTTGGCCAAGACGTTGAAGCACGTGCGGGTGATCGGTGTGCATTATCACATTGGTTCACAGATCACCGATATGTCTGCTTTCCGCAACCTGGCTATCCGTATGGAAGAAATACAGGATATACTCGATGCCAATGATGTGCAGGTAGAGCATCTCAACTTCGGTGGTGGGCTGGGCATAGACTATTATCACCCCAACCACCTGGCTATTCCGGCATTCGACAACTATTTTGCTGTTTTCAACCAACTGCTTCGTCCCCGTCCCGGGCAGCAGGTACATTTTGAACCCGGCCGTTCGGTGGTGGCGCAATGTGGCAGCCTGATCTCACAGGTACTTTATGTGAAAGAAGGGGAAACGAAGAAATTTGCAGTGCTTGATGCCGGTTTTACTGAATTGATCCGTCCGGCGATGTATGATGCGTATCACCGGATCGAGAATATATCCAGTGAAGAGGGGGTAGAGTTGTACGACGTAGTAGGTCCCATCTGTGAATCGTCGGATGTCTTCGGTAAGGATGTGGAACTGAATAAAGTGCATCGCGGCGACCTGCTTGCTCTTCGTTCAGCCGGAGCGTATGGCGAAGTAATGGCTTCGCAATACAACTGCCGCACTTTGCCGAAAGCTTATTATTCGGACGAACTCTAAGATAGTAACTACGTTGTTTGTTTTGTGATGGACCAATTATTTATTTTTACTCCTGTTGAGTTGATACTGGCCGGAATTACTTTCGGATGCTTTGTGATCCAGCTTTTGTATTGGCTTGTCTCATACGCTCGTCCGCTTAAGAAAGCACGCCGGTTGCAGCCAACCGGCTCTTCCACTCAACCACCTGTCTCTGTTATCGTTTATGCCAAAAATGAATCCGAGAATCTGTTGGCTTACCTGCCATTCTTACTCACACAGGAATATCCGGATTATGAGGTGATTGTGGTTAATGACGGATCTACGGACGAGAGTGATGATGTGCTCAAACGTTTTGAGCAGGAATATAAACACTTGTATCATACGTATATCCCCGAAGGGGCGAAGTATGTGAGCCGGAAGAAACTGGCACTTACTGTCGGAATTAAAGCTGCCAAGCATGATGTCCTGCTTTTTACGGAAGCTAATTGCCGGCCGTTGAGTAACTATTGGATTGCATCCATGGTATGCCGGTATACGGATCAAACACAATTAGTACTTGGCTATTGTGCGTATAGTTGTCACTGTAACCTGATGCACCGTTTTATCGCTTATGACAATCTGATATCTGGTTTGCAGTACCTGTCTTCAACGCTTGCCGGGCGACCTTTTACGGGTAACGGGCGTAATTTGTCTTATCGTAAATCTTTTTTTTTCCGGCATAATGGTTTTTCCCGTTCGTTGAGCTTGCATGCTGGTGACGATGATTTATTTGTCAATGATTATGCGGATAAGCGTAATACGGAAGTGTCCTATTTCCCGGACAGTATCACCGAAATGGCGCCTATCGAATATTTCAAGGTATGGAAGGAAATGCTTGTCTCACGCGCTGCTACCCAGTCTCACTATAAAGGCGGGCGACTCACATTCTATCGTTTTGAAGATTTTTCTTTCTTCCTTTTCTTTGTCGCTGTGATTGCCTCCATAGGCATTGGTTTGGTGGGTAACTGGTTGCTGGCCGCCGGAGCGGCGTTGCTCTATACGCTGCGTTTCCTGGCGAAGGCTGTTGTACTGCATAAATCGGCAAAGGTATTGTGCCAACCCCTTTCTATCGGCGGAGTGCTCTTGTTTGAATGCTGGCGTCCACTTTTCAATCAATATGTGCGTGTGTACCGGCTCTTCCGGGGTAAGAACGACTATACCTTCCATTTAGGGTAATCTATTGGATTGTATGCATCATGGTAACATTGCATAATAGAGCGACAAGGTTTCCTTTTTATGCAAACTTTTTCTGCGGAATAGTCTTATTCTTGCGGCGGAAGACAAACTATAACTTCGTGCCATTTGTTTATCTTTGCAGTCAATTATCGATAGTATGGTAGTGAGTGTGGTTTGGTTGATAGTGGAAACTTTACTGGATTTGTGTGCAGTTGCTTTGGGGGTTGTCATTATATGGCGGGCACATGATAACCGCATGCAACTGGCCTGGGGGCTTCTGTGTATACTTTTATGCGGGGTCTTTTTGGCAGACAATATTAGGTGGCTGGCAATGTACTATACGTCTTCTGTCGGGATGGTTCATCAGAACGATTTATTGCTTATTCCGCGGATGATCAAATGGGTGGGACTGGCTTTTGCCACGTCGTTGTTCCCGTTATCGTCATTGCGCCCCGGATATCTTACGAGTATGCGTTTGCTGGTATTATCCATACCCCTTGGGGTTGTAATACTGGTGGCGCTTTGCTATCAATGGTTCAATGGATTTGTTACCCCCTTGCATACCTTACAGGATGTGATTGTACACTTTCATCTATTGGATGTGCAATTGCGGGTGGCTATCTTTGCTGCCACAGTTATTTTGCCGCCGGTCTATTTTCTGTCGTCGTTGAAAGGAAAGGGAGAGATTGTACGTCGTCGTGCTACACCCGTGATGAAGCTTTTTATCTGCTCCATGTTCCTGATACTTGCCTACTATATAGCTTTCATGCTTTTTGCCAACAACTTTATATTCCATACGTATGGCATCGTAGTGGCTTTATTCAACATTGCCTTTTCCTTCTTGTTTCTTCTGAATGAGAATCCGCTTTCCGTGCGTGAACTTCCCCAAGTAGCACCGATAGCTTGGAGTGTTTCACCAGTAGATGCGCTTTATCAGCGAATGAATGTTTATTTGGAAACCGATCATCCTTATGCGAATCCCGACTATTCAATCGCAGATTTGGCTGGAGCATTGGGTGTCAAATCTTATCTCTTGGCCGAGACCATTAGGTTGGCTGGCTTTTCTGGTTTTCGCGAGTATATCAACTACCTCCGTATCCTGCAATTCAAAACTTTGGCACACACCCGATGCGGCCAGTCGGTAAAAGAGCTGATGTATCAAAGCGGTTTTACCTCCCGTTCCACCTTCTACCGTATTTTCTCCAGCCACGAAAACATGACCCCGCTTGAATATTTGGAACAACTCGTCCGTACCAAATGATCGGTTAGAGTGGTCTGTTGGTCGCTGACAGGTGTGTCATATCGTATAAAAGTGTTTCATTTTACGAATTGATAAAAATAATTTACGGATCGAGTAGTGTGCAATTGAAAAATTGTCTCACTTTTGTCGTGATATCATACGCATAATGATATATAAGGATCAGGTCTGACACAGCGTTCTGCATCGGCTGTGTCTCCTGTTCCTGAATATGGTAAGGCAACAATAGAACAATCAATAGAGGGTAAAACCCTCCAAAGCCGAATGAAGGAGTTTACGTTATTCAAACAAGAAAGGGTTTCCATCAAGGGAATCCTTTCTTGTTTATCGATGGGAGCTTTTATCCTTATCTCTGTTGTTAAATTGGATTAACCCGAAAACGGCTCAACCCGTAAACTTTTCTGACGAAACCTGCTGTATCTATCGTCGGCATCTGCTACTACTATTGTCGGGAATACGGAGTCCTATTACCGGCATTAGCAATACCTTTCCTTTTCACAGCTGTGATATCTTCTCCTCACAGCTGTGATGTCTTCTCCTCACAGCTATGGAGCGAAAGCTTCACTGCTGTGACAAGGAATCTTCAAAACAGTGGAACAGGAACTCCATAATTGTGGAATGAAAAGATCATTCAGATGACGACAATACATCATAAGGATGACAGCAATACATCATAAGGATGACGACAATACATCACATGTATACTGCCGATAGAAGATTTAGCATACGATCTTGAAAAATGGCTGAAACCGGATTATGCGTATGTGAGGCTGTGCCGGAAGTAGTTCGGTACAGCCTCAAGGATCACTTTATCCTTTTATCTATGCATAGCTCCACAAGTTTACGGGTTGTGATCCTGTTAAATTTGGGAATAGGCCATCGGAGCCAGTAAAATGCTCTGGTTTCGCGTGGCGGTGTAGGCATATTCGGGCAATTTGCTGATGCGCTGCCAGTCGGGATGTGAGCCAAAAGCTTTCCAGGCTTCGGTGCGGGTGGCTTCGTCTTTATACCAGGTGAGATAGATAAGGGCAGGCATGTGCTGGCCAACCAGTATATCCCCATAACAAACGGAATTGATCCCTACTTTATCGAAGACATCGATTTCATCAAGGTTAAACATGCGTATTTTGCGCTGGTTGGCTTCTTCATTGGGGCTATGGTAGATACGTATCTCGTACAAAGTAGAGCCGGATTCGGCCAAGCGTCGCTGCGGTATTTTGTCGAATGCTTCACAAAGGTAGCTCTCGAATGCCGAGTAGGCGGGCGATGGGGCAGTAGCGTCGTAGAACGGTTGGGCGGCTTTCCGGAAGGTTTCGTCTTTCCAGATACCGCTTTTTACGGCATGGAATGTAGTTACGTTGGGGTAGACCAGTAGCAGATAGCGTTTGCCGGGTTCTTCTGCCTTAAAAGGACGGAAAGCGCCCACGCTGACTTGTAGGCGGTTATAGGCCGGGATGAGCACGTCTTTGAAGAAGGTATCGAGTGAAGCTCCGTTGCCCTCTAATGAGTAGAAACGCCATTCGTAGATTTCCTTGCTGTCTGCAGAGGCCTGGGATTGTGCGCCTTGCGCACAACTGATGGCTGGGGTGATGGCTAACGCTCCGGCCAGTTTCATGAAATTTCGTCGTTGCATAGGATGTGGAATTAGATTTATTTAGTCAGACTGATGCAGCCAAAGGTAGACATATTCTAATAAATGTAGTATTTTTGAAGGGAAAAATTGAAAAGGAGATCGGATGAGACAGATAAGTATATGGTGGTTGTGTTGCGTATGTGCCTTCGCAGTGTCTGGACAGACTACCCCTGAACTATTTCGTAAGGCCGACCGGCAGGGAATGGACCGGTGGGTAGACTCGGTATACAATCGCCTGAGTGAGGATGAACGGATCGGACAATTGTTTATGGTAATTGCTAACCCTACTTCAAATACACGTAATATGCAGCGACTGATGCGCTACGTGGATGAAGTGAAGATAGGAGGGATCTTATTCCATAAAGGAAATCCAGCGACACAGGCTGAGGTGATCAACCGGTTGCAGAAAGCATCCAGGCTACCTCTGTTGGTATCGCTCGATGGTGAGTGGGGACTGTCGATGCGGTTGAGTGGTACCACCCGCTTCCCTAAGAACATGATGCTTGGTGCGATTGAAGATACGAAACTGATAGAGGCTTACGGACAGGAAGTAGCACGGCAATGCCGTGAAATGGGCATACATATTAATTTTGCGCCCGACCTGGATGTAAACAGCAATGTGGATAATCCGGTGATTGGGCTACGTTCGTTCGGCGAAGATCCGGATGCGGTCTCGGAGAAAGGCATTGCCTATGCACGGGGATTGGAGAGCGAGGGTATTATATCGGTGGCGAAACATTTTCCGGGGCATGGCGATTCGGCTGACGACTCGCATTATACGCTGCCGGCCATCCGCCACAACCGCCAACGGCTCGACAGCGTGGAACTGCTTCCTTTCAAACGCTATATTTATGAGGGGTTTGCCGGGATGATGACCGGCCATCTCTATGTGCCGGCACTGGACAAGACACCAGGCAAGGCTGCTTCATTCTCGTATCCGATCGTGACAGACCTGTTGCAGCAGGAACTTGGTTTTACCGGCTTGTGCTTTACCGACGCACTGGCCATGAAGGGGGCCTCGCCCAAAAGTGCTGACAATCCATGTGTAAAAGCCCTTTTGGCAGGTAATGATGTGCTGCTGGCTTCCGCTTCGCCGCTGAACGACTTTGCCGCAGTGAAAAGTGCTGTGGAATCGGGCGTGCTGGATAAACAACAGATCGCTGCCAAATGCCGGAAGATTTTACAATATAAATACATAGCAGGGCTCAACCATTATAAGCCGATAGAGGTGAAAGGCCTATCAGAGCGACTTAATTCACCCCATGCGGCCTGGCTGGCAGCACGCCTGAATGCGGATGCGATTACCCTGTTGAGGAATGAAGGCGACTTCCTGCCGCTTAGACAATTAGACAAAAAGCGGATTGCTGCACTCTCGATTGGTGAAAATGAAGGGAATGAATTCCAGGTATATCTGAACAATTATGATTCGGTGCACTGTTTCAGTCTGTCACGCACGGCAACGGCGGTACAGGTGCAAAAGGTATACAGCCAGTTGGACAACTACGACGTGATCATTTGCGGCATACATACCGTCCGTATCCCCGAAAGCCTACAACTGCAACAACTTGCCGCCCGGAAAGAACTGGTGTGTGTGTTTTTTACGCTGCCCTATTTCTGCCGTGATTACAGCAAAAGCATCCAGCAGGCTAAAGCCGTGGTGATGGCTTACGAAACAACACCGCTGGCACAGCAGTTTGCAGCGCAGGTAGTATTTGGCGGGATCGCTGCCAAAGGTAAGTTGCCGGTGTCTATCCCGGGCATGTATTTTGCCGGAACGGGTATCTTTACAGAAAAGACTCGCCTGGGGTACCATGAACCCGAAGAGGTACGGTTGGATCCGGCGCGTCTGGCGGTGATCGACGGCATTATACAACAGGGGCTGGACGAAAAAGCGTATCCTGGTGCTCAGTTACTGATTGCTAAGGATGGGATGGTGGTGTACCGAAAATCATTCGGATACTATGATTATACACAGCGGCAACCGGTTACGAATACGTCGGTATACGATCTGGCATCCGTATCCAAGGTGGCCGGTACTTTGCCGGCCGTTATGTGGGCCTACGATGAAAAGAAGTTCACACTCAACAACAAGATCGGTGAATATGTGCCGGGATTGAAAGGCTCGAACAAGCAAGACCTTACGATACGTGAGTTACTCTACCATCAATCCGGTGTGATACCCACTATTACGTTCTATGTGAATGCGATCGACTGCAATAGCTATACAGGCAGCTTGTATAGTACGTCGAAGAATGCCACTCACCCGATACGCTTCGATGCCTCCACCTGGGTGCGTAACGATTTCTCTTACCTGCCGGGAATGGTGTCGGGCACGTCGAAGCCTGGTTTTACCACACAGGTGGCGAATCATTTCTATGTGCATGATTCGTTCTGTGATACGATTATGAAAGAAATACGGGATTCCCGGCTGAGTACCCGTGGCAAATATGTATATAGCTGTATCAACTTCATCATGCTGAAGATGATGGTGGAAAACCAGTTAGGGTTGCCGATGGACAAATTGCTGCGAACAAAGTTCTACGACCGTCTGGGCGCCCGCTCACTTACCTACAACCCGCTGGAGCGGATGGACACCCTGCGGATTGTACCTACAGAACAGGATGATTTTGTGCGGCGGCAGTTATTACGCGGCTATGTACATGATGAGGCTGCGGGTTTCCAGGGAGGAGTGTCGGGCAACGCCGGGTTGTTTGCCGATGCCAACGACCTGGCCAAACTGCTGCAACTTTATCTGAATGCGGGTGTGTATGGAGGCGAACGGTACTTGTCTGAAGAAACCACACGGTTGTTTACACAAAGCAAAAGTCCGAATAGCCGTCGTGGACTGGGTTTTGATAAGCCACAAGTCGGTAATCCCAATGCATCGCCTTGCGGAGCGCTGGCGCCGGCTTCCGTCTATGGGCATACGGGCTATACGGGCACTTGTTTCTGGGTTGACCCGGACAATCGCCTGGTGTATATTTTCCTGACCAACCGGGTAAACCCGACACGAGCCAATAATAAACTGGGCTCGCTGGATATCCGTACCCGTATTCAGGATGCAATCTATAAGGCAATCGAACCGTAGAATAAAAAAGATTTGTAAATTTGTTGTTCTTTAGTTGGAATATTCATTTGATAAATTCTATATAGTATGTTGTTTGGACACGGAGACGACTTTTATAACGCACCTCAGGAGATAAAAAGCAACTTTAGCTCCAATGTATGGCATGGTGCCACGCTGGATAAGCTGATCGAACATTTGAACACACAGTTTACCAAGCTGTCTTTTTATCCCGAACCCGATGCCGGATCGCTGAAACGATTATTGGCGCGTCGTTGTGAAGTGCAGGAAGAGAATGTAGTGGTGACCAACGGATCGGTGACGGCCTTCTATCTCCTGGCGCAAGCCTGGCAGGGAGCCAAGTCGATGATTGAAGTACCTACCTTTTCCGAATATGAAGATGCCTGCCGCCTGCATGGGCATGAGATAAGTTTTTACTCATCGGCCGACGACCTGGAGAATATTCCGGTGGAAGGGCAGGATTTTTTCTGGATATGCAACCCGAACAATCCGAACGGGAAAATGAGCCATCGTACCGAATTGCTGAAACTGATTGCGGCTAACCGAAAAACAATCTTTATCGTAGACCAGGCCTATGCTGCTTTTACTACGGATGAGGTGCTAAAGCCTGCGGATGTGCGAAACAATAAAAACCTGGTGCTGGTACACTCGATCTCCAAAGCGTATAATATCCCGGGGCTGCGGATCGGTTACCTGATCGCATCACCCGATATTACAGTCGAGGTGAATAAATACCTGATACCATGGTCGGTCAATGCTATTGCGTTGGAAGCAAGCAAGTATATCCTGATCCATCCCGCGCAGTTTACACTGCCGATACGTAAATGGCAGCAGGAAACTGCCGAGTTTATCTATCGGTTGAGCAAGTTGGATGGACTGGAAGTGTTGCCCACGGCTACCACCTTTTTCCTGGTGAGGCTGAAGACAGGAACAGCCGCCGATCTGAAGAAATTCCTGCTTGAAAAGTATGCTATACTGATCAGGGATGCATCTAACTTTAATGGATTGGACGAGTCCTATTTCAGGCTTTCTACGCAATCGTCTTCCGAGAATGAGGCGTGCGTGGATGCTATCAAAGAATGGTTGGAATCCAGGTAACGAAATGTCATAAAAAAACCCCGGCACATAATTGTACCGGGGTTTTTTATGACGTTTCGTTAGAGTGCACTTATTCAGTCTTTCTGTTGATCAGGATGTGACTAAAATAGCCAATCAGCATAACAACAAACCCTACTGAAAGTAAGGTGTTACTCATACCTCCAGTGATAAAAGGCACAGCCAGAATAGCAACACCGATCAGCACAACTAACACTCCAATGTTTTTTACAAATCCATTCATGGTTATAGATGTTTTATGATTATTCTTTTCTACCGCAAATAAAGCAATAATAACCCAATTCAAAAAATATTTTAGGATAAAAATACCGGAAGCATGAAATTTAGCGATTATATTTGTGAGTAAATGCCTCTATGTCTATGCTACGTATTCTTTACTTGATCTATTTGTGGATGTTAGTTGTCCCTGTTTTTCTTGTCCTCACCCTGCTTACGGCTTTGGTTACGATTGCCGGGTGCCTGCTTGGCGGTGAAAAAGTGTTTGCCTATTATCCCGGGATGATCTGGTCGCGGCTCACCTGTTATCTGGCACTCTGCCCGGTACGGGTAAAGGGGCGTGAGCATTTCGACCGGAAACGGTCGTATGTCTTTGTCGCCAATCACCAGGGAGCATTCGATATTTTCCTGATCTATGGCTTTTTGGGCGTACCTGTCAAATGGGTGATGAAAGCCGGTATCGCAAAGATACCATTTGTGGGAGCAGCCTGCCGGGCGGCAGGTTTTATTTTTGTGGATAATTCCAGTCCGAAAGCGGCGTTGCGGAGTGTACGTGAGGCGGAAAAATCGTTGAAAAACGGTGCTTCGATCGTGGTATTTCCCGAAGGGTCACGCACTTATGACGGGAAGATGATCCGTTTTAAGCGGGGGGCTTACCAGATGGCAGCCGACCAGCATTTACCCATCGTTCCCATTACCATCAACGGCCCGTTCCATGTGTTATCGATCGGATCGCTCCGTATGCATCGTCATCGGATGGAGATGGTTATTCATCCGCCTGTTTCTACCGACGGCATGGATGTTTCACACAAGGGGTTGCAAGCTATGGCCGATCATACACAACAGGTTATAGCCTCGGCCTTATGGAAGGAGTTTGTATGATCACCATTTTTTGAGTATACCCCTTTTGCTTACCTTCAGGCTGAAGCCGAAACCGTTGTCTCCCACAATGTTGCCTGTATCTCCTGCCACAGAGCCGGTGAATTGCCAGTCGGCCAGTCGGGGATGGGTATAATGACACTCGGCCAGGAAAGCGGAGCCTGTGCGCTTTATGAGGAAAGGCGTGTAATGGCGGCCCCAACTATTCATCACAGTAAACAGCATACGGTAGGAGAGTTGGGGTGAAAAAGCACCTTCCATACCCAAATGCCAGTCGCTCACCCGGGTACTGCGGAATCCCAGCCGCCTGTCTGTATTGTATACAGGTGAGGGCAGGAGGGGACTACCTATGGAACGGTTGAAGTAAGAATAACCGGTGGTATATTCTCCGTTGTTATAATAATCGTCGGCTCCCCCTCCACGGCCAGGGTGGGCGTCGTGGTCGAAAGCGATGAAGTGGAATGGTCCGCTTTGGTTGCGTGTTTCCATATATTCAACCACTACTTTCCGTATCAGCGGAAAGCTGTTGAAGTCAGCCTGTAATCCCCACAACCCGTCTGTTCCATTATAAAACAGGAGGCCGGACTTATCGGCCGACATGTGCTGATAGTAAGCATGCAAGGACCAATCCTTTTGTGTGTAGCCCAGTTGGAAATCGTAGGAGATCTGGTGGCTGCCCAGTACATTGATCTGGTCGGATACGGTGGCATCGTTCCCCCCGCTTTGGGCAAAGAATACACGGACCAGGTCTTTCAGGGAATGAGGTTGTACGCCTTTTTTCGGATTCGTGGAAGTTCCTCCCCATTGGGCGGTGTGTTGCAGGCCGAGCGCTAATGTGAGCGGAAAACCATTGCGTGTATCGTTGATCCGGAGAAAGAAACTCTTATGGTGCCAGAGGCTGTTTTGAGTGTATTCCTGAGGAATACGGATAAAATCTTCCAGATAGTCGGTGTCGAACGAACGACCTACAGCTATATCGCCCTTGACCTGTATCCATCCTTTCAGGCCGGGAACCACTGTAAATGCTGGCATGCTGAGGTCTATCTCCGGGATTGGGCGTGCGTTGGGCGAAAGCATCAGGTCGCCCGAACTGAGATCACGGTCCCAGAGAGAACGGTAGGTTTCCCTACTTCCTACGGAGAGCAAGAGGCTTTTGTATCCTAACTCGGCGTATGCCTGCTGGATATATACAGTACGGTATCGTGGCGCGGCGGCAACCACATCCAGGGCGGCTCCCCAAGAGAAACCGCTGCCTAAGGCCTGCTGGTTGGTTATACTTCCCCGCAGGTATCCGTTCCCGGATTCGAGGGGGACAATGCCATACCGGTTATTAACCATCCAGAATGGCGTGTATGTTCCTGAGGCTGCCGAGCCGTATGCCTCCATCCTGTAGGTGAGGGCCTCCGGACTGTCTTGTTCCTGGGCAGAGAGGGAGAAAGCCTGGTAAAGGAGGAGGCTTCCGGTCAATATGTATTTGATCAATTGCATAGAAAATTCCCTTGGTATTCGGACAAAGGTACGGAAATTATTGGGCTTCCTGCGTTTCGAGCCAGCTAAAGATGGCTTGGTAGGCATTATCCCGTGCCGGTTGGGGAGACAAGATGAGGTCGTGAATGCCATTCGGAATTCGTTGGCAGGTTACCTGATCGCCAAGGCGAGCACCGTAACGCTGGATATCTTCCACATCGAGTACGATGTCGGCGCTCAGGTATTCATCTTGCCAATTTTTGGTCTCGGGAAAGGATTTATCTGAAGAAAGCACCAACACAGGGCAGGGGAGTAGTAACCCTTTCTGCACTTTTTGGTGTGCATGGTGAATAGCCTTGAGCCAGCCGGCTTTTTTAGCTGGTGAATGCAGTAATTTCCAGTCGGTATCGAATGTCCATTCACCGTGATATTGTTTAAGCAGGCTCTCAGCATAAGACGCGATTCCCTGCCCTTGGACAGTGAGTGTCGGAAAGAGTTTGCCGATGAACGAAACGACAGGGATCACAATGTGCTCCATTAACCAACTCATGTTCATATCGAGGAAAGGGCTGTTTAGGATTAGGGCATCTACCGGTTGTTTTTGTCTTCGGTTGTCAATGTACAGAGAACCGATCAAACCGCCCGTGGAGTGTCCCATCAGGATCACCCGGCTGTTTCCTTCAGATTGGATCACAGCCAGGACCGTATCTATATCAGCATAATATTCACTGATGTCTTTACAGGAAAAAGGTTTCTGATGCGTCCGGATGGAACGCCCGTATTTTCGCAGGTCGATGGCATAAAAGTTATAGCCATGGTGGTTAACGCTGTCGCCCAGTGCCTGCTGGAAGAAATAATCATTGTACCCGTGTACATATAACACAGCCTGCTTCACACCAGGCAAAGCAGGCTTCTTGATAAGGGTACAGACCACAGGACCTTCGTAGTCGTCAGGCATCTGAAGGGTTCGGGCTACATAGCTGTTACCCAATATGTCGGGAGCATACTGAGCCTTGGCTCCACAAACGAGGCATATACAAAGTTCAACTACCCACAGCCACCTTCTCATGCCATGCACACGTTTATTTTTTTTCTTTCAGCAGATCGCGGATCTCTGTGAGCAACTGAATATCAGCAGGAGGAGTTGCAGGAGGAGCCGGCACTTCTTCTTTCTTTTTGTTCAGTGAATTAATCCCCTTGATCATCATGAAGACGGCGAAGGCGATAATGATGAAGTCGAATGTGACCTGCATGAAGTTTCCATAATTGATCGTCACGGCCGGCGCCACTACTTCGCTGCCTTCCATTACGGCTGCTTTGAGTGTGATCTTCAGGTCAGTAAAATTCACACCGCCTACCAACAATCCGATACCCGGCATGATAATATCGCTTACAATCGAAGATACGATCTTACCGAACGCACCACCGATAATGATACCGACTGCCATGTCGATCACGTTTCCGCGCATGGCAAACTGCTTGAATTCGTTTAAAATCTTTTTCATTACTTTGCTTTTTCTGTACTTGATCTAAAACACATTTATTTTATAACCGTCTATCCATACCAATTGTTAATAGTAGACAGTCTTTTGCGCTTATTTGCTTGCTTTCAGTCCCCGGATCACAGACGAAGTAAACCCTGAAAGTTCCATCTCATTCAGACCCTTGATAGTGATACCGCCAGGAGTGGTTACTTTGTCTATTTCTGATTCCGGGTTGCTTTTGTTCTCAAGCAGTAGTTCAACGGCTCCTTTCACGGTGTGAACCACAATTTCCTGTGCTTCTTTCGGATAAAAGCCCAGTTCCACCCCCCCTTCAATAGCTGCGCGGATGTAGCGAAGTGCGAACGCTACGCCACTGGATGCCAATGCTGTACCGGCAGCCATCAAGCGTTCTTCCACGAGCATGGAATTACCTAATTCATTGAATATTTTCAACACAAGGTCGATTTGACCTTTGGTGGCATTACGAGCCGAAACGAACGTCATACTACTCATCACTTCAATGGCTGTATTGGGCATAATACGGAAGATGGTAGGAGTAGCCAGGATGTCATATTCCAGGTTTTTGGTTAGGAAACCGTTCAGCTGGTCGAAGGTAATGCCGGCTGCTACGGATATAAAGAGCTGTCTGTCAAGGTCGAGTGCCGGCTTGATTTCATCAATGATACTTTCCACTCGCCAGGGTTTGACGGCAATGATTACAATATCCGCACCTCTTACGGCACTCACATTGTCGTGTGTCAATGTAAAATCGGCATGTCTGCCTCTGATTTTTTCCAGCGAAGCTTCCGACTGTGTGGTACATGTGATATCTGAAGCCTTAAAAATAGTTCCTTTGGCCAGACCGTAGGCGATAGCTCCCCCGATACTCCCTGCTCCGATAATCGTTATCTTCATTAATTTACAGTTTGTTAAGCTAATTATTGTGCCCACAAAAATAGGGAAAATAATCAAAAGAGCAGAAGTCTTATCGTATATTTAGAGAATATAGGACACGTCTCGGCATTGCTACGGTGAAAACTTCGTTTCCTCTTTGCGCTGCTCTCGACTTTCACTATATTTGCGGACAATTGATACACTTAAATTAAAATATAATGAAGAAGATGTTAGCTGCCATGCTTTTGTTGGCTTGTTCGTTTTCCGTAGCTACGGCTCAGGAAGACAGTGGTTATGTGTTCACACCCGTGAAGGAATTGAAGATCACCCCGATCCAGAACCAGAACCGTACCGGTACATGCTGGTGTTTCTCTACGCTGGCCTTTATCGAATCTGAAATTATCCGTATGGGAAAAGGAGAACATAACCTGTCGGAAATGTTTGTGGTAAATCATACGTACCGGGATAAAGCCGAAAAGTATGTGCGTCTGCACGGTTCACTTGAATTTGGCGAAGGCGGCGCTTTCGACGATGTGATCTATGCCATCAAGCATTATGGCCTTGTTCCCGAATCCGTTATGCCGGGACTGGAATATGGTGAAGACGCACACGTACACGGCGAACTGGAAAGCGTTATGCGCGGGTATGTAGATGCGATCATCAAAAACCGCAATAGCAAACTTTCTACCGCCTGGCAAAAGGGGTTTGCCGGTGTTGCCGACGCTTACCTGGGTGCATTGCCCTCAACCTTCACCTATCAGGGTAAAGAATATACACCGATGAGCTTTGTGAAAGAACTTGGCCTGAATGCCGACGACTACATCTCATTGACATCCTACACACATCATCCCTTCTACACCACATTCCCGTTGGAAATACCTGACAACTGGCGTTGGTCGTCTTCCTACAACCTGCCGATTGATGAATTGATGCAGGTATTCGACAATGCTGTGAATACCGGTTACTCCATTGCCTGGGCTTCCGACGTAAGCGAAATGGGCTTCACCCGTAATGGTATCGGCGTAGTGCCCGACGTGAAAGCTATCGAATCGGCTGGCTCCGACCAGGATCGTTGGGTTGGCTTGAGTGCTTCCGAGAAAAATGCTGAGTTGCGTAAGATCGCCGATAAACCCTGCCAGGAATTGGCTATTACACAGGAAATGCGTCAGGAAGCCTACGATAATTACCAGACAACAGACGACCATGGCATGCAGATCTACGGGATTGCCAAGGATCAAAACGGTAAGAAATTCTATATGGTGAAGAACTCTTGGGGCACAAACTCCAAGTATAAAGGCGTCTGGTATGTATCCGAAGCTTTTGCCCGCTACAAGACCATGGACATCGTGGTACACAAGAACGCCATTCCGGCCGCTCTTCGCACTAAAATGGGAATCAAATAATTAGGACATATTATTAAACAAAAAAGGCCAGCGACCCTAGAGTTGCTGGCTTTTTTTATCCCAAACTTTTTATTTCAAGATCGGTGTCAATGTATAACTTAACGTCGAATCATACTGTTTCATCTGATCGTCCAGCTTTGTCAGCCCCTTTTCATTCGCCCAGAAATAAAGAGGCGACCCTCCTGTTGCCGGTACCAGCTTATAAACAATCGCATTGTCATCAAAAGGAGCTCCTTTGATCACTTCTCGTTTTCCGTAGCTAAACTCGGTTTTATCATTTTTTTGATTCACGTGCGTGTATGTTTTTGTTAAGCCATAGACACCACCGTCACCACCTTGCTGGTAATAGAATGTCAACAGATAGGAAGCTCCCATCGCTTGTTCACTGGGGATATCTCCACTGTATTGCTCTTCCACCACTTCGCCCTTTTCAGGTACGATGATCAGCAATTCCTGAACATCGACCGGTGTCTCGACTACTTCAATGTCGTCTTCCTCCACAACAGGAGTTTCACTTTCAGCTTTTTTACCGCCACAGGCAACCAATATACCAAATGCTACAATAGCTAATAGATACTTTTTCATTTTTTTGTCATTTATTATTGTTTGTGAATATCTGTATATATAACAATAATTAGACAATGAAATGTTTAAAAGTGTCTGCTATTATTTATCTGCCTCCTGCGGGAAGATGCTTTAACCAATAGTCGGCCATGCTTTTGCGCAGGTGAAGCGTAGTGCCTTCGCGCTCGTATATACTATGGCTGCGCATCGGATAACTGATCTGCGTAAATATTTTTCCCTGCCGGATCAGTTCGTTCACCAGCATTTCACAGTTCTGGTAATGTACATTATCATCTCCTGTTCCGTGGATCAACAACAGATTGCCTTTCAGTCCTTCGGCATAGGTAATGGGTGAGCCTTTGCGGTATCCTTCGGGATTTTCCTGAGGCGTGTTCATGTAGCGTTCCTGGTATATAGTGTCGTAAAGTCGCTGGTCTGCAACAAAGGCGATAGCAATGCCCGTATGGAAAATATCCGGGTAGCGAAACATACAGTTCAATGTCTGGCTGCCACCACCGCTCCAACCGGTGATGCCGATGCGGGAAGCGTCGATATACGAATAGTGCCGTGCCAGATCGGTAATGCCACGGCTCTGGTCCTCTGCCGAGAAGGTGCCCACTTCGCCGTAGATACATTTCCGCCACTCGCGGCCACGTGGTGCATTGGCGCCGCGGTTTTCGATACTGACTACAATGTATCCTTGGTTAGCCATATACTGATTCCACAGGTCTCCGCCGCCCCAACTGTCTTGTACGGTAGAACCGGCCGGTTCGCCATACACATCGATAATCACCGGATACTTCTTCGATGCGTCGAAATTTACCGGCTTGATCATCCAGGCATCCAGGGTGAGGTTGCCTGATTTTACTTTCACGAATTCCTTGTTGCGTAGTTTCAGTGCCACATATTGTTCTTTGGCTTTGGCATTATCTTCAATCATCCTCACAGACTGATGTTTGGGGAAGGATACCATATCGATCACCGGAGGTGTAGCCGCATTGCCGAATGTATGTACTGCCCATTTGCCGGTAGGTGACATGCTATAGCGATGTTGTCCCGTCTGATTAGTAGGGCTCAGACGTTGTACTTCTCCCTTGCCGAAGAGTTTGGCGCTATACAGATAACGTTGTGTGAAATTATCGGGCGATGCAATAAAATAAGTAATGCCTTGCTTTATATCCGTACCTACAGGCGAAATATAATCGAATTCACCTGTTGTCACAGGCACGATTTCCTTACCGTCGCGGCTCACGCGGTACAGGTGACGCCATCCGTTCCGTTCGCTCTCCCACGTAAACCAGGAGTTGTTTTTAAGCCATTGGATATGATCGTTCGTATTCAGCCAGGCTGCATCCGAATCGGTGAAGACATTGACAGGCGTAGTGTTGCCGATAGTGGCGATCCACACTTTATTGGTGTTTTGCTGCCGATTCATCTGCTGGATGAACAGTTCGTTGGTACCGGGGATGAATTCCATGCGAGGAATATAATTGTTACGCGGATCGCCCGGGATATTGAACCAGGTAGGTTGTCCGCCCGATACAGCCACATAACCTACCTTTACGGCCGAGTTGGTGGTGCCGGCCTTCGGATAGGGGAAATGGATCACGCTGGCATAAATGGAATCCACATTATTGATAATATCGAATACGCCTGTCCCTTGCGTGTTGCTTTGCCAGAAAGCGATATAACGGCCGTCGGCGCTCCAGCGGAAACCATCACGGCAGTCAAACTCTTCCTCATACACCCAGTCGAATGTACCGTTCACGATGGTTTCGCTTCCATCTTTGGTGAGTTGGCTGATCGTACCGGTCAGCAGCGTCTCCATATAAATATTATTACGGCTCACGTAGGCTACCCTGTTTCCGTCGGGTGAGAACTTGGCAAACATCATCGACGATTCGGGCAACCCTTTTCCCAACTGTTGCAGCTTGCCATCGGTAAGGCTGAGTACCCAGTAGTCCCCTCGCGTATCATAGCGCCATACCTGCCGTGTATTGGTATAGATCAGCACCTTCCGGTTGTCTGCACTCCATGAAATACTACGGATAGGAATCGGTTTGCCGGTCTCTTTGTTGATAAAGCGTTCGGCGGAGATGATAACTTCGCGGGCATTATCTTTGGCGCGGTAGGCCACCACATCCATACCTCTCATTTCTGCATTCCGTTCCAGGCAGCTGTAGCGTTCGCCATCCTTCATCCACGCCATGGCGCCTACACCCCGTGTTTGTATCAGTTGGCCGTTGATGACATCTTCCAGCACGAATGGTTGTTGTGCCATACAAATACATCCGTAAAACAGCAGTATCGCTGCCGATACAAGTCGATTCATTCGTTTCATGTGTATGAGATTAAGTTATTTTCACATCACAAAGAACGGAAAGATGCCTGATATATCAAACAGAATCTAAATTTTTATTAATCCTTTTCACTACCAGCTCAACGGTAATAGGATGATTTTTCGTCTTGGCAAACAAATTTCTCGTGTTCTTCAGATTCGCAATATACCATATACAAATTAACTGTAACTTTGCGGGAAAATGTTGATTCACATACATAAACGCCGTGCATACCACTTAAAACGTACTATATGCAAGGGTAATTACTTTCATTCACAGCAAAGAATAACCATAAAATAGGAATAAATGAAAATGAAAAACTACTCAGGTATCTCATCCTTTATCCTGCTTGTCCTGTTTGTGTGCTACGCCATAGATGCAAGAGCCCAGGATTGGGCGCAATGGCGTGGATCTAATCGCCAGGGTGTATCCAAAGAAACTGGCCTCAACCTCGACTGGTCTGAAAAGAAGCCTACCCTTACATGGGTATTCCGGCAAGCCGGTGCCGGATATTCAAGCCCTGTTATTGCAGGAGGAATCCTGTATTGCCAGGGAGCGGCAGACGGTAATGATTTTGCCTTTGCTCTCGATGCTAAAACCGGTGCGCTGAAATGGAAACAGGTACTTGGTAAACTGTTCGTCCAGGATCGTGGCGACGGCCCTCGTGGTTCGGTTACCGTCGATGGCGACAAGCTATACCTCGTTCGGGGAGGCGGCCAGATCCATTGCCTGTCGGCTGCCGATGGCAAACTGATCTGGCAAAAGGACTTCCGCTCCGATCTGGGCGGTAACATCATGTCAGACTACGATTGGGGATTCAGCGAGTCACCCTTGGTAGACGGCAACCTGGTAATTTGTACCCCTGGCGGTGCTAATGGAACCCTTGCCGCGCTCAACAAGCATACCGGTGCCGTGGTATGGCAGACTAAAGAATGGACTGATCTGGGAGGCTACTCGTCTATGATCGTTGCCGAGGTAGATGGTATCCGCCAGTATATCCAACTTACCCGCCAGGGAGTAGCCGGAGTCGCTGCCAAGGACGGCAAACTGTTATGGAAAGCAGACGTGGCCGGAAATAGGGTGGCGGCCATCCCAACACCCATCTATCAAGACCATATCGTGTATGTCACCTCCGGATACAACGCAGGTTGTGCAGCTGTCCGCCTCACTAAATCAGGCGACAGCTTTACTGCTGAAACCATTTACGCCAACCGCAACATGTCTAACCACCACGGTGGTGTAGTACTGATGAACGGTTATATCTATGGCTTTTCTGACGCTTCCGGTTGGGTATGCCAGGATTTGAAGACGGGCGAAATCATTTGGAAAGAAAGAACACGTGATGCAGGCAAAGGCTCAGTCCTGGGTATCGGCGACCGCCTCCTCCTTCAGGACGAACGCACCGGCACGCTCACAGTCGCCTCTGCTTCTCCCAACGGCTGGCAAATGTTTGGCCAGATGCCTATCCCTGAACGATCCGAAGTAGGATCGATGGATAAAATGGTATGGACACATCCCGTTGTCATGAACGGACAACTCTACACCCGCGATCACGACCTCCTCTTCTGCTTCGATATGAAGAAGTAAAAAGAAGTACCTCAGGAGCAAAGCGAACGGGGTTGAAAACGTACATCAAAAGGCCGTCGTCCCTGGCTGGGGACCGACGGCCTTTGTCATTATTAATCTAAAGAACAATTTAAACTTGTAATACCTTCCGGAAGCGGGCGATAAAGTGGGCAGCTTCGGCCTTTGTCAGGCTAAGAGGGGGGAGTAGGCGGATGGTGTTGGTGCCGGCTACGCCTGTGAAAATTTTTTCTTCGAATAGCAGTTTGTTGCGCACTTCTTTGATCGACTCTTCAAACTCGATGCCGATCATCAATCCGCGTCCCCGGAGTTCCTTGATGCCCGGCAGCTTGGCCAGTTCGTCCATTAGGTAAGCGCCGACAGCGGCTGTGTTTTCGATGAGTTTCTCTTCAGCCATGATGTCGAGTACGGCGATCGATGCGGCACACGCCAGGTGGTTCCCTCCGAAGGTGGTTCCCAGCATACCGTATACCGGTTTGAACATCGGGCTGATCAGCAGTCCCCCTACCGGGAATCCGTTGGCAATACCTTTGGCAACCGTGATCAGGTCGGGACGGATCCAGGCGTGTTGATGCGCAAAGAACTTCCCGCTCCGTCCGTAGCCCGATTGTATCTCGTCCAGGATCAGCACCGCCTCATACTTCGTACAAAGGGCGCGCAGGTCTTGCATGAAGGCGTCCGTTGGCAGTTGTATCCCTCCCACGCCCTGAATCCCTTCAATGATTACAGACGAAACATCGCCCTGCTTCAATTCCGCTTCTACTGCCTCCGGATCATTGAGAGGCAGGTAAGTAACAGACAGGTCTTCATTCACCGGAGCAATGATCTTTGGGTTGTCCGTCACCCGAACGGCAGCCGACGTCCGTCCATGGAACGCATGCTTGAACGCCAGCACCCGCTTCTTCCCGTTATGGAAAGAGGCCAGCTTCAGGGCATTCTCATTCGCTTCCGCGCCGGAGTTGATCAGGAAGAGGGCATAATCGTCATATCCGCAGGCAAGGCCCAACTTATCTGCCAACTGCTGTTGCAGGCTGTTGATCACCGAATTGGAATAGAACCCCAGCCGGTTTACCTGTTCCGTAATCGCTTTCACATACTTCGGGTGGCTGTGGCCGACAGAGATCACGGCATGACCGCCATAGAGGTCGAGGTATTCGGTTCCTTCCGCATCCCAGACCTTACATCCTTTCCCCTGCACGATCTCGATATCGAACAAGGGATATACATCAAATAATTTCATTGTGTCGTTTTTTTAAAATGCACTTGGTTTCAGGTGCAATCCTACTTTCTCTTCCAGGTTGAACAGGAGGTTCATGTTGTGTACCGCCTGTCCGCTGGCTCCTTTCAACAAGTTGTCGATCATGGAAATGATCAGCAGCTTGTCGCCTGTCTTATCCAAATGGATGAGGCATTTATTGGTGTTGACCACCTGCTTCAGATCCGGATTCTGATCTGTCAGGAACGTGAACGAGTGGTCGTCGTAGTATTCTTCATAAATTCTCCGGATCTCGTCCAGCCCCACCTTGCAATCCAGGTACATGGTGGCGAAGATACCCCGTGAGAAGTTCCCGCGCACGGGAATGAAATTGAGCTGACCCGCGTAGCTGTTCTGCAACTGGTTCAAACTCTGGTTGATTTCGCCGAGGTGCTGATGCGTGAAAGGCTTGTAGATCGAGATATTGTCGTTCCGCCAACTGAAGTGCGATGTAGCGGCTGGTTTTACACCCGCTCCTGTTGAACCTGTGATCGCATGCACGTGGATCTCCGTATTCAGCATCAGATGTTTGGCCAACGGTAGCAACCCCAACTGGATGCAAGTCGCGAAACAACCCGGGTTGGCCACGAATCGCGACTTGCAGATTCGTCGTCGATTCAGTTCGGGCAACCCGTACACAAACTCATTTCCTTCAATCTCCAACCGGTAATCCATGCTCAGGTCGATCACCTTCACCTGTTCCGGCAACTCATGGCTTTCCATAAACTTCTTCGTATCGCCGTGTGCGGTACAGAAGAAGAGGAGGTCAATATCGTTCAACGGTAACTCGTCTGTAAATACCAGATTAGTTTCGCCGAACAACCCGCTATGCACGTCCGTGATTTTGTTACCCGCGTTGCTCGAACTGTTTATAAATACAATCTCTGCATCCGGGTGGTTTATCAACAGGCGGATCAATTCGCCTGCCGTATAGCCTGCACCACCTATGATCCCTATGCGTATCATTTCGATTCTTCTTGGTTTACATTATAATAAATCTTCATCTGGTTACCCAGTATCCGTGTAAAGCCTTTCACATCGTCGGCTGTCCACGCCTTACTTGCTTCGCCATATACGCCGAAGTTGCTCTTCATCAGGTCGTGATCGCTTTCCACGCCTACCAGTGTATAGGTATAGGGGCGGAGGGTGATGATCACGCGGCCTGTTACGTTCCGTTGCGAACTTTCGAGGAAAGCCTCCATGTCGCGCATCACCGGTTCGAGGTATTGCGCTTCGTGCAGGAACATACCATACCAGGTGCCGAGCTGGTCTTTCCAATACTGCTGCCATTTGGTGAGGGTATGTTTTTCCAACATCTTATGCGCATTGATGATCAACAGCGGGCCGGCAGCTTCGAAGCCTACGCGTCCTTTGATGCCGATGATCGTATCGCCAATGTGCATATCACGTCCGATCGCCCAACGGCTGCCCAGTTCTTCCACCTTGCGGATGGCGTCTATCTTGTTGTCGAAGATTTCGCCGTTCACACCCACGATCTCACCCTTCACGAAGTCGATAAACATATCCTCTTCCACTTCTTCCTCGGCTTCGAGTTGCGACGGGTAAGCAGTGTCGGGCAATGTTTGGTTGGAATGCAGTGTTTCCTTGCCGCCCACGCTTGTACCCCACAATCCCTTATTGATAGAGTATTCCATTTTCACGAAGTCGGCCACGTAGCCATGTTCCTTCAGGTAGTTGATCTCATACTCGCGGCTCAGGTTCATGTCGCGGGTAGGGGTGATGATCTCGATGCCCGGCGCGAGCACTTCGAAGGTGAGGTCGAAACGCACCTGGTCGTTTCCTGCACCCGTACTGCCGTGTGCAATGGCTTCGGCGCCGATCTCCTTGGCATAGTTGATCGTCGCCATGGCCTGGAAGATACGTTCCGAGCTTACGGAGATGGGGTAGGTGCCATTGCGAAGCACATTACCAAAAACCATATATTTAATACTCTTTTCGTAGTATTCCTTTTCCACATTGATCGTAACGTGCTTGACAGCTCCCAGCTTGTAAGCACGGTCTTCGATGGCCTTGCATTCGTCTTCATCGAAACCGCCTGTATTGGCCAGTGCCGTATATACATCGTAACCCTTCTCTTTCGACAGGTACATGGCACAGAACGAGGTGTCCAAACCGCCGCTGAATGCCAATACAACTTTTTTCTTGTTCATCGTATAGTGTTTTTTATATTGTTAGTCTTTCTTTGCTGTTATTTCTTCTTTTTCGCCTGTTCGCGTTTTGCCCGGTTCGGGTCTTTCGGATCGAATAGCATGGCGGTACAGATACAATACTTCCGTTCCGTCCGATCCAATACATCGCGGTTCACGCAACCGTCGCAGCCGCGCCAGAAAGCTTCATCGTCTGTCAGTTCGGCAAACGTTACCGGCACATAGCCCAGTTCCGTATTCATCTTCATCACGGCAGCGCCCGATGTCAGACTGAATACCTTTGCCTTCGGCCAACGCAGCCGCGCCAGTGCGAAGGAGGCCTCTTTGATCCGCTTGGCAATCCCCTGGCTGCGGAACTTCTCCGGAACGATCAGCCCCGAAGTAGCCACATACTGCTTATTGCCCCACGATTCTATATAACTGAAGCCGGCAAACTCTTCATCCGCCAATGCGATGATCGCTTTTCCTTCTTTCATCTTCTGTGCCACATAATCATGTGTACGTGAGGCTATCCCTGTACCCCTCACTTTTGCTGCCGCTTCAATTGTATCCAGGATGGTGTCCACATATACTTCGTGCGAAGCATCCGCCACCATCACATCAATTTCAATCTTTTCTTCCATTTCCTTCTATTCCCTTTTCCCCGCTCTCCGGAGAACTTTAAAAGAACCTTACTATTTTATGTTATCTCTTTGTTTATAAAAATTGTGATAAAGCCTCGACCACCCGTTCCCGGCTGATCCCTTCCCGAGGAATGATCAAAATGGTATCATCTCCGGCGATCGTGCCCAGAATCTCATGCGGCGCAAAATTGTCGATATCCGACGCTATCCCCATCGCATACCCCGGCCGTGTCTTGATCACCGCCAGGTTACCCGAGAACTCAATATTTGCTGTTTCCTTTGCTGTCGTCTGTTCTCCCCTCATCTTGCTCGTCGCCTGATCGCCCTTTGGCTGAATGAATGCCGAATAATTAGGTAGCCGATATGCATAATTTCCATCTTTATCATGCGTCTTCACAACCTTCAGTTGCCGGATATCCCTTGAAAGCGTTGCCTGCGTTGCCGAGAACCCCTTCTCGTTCAGTCGCTTAAGCAACTCCTCCTGACTTCCGATCGCCTCTGTCTGAAGGATCCTGCCAATTGTATCCAACCGCATCTTCTTACTCTTCATTCTGTATTTTTATGCAATAAAGCTGCAAATATAAGTGGTATATTTGAATAAATATGCAACAATGTCTTTTTTTTCTTGTTGAATGTACAATTTCCTGACTTCATCAATACAGCTACAAGCATCATTCGCAAGAAGCAGGATTGGAGGAACTATGCAGGGGTTGCATAAGGGTTATGCAGTAGATATAGTATAGAAATAGTATAGGCATAGTATAGGCATAGTATAGGCATGTAATAGACAGACACTTGAATGGCTGAGGGCCAATTGGTTACAGCAGTAAAACGAGGGTGTTTTTAGCATCAAAGCTTGCTGGCAAAGGCAGAAAAGCGGGTATAACGGGTAGTAAATATGCGGCTTTTAATCCCTGTTTCATCAAAAATTGTTGTATATACATAAGGTTATAGGCAAATATACGCTTTCTGTTTTCTAATCCATGCCACAGGGTATCATATTTTAATTCAGAATCCATATCTTTGCTCTCTATAAACAGTATACGAAAGAAAAAGTAAGTCTTATGAAGAAAGTAATTACCCTATTTGTCGCCGCCGCCCTTCTGGCAGGCTGTTCCAGCGTTCCTTTGACCGGACGGAAACAGGTCATGCTTGTATCCGACCAGGAAGTCCTCACATCCAGCCTTACCCAGTACAGCGAATACATGAAGACGGCCAAAAAGTCTACCAATACGACACAGACCAATCAAGTGGTACGTGTAGGTAAAAAGATTGCCGCCGCTACCGAACAATACCTCAAAGACAACGGCCTGGCCGATGAAGTGAAGAACTATGCCTGGGAATTCAACCTCGTAGCTGATCCCCAGGTGAATGCTTTTTGCATGCCCGGCGGAAAGATCGTTGTGTACGAAGGATTGATGAAAATCGTCTCCTCTGACGATGAACTGGCTGTTGTGGTAGGCCACGAAGTAGCCCATGCCGTAGCCAAGCATAGTAATGAACGTATGAGCCAGCAGGTGATGGCCCAATACGGATCGGCTATTCTCGGCGCTGCCGTGGGTAACCAAAGTGCTGCTATTCAGCAGGCAGCCAGTACGGTATACGGTCTCGGTGCCCAGTATGGTGTAATGCTTCCCTTCTCGCGTAAGCATGAGTCGGAGGCCGACTATATGGGGCTTGTCTTTATGGCGATTGCGGGCTATAAACCGCAGGTAGCCGTTACGTTCTGGCAGAAGATGTCGGCGGCCGGCAGTGGCACTGTACCCGAATTTATGAGTACACACCCGAGCGATGCCCGCCGTATCCAGGATATCCAGAATGAACTGCCGGAGATACAGAAGTATCAGAAGAAATGATGATTAACGATTAATAGAAGACGGGAGCCCTGATGGGTTCCCGTTTTTTGGTTAAACTCTTTTGTACACTCTGTAGTTTATCTGGTTGTTCTGAAAGCCAAACGTTACCTGCCTCATGCCCGAGGGTATAAAATGTATTAAGAGACAGTGATCCCCATCTTCTTCATCAGGAAGCAGGCATTCATGTTTTGGGCGACGCCTGGACGGAGGAGGTAAGAGAAGGTGAGTTCGTTGCCGCGGATATCGGCTTCGAAGCGGAAGTTTTTGACTTCATTGGGGAATTCCTGTTCGAGGGTGCCGAGCAGGAGGTCGTGGGTGGCAATGATGCCGCAGGTGCGGCAGGAGATCAGTTGTTTCATGAGGGCGATGGAGCCTTTTTGTTTGTCGACGGAGTTGGTGCCTTTGAGGATTTCGTCAAGGATGATGAAGAGTTCTTCGCCGGACTGGAGGCGGTCTATTATCATCTTCAACCGCTTTAATTCGGAGAAAAAATAGGATTCGTTACTCACCAGTGAGTCTGATGTGCGGAGGCTTGTGACCAGGCTGGCTGGGTAGAGCCGGAGGCTGTCGGCACAGGCCGGAGCGCCGATACAGGCCAGCAGGTAGTTGACACCCACGGTGCGTAGGTATGTACTCTTACCGGCCATGTTGGCGCCGGTGATGATGAGGAAGAAGGGACGGTGGGTGATGTGGATGTCGTTCTTTACGCAGACGTCGCGGTGGAGCAGGGGATGACCAAGCCCTTTCCCTTCCAGTTCAAAGTAGTTTTCGCTTATTTCAGCGTAGATGTAGCCGGGATGGTTGAAGGCAAAGGTGGCGAGAGAACAGTAGGCGTCGAAATGTGCCAGTGCATCCAACCAGCGGGGAATGCAGGCGCCTTGTTTTTCTTTCCAACGTTCGAGCAGGAGGGTGTGGCGGATGTCGCGGAGATACAGGATGTTGAGTATGATACCGATGAAACTGGCGCGTTGGTTGAGCCCGGCAATGTAACCTGACAACTGCTTGATGGCGCGCGAAGCCGGTTGCCCTTTCTCCCCGGTCAGCTGCTTGCATACAGCTTGTAGCTCGGGAGAGGTGAAAGACTGGCTCTCTACGCTTTTCATCAGATTGGCGTAGATGCCGAATATCTTCTCCATCTTATCCACGGCGTTGTACGCTTTATTGACCTGGCTTACAGGGCTATATCCCACCAGGAAGCACAGGCAGAACCAGATACCCGGTATTGACCAACTGAGGATTCCCAACGTACAGGCGGCCATAATCGCGATCCAGCTGGTTGGGATGGCAATCAGCATCACCTGCCAGAAACGGTTGTGCAGGAAGTATGCGGGACCTTCCGTTAGCGAAGAAAGGATACGGGCATCGTTCTGCTTACCGGGCTGTTGCTTTCCTGTTACATAGAAATGTTGCCGGAGGTCTGTATCCACGGCAAGTTCGCGGACGGCATCCTGTCTGTCCAAGATGGCCTGTTTGCCGGTGAGCGGATGCATGAACCACCTGGCCAGCATTTCGCGTCCGCTATGCGTCACGGTACGGTTGACGGACTGGAAAATGGATTGCTCGCCAAATAAGTCGAGGTCGAGGCTGAAGGAATGATCTGCCGACACTTTATCTGTTGCTCCGTCGAAAGCGCTGAAGTCATAGTTGAGCCCCGTATATTCGGCTCTGTTCAACGCTTCTAACGCCTCATAATAGTTCTTTTGTGCAAAAAGCAGGGAGTGATAGAACATCAAAGCCGCAAAAGGCAGGATAAACAAGGATCCGATTCCCACCAGCACCGGCCAACCTTCCGCCCGGCAAAACCAGATGGCTGCTACGGTTGCTATCGCCAGCGCTAACCGGATAGTTCCCATCAAATGTATTCTCTGTCTCAGAAAGGCGGCCCGCTGCGAGTGGGCCTCTATATGTTCGTTGTAATAGTCAACTATCTTTTTCATGGGCGTAAAGGTAGTACTTTTTGAAATTTAGGCCTTATCTTTAAGGCCGCTTAAAATTGATATTTGATATATGCAAAAACTAAAGATGGTTTGGTTGTTCATTTTGTTTCCATTTACTGTAATAAACAGCCAGGTGTTGACGGATGGTGCTGTGCGGCCTGCCCATAATGCCGACAGTGTGCGTGCCGAGTTGGAGAATGCTCCCTACTTTACCCTGTTCAAAGACAATTATTTCATCGGTGGGATCCCTCTGAACCAGAAGCCGACGGCTCAGAATTCGGACGTTAAGTTCCAGGTGAGTGTTTTTCAGCGGCTGACAAAGAGTAAGCTGCCTTTCGATACGTATCTTTTCCTGCAATACAGCCAGAAAGTGTTTTGGAATGTGTTTGAGGAGTCGTTGCCTATCCGGGACATTAACTTCAATCCGGGGCTTGGGATCGGGCATCTTATTATTCATCATAATCGCTATATAGGTAAGGCTTATCTGATGCTCGAGCATGAATCCAATGGCAAGGACAGCCTTTTGTCGCGCAGTTGGAACCGGTTGTCGCTCGGCTCGGCTATCGAACTGAATAAAAACTGGCAGGTGCAACTCAAAGGCTGGATTCCCTTTATCGACGGACGCCGTAATAAGGATTTGCTGACCTATACCGGTGTAGTACAGCTTGCAGGCAACTTCCGCACCAACAACAAGCGTTTCAATGTGGGGTTGGTGCTGACACCCCGCAAGGATTGGGGGGATTTTAATACGCAGGTGGAGTTCAGTTATAAGGTGAATAAGAATGAAAACCAGTATCTCTTCCTGCAATATTACAATGGGTATGCTGAGAATCTGCTCGAATATAAGGAGTATAAGAGTATGTTGCGTATTGGGTTTGTCATTAAGCCGAAGGATTTCAGTATTTACTAACTATTGCCCGGGAGGATACTTCCAAAAAGAATCCCGGTCTGGGTAGTGCCAGGCCGGGATTACTCACCTCTTATATATCACTGATTATTTAATAATGTGATGTCTTTTGAATACTTTTTCGATCGTTTCGAGGGCGAAGTCGAGTTGCGCCTTTGTGTGTGTAGCCATGAGAGAGAAACGGATGAGGGTGTCTTCCGGGGCTACTGCGGGTGAAACGACGGGGTTGACGAAGATACCTTCTTCGAAGAGTTCTTTTACGACGAGGAATGTCAGGTTATTGTCGCGGATGTAAAGCGGAATGATCGGGGTGGATGTATGTCCGATCTCGCAACCGATGGCGCGAAAGCCATTGAGTGCATAATGGGTGAGGTCCCACAGGTGTGTGATACGCTCGGGTTCACTCAGCATGATATCCAGGGCAGCACCTGCGGCAGCCGTGGCAGCCGGTGTGTTACTGGCGCTGAAGATATAAGAACGTGAGTTGTGACGGAGGTAGTTGATCACTTCTTTGTCTGAAGCGATGAAACCGCCGATGGAAGCCAGTGACTTGCTGAACGTGCCCATGATAAGGTCTACATCGTTGGTCACACCGAAATGGTTACAGGTACCGCGTCCGTGGTCGCCCAGTACGCCGAGGCCGTGTGCTTCGTCTACCATGATGTTGGCATTGTATTTCTTAGCCAGTTCAACGATCTTCGGCAGGTTGGCGATGTCGCCTTCCATACTGAATACGCCGTCGATAACGATGAGTTTGATTTTGTCAGGTTCGCATTTCTGGAGCTGTTTCTCCAGCGAATCCATATCGTTATGTTTGAATTTCAGTTTAGTGGAGAAGGAGAGGCGGTGACCTTCGATAATGGAGGCATGGTCGAACTCGTCCCAGATAATATAGTCTTCACGCCCGGTCAGGCAGGATACGACGCCGAGGTTTACCTGGAATCCGGTTGAATAGACGATCGCGTCTTCTTTGCCGACAAAGGCTGCCAGGCGTTGTTCCAGTTCTACGTGTATATCAAGTGTGCCGTTGAGGAAGCGAGAACCGGCACAGCCTGTGCCGTATTTTTTGATCGCTTCGATGCCCGCCTCTTTTACTTTCGGATGGTTGGTCAGTCCCAGATAGGCATTGGAACCAAACATCAACACCTTTTTGCCGCTGATGATCACTTCCGTGTCCTGATCGCTTTCAATCATGCGGAAATAAGGATAAATACCAGCCGCCATTGCCTGTTGAGGGGCGTCGTACTTGGAAAGTTTCTCTTGTAATAGTTTCATACTCAATAAGGAGATGAATAGTCTCGTTAATAGATTGCGTAAAAGAACTCAGATCCGGTAGTACGCACACAGATGCGTTTTTCCAAATTCAGCCGCAAAAGTAGTAAAAAAATAACTTATAGTGGGGTAAATGCTTTAAAAGTTTTAGTAAAGCACTATTTTTGTCATCTAATATGAAACTGGTAAGTCTATGAGGCATGAGTAATAATGGAAGGAAATTGCAGGCAATCATCAATCCGATTTCGGGTGTCGGCTCCAAGCGGAAAATCCCTAAGATGATAGAGGAGATGTGTGAGAAGAAGGGGGATATGCTGGATATCGCTTTTACGGAGTATGCCGGCCATGCTTCGGAACTTACCCGCAAGGCGATCGACGAAGGGGCGGATGTGATCCTTGCCGTGGGTGGCGACGGGACGGTGAATGAGATCGCCCGTGCGATGTTGCATTCGGATGCGGTGCTGGGGATTATCCCGAAGGGCTCGGGCAACGGGCTGGCGCGTGAGTTGCATATTCCGATTGATGTGAAGGGGGCGCTGGAGGTTATCAGCAAAGGGAATGTAACTTCGATTGACAGTTGTAAGGCTAACGACCGTATTTTCTTTTGCACCTGCGGGGTGGGGTTTGATGCCGCCGTCAGCCAGAAGTTTGCCAACGAGAAGCACCGGGGTTCTCTTACCTATATTAAGAATACGGTGGAAGAGTATCTGAGTTATAAGCCGGAGCCTTATGAATTGCTGGTGGACGACGATCAGACGATCAAGGAGAAGGCTTTCCTTGTGGCCTTAGCGAATGCGTCGCAATACGGAAACAATGCCTTCATTGCGCCTCATGCGAATATTGAGGATGGGAAGATGGATCTTACGATACTGGCACCTTTTACGCCGTTGGATATTGCTCCGCTGGCTATTCAGTTGTTTACGAAGCAGATCGACCGTAATAGCAAGATCCGGACGATGAAGGCGCGGGAGGTGACAATTATCCGGCAGAAACCGGGAGTGATGCACCTGGATGGGGAGCCGGTGATGGTGGACAGTCATATCCATATTAAGGTACAGCCTCGTTCATTGAAGGTCTTTACGTCCGATCAGGTGTCTTTTACGGAAGAAGTGTATAATTTCTTCGGCCAGGTAACCCGTTTCTTCGACAATAAACTGCCCTACATATTCAGGTAAAAATCCCGGGTGAGTGCGATATACTCCGGGGTGTATCGATGACGTTCCAGTTCGATGGTGAGATAGTCTGCACTTAAATCAGGTGTCGGTTTCCCGGCTATTTCTATCAGTATCCGTTTGGGTTGTGCATGCGGTATGGGAACAACGTATGTCTGGCGTACGCGGTGCAGTCCGTTCTCTGCCAGGATGGCTAGTAACTTCTCTTCCTGGTCGGCCGGGAGTACCAGGCAAAGTCTTCCCGTTGGAGTCAGTAAACGGTGGCATCCGCATACCAGGTCTTCCAGTAAGAGCGAATCAGTGTGCCGGGCAACTGTCCGTTTTTGATCCGGACTTTTCAACGAATCATGGAAATAAGGAGGATTTGATACTATCCGGTCGTATTGCCTGCTTGTGGTTTGAAGAAAGGTGTTGAAGGCAACGTGAGCCACACAGATCCGGTTGGCAAACGGGGATGCGGTGCAGTTGGCTTCTGCCTGCCGGCAGGCAGAAGCATCGATATCAATCGCATCTATGCAGGCAGTTGACCGTTGGGCAGCCATCAGGGCGATCAGTCCTGTTCCTGCGCCTACATCCAGCACATATTGTGCCTGTTCTACCGATGCCCAGGCGCCCAGCAATACTCCGTCCGTACCAACTTTCATCGCACACAAATCCTGTCGGACTGTAAACTGTTTGAATTGAAAAAATGCGTTTGCCATTAAAATACAAAGAATGATTGATGCAAAAATAGTTTGTTTAGATGGAAAAACGTACCTTTGGCACACTTATTGATGAAGTTGCGTTGCATATAGCAGAATATGAAAAGGAAAATGAAAAAGAATTATCTACCTGTTCTCACTGATTTGGACGAAAGTATCGGCATTATGATGCCTATCCTTACGGAGTGTGATGTTGATGAGGATTTTACCGATGGCTTGGAAAAAGTGGGAGATGTACTCCCTATCCTGCCGCTGCGGAATATGGTCTTGTTCCCGGGAGTTGCCATGCCGGTAATTATCGGGCGTGTCAAGTCCATGCGTTTGGTGAAAGAAGCTGTTCAGAAGAAGCACATGATCGGTGTGGTGTGCCAGAAAGAGGTAGACACGGAAGAACCGGGACTGGATGATTTGTTTTCGATCGGCGTGATCGCTGATATCGTCAGGGTACTGGAGTTGCCCGATGGTAACACTACGGTTATCCTGCAAGGGAAAAAACGCTTTAAACTTGACGAACTGACTACATCCGAACCTTTTCTTAATGGCCGTATCACCCAGTTGGAAGAGGTGATACCTCCGAAGAGCGACCGTGAATTCGAAGCACTTGTCTCTACCATCAAAGACCTGACGATCAAGATGCTTTCTGCGCTTACCGACCCACCACGCGACCTGATTTATTCGCTCAAGAACAATCAGAATGTACTCTATATGACCAACTTCTCCAGCAGCAATATTCCCAATACGGCTGCGGAGAAGCAACAACTACTGATGATAGGCGACCTAAAGGAACGTGCCTACCGCTTGCTTTTTATTCTCAACCGTGAATACCAACTGGTGGAAATGAAAGCTGCCATCCAGATGAAGACCCAGGAGGATATCAATAAGCAGCAGAAAGAGTATTTCCTGCAACAGCAGATCAAAACCATCCAGGAGGAACTGGGAGGTAATATGAACGACCTGGAGATCAAGGAACTGCGCAAGAAAGCTGCGAAGAAAAAATGGTCGAAGTCAGTCGGAGAAACGTTTGAGAAAGAACTCAACAAACTGGAACGCCTTCATTCGCAGTCGCCCGATTATTCCATCCAGATGCAGTATGTACAAATCATTGCCAACTTGCCCTGGAACGAATACAGCAAAGACAATTTCAATCTCAAGCATGCCCAGAAAGTACTTGACCGGGATCATTATGGACTGGAGAAAGTAAAGGAACGTATTATCGAACACCTGGCCGTGTTGAAGCTGAAGGGCGATATGAAATCACCTATCATCTGCCTTTACGGCCCTCCGGGTGTAGGGAAAACGTCGCTGGGTAAGTCTGTGGCAGAAGCCCTGAACCGTAAATATGTGCGCATTGCTCTGGGCGGCTTACATGATGAGGCTGAGGTGCGCGGTCACCGCCGTACTTATATTGGGGCGATGTCGGGCCGCATTATCCAGAGTATCCAAAAGGCAGGTACATCCAACCCTGTATTTATCCTGGATGAGATAGACAAAGTGTCAAGCGATTTCAAAGGCGATCCCGCTGCCGCTTTGCTCGAAGTGCTCGACCCTGAGCAGAACGGTACATTTCATGACAACTACCTTGATATCGACTACGACCTGAGCAAGGTGATGTTTATCGCTACGGCCAACAGCCTCACTACCATTTCCCAGCCCTTGCTCGACCGTATGGAACTGATCGAAGTAAGCGGTTACATTATGGAAGAGAAAGTGGAGATTGCCAATCGTCATCTTATTCCGAAGCAGTTTGAAAATCATGGTATTGAAAAAGGGTATATTAAGTTTCCGAGAAAGACACTGCAAAAGATGGTTGAATCGTATACCCGTGAGAGTGGTGTGCGCGAACTCGACAAGAAGATAGCCAAGATCATGCGCAAGGTAGCCCGCAAGATCGCTTCCGACGAGACTGTGTCGCCACAGATTAAACCCGAAGATCTGCATGGGTACCTTGGTGCTACCGAATATACACGCGACAAATACCAGGGCAATGATTACGCCGGAGTAGTGACTGGTTTGGCCTGGACGGCTGTAGGCGGTGAAATACTCTTTGTAGAATCGAGTATCAGTAAGGGGAAAGGTCTGAAGCTGACGCTAACCGGCAACCTGGGCGATGTGATGAAAGAGTCGGCTATGTTAGCGCTTGAATATATCCATGCACACGCCTCTTTCTTCGGTATTTTGGAAGAAATGTTCGAAAACTGGAACGTACATGTCCATGTACCCGAAGGGGCTATTCCGAAAGACGGGCCGAGTGCCGGTATCACCATGGTCACTTCCCTCGTCTCTGCTTTTACCCAACGCCGGGTGAAGAAAGGAATTGCCATGACGGGTGAAATGACACTGCGCGGAAAAGTACTGCCTGTAGGCGGTATCAAGGAAAAGATACTGGCTGCGAAACGTGCCGGCATCAGCGAGATCATCCTGTGCAAGGAGAACAAAAAAGATGTAGACGAGATCAGCCAAGGTTACCTCGATGGCCTCTCTTTCCATTTCGTGGAAGACATCCGTCAGGTAATTGACTTTGCCCTGCTTACATCCAAAGTACCCAATCCCCTTTTCTGATTAATCCCTCATCGTTCACGAGCTTATGTCCTAAGAGGATTGGTAATAACCGGGCAGTTTAGATAAAGTAAGAGGCTGCCCATTTTGCGAACAGCCTCTTTTCTTTACATAGGGTCAAAAGATTTCATTGGTAATCTGATTGTAGTACTCGATGCATTTTTTGATGTCGGGCACCGAATTCTCCCAGTTGTACTCATATTCGATTGAGAAGATACCTCTGAATTTTTGCCGTTTTAGTTCCATGAGCATATCCTTTACGGGAAGGATGCCGGTATTCCAGATCACATCGTGCTGTTCTTTCACTCCAACCTGTTTGGGTGCGATGTCTTTGAAGTGCAGGGAGATGACCCGGCCGTCGAGCTTTTTGAGGCAATCCACGGAGTTGAGCCCTTCCCTTGTCCAGTGACCTACATCGGCACAGGAGCCGATCCGTTTGTCCCGGCTCCGGATGGCATTCAGCAGATTGTCCGGATTCCAGTAATCAGAGGGTATGGGGTGATTGTGTACCGCCAGCTTGATGTTGTACTTTTTGACCAGGCTTTCCACAAAGTCCCAATCTTTCAATGCCGGCTCGGCGGTGATCACTTCGATGCCCATGTTTTTGGCAAACCGGAATTGCTTTTCCCAGTCTTCGCGTTTATCCAGGACAACTACGCCTGTGGCAATGATTTTGATGCCTTTGGCCGAAGCGATCTGAAGGAGGCGTTTCTGGGCTTGTTCGTCGAGGTCGAACCCGAATACTTTGTTGCCAAATTCACCTCCCAGTTTATGACCCGGATAGACCTCAATGTAGCGAAGCCCCAGTTCGTTCACCTTGTCGAATGTTTCCATCAGGGTGAAAAGGTGGAAAGAATAGGATTGTACACCCAGCTTCCAGCCGTTCTTTTCTGCTTTTACCTGCGCCGACATACAAACGGAAAGGCTTCCGAAGATGGCCAGTAGCAGGTATTTTGATAGTACTTTCATACGTTTTTGTTGGATGGATTAATAATTATGTTTTCAGGGCATGTGAGGCAGGCTGAAACCGTTGTTGTAGGTATGCTGTATCCATTCACGGGCCATATCGGCGGCATTGAAGTCGGCAAAACGCCGGTCGAAGCGGGGATCTCCATCGATAACTTCGAAGTTGTCTACCGTTACGATCTTCAGTTTGTCTGATGCCGAAATGTTGGTGAATTGCATATTCTCGCCGTCCCAGAGGAGCTCTCGGTTGAGGCCTTGCAGGCGGACTGCTGGTACACCCATGACCACCATTTCATTGAATGGTCCGGAGAATTCAAAGTTGGAAGATGCCTCTGTGCGGTTGCCGGCTGTCTCTTTACAGGCCCTGATCCAATCCTGCTCGTGGGCGTTGGTAGACCAGATGTCGCCGTTTCCTCCCTTTACCCGTGGGATGGAAGGGGCCGGTTGGTTGAAGTGCAGCATTTCGGATGTAGGCAGTAGGGTAGGGTTCATGCCGTAGCACCCGGTCATGATCTTTCCTTTGGTTCCGATAAAGATGATGCCGCCGTTCTCGTCGCCCATCATTTGCCCGTCTTTCAGTTCGGTAGGACGTTCGGGCAGCAGGCCGCCGTCGTACCAAAGCACTTTCACCTCGGGCATATTGACTTTTCCTTTGGGTTTACGTGCCGGGAACGTATAGGTTACTATCTGTGCATGCGGAGGTGAGTAGAGGTTGCACAGGGTGGAGCTACCATACACCTTTGTAGGGTATTTCAATCCGAGTGCCCAGTAGACCGGGTCCATGATGTGGCAGGCCATATCGCCCAAAGCACCTGTGCCGAAGTCCCACCAGCCACGCCAGTTCCAAGGGGTATAGACCGGGTTGTAGGCGATCTTTTTAGACGGGCCGATAAACAGGTCCCAGTCCAGTGTGGATGGTACGGCTGGTGTGTCTTTGGGAAGTTGCAAGCCCTGTGGCCAGATGGGGCGGTCGGTCCAGCAATGCACTTCGTAGACATCCCCAATGATGCCGGTTTGTATCCATTCGGCTATCTGGCGACACCAGTCGAACGAATTACCCTGGTTTCCCATCTGGGTAGCTACCCGGTATTTCTTTGCCAGCCGGGTAAGTAACCGTGATTCGTATACGGAGTGTGTGAGGGGTTTCTGTACATAACAATGTTTACCCAGAGTGATACCGTGGGCTGCTACGCCGGCATGTGTATGGTCGGGAGTGGCTACCATGATGGCGTCAATGGATTTGCCAAACTCGTCAAACATCACACGCCAGTCTTTGAAACGTTTGGCGTTGGGGTAATCTTTGAATGTCTTATCGGCATATTTCCAGTCTACGTCGCACAGGGCAACGATATTCTCTGTTTTCATATTGCCAAGGTTGCGGCGTCCCATGCCGCCTACACCAATGCCTGCGATGTTGAGTTTATCACTGGGGGCGATATATCCGAACGGTTTACCCAGCACACTGCCCGGAACGATTGTCAATCCTGCGGCAGCCATGGCTCCAGTTTTCAGGAAATTTCTTCTCGAAATGTTATTCATGTTTCATTATGTTGAATGGATTAATAATTCGGATTCTGCTCCAGGGCACCGTTCGAGCGGTCTATTTCGGCTTGTGGTATGGGGAAGGGCCAGCTGTTGTCTCCGGCATTGATCCCTTTATCGGCAAATCCGTATTTCTTATAGAAAGCCTGCATCACGGAGGTGTAGTCTCCCCAACGGACCAGGTCGTACAGACGAAGTCCTTCAAGGGCAAACTCAACTCTTCTTTCATGCTTGATGGCTTTCAGCAGGTCGTCGCTTTCTTTCACGGCATACTGAGACGTGAAGGTGGCATCATCCACAGGGGTGAGGCCATCAGCCAGTTTCCGGTAGATAGCTGATTCGTCTGTCTTCGAAGTGGTAACAAAGGCCCGGTGGCGTACCTGGTTGAGGTATTTCACGGTCTCGGTCTTATTTCCGCCGGATTGCAGATTGGCTTCGGCATAAATAAGTAGTACTTCGGAATAACGCATCCAATAAGGTGCCCATTTGCTTCTCATCAGGTCACCATTGAGACGGTAAGCTTGCGGAACAAACGCCTTCCTGCTGTGTTGCAGGTTATAGTCGTTGTTATATCCCCGGTAGTTATGCACCTCTTCTCCTCCGGCTGCAGTTGGGAAGATGTCGCCGTCACTGATAGCGGTGAATACTTTGCGAGGATCGTTCACTTCAAACGCAGCTGTCAGGTCACGGGTAGGACAGCATCCGCCCCATCCGCCTACATTGTTACGTCCTACGTTCATGATGGCAAAGGCATCACCACCCATACCGATCTCCGGCTTATAGTCGGTTTCTACGGTGAAGATGCTTTCTTTCGACTGCTGTCCTGTGATATAGTCGCCTTTGTATAAATCCTGGAAGTCAGGTAGTAAAGACAAATTGCTTCCCGAAATAATATCACCTGATAGTTGTTTGGCGATAGCATATTCGGCGATAACATCTCCCTGCATTTTTCCCTGATTCATGAGTCCGGCAAAGAACATGGCAGCACGGGCTTTCAGTGTTTTGGCAGCCTCTTTGGAAGCGCGTCCTGTTTCGGATGCCGGCAGTTGGCTAGCAGAAGGCAAATTGGCATCTGCAATTGCCTCGTCGAGGTCTTTGTACAACTGTGTGCGTACTTCTTCCAATGTACTACGCGGCGGTCTTTCGGATGGCGGCAGCGTGGAGATGACGAGGGGAACGCCGGCAAACGTATTCACCAGATCAAAATAGTACCAGGCTCGGAGGAACTTCACTTCCGCTATATACCGGGAGATAGTTGCCTGTGGTACCGGTTGTCCTCCGCTGACCAGTTGAAGGCCTTCCTTGCTTAATCCTTCGATGGCGGCATTACACCGTCCGATCCCTTTGTAGCGGTGCTGCCAGGTCTCGAGCAACAGGGGGTTAGAGGCAAGTGGGCGTCCGCGCCCTATTTCGGCCGTTTGCGGCCGGTCGCCGGGGTCGGAACCACCACAATCCGCATCATCCACACTTTCGCTTCCAATGGCTATTTTGTTGATGGAATAGGCGAATCCGTCCCGCAAGGGAACATAGCAATTGGTTACCATTTTCATACCGGCATCATCGGTGGTATAGTAGGTGTTTTCATCGAGAACACCATGTGGGTCTCTTTCCAGAAAAGAATCACTACAAGATGTGATAAATAAAACTGCCGAGACTAACCATCCGGCTTTAATAGATATGTTGTGCTTCATAACTTATTAATATAAAATGATTAACATCAGAATGTGGCATTCACACCAATCATATACGAAACGGCCTGGGGATAGCAACCCTGGTCCACACCGTTCTTTGACGGAGTTGAATTACCGATCTCAGGATCCAGTCCACTGTACTTGGTGGCAGTGAACAGGTTGTAGGCTCCGACCCAGAATCTCACTTTCTCGATATGCGCTTTTGTAAGCAGCTGCTTTGGCAGTGAATACCCTGCTTGGATATTTTTCAGGCGGATATACGAACCGTCCTCCACAAGCCAGTCGGATACCTGTAGGTTTGCTGTGTTGTCGGAGCTGATACGGAACTGCTTATTGCTTGGATTCGTAGGCGACCAGGCTTCGGTTAGCAGTTCTTTCGGAGCGTTGTACCAACCCACACCCGATTTCATGTCGATCTTCTGGATATTCATAATGTCGTTCCCAAGTGTCCCCTGGAAAAGGAGTTGCAGGTCAAAACCTTTGTAGTCTGCACCCAGGTTGATGCCGTAGGAGAGCTCGGGGAACGGATCGCCAATCTCCGTACGGTCGTTGGCATCAATCTTCTTGTCGCCATTTACATCTACAAAGCGCAAGTCACCAGCACGAGCGCCTTCCTGGAAGGAAGCGTCTGCTTCGGCTTGCGACTGGAAGATGCCATCTGTCTTCAGACCATAGAAATAGCCGATTGATTTACCTACTTCCGTCTTGGTGGTATAGTAGCTGATCCATTGACCGTCAAAAATTGGTTCACCGCCGCCCAGGCTGATCACCTTGTTCTTAAATGTGAAGAGGTTCACACCTACATTATAATTGAAATCACTTATGTTATTCCGATGCTTGATTTCAATTTCCCATCCGGTATTCTTTACATTTCCTGCATTTACCCAGGGATTGTTGGTAAAGCCGAGATAGTTGGGAAGTCCCACTTGCAAGAGCATACCATCGGTTTTCTTTTCGAACCAGTCAACTACCAGATTCAGTTTGCCGTTAAAGAAACCAAGGTCTACACCGATATCTGTTTGTTTGGTTGTTTCCCAGGATACAATGGGGTTGCCCATGTAATTCTTACCACCTGCCAGTTGACTATGGTAGTCATTTCCGTACAAATACCATCCGGTATTCCCCGAATAAGTAGTCAGATAAGCTCCGCCGGATATATTCTGGTTACCTATCTCACCGTAACTGGCTCGCAGTTTTCCGTTAGACAGCCAGGATAGTGTGGGTTCCATAAAGCTTTCGTTGATGAAGTTCCATCCTAATGAGAACGAAGGGAAAAGCCCCCATTTCTCATCGGGGCCGAAATTTGATGTGCCGTCATACCGAAGGTTTGCGGTAATCATATACTTGTCTTGATAAGAGTAGAATACACGTCCGAAATAAGAATTCATTGCGCTTTCGGACTTATAGCCGGAAGCGCCAGGGTTCTTGGTAGCAGCATTCAGGATACGCTGGTTATCGTTATTATTGACTAATCCCTGTTTTGAAGCGGCAAATTCTTCGTATTTGGTCTCTTCGGCAGAAGTACCAGCCATGGCAAGTATGTGGTGATTGCCGTATGTTTGGTCGAATGTCAGTGTATTCTCCCAAAGCCAGTAATCCGAATTTCCTTGCGATTTGGAAACAGTTGCATCGTTTGCATATTGGTTCCCATTCAGGTAGTACTGGGGTGTAAAACCGTCACTGCCTCCTCTGGAAAGGTCGACTGCCATATACGTCTTGAATTTCAGATATGGGAGGATGCTGAATTCGGCAGACAGACCGCCTTTGACCGTGATTCCTTTCCAAACATTGTCTTGCCGTATTCTTGTCTGTGCCACAGGGTTTTCCTTGTTGGTCATCAGGATGGGAGAATACCAGGAATAGGGATTGTTGGGGTCTATTCTGTCCAGGAAGAGGGAGGGTTCGAGGAACGACGGAACGTCTTTCAGTCCGGTACGATAAACCGGCGAGATCGGGTCGGCTACAAAAGCGATAAACGCCGTATTGAAACCGGGGCTTCCTTCCAGTACATTTCTCCGGGATTCGTGGATGATACCGACATTCCCGGATAGCTTAAGCCAACTCTTGACGTTATGGTCGAAGGTGGTTCTCCAGGAAATACGGTCGTAATCTGATCCGTTGATAATACCTTCCTGGCTCATATAGCTCAGGCTTGTCAGATAAGAAAGGTCTTTGACTCCGCCGGATATACTGAGATTATAGTTCTGTACGGGTGCATTGTTGTTGTTCACTTCTTTCCACCAGTTGGTTCCTTCTTCACTTCCAGTGTTTGATTTGACAAACTTCAATACCTGCTGTTTTTGGTCAGCAGTATAGAACGGTTCCAGTCCGGCATTGGTATAAGCCAGATTTTTGTAATCGATGAATTGGGATGCATTCATCATATCATACGTCTTGGCAGGACGCTGCACGCCGAAATAGGCATCAAAATCAATCTGGGTTTTCAGCTTATCACCCATCGCATTACCTTTAGCGGTAGTGATCATGATGACACCATTGGCACCACGGGAACCATAGATAGCTGTTGCTGATGCATCTTTCAGAATATCCATCGATTCGATATCATTGGGGTTCAACCACCCAATCGATGTTTGCGGAAGTCCATCCACAACATACAGGGGATCGTTATTATTCACCGTACCGATCCCACGGATACGTACGGCAGGAGGTGTACCCGGACTACCTCCAGTAGAGGTTACCATCACACCAGCTGACTGCCCCTGCAACGCATCGGCTGCACTACGTACCGGAAGGTTTTTCAAGTTGTCGCCTCTTACCTGGCTGACCGATCCTGTCAGGTCCCGTTTCTTCATTGTGCCATATCCTACCACAACGATTTCATCCATCAACAAGGCATTCTCTACCAATGTGATGTTAATCATTTTGTTATTACCAACTCTCACTTCCTGCGTTTTGTAGCCAATAAAAGAGAAAACGATCGTTTCGTCCGGGTTTGCATCGAGTGTATACTTCCCGTCCAGGTCTGTCATGGTGCCACGCGTAGTGTTTTTGACAGATACATTGACACCGATGGCAGGTTCGCCCAGTTCATCAATAACTGTTCCGGTGATGGTGTTGACTGTTTGCTGTTGTATCTTTGTTTCGGTATTACGCGAAATGGTTACGTGCCGGTCATTGATAGTGTAGATTAAGGATGTGTTTTTCAATGCCTGGTCTAATACGTTCGTTACCGGTTTGTCTATGGCATTGATATCTACATGGATATTTTCCACATCCTTGTCAACATAGAAGAAGAGAAACTGGCTTTGTCTCTCAATTACAGAGAAAAGTTCGGGCAGACTGATCTTCGAGCTTTTGACGCTGAGCCTTGCCTCCTGGCTATATGTACTGGTAGCATATAGCTGAGCAACCGTAATAAAAAGGAGAAAAAAAGAGATTTTCATGACATTGAGTACTTTTTTCCACTCTTTCTGCAGATAAAAGGGGAATTGTGAGTTATATTCCATAATTTTGTGTGTAAGTGTTGATAATATGTTAATACAGGCTAGTTTGGCGACGAGTAGTATTAACGTAAAGAAATTCACTTGGTTTTGACCGGTTATTGCATCCCGCGATAGCCGGTCTTTCTTTTTTGTGTTATTCCATAGGCATTGATCTTTGAGGTGAATACTAGTTATTGGATAATTATCTTATTGGCTTTTCTTTTCCATTTGAAATGTACGCTTTGCTGCATGATGGCTAATACTTCGTCGATGGATTGGTTGTATAGGAACGAGCCTGAGACAGAGACCGTTTTTAGTCGCTCGGGCAGTTGTATCTCCACACCAAACCTGCGTGCAAGTTCTTTGCACAAGGCTGTCATTGTGATAGAATGATAGCGGTATATCCTGTCTTTCCATGCCAGGTACAAGGCTGTATTGACTATCTGGACGTCGGCTTGCCCTGTCTCTTTATCGTATATCAGTTGCTGGTCCGGATCCAGCGTGATTTGCTTATCTCCTGAACGGAATCGTATTTTCCCTTCTTCCAGTGTGGCAATGATATGGGAGCTTCCAGCGTAGGCTTGTACATTAAATTTGGTACCCAGCACTTCGATGGCCGACGAACCCATACCAACTTTAAATACCTTGGATGGATTTTTCCGCACATCGAAGTAAGCTTCTCCATCCAACCGGATTGTGCGTTCGTTTGTGTCATAATCGCCGGTATAGGTTAGTTTGCTGTCTTTATTCAGTTTAACATATGTACTATCGGGCAGATAAAAGGATGTGATGTCGTCTGTGCCCAGATAGGTGTAGCATTCGACCGGTTGTTGATTACCGGTCAGGAAATGAGAGATAAAAATGCCCAGTAATATTGTAATGGAAGCCGCGATGGAAAGGACACCGATGTTTCCCGGTTTTTTATCCGGGCTGTTGGTCTTCTTGTTGAAGACAGGCTGGATATACTTCTCGTATACTTGTTCGGGATAACCAGTGAAAGTTGTTTCCACCTCAGTTTCCCAAAATGATTTAAGTTGTAAGAATTCCAACTCGTTTTCTTTTTTCTCATTCAGCCATTGATGCAGGATGAGTATATCGTCTACCTGCGATTCTCCGGCAAGTATGCGGGCTATGACTTTATTTATTCGGGTGTGAATCTCGTTCATATCTGTTATATCGTGTATTTGTTATCTTACCCTTAGAGGGTGTGTCCTTTTTTATTTGTATAATTCGTTGGAGAGTGCTTCCCGCAGCCTTTTAATGGCTAAAGACATATGGGCTTCGATGGTTTTGACGGATATATTCAGAATGTCGGATACTTCTTTGTATTTGAGGTTGTGTTCCCTGACTAACCGGTAGGTTTGCCTACATTTTTCGGGAAGCGTTTCTATGGCATCATTCAGTTGTTTCATCACTTCTAAGGTTATTAGTTCGGTTTCGGGATCATTTTCCTGCTTCTGGTACAATTGCATATGGGGAATGGCTTGTTCTGCCTGCCGATGAGATTCTTTCCGGTATTGACTGATTGCCTGGTTACGGGCTACAGTGTACAGGTAGGATTTGAAGTACTGGACTTCGGGTAATTGTTTTCTTTTTTCCCAGAGGTGTAAAAATACGTCAGATACTAACTCTTCTGTCGTTTCATCGGAATGTACGTATGAAAAGATAAAAGAATGCAAGCGGGGGTAAAGCAGAATATACAGGCGGCGTAAAGCTTCTTGAGAGTCTTTTTCCGTCAATGCTTTTACCCAGTATTCTATTTTGAGATCTAAGGACTCCATCAACAGTTGTGCAGGCTTTGTACAAAGTGGACAAAAATAGTGCTAATTACTGGTTGAGTCGTGCAAAACGAGATACACCCTTAGTTAAATGATGAAAAATATGATGTTTGTGCTTTCCGTGCTGGTGTTTTGCATATAGCCATACATGAACAGAGGCCGTTCCCCAACTGGAGAACGGCCTTTCCTTTTTTAATCCCAATATATGTATGGCTAGTACGTATCAGAGTATGCCTTGTGCCATCATGGCTTTAGCCACTTTCATGAAACCGGCGATGTTGGCGCCTTTTACGTAGTTGATCTTACCGTCAGGCTGTGTGCCGTATTTGGCACATTGGGCATGGATAGATACCATAATGCTTTTCAGTTTCTCGTCTACTTCTTCGGCCGACCAGCTCAGTTTCATGGCGTTCTGTGTCATTTCCAGACCGGAAACCGATACCCCACCTGCATTAGCGGCTTTGCCGGGAGCATAGAGGATGCCGGCTTCGAGAAATGCGTCGATTGCTTCAGGAGTAGAGGGCATGTTAGCGCCTTCGGAAACGGCAAAACAACCGTTGGCCAATAGCGTTTTGGCATCGTCACCGTTCAATTCATTCTGGGTAGCGCTCGGCATGGCGATGTCGCACTTTTCTCCCCAGGGACGTGCGCCATGTACATATTTACAGCCGTATTGATCAGCATATTCGCGGATACGGCCACGGTAGAGGTTCTTGAGTTCCATGATGTAGGCCAGTTTGTCGCTGTCAATTCCATCCGGGTCGTAGATGTATCCGTCGGAGTCTGACATGGTCACTACTTTAGCACCCAGTGAGAGCAGTTTCTGTACGGTGTATTGGGCTACGTTACCCGAACCGGATACGGCTACTACTTTATCTTTGATGTCAATCTTGCGTGTTTTCAGCATTTCCAGCAGGAAGTATACATTACCATAACCGGTTGCTTCGGGACGGATCAGTGAACCACCAAATTCAATGCCTTTGCCGGTGAAGGTGCCGGTGTTTTCGCGTGCCAGTTTTTTGTACATACCGTACATATAGGCTACTTCACGTCCGCCTACGCCGATGTCGCCTGCCGGCACGTCGGTGTCCGGACCGATCTGACGCCACAATTCCAGCATAAGTGCCTGGCAGAAACGCATGATTTCGGCATTGGACTTACCTCTGGGGCTGAAGTCGGAACCACCTTTACCACCTCCCATCGGAAGTGTGGTGAGAGAGTTCTTGAAGGTTTGCTCGAAAGCGAGGAATTTAAGGATGGAAAGATTCACGGAAGAGTGGAAGCGCATGCCGCCTTTGTACGGGCCGATGGCATTGTTGTGATGTACACGGTAGGCCATGTTGGTGTGAACATGCCCTTTATCGTCTGTCCAGGTAACGCGGAAGGAAAACACACGGTCGGGGATGCAAAGGCGTTCGATCAGGTTGCTATTCTCAAATTCGGGATGCTCGTTGTACACTTCTTCGATAGAACCTAACACTTCGGCTACTGCCTGGTGGTACTCCGGCTCATTGGGGAACCGTCTCTTCAAATTCTCTAATACTTCTTTTGCTTTCATAGACTTACTATATAGAATGATATACCAAAATACGGATTAACCGTTGTTGATTGCAACGGCGCAAAGGTAAGCCAAATTTTGAAACCGGCAAAGAAGTGATAGAAAAAATGAATAAAATATATCTAAATGCTTTATTTGTTTAAAAAAGCTATCAAAATGTCATTCTTCTCGATCTTTTCGGCTCTTATAGATAGGGACGAATACGATGATGGCCGATGCTACTAATGCAAAGATCACACTAAAATCAATGGTTTCACTGTAGGCAAGCAGCATATAGCATAGTACACCCCATAGGAGAGTGATACATACGGCTTGACTGTTTGTTATTTTTCTACGTGCCATCGTTTACATATTTCCGGTTGTAGTCCACATACTTGCAAAGAAAAGCAATGTTAAAAGAACGGCGAGGATGGCAAACAAGATCAGGATTTGTTGCCCGAGTGAAAAGTTACGGAGGAAAGGGATGTGCCTGGCGATGCCGGAGAGGTTGCGGATCTCGGGAGCTACTTCATCTTCTTTCGGGAATACATAGCCATTCTCCTGCATAATCTCCATGGCACGCGGAACCGCACTTTCCAGCAGTTCCACACGTGCACCGCCAATGTCGACTAATCCGGCCATAATGCGGCTGCTGTATTCGTTACGCAGGTAGCATTCAATCCCTTCCGATTGCAGTAACGCCATCAGGGGTTGCGCCTCATCCGGGTAGGTGAACCGGGCGATCTCTACCATTTTGTCTTCCTTTCCTTCCGTTTCCATATAATTATATGTATGAGTAAGTAAAAGTAACGGGTTTTCATGAATATGTACCACGTATTATGCTAAAAGTGCTTAATGCGAAGAGTGGATGACGTAGATTGTCGGCGGAATCAGAAGTTGACTACCACTTCCACGCCGATCTGCAAAGGCTTACCTCGTTGCATAAAGGGCTGGCGATCTTTCGTTCCATCGTATTTGGAGGTGTCGAAATAGAAAGCAGTGTATTGGGTGTCGGTAAGGTTGCGTCCCCAGAGGTTAAAGGTCACGATCCCTTTGCGCACCCCGGCTTTTGCATTGAGCAGGGCATAGAAAGGTTGCGAGATATCGTTGCGCTCGGTCCAGTATATGTCACCGGCTCCGGTATATTGGACACTGATAGAGAGCTGGTCGATCCAACTGTTACGAAACAGGTGGGTATTTTGCAGGCCGACACTTACCGTATGGCGTGGGGCGTATGGGACGTAATTGCCTGAAAAGTCTTCTTCGCCGTTGTTGTAATCGCGGAAGGTGGCGTGGGTATAGCCGTAGTTCACATCGGCCGTCAGTCCGTTGGCGATGGTGGTACGGAGGGAGGCTTCAGCGCCATAGCTGCGTGCTTTTCCAGCGTTAGTCAGGATACGGCCGCTTCCGCTATCTACAAATTTCGTCAATTGGATATCCTTAATATCCATATAGAAAAGTGTCAGTTCACCTTGCAGGCAGTTAGGAACCAGTTCGCTGCGTACACCCAATTCATAATTCCAGCTTTGTTCCGGTTTAAAGGCGGCTACTTCGTCCAGTTGCGCCGGTTCTTTAATGGCGACCGGAAGCATATCTTTAAATGTATTCATCACGTCGTATTGCATACGGGATTGCATGACGTCGGCCGACATCTGTACATTATATCCTCCGGCCTTGTATCCTTTAGCTACGGAGAAGTAGGTAACTGTACGCGGTGTACATTCGTACTTCAAGGCAATCTTGGGCAATAACTGCCAGAAGTCTTGCGAGATATGCTCGTCAATAACGGAGGCGGGATACATCGAACTGATATCAGCTACCGGTGCTCCCGGAACAAACGACATACCGAGGTTCATTTTGCCGGTAGACTGATAGTCCAGTTCCTGTTTTTCGTAATCGAGACGCAGGCCGGCGGTGGCGGAAAGCCCCTCGACAAACAGATTATTGTAGGTAGATTGGTGGAAGAGCGCCAACCCGTATGTCGGTGTTTCAAAAGTGCCGGGGATATAAAGTTCATCGTTGATCACTTGCAGTGTCGGCATCCTGGGGTTTTGTACTTTCAGGTTGTCAAATACCCGCTGGAAGATATCATTGATCCCGTCTTCTTTAAAGGTAACAGGGCCTTCGGTATGCAGATCATCATAGAAGCCGTAAAGGCCGAACGACCATTGGTAGTTGGACTGTGTATTACTTTTGATCGCCAATTCTTCGCTCACGGCTTGTTGTTTTTGTTTCTGGTTGAGGGTGAAGAGAGAACGGGGTGTATAGTCCTGGTCCATCTTCATGTCGTCTTTTAAATACTGGTAGCCGGTGGTGCTACTCAACAGGAAACGGTCGGTTTGGTATTCCAGCGACACATTGTTCGTCCACACCGTGCGCTGGTATGAGCCGGGATCGTTGTAATTAACAGGGGCAACGGTCTTCGTCGCCGGATCGTACTTACCGTATGGAAATGCCCCCTGATCAGAATAGTCGAAATTGGTAGCATACGAAGCGAGGAAGTTAGGCTTGATGCGCCAGTCCAGTTTCAGGCGTCCGCCGGCAGCTTCTTCATGGTCGGCCTTTTCGCTGGTGTATGTATTGGTGAAGAAACCGTCGTTACGATCGTAATAACCGCCGATCGAGATCCCAATTGATTCGCCCAATTTGTGGTAGTGCGATGCTTTGGCGTTAACCTGTCCATAGTTGCCGGCAGATACGGACAAGCGTGTTCCCTGGTAATCGATGGGAGAGAGGGTGTAAATGTTGATGATTCCCCCCATGGCGTTACGTCCATACAATGTGCCTTGCGGACCACGAAGTACTTCGATGCGCTGAATATCGGTCAGTTCAAAGTCGAAGGTGCTTTTATCCATATAAGGCACATTGTCTACATAGAGTCCAACCGTTTGCCCGCTGCTGCGTGCACCGATCCCGCGAATATAAATGGCAGAGGTCATTTTCGATCCATAGTCGGGCATGAACACATTGGGAGCAAAGGTACTGATATCCTTCAGCGCCTCGATTTGCCGGCTGCTGATCATCTGCGGCGACAGAATGGATATGGCGCCCGGCAGTGTGCGTATGTCGTTAGTCTCCTTGGTAGAGGAGGTGACAACGACTTCGTTCAAGGCATACGTCTTGATGGTGTCTGTCTCAATACCATTTTCATTGTCGGCTTTTACCGTTTGTCTCCCGGCTATCAGTAGCAAAAATAGCGCACAATAGCATATCCGCTTCATAAGTGTTTTCTTGTATTAACGGTCGCAAAGTAACAAAAAAGAAGGAGGGTGGGCAATCACTACATGTAGTGATTTGTGTTATTGTTTACAGTTCAATATCGTCACCGGCAACCAGGCCATTCATAATGGCATAGAACGTGAGGCCGGATACGGTTTTGATGCCTAATTTGGCCGTGATATTCTTTCGGTGTGTCAATACGGTGTTGAGGCTGATGTTCAGTTTGTCGGCAATATCTTTGTTGGTCGAACCTTTGACAATGAGTTGGAGCACATCGATCTCGCGGGCAGATAATTCTTTATTCCCTTCGGCAGTAGTCGTGTTTCCACTTTCGGATGCAAAGAAGTGTTCCCATTGTTCGATCAGTAGCTCCTGCGAATTTCCTGTATGCAGGAACAGCCCTCCTCCGGATGGCGACGAGAGTTTGTCGCCGTCGACGAGTAGCACCACCTTGTTGCGGCGGGGCAGGAAGAAATCGGCATAGAGCAGGAACAGATCTGCACGTGTCACGTAGTAATCAAAGGAATCCCTTTGCGGTGTCGGCAACGATTCAAATGCAGGGAAGCAACATACTTCCACCGGCGTGAAATACTCAGTCAGCAAACTGTGCAGGCCGATACACTGGAGTGTATCAGTCAGGATGATCGCTATACGTTTGGTTCGGAGCATAGGTTATGGATCGTACAACTAATTGCAAAGTTTTTCCATAGCGGCTACCATCGGTATGAGGATACGGTATCGGATGCGATTGTGCTGCTTCATATCTTTTTCGAGACTGTTGATGCCAAAGAGGACGGCATAGCAGAGATTCTCGTCATATTCACCGCTGAGGTGTTTCACCATGATGCTCTTGAGGTCGCCCAGCAAAGCTTCAATGGGGTCGTCTACCGGCTCGGAGGAGGCCAGTTGGATCAGTTCAGTTGTTTGCGTGCCTTCCAGTTTCTTGCTCAGCGTGAGGCAGTAAGGCAACCATTCTTTTTCATCGTGCGTGATGCGAGCCATCAACTCTTCCTTGAATGAAGAAAAGAACTTGCCGATCAGGCCAAGTGTATTGTTACCCGGCGCTCCCATGGCGATGAAAGAAGTCAGGTGGCGTTCGATATTAGGTAGCTGGTAGCGCAGGTAGTAATGGTTTGTCTTGATCAGGTAGTCGATGATCTGCGAGGTGTGGAAGGTCTGGAGTTTCTTTTCCGGAAAATACTCTTCATTGAGGAACGTATTGACTACGGTGAGCAGGAAATCACAATCCAGTCCGTATTCTTCACAGATGGTTTTCACCGATTTGTCACCCAACCCCAGGCGGATACCGAACCGGTTGATTACAGGAATGAGTGAGGGGTGTTCTTCCACCACCTCACTCAATACTATATTGGGATTGACTAAAGGCATGATGGCATCAGGCTTTTTCCCATTGTTCGCGAAGCAGCTTCACGGCTTCGGGCAGTACCACAGCCCGGTCGCCCTGGCAACCGCATTCGAAACTTACATACTTGTTATACCCGAGCATCTTCAGCCCTTTGAAACCGGCTACATAGTTGTCGGCTTCTCCGTCTTCGCCCGGCATGCTGCGGCGTTTACGGCTGGCCACGTGTACGTGCTGCAGGTATTCGCCGGCCGACAGGAAAGCACCCATATCGCAGGTTTCTTCCCAGGTCATGTGCCAGAAGTCGCCCATACAACGTACACCCGGATTGTTGATATCGCGGCAGAGCGATGCGGCATCGGCTACCTGGCGCAGGTAGAAACACTCGCGGCGGTTGAGCGGTTCAAAGATCACGGTGGTGCCACGCTCGGCAGCGAAAGTACCCATTTCCTTGAACTGTTCGCACAGGAAGTCGCGCGTCTCCATCGTGTGTGGAAGCACCGGTACCTGGGCATTGAATGCCGGTACGATGATCACACCCGTAGAACCCAGTTCGCCGGCTGCCGTGATGATCTCCTTCATGGTATCCATGCACTGCTTGCGGATGGCCGGATCGGTAGACAGGATGAATCCCTCGAAACCGGCACAGATAGCGCTCACCTTGATATTGCGACCGTTCAATGCCTGTTTGATCTCTTCCACCCGTTTGCCTAATCCACGTCCGCCCGGTTCGAAACCTACGATGCCGTGTTTTTCCATGAAATCGAACTTTTCATTCAGGCTTTCACCCGGAGCAGTCCCTTCCTGGAACGAAAGTTTCAGTTCCACGTTTTGTCCTGCACAGGCTTTGTCCTTACAACACTCTCCTTCTTCCTGTTTGGCCTTGGGCGCACAGGAGGATATGGCAGCGCTGCCTACTGCCAGCGCTGCTCCTGAAAGGGATGTCCGTAAAAAGTTTCTTCTATTGATTGTCATACGTTTATCCGTTGTTTATTTCTTTTCCAGCGGTTTGCCCGGTACGGGTACGGTGAAGCCGCTCATATCCATTTTACCCAGGTTGAGGTCTTTCGGCATATAGTCCTGCGCAGAAGCAGTCATGGCTTCCCATGTTGTTTCAGCGCCGGTATAGGCAGATTCGCGTCCCATAATGGCGGCCATACAGGCAATGGCTGTTTCAGAAGCCTGGTCGATCACCTGTTTGCTGCGGATATGGTTGATCCAGTTTACGTGTTCCAGTGTATATGGGTCGGTCTGTTTGAAAGTAGCTTTTTCAGCTTCACCGTCGTATTTCCATACTACGTTGCCGGCCAAATCTTTGATTTCCATGGTGGCGCTGTTCCAAGAACCTTTCGTACCCTGGATAAATTCGCTCACGTTGTTGGCGCAACCGTCTGTCTGGCGGCACATGCTGTGCAGATGGATACCATTTTCCATGGTGAAGTCAACGCTGAAGTTGTCGTACTGGTCGCCTGTAATACGGCGCTGACGAGAACCGAATCCCGTAGCTTTCACAGGTTTCAAACCGCTCATCCAGGTAAATACGTCGATATTATGTACGTGTTGTTCCACGATATGGTCGCCTGAAAGCCATTTCCAGTTCACCCAGTCTTTGATCATCCATTCGCAATCGTTCCAGCCCTGCTTACGTTCGTTAAACCAGAGCATGCTTTGGTTCCAATAAACCACGCCGCCGGTAATTTCACCGATCGTACCTTCCATAATCTTTTTATACGATTCTACGTAGCTGCGTTGGTGATGACGTTGCGTACCGGTGATGACACACAGGTTTTTGGCAGCGGCTTGTTTGGCTGTAGCCATGATGGTGCGATAGCCTACCGGATCTACGCAGATCGGTTTTTCCAGGAAGGAATGTTTGCCCTTTTCGGTGGCATATTGGAAGTGGATCGGACGGAAATTGGGAGGAGTAGCGATAATCACTACGTCTACACCGCTGTCGATCACCTGCTTGTAGGCATCCAGACCCACAAAACGTTTGTCGGCCGGTATATCGATGCTTTTTTCTGATTTCAGCTTGCCGGCCAGGCTGTCTACTCTTTCCTGGAATGTGTCGCCCAGGGCTACAATCGTAAGTCCGTTGGCGGCATTCAGGAAGTTGAAGGCGGCGCCCGAACCACGACCACCGCAACCGATCACACCGGCTTTCAGTTCCTGGCCGTCGCTGGCAAAATCTACCAGATTGGGTACATAATACGTTCCTGCCTCTTTCAGGGGCTTGATCGCGTTAGCGTTTTCGCCGCCACCGCCACAAGAAGTTAATACGCTGGCTGCTCCTCCGGTGCCGACTGCTCCCAGAGCGCCGACCATGGCAGAACTCTTTAAAAAAGACCGTCTGCTGATACTGTTTTCTTTTTTCATGAGAATTAATTTTAAGATATAATGAATAATTTCGTGCTTACTTAGTTGCCAACGATGCATCAGGTTCGCATACAATGCGGAATCCAATGCCACGGATGTCGGAATACCACCAGATACTCTTTGGTTGTTGCGGGTCAGTTTTCAACCAATCGGTATGTTTGGTGTAATTACGGGCAGCTACGCGCAGATCGGCAGCGTCGGATGCATAGTAACCGCCACGTACCACCCATTCATCCCCTTCGGTAACCAACGGATTAGAGGGGGTGTCGCCACCCTTGGTATAAGCTGCCGGATCATATTTGTCGGCGCAGTATTCCATCACGTTCCCCACCATATTTTTGAGCCCGAACGGATTGGCTTTCACCATCGATGGCTCCTGGGTGCGGTTGTTGCTATTCTTGATATAGATGGCATAGGTGGTGATGCTGTCTGTCTTGGCGGCAAAGAACTTGCGCCAGAATCCCTGGTCGGAGAAGTCTTTCGGATTGCCACTGAAGAAATAAGGTGTTTCCGTACCGCCACGGGCGGCATATTCCCATTCGGCCTCGGTAGGCAAACGGTATTTTTTACCTGTTTTTTTGGAGAGCCACTGGCAGAATGTTTCGGCAGCATAGTGCGTCATGGTAATCGCCGGACGGTCGCCCATACCCCATCCCTGATCCGGGAAACCAAATGGAGGCGTAGGGCCTGAGATGGCGTCTACATCGGGATTGCTGTTGTTGGCATAAATCGTTTCGGGCGGTGTGCGTCCTTCGCTCATCGTACTGCCGTAGAATGCCCAGTACTGATCCCAGGTTACTTCCACTTCCGACATGAAGAAGGGGCTGACGCTTACGTTGCGCACAGGCGCTTCATCGGCCTGGTGGAACGGTTCCTTGTCGGTGCTTCCCATACGGAATGAACCGCCGGGAATGGCTTTCATGCGGAAGGATACGGCCGTACCGGGGATTTGTTCGGTATATTCGGTAAAACGGGTGACCAGCGCCGGCTCTTTAAAGAAGAGGCTGGTGTCTACGGCTCCCGAAGCAGCCATACCGGGAACACCCGTCAGCTTGCCGTGGCTGTAGTTCGGGTTGTAGTGCCCGGCATCCAGGTGGCAACTGATACATTGCAGGTCCAGTTTCTTTTCATTCTCATCATAATACAGGTGGGCGGTGATCCCGTCGTCAGTGATCCCTTCGGGGAAGAGATTCTGGTGGCATTCCTTACAGGATTCGTTCGGGATGTACTTCACGGCCTGTTCCAGTTCGGATTTGTATTCCCAGTTGAACTCGGCGCTGTCTTTGGTGAGGTATCCCCACAGGTCGTGAATACCGAGTTTTGCTTTGGCCGTATAATGATCCCAGGTGTTGTTACGCGGCGGCAGGTGACAGTCTACACAGTGTACTTTTACACCGCTTCCATTATTGACGTGTTTGGATAATTTCCAGCTGTCTTCCACATGTGGATGAACGTGGCAAATCATACAGGAGGCATCGGTGGAAAGGTAAACAGAGGTGTTGTAAACGGCAAGCATCAGGCCTATGCCGGCGAATATACCGACGCATAAAATGAAGCCTTTCTTCTTGTAAAATTTCCTGCCTTGTTTGTCCAGGCGACGGCCCGTGTAGCTCTTGTCACTCATATCTTTTTTATGGTATTGTCGTTGTTAACTGTTTGATTAAGCTAATAAAACGGCAATAAAAGTAGCACAATTCTTTATAATAGCGAAAGAATAGCGCTTTGATTTGCAAATTATAACGTTAAAAGGTAATTTTAGATATATTTGCATCCTGTAAGCAAGTTACTTAAACTGGTAAACATTATATTTTCGGTTATGAAAAACACTATTCGCGCAACCGCGCTGTTATCTCCCGTCGTTTTATTGGCGGCCTGTGCTACCGGGCAGAAAGAATCCGGCCAAAAACCGTTGAATATTATCCATATTATGACGGACGACCATTCGTATCAAACCATCAGCGCCTACGGACATCCAATCTCGCGGTTGGCTCCGACGCCCAACCTGGACCGGTTGGCTGCCGAAGGGATGTTGTTCCGTAAAGCGTTTGTCGAAAATTCATTGTCTACGCCCAGTCGCGCCTGCCTGATGACGGGATTGTACAGTCACCAGAACGGACAACGTCAGTTGGGTAAGGGTATCGATAGCACGAAGGTGTTTTTCTCGGAAATACTTCAACAGCACGGCTACCAGACTGCCGTAGTGGGGAAATGGCACATGCAGTGCGAACCGAAGGGATTTGATTTTTACCATGTCCTTTGGGATCAGGGAGAGTATTATAATCCCGAATTCAAAAGTCCCGCTTCAAACGGGCAATACATAAAGGAAGAAGGTTATGCTACCACGCTCACTACCGATCATGCGATCCGTTTCTTGGAAGAGCGTGATCAGGATAAACCTTTCTGCCTCCTGGTGCATCACAAAGCGCCGCACCGCAACTGGATGCCTGAACCTAAGTATCTACATCTCTACGAGGATGTGGATTTCCCGCTTCCGGAAACATTCTACGACGATTATGCTACTCGTTGTGATGCCGCCCGTACACAGGAAATGCGGATCGAAAACGATATGACGCTCATTTATGACCTGAAAGTGGATGAACTGAAAGAAACGGAAGCTTATAAGAACGAATGGAATATCCGCAGTTGGAATAATTCCCTCAACCGCATGACACCCGCCCAGCACGAAGCCTGGATGGCTGCATATAGTCCGCGCAACCAGGCTTTTATCGACCAGAATCTGAAAGGCGACGACTTGCTGAAATGGAAATATCAACGGTATCTGAAAGATTACCTGCGCTGTATCAAGACGATCGACGACGAAGTGGGTCGCCTCATCGCTTACCTTGAAAAGGAGGGATTGATGGAAAATACGGTAATTGTGTATACCTCAGACCAGGGCTTCTATATGGGCGAACACGGTTGGTTCGACAAGCGTTTCATGTACGAAGAATCGTTCCGTACCCCACTGATTGTCCGCCTGCCGGAAAAGATCAAAGGGGGAAGCGTGTGTGATGCATTGGTACAGAACATCGACTATGCACCCACCTATCTGGCGCTGGCCGGTATCGAAAAGCCGGAACAGATGGTCGGTACTTCGCTGGTACCGCTGTTCAACGGCAGTGTCCCGACCGACTGGCGGCAGTATCTCTACTATCATTATTACGACTATCCGGCTATCCACGAGGTACGTCGCCACGATGGTGTGCGCGACGAACGTTACAAGCTGATCCACTTCTACGGTGAAGCCACCGGCAAAGATGCCGCCATCAACTGCAACGAGCTTTACGATCTGCAGTCCGACCCCAACGAAGTGAACAACCTCTACGGCAATCCGGCCTACACCGAAGTAACTGCCCGCCTGCAACAGCGCCTCGACCAGTTCCGTGCAGACCTGAAAGTAGACGAGTTTTAAGTAGGCCGTCCTGGTTTCATATTCCGACGGATTTCCTTCGATAATTTTATCGGGGGCTGTGCAAATCAAGGCATTTTTATGAGTGTTTGAATGTGGGCTTGCTTCAAGTTCCGACGAATTTGAATGTGGGCTTGCTTCAAGTTCCGGCGTATGTGAAAGCGGGGTGCTTCAAGTTCCGCAAAATCTGAAAGATCCGACGCAAACTAAGGGAAAGTGAAGCATCCTAACCCATGAAATGAACCTATCAGGGTGGTACCATAGCTTGTGTGAATGCCCGGTCACGGGCA
>JAVBUH010000062.1:0-19081 GCA_031555505.1 Tannerellaceae bacterium
AAAGGTGCTATCTGCTTGAAAAAGAGAAGGATTAGAAATATCCTTTCTAATCCTTCAACATACTTAGAGGTTCCTGGCGGATTCGAACCGCCGTAAACGGTTTTGCAGACCGGCGCCTAGCCACTCGGCCAAGGAACCATTACCAAAGAACGATTTATCTTTGTTTTTGCGAGTGCAAAGTAAATGTTTATTTTTGGATTTGACAAATATTTACCTGCTTTTTTACTTAGATGTCTATATCTGGTTGTGCAACTACTGAAAAATGATTTACTTTGTGTCATCATAACGGCAAGTAAGGAATGAATTATATAGAAACAGAGATTCCAGGTGTATGGATTATTGAGCCGAAAGTGTTTGCAGATAGCCGCGGATACTTCATGGAATCGTTTAAGCAGAGGGATTTTGAAGAACATATTGGGTATGTTCATTTTATCCAAGAGAACGAATCGAGTTCTTCAAGAGGGGTTCTCAGGGGGTTGCATTATCAATTGGAACCCTATTCACAGGCTAAGTTGGTGCGAGTTATTCGGGGAGCAGTTTTGGATGTGGCAGTCGATTTGCGGAAAGGTTCGCCTACATTCGGGCAATATGTGGCGATAGCACTATCCGAAGAGAATAAACGGCAATTGTTTATTCCACGGGGTTTTGCACATGGGTTCTGTGTTTTGAGCGAACAGGCGGTATTCACATATAAAGTGGATAATCCGTATATGCCGGCTTATGAGGCTTCGCTTCGGTTTGATGATCCGTCAGTGGGTGTAGACTGGAGCATACTGGATACGAATCACTTAATCCTTTCGGAAAAGGACAAAGTGGCTCCGTTTCTTGCAGAAGCGATTATTAATTTTGTCTATAACAGTGGGAAATAAGCATATGAAGACTTATCTGGTTACGGGAGCGGCTGGTTTTATCGGCGCAAATTTCGTGAAATATATGTTAGCCACTTATCCGGAGGTTCGGATTGTAGTGCTGGATTTGCTTACGTATGCCGGTAACCTGGGTACGATTGCCGGTGATATTGACAATGACCGCTGCCTGTTTGTGAAGGGCGATATCTGCGATCGTGAATTGGCTAATCGTCTGTTTGCCGAATACAACTTTGATTACGTGGTGAATTTTGCCGCCGAGAGCCATGTGGACCGTAGTATCGAAAACCCGCAACTCTTCTTGTTGACCAATATTCTGGGTACGCAAAATCTCCTTGATGCTGCCCGGAAAGCCTGGGTGACTGGCAAAGAGGATACCGGTTATCCGTGTTGGCGGGAAGGTGTACGATATCACCAGGTATCGACCGATGAAGTTTATGGTAGTCTGGGTGCCGAAGGCTATTTTCACGAAACCACGCCACTCGATCCACATAGTCCTTATAGTGCTTCCAAGACCAGTGCCGACTTATTTGTGCAGGCCTATGCCGATACGTATAAAATGCCTGTGTCGATCACCCGTTGCTCCAATAACTACGGCCCTTTCCATTTCCCTGAAAAACTGATTCCACTGATCATCAAAAATATCCTTGAGGGTAAACCGCTGCCTGTCTACGGCGATGGGACAAATGTGCGTGACTGGCTTTATGTGGAAGACCACTGCAAGGCTATTGACCTGGTATTGCATAAAGGTCGTGCCGGTGAAGTATATAATGTAGGCGGCCATAATGAAAAGCAAAATATCGAGATCGTTCAGTTGACGATCCGCACGATCCGCCGTCTGATGGAAGAAAATCCTGCTTATCGGCAGGTATTGAAGAAAAAAGAGATTGCTCCTGATGGCACGATCGCTATTGATTGGATCAGCGATAGTCTGATCACCTTCGTCAAAGACCGCCTCGGGCACGACCAGCGCTATGCCATCGATCCCACCAAGATCACTTCCGAGCTGGGCTGGACGCCGGAAACCTCTTTCGAAGTCGGCATTGTGAAAACTATTTGCTGGTACCTTGAACACCAGGACTGGGTGGAAGAGATCACCGGCGGCGACTATATGAAGTATTACGAGCAAATGTATGGACAACGGTAATTAAGCCGTTATTAAGTATATAAGATAAAATGAGTCCGAACACAACAAAGAAAATAGTAATAGGTATTTGGGGCATATTGGTGGCCGTTGTGCTATGTATGGCCATGATCTTCTCCGGTATTGCCAACGGTTCTATTGGCTATATGCCGCCGGTAGAGCAGTTGGAGAACCCAATCGATAAATTTGCATCTCAGATCATCTCATCCGATGGAAAAGTGCTGAGTACTTTTGCGCAGAGTATGGATAACCGTATTTCAGTCAATTATGAAGATCTCTCCCCCAAATTGGTCGAAGCCTTGGTCGCCACTGAAGATGCGCGTTTTGCCTCACACAGTGGTATTGATGCACAAGGCTTGTTCCGTGCGGTGGTTAAGAGAGGGATTCTGATGCAAAAAAGTGCAGGTGGCGGGAGTACGATTACCCAGCAGTTGGCCAAGCAGCTTTATTCGCCCAGTGCGGAGAATCTGATGGAACGTCTGTTGCAGAAGCCTATCGAATGGGTGATTGCTGTCAAGTTAGAGCGATTGTACACCAAAGAGGAGATCATTAATCTGTATCTGAATAAATTCGACTTCCTGTATAATGCTGTCGGCATTCAGTCTGCTGCCCGTGTCTATTTTGGTAAAACACCGAAAACACTTTCCGTGGAAGAAGCCGCAACATTGGTAGGGATGTGTAAGAACCCATCGTACTATAATCCGGTAAGATATAATGAGCGTTCCCGTGGACGCCGGAATGTGGTATTGGATCAGATGGCAAAGGCGGGTTACCTGACACAGGCTGAATGTGATTCATTGAAAGAACTTCCGCTTACCTTGCGTTTCACCCGCATGGACCACAAGGAAGGCCTGGCTCCTTATTTTCGTGAATACCTACGCCTCACGATGACGGCCAAAAAACCTGTTCGCAGCAACTATGCTTCCTGGCAGGCGCAGAAATTTAAAGACGATTCTACTGCCTGGGAAACTAATCCTCTTTATGGCTGGTGTAATAAGAATAAGAAACCGGATGGTAATAATTATAACATTTACATCGATGGCTTGAAGATATACACTACCATTGATTCCCGTATGCAGCAGTATGCTGAAGAATCTGTGCGTGATCATATCGGAAAGGAATTGCAACCTGCTTTCTTCAGGGAGAAAAAGAACCGCAGCTATGCTCCCTTCTCCAGCAACCTGTCAACGGAAGAAGTGAATACGATCCTGACACGCGCCATGCAGCAGACCGACCGTTACCGTGCCTTGAAGAAAGGGGGTATGAAGGATGCCGATATCCGGAAAGAATTTGACAAACCTGTCGAAATGCGTGTCTTCAGCTGGCAAGGAGCTGTGGATACCACCATGACTCCTTGGGACTCCATTCGTTATCATAAGGCGTTCCTGCGTACAGGATTTATGGCAATGGATCCGCGTAACGGACAGGTGAAAGCGTATGTGGGTGGCATTGACTACAATGATTTCCAGTATGATATGGTCAATGGCGGACGACGCCAAATCGGTTCTACCATGAAACCATTCGTTTATTCGCTTGCCATGATCGAAGGTTTTACCCCCTGCGACGAGTTTCTCCATGTACAGCCACATTTGATGGATGAGAATGGCCGTCCCTGGGAACCGCGTAACTCTACCAAGGAGCGGATAGGGGAGAAGGTTTCTATTCAATGGGCCTTGCAACGTTCGTCCAACTGGGTAACTGCACAGATCATGAGTCAGCTTTCGCCTTATACATTGGTTAACTTGTTGCGTTCCTATGGCCTGCGTGGCCCGATGGATCCGGTTATCTCCATGTGTTTGGGTACGCCAGACGTTTCTGTGGGAGAAATGGTGAGCGCCTATACTGCCTTTGCCAATAAAGGTATTCGTGTAGAGCCTCTGTATGTGTTGCGAATCGAAGATCCTTTCGGAAACACCATCGCGTCCTTCACCCCGAAGATGAACGAAGTATTACCTGAAGACGCCACCTATAAAATGCTCTATATGCTTCGTAGTGTGGTAGATGGTGGTAGCGGTTCACGACTGCGCTTCCGTTATGGCTTGAAGGCCCCGATGGGAGGAAAGACAGGTACCACACAGAATAACTCCGACGGTTGGTTCATGGGATTCACCCCCAGCCTCGTAGGGGGTGTTTGGGTAGGCGGTGAAGACCGTGACATCCATTTCGATCGCATGCAGGAAGGACAGGGAGCCAGTATGGCGCTTCCCATCTACGGGACATTTATGCAGAAAGTATTTGCCGATAAGACGCTGGGTTATTCGGAAGAAGAGAATTTTGATGTACCCGAACAGTTTCACGATCCTTGCGGAAACGGCCATACTCCAGACGAAGACCATCCCATGAACGGACCCGATACCGGTGGTATCGACCGGATGTTTGAGTAAAGGTATATCATATTAAGTCTTTTACATACGAAGGCTCTTATGGACGCTGATGTCCTAAAGAGCCTTTGCTGCTTGATAGGCTTTTGATGATTTTGTGTTTGTCTGCTTTATTTTCTCATTGTATCCAGCCCTTTATCTTGTAAATATTTTATAGCTTTGGAAAGTTAATCAAAAAGTAAAGGCCATGAGAAGGGAATCTTTGCTTGCCCAACTGGCAGATACGGATCAAATATTCGACTTTGTTGTGATCGGTGGCGGCGCCACCGGTTTGGGTGTGGCTGTGGATGCGGCTACCCGTGGATACAGTGTAGCCCTCTTTGAACGGGCCGATTTTACCAAGGCTACTTCCAGTCGCAGCACCAAGTTGGTGCATGGCGGGGTGCGTTATCTGGCTCAGGGTGACGTGCTGCTTGTGCTCGAAGCCCTGCGCGAACGTGGAATCCTGCGCAAGAACGCTCCCCATCTGGTGAGGGACCAACGTTTTCTCATTCCCTGCTATCGATGGTGGGAGGGGACTTTTTATACCATCGGCCTGGTAGTGTACGACCTGATGGCCGGTAAACTTGGCTTTGGGCGTTCGTTCTGTATCGGGCCGAAGCGTGCGCTGCGTACCATTCCTGTCTTACGACCGAAGCAATTGTCGGCCGGCGTGATCTACCATGATGGACAGTTTGACGATTCCCGGTTGGCTATCAACCTGGTGCGTACCGCTGTAGATGCCGGTGCCTGTGTCCTGAATTATGCGAATGTGACCGGCTTGTTAAAGACAGACGGAACTATTTCCGGTGTCACGGTTTGCGACCAGGAGACTGGCCATACCTATTCCGTCAAGGCTCGTACCGTACTAAATGCCACCGGTGTATTTGCTGACCATATCCTGCAGATGGATCAGCCGGGCAAACGTCCTATTGTACGTCCCAGCCAGGGTGTGCACCTTGTGCTGGATGGATCTTTCCTGCAAAGCGATTATGCGATCATGATCCCCAGCACTTCCGACGGACGTGTTCTTTTTGCTGTTCCCTGGCATAACAAAGTAGTGGTAGGCACCACCGATACACTGATGAAAGACGCGCTGGAAGAGCCTGTTGCGATGCGTATCGAAGTAGATTTTATCCTTGAAACAGCCGGTCGCTATCTCACCCGTCCACCCCAACGTAGCGATGTGTTGTCTGTCTTCGCCGGCCTGCGCCCGCTGGCTGCTCCGCACGACCAATCTACAAAGACGAAAGAAATATCCCGCAGTCATAAGCTGATCCGTGAAAAGTCAGGACTTATCACCATTATCGGCGGTAAATGGACTACCTACCGTAAGATGGCCGAGGATACGATCAATCTCGCTCTTCGCCAGCTAGCCGGTGTGCCGCGTCCGTGTGTGACGGCTCATCACGCTGTTCATGGAGCTTGTCATACGACCGATTTCAACGATCCGCTCTATGTATACGGTACTGATGCCGCAGAGATCCGCGCCCTGGTGGCATCGTCTCCTCAGATGGCTGAACGCTTGCATCCCGGCTACGCCTATACCGTGGGCGAAGTATTGTGGCTTATCCGTCATGAACTGGTCTGCACGCTTGAAGATGTGCTGGCGCGCCGGTTGCGCATTCTCTTCCTCGATGCCCGTGCCGCTATTCAGATGGCGCACCGGGTAGCCTGGCTGTTGGCCGAGGAGCGGGGAGAGACAGACGCTTGGGCGGATGCGCAGGAAGCCACCTTTGTCAAGCTTGCTGCTCATTATATTCTGGAAGAATAATAACGAATCGATTACCTTATAAACACACATACGATATGGATGTAAAGCACAAATACGTACTGGCTATCGACCAGGGCACCACTTCTTCGCGGGCGATCCTGTTCGACCGTCATGGAAGCATTATCCAATTATCCCAGAAAGATTTCCAGCAGTATTTTCCCCAACCGGGTTGGGTAGAGCATGATCCGAATGAGATCTGGTACTCTCAATCGTCGGTCATCAAAGAGGTCATGGATAAAGCCGATGTGGTGGATGCCCACATTGCCTGTATCGGTATTGCCAACCAGCGGGAGACCACTATTGTTTGGGATCGTGAAACCGGCTTCCCTGTTTACAACGCGATTGTGTGGCAAGACCGTCGGACGGCCGACTTCTGCGAAGAACTGAAAGCACAAGGCTATGCCGCCTGTATCCAGCAGAAGACCGGACTGGTGATCGATGCCTACTTTTCCGCTACCAAGGTCAAGTGGATACTTGACAACGTGAAGGGGATACGTGAACGTGCTGAACGTGGCGAACTCTGTTTTGGTACGGTTGATACGTGGCTGGTGTGGAAACTCAGCCGTGGCAGCTCCTTTATTACCGATATCACCAATGCATCCCGTACGATGCTGTTTAATATCCATACCCAGCAATGGGATTCCGAATTGCTCCACCTCTTTACTATTCCGGCATCTATGCTTCCTGAGGTACGCAGTTGCAGTGAAGTTTACTGCCACACATCCGTTTCCCTGTTCAAACAGGGTATTCCGGTTTCCGGTATGGCTGGCGACCAGCAGGCGGCACTTTTCGGTCAACTGTGTCTGGAAGAGGGTATGATCAAGACTACGTATGGAACGGGTTGCTTTATGGTAGTGAATACTGGGCGGAAAGCGGTTACATCGCAAAACAACCTGCTGACTACCATCGCCTGGAAAATTAACGATGAAGTGACGTATGCACTTGAAGGCAGTGTGTTTGTAGGTGGTGCCGCTATCCAGTGGCTGCGCGACGGTATCGGACTGATCCCCAATGCCGCCATCTCCGAGCAAATGGCCTTGTCAGTCCCCGATAATGGCGGCGTGTACTTTGTGCCCGCGCTGACCGGGCTCGGCGCGCCCTATTGGGATCAGTATGCCAGGGGTACCATTGTAGGGATCACCCGTGGAACTACGGCTGCCCATCTGACCCGGGCAGCCCTTGAAGGTATTACCTACCAGGTAGACGATGTGTTGATGGCTATGGAAAACGATATCCATGCCAAACCGAAAGAGATACGTGTGGATGGCGGAGCGATTGCCAATAACTTCCTGATGCAGTTCCAGGCTGATATCAGCCGTTGCCCGGTGGTGCGTCCGAAGGTGCTTGAGACAACAGCCCTGGGTGCAGCATACCTGGCCGGCCTTGCCGTGGGTTACTGGAAGAACATCGACGAGTTGACCGAACAGTGGACGGTAGATAAGGTCTTTACCGCAACCATGAAAGAGGAAGACGCTCGCCGCCAGCTGACCGAATGGCACAAAGCCGTAGGCCGGTCGCAACATTGGGCAGAATAAACCCATCCATGCATACTAATTATCAACTTCTACAATTACTACTATTCTATTATGACACCGTTTATCGCAGAACTTTTAGGAACTATGCTCCTGATTATGATGGGAGCCGGCGTATGCGCCAACGTATTATTGTCGAAAACCAAAGGCCATGGCGCCGGATGGATGGTGATCACCACTGCCTGGGCGATGGGGGTGTTTATCGGTGTGGTGGTAGCCGGCCCTTATAGTGGAGCCCATCTTAATCCGGCCGTTTCGTTGGGATTGGCTATTGGTGGCTCGTTTCCCTGGAGTGAAGTACTGTCTTATGTCGTTGCTCAAATGTTGGGGGCGGCCCTGGGCGCTACGTTGGTGTGGGTTGTCTATAAAGACCATTTTGACGCTACAGAAGAAGCCTCGCTCAAGCTGGCTGTATTTGCCACCGGCCCGGAGATACCTCATCCGTTAGTGAATACGCTGACGGAAGTAATCGGTACCTTTGTCTTGCTGTTTGTTGTTTTCTTCATCACCGGCGGTGAGGTGCACGAATACCATACAGACAGCACCATTCCGGTAGGCCTTGGTTCTGTGGGCGCCATTCCGGTAGCTTTCACTGTGTGGGTGATCGGCCTTGCCCTTGGAGGTCCTACCGGTTATGCGATCAATCCGGCGCGCGACCTGGCCCCCCGTATCATGCATGCCCTGCTGCCTATCAAAGGGAAAGGCAGTAATCAGTGGGGATACGCCTGGGTGCCTGTCGTTGGTCCGCTCGTCGGCGCCTCCCTGGCGGCTTTGCTGTATCTGGCCTTGTAGGCTTGGCCGAAATAATCTGATCCGGTTTTGCCGATCCGGTACTGTCGGCGAAGTCATTTATAGTTAAACGGCATAGAAAGAACGCGCTTTGGAACAAATCAATTGTTTCAAACGTTATACCTTTGCAGCGTTTAATTGTGAGTTTGATTTAGCATGGGCAAGAGGATAGGTTATGTATTTATTTTTCTTTTAATCAGTTGGTTATCGTTCGGGCAGAATAATACCATTATCAGAGGTATCGTAACAGACTCCATTTCAGGAGAAACGTTGCCTTATGTCTCTATTGTGTTTAAAGGCACTACAATTGGTACGGCTACTGATCTGGATGGCAAGTTTTCCCTGTCTGCCGCCACCTCCGCCCGCACGATTGAGGTTTCCTTCCTGGGCTACAATACAAAGTCACTGACCGTTCGTCCCGGGCGGACCAATACATTCACCGTTGCACTCGCGCCTTCCAGTATAACATTGACTGATGTGGTGATCAAGCCTGGCAAGGAGCGATATAGCAAGAAGGAGAACCCGGCCGTTGAATTTGTGCGCAGGATGATTGAATCGCGCGACAGCAATGATCCGCGCAATCACGCGTATTTACGCTACGAACACTACGAGAAGATGTTCTTCGCGATGAACGAGTTTGAGCCTAAGCCCCCCAAAGCAAATGGCAAAGCGCGCACTTTCGACTTTCTGGTCGATTATATCGATACCCTCGAGGTAGGTACTACCATCTTGCCTGTATCCGAACGTGAAAAGCTGGAAGCCGTTTATTATCGCAAAGATCCCAAATCAGAGAAACGTGTCGTACAGGCAGCCAAGTCGGCCGGGGTGGACGAGATATTCTCTCGTGACGGTATCCAACAATTCCTCGGTGAGGTATTCCGCGAAGTGGATATCTTTCAGAACGATATCTCGCTGTTCTTCTTCCGTTTTGTGAGCCCGTTGTCTAAAGTCGCTCCCGACTTCTATAAATATTACCTGCTCGATACGCTCGATATCGGCGGCCAGCAGTGCGTTGATCTGGGTTTTGTTCCGTTCAACTCTGAGTCGTTCGGTTTTACCGGCCACCTCTATGTTACATTAGACTCTACCTACTTTGTAAAGCAGATGCAGTTGAATGTACCAAGGGATATCAACCTCAATTTCGTCAATCGGATGACCATCAACCAGTCGTTCGAACGTACTCCGGACGGCACTCGTCTGATCACCAAAGACGATATCCAGGTTGACTTTAAAATTACCGATAAGTCAAAAGGGATGTATGCCCGGCGGCTTAGTATCTATAGCGACTATGCTTTCCTGCCACCGGATGATCCATCCGTATTCGAGCAGAGTATGCCTGTCATTACCCTCGACCGGGCCTATAAGCAGAACGAACAATATTGGGATTCTATCCGTCCGGCTGATGCCGTGAAGCGAAATCCCAACTCTGTAGCGCAACTCATGGCGCGTCTCCGGCAGGTGCCGCTGTTTTATGCCACTGAAAAGGTGGTGTCTATCTTTGTCAACGGCTATGTCCCCACCAGTACTGACCCGATGAAGAGCAAATTCGAGTTCGGGCCTGTCAATACCTTCATCAGTGGGAATGCGATCGAAGGGGCTCGCTTCCGTTTCGGGGGTACCACCACGCCAGCATTCAGTCGTCGTCTTTTCCTCGATGGCTATGTGGCGTATGGCACGAAGGATGATAAACTGAAATACGATGCTATCGCCGAATACTCTTTCATAGACAAGAAAGAATACCGTAAGGAATTTCCTGTCCACTCCATCCGTGCCGAAATGAGTTACGACATTAACCAACTCGGGCAGCAGTATATGTATACTAACAAGGACAATATCTTTTTGGCCTGGAAACGGCAGAAGGATACCCGTGCCACCTATCTCCGCAATGCCGAGTTGACCTATTATCGGGAGCATTATAACGGTCTTGGCTATGGTGCCGTGTTGCGCAACTTTAAAGAATTCTCCACCGACTATGCTGCCTTCGATCTGATCGGTCCGGACGGCTACCTGACGCCGGTCAACTCCTATACGATGAGCGAACTGGAGTTCAAACTCCGCTTTGCGCCGAAGGAGAAGTTCTACCAGACACGTAACTACCGTTATCCAGTGTCGTTCGACTATCCGGTGTTGACCGTCAGCCACGTCACCTCGCTAAAAGGCTTTATGGGATCCTCCTATACGTACAACCGTACGGATGTGGGGTTGCAAAAACGCTTCTGGCTCACGCCCTTCGGTTATGTAGACGCTATACTGAAAGCCGGTAAGGTGTGGGACAAGGTGCCTTATCCGCTTCTTATCCTGCCGAATGCCAACCTGTCTTACACCATCCAGCCGGAGTCGTATACGAATATGAATGCGATGGAATTTATCAGCGATGAGTATGCTTCGTGGGATATCACTTACTTTATGAATGGGGCTATCCTGAACCGGTTGCCGCTGCTCAAGAAGCTCCAGTTGCGCGAAGTGTTCTGCTTCCGTGGCCTCTACGGGCACCTGTCGGATAAGAACAATCCATTTGTCAACGGCGAAGGGCTCTATGCTTTCCCGGCAGGCTCGTATCCGTTGGGCAACGAACCGTATATGGAAGCAAGTGTGGGTGTGGAGAATATCTTTAAATTCCTCCGCCTCGATTACGTCTGGCGCCTTAACTATAAAGACAATCCCGGTATCCAAACGCGTGGAGTGCGCTTCATGATGAAGTTGTCGTTCTAAACAGTATCCTGAATAGGTTCGTTTCTCCGTAGTTATCTAAGGCGTATGCTAGTTGGCGTTTGCATTAGTGCTATCTTTATAGGTATGGGATTGCGATGGCGTATCATATTTGCTCCGAAGCTTTTTGCAAAACCGTAAATCGTCACAAAAAAGATAATAACGATCCAAAACGATCGTCATAATCTTCGTTTTGGATCGTCATAATCTTCGTTTAGGAACATTATGATCTTTTTTTCGGGAGACGATTGTGATTTTGAAGGCTAATCCGGCGGATTGAAAACCGTACACTCCGCCAACAGTATCTACGCGCACGCCTCATCTGATTGAGGCCTGCGCCTCACTCTCCCTGAGGCCTGCGCCTCGACCAAGTGGGACGCAGGCCTCGTTTGGGTAAGCCCTGTATCTGTTCATTTCATCGGCAGAAACAGCGCTAAAACCTACCTTGCAGTGAACATCCATCTGCTATAGCTTCTTACACGAGAAATGCCTTCACCCTGTCACTTTCTGCTGATGGTCAATGAGTTAGAGTGAAAGCAGAGGCGAATTCTCTGTCCTGCTGTCACTCTCCTGTCACTCCTTTTCTAACGGCATACAGTGACAGTAAAAGTGACAGCAAAACCGCTTTTTGAAGCTTCCTTTCACCCTAAGTGCCTGACTGACTGAAGAAAGTGACAGGGTGATAGCCGATTTCCCCACAAGAATCGTATGAGCTAATAGTAGGCAGTTTGTCATCAGATTTTGTTGGATTTGAATGTTCAGGTTGGGTTGGAAAGCTGGCGGTGCTTCAAGTTTGGATTTGAATATAGCTTGAAGACTATCATGTAAATAGTAAACAAGAGTAACTTGGCTCCCCGCCTAGACAGCTACTCTTTATACACATCTTTTTGTGTGCATGCGAATGCCCCTTCAGGGGTATCTTGTTGGTAGCCAGGGGTGCAGGCGAAGCCAAGCCCCTGGACTATAAATGTCTTTTTATGTTGCGCCGCGTCAGCGGTGCCATGTGCAATTGACCGGTACCGCTGACGCGGCACACAAAACATATACAAATCATCTGTCCGGGGGCTTGGCTTCGCCTGTACCCCCGGCTACGTACAGAATGCCCGTGACCGGGCATTCACACAAGCTATGGTATCACCCTGATATGTTCATTTCATGGGTTAGGATGCTTCACTTTCGTCGGAACTTGAAGCAAGCCTACATTCAAGTTTTGCGGAACTTGAAGCACCCCGCTTTCACATACGCCGGAACTTGAAGCAAGCCCACATTCAAATATTGCGGGATTTGAAACCGGATTGTGCGGAGCCGCACCTTGACTGTGCGGATGTACACAATGCTGCCTGTCGCAACCCGGTAGAGGCGCTGAGGAGTGAATGACAGGTCTGTGTTCATTGCTGCCCCGGTAGCCGGTCTTCGCCCGGCACATCATCGGAGCGGGTGGGGACGGGGATACGGCGCTTGCGCAGGAAGAGGTCGAAAAGGTTCGTGAAGTCTTTCTTAAACATGATACCTACGCCCTGGGTGGTGAGGGATTGCTTGAGCGACTGATACATGTCATTGGCATGGTTATAGGCTTTGAGGCGGATCTCACCGGTATGGGTGAGCTTATATTCAAGGTCGAATTCACCGATGAATACGTTGCGTTGTTGCATGGTGCTGTTGCGGTAACCAAAGTTGCCGTTCAGGATCAGGCGGTTGTCGAGTAGCTGGCTGGACAGGAGCATTTCCACCTCCGTATCTTCCGCATATCCTTGCTGCCCGGCACGGATGTTGGTACCGATCTGCACTTTGTCTGTAATGCTGTTCAGGATGCTGGACAACTGTGCAGAAATGGCTGACGAGGCTACGGCGCTGAATTCACTGGTGCGGTAGCGATCGGAAATGGTGGTATAATCAGGCGTATAGAATTTGTTCAGTACCAGGAGGTAAACCACCTGGCGTGTCATCATATCTTCGGTGTCGATCAGGCTGCGTACCTGGCGTTGGAGTTCTTCGTTCGAACCGGGAAGTTCAATGTTGAAAGTGATAGCCGGGTTGCGCATCATACCGTCCAGGTTGAGTACGCAGTTCACGGGTACGCTGGCGCGGGAGCTTTCGCGCAGCAGTTCCTGGTCCAGGTCGCCCAGGTTGGCCGTGAGGTTGAAGATGGCATCTACATGCATATTGGCATTGTAGGGATCGCCCTGGAAGTTGATAGTGCTGCCTTCGCGTATCTTGAAATCGCGGTGGATGAGTTGCTGGAGGCTGAAGTTGTAACTTCCTTCTACTATATCCACACCGCCATAGATGCGGAGGTCGGTGCGGGTGCCATATTCTACCCGCAGGCTGCCGGTGGCATTCCCTTTGATGCGGTCGCCGGCATTGGGATCCATGATCAGTTCGATCGTGGCGTCGGGCGTTACGTCCACGAGGAAGTTCATCCGTAGCTCAGTGCCTTCCTGGCCGTCGGATAGGGGAGGTGCTCCGTTGGGGCCGTTGGCGCCGGATAGGAGACTGTCAATGCCTGTCGGTTTACTCTTATCCACAAAGGTGATAAAACTATACTCGTCGGATGCCGTATTAGTCATGAAGTTAAAGCCGATATTGGTCTTGGGACCGCTTTGCATATTGACATCAAAATCCACCACATTTTTATTCCCCTTGATATCTACCGATCCACTACCGAATACAGTGCCATGGATCAGGGGGCTGTTACGTTGCGACTGGTCGTACACCAACAGGTTATTGGACTGGAAACGGGCGTCGAAACTGTAGTCTTTGAAGTGTTTGTGATTGAACTGGAGGCTGGCACGTCCCGTATTTCCATACTTATCGTACAGGGTGACGTTGTTGAGCTTTACAGCGGTAGGCAATAAGAACACCGAGTCGGAGAAGGTGTAGTAGGTGTTGAGAAAGTCTACACCCATACCAGCTTTTTCCACATAAGCCTTCCCTTCAACCGTCAGTTCCTTGAAGGGGCCGAAAAGGTGTACCTGCCCAAAACCGTGGCCTTGCACGTTAGACACTACCTGGTCAAGGAATGGTTGCAGGAAGGCGATATTGATGTCGTTGGCATCGAAGTAGAGCGACAGCCCCTCGTTGGGTTTGACGGGGAAGATGTAACCGCTGACATCTGTCCACGTACTGTCGTTTTTATAAATGGTGCCGAGCATGAGGATGCCACGCTGGGCGTCATCCCATTCACTGTACAGGTTAAGGCGCCCCAGGTCTACATGGTTGAATGAGAAGTTCTGCACCTCAAGGTCTGTGTTGACCATGCGGCTGCCATAGAGATCGGAGATGTGGAAGGTGCCGGTAGCCCGGCCGCCGAACTGGAGAACGGGGATGTTGAGCGTTTCGAATATGTAGCTTAGTTCAATCTCATTGAGGTCGAGTTGGAGAGTGTCTTGCGGGTCGGATGAAATGGTTCCGTTCAGGTTGGCATACTGGTGGCCGTTACTGGCATGGAAATGGTCAATCTGTACCTTTCCATCGCGCAATGTGACGGCGGCCGGTTCGATTTGCCAGAGGGTGTCGTTGACAATCAGTGAACTGTTATCAATGGATATTTCGGTACGCAAGGTAGATTTTCCCCGTTCGTCCGTGTCCCTGGCAAAGAAGGCCGAAGAAGCCAGATCGGCTTTGAATATCCGGTCTTTATTATTGTGCCAGCTCACGAGGGAGTTGATACGGTTGTCGCGGGCATCGGCCGTGAGCTCGATCTGGTTGCGCAGCCCTTTGTCGTTGTAATTGACAGCTTTCAGGCGCAGGTTGACCTGGTTGCTGGGATTCTCACAGGTAAATATGCCCGATTCAAACGCCGAACCGCCCAGCTTGAACTGGGGCAGGAAGGCTTCGAGGCGGAATTTATTGTAGCGGTTGTTGTAGTGCCCGGTAATTCGGCTGGTGCTTAGGATGGCGACGGGTAGCTTCAGCGTGTTAGACAGTGCCTCGGTATTGTCGAGGGTGAGCAGTAGCGAGAAGTTGTTTTCCTGTACCGGCGCCTTCGACACCGTTTCCTGAATGATGGTAGGCAGGTAAACGCCAAGTGTCTGCATCAGGCTTGGCAGGATGGTGGTGAATGAATAAGCACCAGCTATTTCTCCGTTGAGAATGTCGGAGGCAATGGTCAGCTTGCGCTCTTCGGCACGTCCGGAGGCGATGATCTCCATCTTACGGAGGAGGAAGGTGTCGGGCGCCGTGAGGAAAGACAGGCTGTCGAGCTGGAGGCTTCCTTCGGCGTTGTCGATAGTATTCCCGGTGAAATCGGCTTTCAGCGAGAAGGATATGTCGGGCGAATCGTAGCGGTCGGTGAGGAAAAGCTTGTCGGGACGGAGGTGTTGTACATCTGCGGTAAAGTTAAACACGGAGTGTTGCCCTTCGTTCCGGATCAGTCCGTCTGCTCGTATCTGCCCGTTAGCGTCGTCCATCTGTATATAACCGTCGAAACTGTTCGGTTGAAAATGACCGGCCAGCCGGATGTTTTCGTAGTTATAACGTTTATATTCAAAACTTTCAATGTCTCCCTGTACCGTTCCCGCAAAACCGCCACCGATGCGACGGACGGCGTCGAGAGCGACATTGAAGCGGGCATTACCATAGGGGTTGCCGTCACCGAACAGACGGTCGATCTCCAAGTTGGAGGTCGCAACGTGCCCTTTGAGGTATGCCTCGATGTTTTTCTCTTTGTTGCTGCCGAAGATAAGGTCGGTCTGGATGGATCCCACACCGGAAGTGAATTTGCCGAAAGCTACCAGGTTGTCGAAGAAACCGGATATTTCACCGGTGAAATTAACGGTACCCAGTTCGTCTACGGCAGCAGGTAAGGTGATGGGCTGTTTACTGAAGTTATTCACCAGGTTCCGGATTCCCTCTGTGGTGACATGCAGCTGATTGACGCGTCCGAAGAGGTAGGCGTCGCCGGGACTGGTAATCCCCCGCAAATCCATCAATCCGCTAAAAAAGAGTTTGTTGCTCTGACGGATGGTTAGTTTTTTCAGGGCGATGTTGTTGATCGTTCCCGTAGCTTCGGCCGCCAGTTGGATGGTATCGCTGAAATGGGCGAAGGCGGGAATGAACGGACTGAGCTCTTTCAGGTAAATATGCGAAGGGGCAATACTGAGTTCGACGGGGGCTTCGTTCAGGAAAGAAGCTATTCCGTCTACGCCGGAGATATTCATCGCAGCACGGTCGATTTGCAGATGTGTCTGGGGCAGGCGGATCTCAAAATTGTCAATGTAGGCGCTGTCATGATTGCCGATGATGTTCATTGACAGGCGGTCCAGCGTAAATCCGGAGGATTCGTCGAAACTCAGACGTTTCACGTTGGCGTTGAGGCTGTCTTTGTTGAATGCTTTCAGCGAAAGATTGGCGCTTATGTTATGAATATCGATATGTGCCGGATTGAATTTTCCAGGCGTTGAATCCTGGCTGGCTACGTGATAGGTGATATTCCCTTTCCGGAGTAGCAGCGTGTTGATTCGGAGATCAATCTCGGGCGATTGCCTGAGGGTATCACGACTGGCAAAGGCATCGATCACAAACTGCAGGTTGAGGGGGGCTTCGGGGGTGGCTTTTTGCAGGTTGAGCGAGAAACCGAACATCCGGGTGGTAGTGAATACGATTTTCCCCCGCAGCAGTGGCCATATTTTAAAGCTGGCCGAGAGGTGGTTGGCTTCGAACAGAGTGTGCCCTGTTTCGTCTTCCAGGTATACACCTTCCAGTACCAGGCGATTGAGCCAGGCAATATCGATGCGATCGATATGGACGGGTACACCCAAACGGGCAGATAGTTCGGAAGCGGTTGCCTCAGTTACTTTGCGTTGCACATAGGGTATATTCACCAAGATAACCGGGACGGCATAGCATATCCAGAAACCTGCCAGCAGGACGATGATTATGTACTTGAGACCTCTGATAACCTTCTCTTTGTAATTTAGCTACAAAACTACGCAATATCGCCGTAGAAAACATTAATTTTGCAGAAAAAAAGAAGAGAGAATGAGTGTGACGATATTGGGTATTGAGTCTTCCTGCGACGATACGTCGGCGGCTGTGATCCGCGACGGCGTGATACTTTCCAATGTGATTGCAGGTCAGGCTGTGCACGAAGCTTACGGCGGGGTGGTGCCGGAGTTGGCTTCGCGTGCCCATCAACAGAATATCATCCCGGTGGTATCGGAAGCAATCAAACGTGCCGGGATCGACCGAAATGAATTGGATGCCATTGCTTTTACCCGGGGGCCGGGCCTGATGGGCTCTCTGCTTGTGGGTACTTCTTTTGCCAAAGGGCTGGCGTTGTCGCTGGATATCCCGATGATTGAAGTAAATCACCTGCAAGCGCATGTGCTGGCTCACTTTATCAAAGCATCGCCCGACGATACGGATCAGCCGTCGTTCCCCTTCCTTTGTTTGTTGGTGTCGGGAGGTAATTCGCAGATAATCAAGGTGAATAGCTATAAGGAAATGGAGGTGGTCGGGCAGACAATCGACGATGCTGCCGGTGAAGCGTTTGATAAATGCGCCAAAGTGATGGGGTTGGGTTATCCGGGTGGGCCGGTGGTGAACCGGTTGGCTAATGAAGGTAATCCGAAGGCGTTTACTTTCAGTAAACCTCATATACAGGGTTATGATTATAGTTTCAGTGGTTTGAAGACTTCTTTCCTGTATACATTGCGCGATCACCTGAAAGAAAATCCCGATTTCATCGAAGATAACAAGAAAGACCTCTGCGCTTCGTTGCAAGCTACTGTCATTGATATTTTGATGGATAAATTGCGGAAGGCGGCCAAGGAACTGCGTATCAAAGAAGTCGCAGTGGCCGGGGGGGTTTCGGCCAACTCTGGGTTGCGTGATGCATTCCTCGATCATGCCCGCCGGTATGGGTGGAAAGTGTATATCCCGACTTTCGCTTTTACTACCGATAATGCAGCGATGGTGGCGATCACCGGATATTATAAGTGTCTGGATCGTGACTTCTGTCCGATGGATGCTGTTCCTTTCTCGCGCGTATTATTATAATGTGGGAGTAGTGTAAAAAACGCTATTGTTTGTGTCGCAAATGGATAATCAATTAGCTATACAGTTAGGCAAATTATTATTGCTTAAAGGCTGGATGGTCGGTACGGCTGAAAGTTGTACCGGTGGACGGATTGCGGCGATGCTGACCGCTGTTTCGGGAAGTTCTGTTTATTTTTCGGGTGGAGTCGTTGCTTATAGTAATGAGGTGAAACAACAGGTGTTGGGTGTCTCGCCGGATGACCTTACTTTTTATGGTGCTGTAAGCCGTCAGGTGGTGGAGCAAATGGCACAAGGGGCGACCCGCATATTGGGCTGTGACTGCTCAATAGCGGTCTCTGGTATTGCTGGCCCTACAGGCGGAACCGCCGATAAACCGGTGGGCACAGTTTGGATCGCAGTAGCTATAAATGGTGTAGTGAATTCGGTTTTATGCCACTTTGATGGTGATCGTGAGGCAGTTACTCATCAGTCTGCCGTTGTTGCATTGCAGCTGCTGATTGATGCGCTCTCAAGAGGATTTGTTAATGAATGATAAAAGGCTGAAAATAGTTTGGTGAATATTTGGTTTGTCAGAAACAAATCCCTTATCTTTGCACCCACGTTCGCTAAAAAAATGGTCGTAACGTAATAAGATCTTTGAAACATTGAACAACAAAGTAGTACAAGAGACGTACATGGGACGTCTGCCGTAAGGCGGAAGTTTTATGTTGAATTAATACCGTCAATTGGACACAATAAGTCATCAAAGGAGCGAGGAAAAAGAAAAGAAACAATTTCAACAAGGAAGAGTTTGATCCTGGCTCAGGATGAACGCTAGCGACAGGCTTAACACATGCAAGTCGAGGGGCAGCATAAGGGTAGCAATACCCTGGTGGCGACCGGCGCACGGGTGAGTAACGCGTATGCAA
>JAVBUH010000003.1:0-75377 GCA_031555505.1 Tannerellaceae bacterium
ATCAGGAATTTGACAGTTAACTGTATCTGTAAGGTAACGCATAAAGACCATACTATCTGGAAAAAATATTTCCTTCCCTTGCCATGCGCGCACCAGTCGGACAAGTTCTTCTTTCTCTTTCTCTCCCGTTGTCCCTGAACAAGACACTATAAAGATGAAAGACACCCATATCAAGTTGACACATTTCATCTTGGCGTTTAACTATAGACAATACAATTTACAAATTTAATCCATGAAAGAAAAATATCAAAAAAAAAAGCATGTTCTTCAACACTATCATTGATATATCCAAAAACCCGGGTTGACTAGCAGACTTTATTCCACAGTTTTATACCATAAGAAAAGCCACCAATACGCTATCAGGTGACTTTTTCCGTTTCCGGCTAAACAGCCCCTATGAGATATCCAGGCTGAAATTTTACCTCAGCACTTTCCGCAATGCATCCAGCAACGGGTCCACAGACAAAGAACTGCCGGTGGCTTCCTTCATCCATACATTAGGGGTAAGGCGGCCGAGGCTGTAGATACGGTCTACTTCGGTAGCGAAATCTTTTCCCTGCAGGTGCTGCTCCAATTGGAATTCGATCAACTGACCGATGGCATAGGCCGACAAATATAACCTGTAGCCGATCATGTGCGAATAAACAGCCAATACCGTTTCATCCTTCACACCATATACCGATGCGAAGTATTTATTCCAGACCTCTTTCGACAAGGCAATGACAGCCTCTTGCAATTGCGGCGCCGTAGCATCCGGATGCGCATACATCCACTTCCAGACAGCGATATCCAGCATGGATACACCACAGATCTCATACATACTCCATACTTTATCCAATACATCCAGTACTTCTTTCTCCGGATTTCTGTCTGTCATGCCGAGGATATCCAGGTCGCGTTTCTGGAATACGAAAGCCAGCGCTTCGGTAAATGCCGTATTGGGAACACCGTTCAGCATATAATAATCCACATCATACAGTGAAATGGTCTGTTCCACATTGTGCCCGAATTCATGAATGGCAATATTGTAGCCTTTATAGTCCAATCCCTGGCCCGGCACACGGGTACGGAGACGCGACTGCTGTCCTTTTATAGCCGCACCCCAGGCATGGCCTGAGCCACGGGCATCATCTACGGCGATCTTTTCCGATAAATAAGCGGCATGTGCGGATGGGAATCCCAGTTTCTGCAAGATATTGCCCAAGTCCTTTTCCAAAGCAGCCGCATTGGGATACATACCCCGGATCTGTGTATCCAACTTGGATTCGTCCAGGTTACTACGCGGTTTAAAACCATCATACCAGATATCATACGCCTCCAGTTTGCGCCTCAACCGTTTAGCAATACGTTTGCCTACTTCTTTTAATTCAGGGGCAGACAAGAAACGATCGAACAAGGCTTCTGTTTCAGCCAACGATATCTCCATTTCCTCACCAAACTTTGTATCGATATATTTCTTTCCGGTATAGGTATCCAGTAGTTGCATGGAATGGAAACTATCCAGTAGTTTCTGGTAGCGGACAGGAGACTCCGGCGTTCCGGCTACCTGTGTGCCTTCGCTATAAACTGTATTGGTAAACGGATTCCACTCCGGAGCGCCTGAGTTAATTACTTCCTGCGGTATATCCTGTGCAACGATCCGCTTCATCACCTCGTACACGGTACGCTGCTTAGTCAACCCTTCATTGCCCTTGTTGTAATTGGCCTTGATCTCATCGCGCAGGTTCCAGTGCGACAGCAGTACCATGTCTTTCGGAAACAGGTGCTTGCCTTTGGCATCGACCAACTGTCCCATATAAATATTGTAGCCGGCGATATACACTTCGCCGTCATTGCTTACAGCAGCCAGTTGCTGGGAAACTTCGGCCGGGATACGTTCAGTAAACAAATCGCCCAGACGGGCATAAGCCCAAGCCAGCCGGTCGCCGCCTAACGCTTCCTTCTCGGTCAATGTTAATTGAGGAAAGTTGAGCGCTATCACAAAAGCTATTTTGTTACGATACAAGTCGCCGTACAGGTGTGCTCCGGGACTATAGGCGGCAAACATAGCATCTACGGAATAAAGCGGGCCGGTATCCAGTGTCTGGTTCCATTGCAGGCACACGGCCATCCGGTTGAAATTACCGCTAAGGCCTTCCATATAGTCGCTGATTTTCAGAAATACCGCTTTCTTTTCCACCGGATCGGCTATATACTGTGCTTCACAAAAAAGACGGAAAGCCTCCGCATCGCCATCCGCGTCCTGCCAGAGGCGTGCCACCTGGCGAACGCCTTTCTCCATCCCGGCACGGTCAGCGCCGGCCTTAGCCGCAAGCGCATGAATGGTTGCCTGAACGGCTGCCTGATCCACGGCAGCGCCTGCCAGTACAGGGGAGCAAAAAGCCATTGCCCAGATTAAAAGAGATTGAGCGGTTCGTTTCATACGTATATTATATTTATGTTATACAATTGAGGTCATTCCATTTATTCGTCCGGATGCTCCAGAATAATCGCCAGCAATTCATCTCCATACGCATCCAGCACCTTCTTGCCGATACCGGGAATATGCAGCATCTGCCCTTTCGAAACCGGCTTATGGTTAGCCAGTCCGATCAACGCCTTCTGCTGCAGAATAGTATAGACCGGCAGGCCTTTGCGGGCAGCCTGTTCATTACGCCATTGGCGAAGACGGTTATAGAGAATAGCATCTTGGATATCCGTTGTATTCATATCTACGGGAGCAGACGCCGTTTCTTTGGATTGGCGTTGTGCCGGAGACTTTTCCTTCTTTTTCTTCTTGGCCGGTTCAGCTTCAATCAGTGTACGTGCTTTGGCCGAAAGGTAAGCGGCTACGGAGAAACCCTCCCGGCAGGCTTTCAGTGTTTCCTGCTTGGTGGTCAGTTCGTCGGCAAAAAGCCGGATGGCGTTGCTCACCAGTTTGCGTACTTCCTTATTGTCTATCTCCACGTCGGTATGCGTCATCAACGAGCCGCAAATGGCCGTTATCTGTTCCAGAAAATAAACTGAGCCTTTGCAGATGCGCTCCTGAATAACCGGATCATGCTGGTAATGGCTATTCTCGGTAATCAGTCGGTGAAGCTGTTGCTGAAAACGAGCGCCTACATCTGTTACCGACTGATGAAACGCATCCCGTGCCGCCGCATAGCGGTCGCAAAACGAGGGAAAAAGTCGCTGCAAATGCGAGAACACCACGTACGAGGCATATTGTAGCCGTTGTTGTACCAACCTGAAATCGAACAGTTCCATCACCAGCCGAAGAAAATACTGGTGTTGTGCCTGTGCCAGGAAATCTTCTGTTACCTGACGGTCGTCCAGCGCATCGGTATACTGCCGGATGCGTCCGTCAATGATCATTGCATTGCGGGTGACTGGACTGCTCAGCACTAAACCTTCCAATGATTTACAACGGCTGAGCGCCACATAAACCTGTCCATGCGAGAAGGCCGATTCGGCATCCACGATGGCTCGTTCAAACGTCAATCCCTGGCTTTTGTGGATGGTGATTGCCCAAGCCGTCTTCAGCGGATACTGGCTGAAGGTGCCGGTAATCGTTTCGGTGATCTCCTGCGTCTCAGGGTCGATACTGTATTTGGTATTCTGCCAGGTCTCTTTAGAGACAACGATCTCATGCCTCAAGGCATCCACCACCTTGATGGTCTGCATATCTACAAAGACCACTTTGCCGATCTTCCCATTATAGTATTGTTTCTCGCCCGACGTATCGTTCTTGATAAACATCACCTGGGCACCGGTCTTCAGTTCCAGCCGCTCGTCGGCCGGATAGGCATAGGAGGGAAAGTCGTCTTTCACATCCGCGCCGAAGGTATAGGCGCGTCCCGGCAGTTCGTCCAGCTTGCGCCGGTTGAGCTGCTGTGCCAATGCGTTGTGTGTGGTCAGCGTAATGAAACCCTCATCGTCTTTGGGCCGGAAGCCGGGCAAATAGCGCTGGTTCAATGCCCGGAGGGTTTCATCGTCGAAGCGATTCTCGCGTATATTGTTGAGCAGGCTGACAAAGGCATCGTCTTGCTGCCGGTAAACATGGGTCAGTTCGATACATTGATAGGGTGTTTCCTGTAAAGCCTTGCTCTCGAAGAAAAAGGGCGAGACATACTGATCCTTCAGCAACAGCCATTCGTCGTCTTTGACTACGGGAGCCAACTGCTGCAGGTCGCCAATCAGGAGTAGCTGCACACCGCCAAACGGTCTATCGCGATCCCGGTACCGTTGCAACACGTCACTCACGGCATCCAGTAAGTCGGCACGTACCATACTGATCTCATCAATCACCAGCAGGTCCATACTGCGGATAATATTGATCTTCTCCCGACCGAATTTATTGGTGTAAGACGGTTTCTGCGCCGTGTACTGCCCGGGCAGATACGGTCCGAAGGGCAGTTGGAAAAAAGAATGGATCGTCACCCCGCCCGCATTGATGGCAGCCACACCGGTAGGCGCTACTACGATCATCCGTTTGGGCAAAGAGGCTTTCAATTGTTTTAAAAACGTAGTTTTCCCCGTACCTGCTTTCCCGGTCAGGAACAGGCTGATCCCGGTATCCCGGATCAATCGCAAGGCAAGGTTTGCTTGTGAATGTGCTTCTGTCATGGTAGACAAAAATACGTATTCCCCCTGAACCAATCATGCTTTTAGTGGAAAGATTTTAATGAATTCTTGTACCTTTGCGCCGTGTACAGGTATTTTATTTATTTGGGATACAACGGAAAACCCTTTTGCGGCTGGCAGGTACAGCCCAATGGGCCAAGCGTGCAGCAATGCATTGAAGAAGCATTGGCCACGCTATTGCGCCGCGCATGCCCGATCGTTGGCGCCGGACGCACCGATGCCGGCGTGCATGCCCTCCAAATGGCCGCTCATTTTGACAGTGAGACACCGATAGCCAACCTGGCCTTCCTGGCCGAAAAGCTCAACCGGTTGTTGCCGAAGGATATCGCCATTTACCGGATCGTACCTGTACGTCCCGATGCCCATGCCCGTTTCGATGCTACCTTCCGCACCTACAAATATTATATCACCTTCCGGAAAGACCCCTTCAATTACGAGCATGTATACCGGTTGCACGGTTCACTCAACTTCGAGGCGATGAACGAAGCCTGCCGGGTATTATATGACTACATAGACTTCACCAGCTTCAGCAAACTGCATACCGATGTAAAGACCAACAACTGCCGCATCTCCCATGCCGGTTGGGAACAGCAGGGCGACGTATGGGTATTCACCATCACCGCCGACCGTTTCCTGCGGAATATGGTACGTGCCATTGTAGGCACCTTGCTGGAAGTGGGGCGTGGCAAGTTATCCGTAGCCGGTTTCTGCCAGGTGATCGAAGCCAAAGATCGCGGCAAGGCAGGCACATCCGCGCCGGGGCATGCCCTCTTTCTGGCAGAGGTAGGTTATCCCGATCCTATATTTAAGATTGATACGTAAACAGCCATGTGGGTTCTCTTAGCCTTTGTTTCGGCATTCCTGCTGGGATGTTATGATGTGAACAAGAAAGTATCCCTCACGGGCAACGCCGTGATACCGGTACTGTTTCTCAACACATTGATCTGTAGTTTGATCCTCTTGCCATTTGTGGCATTGTCTTATTGCACACCGGTACTGGATAGATCGATGTTCTATGTGCCCCGGGTACCGGCAGAAGTACATGCAGCAGTATTCCTGAAGGCAGTGATCGTGCTGTCGTCGTGGTTGTTCGGCTACTTCGGTATCAAGCACCTCCCGCTCACCATCACCGGGCCGATCAAGGCCACGCAACCTGTTATGACGCTGGTAGGCGCCATGCTCCTGTTTGGCGAACGGCTCAACGCCCACCAATGGGTCGGCGTATTGCTGGCCATCACCTCTTTCTACCTGCTTTCAGCATCCGGCCGCAAGGAAGGAATCCGCTTCACACACAACAAATGGATATTCTTTACGGTTATGTCTGTAATTACCGGATCCATGAGTGGCCTCTACGACAAGTACCTGATGAAGACACTCGATGTGATGACCGTGCAGGTCTGGTTCAACGTCTACCAGTGCGTGATGATGACTGCCATCCTGCTGTTCCTCTGGTATCCGCGACGCCGACATAGCACACCGTTCACCTGGCGCTGGAACATCGTATTTATCTCCGTGTTCCTCATCCTGGCCGACTGGATCTACTTCTATGCCCTGAGCTTCCCCGATTCGATGATCTCCATCGTGTCGATGATCCGCCGGAGCAACGTACTGGTCACCTTTGCCGCTGGAGCGCTCTTCTTCCATGAAAAAAACTTAAAGAACAAGGCGATCGACCTCTTTCTGGTGTTATTAGGAATGATATTCATATATTTGGGCACTAAATAAATAAGATAACAGCATGAAACGCATCTGCATACTCTTCCTTCTCTGTTGCACCCTACTCCCCGGCATCAAAGCCCAGGATATGGCTACGTTGTTTGCCAATATGCCGGACTTGTACATCCCCCAGTTGGAAAATGCCTGGCGGAAAGACCTGATCGACCTCTATAACGCCGGGAAAGAGGCTCGCCTGCAAAATGCAATGACCGGCCAGTCCACGCTGAGAAAATTGACAGCCGATTATATCCTGGTACAAACTACCGAGCGCAGCACACTGGAAATGAAACTGCTGCCATTGGTCAATAATACCCATATCATCTGTATGGTAGCTACTGTGCATGGCCCCGTTGCCGACAGTTCGGTTTCGTTCTTTTCCACGGATTGGGAAACACTCCCAGCCGGCGATCTGCTTGATCCCGTCTCTTCCGACTGGTTTATCAAAGCGGATGCCAACAAATCCTCCGACGCCTACCTTGACGCAACCTCCCGTCTGGATATGCACCTGGTCAAATACGAATTAAGCCCCGACAATAACACCCTGTCGGCCACCTACACCACCCCACTCTACCTCAGCCGTGAAGACCGGGACAAAGTAACTCCTTTCCTCAAAGAAGAGCCGCGGGTGTACACCTGGGAACGGTCGCGATTTAACTGACCCTTTTTAATACAAAGTTTTTTTAATCCGCAACTATTAGGGTGGAACACCTAATAGTTCAGCCATTCCGTAGACCTGCAACAACGCGCCGGGAGCTTTCGAACAGCAAAGACGATAATAGCACTTCAAAAGTATCCATCGTACCATTCCTTTTCGGAGGAAAAAGTACTACCTTTGTGCATCAACTAAAAAGGAAGTATAAAGTATGTCAAAGGAGAGACCGTTGGTATTGGTGACCAATGATGATGGCGTACAAGCCAAAGGAATTAACGAGTTAGTAGGATGTCTGCGTGATCTAGGGGATATCGTGGTGTTTGCACCGGATGGCCCGCGTTCGGGTATGAGCAGTGCGATAACGTCGCTGCTGCCGATCAAATATACACTGATAAAAAAAGAAGATGGACTTAGCATATACAGTTGTACCGGAACACCGGTAGACTGTGTGAAGCTGGCCATCAACGAGGTGCTGCCGAAACAACCCGACTTGGTGGTATCCGGCATCAACCACGGCGGCAATATGGCGATTGCCGTAAATTATTCAGGCACAATGGGCGCAGCCGCCGAAGGATGCATCTTCAACATTCCTTCGCTGGGTGTATCACTACTCAACCATGCATCGGATGCAGACTTTACCGAGAGTTGCCGCCTGGCACGTATGGTGGCACGCCGGATACTGAAAGAAGGATTACCGTATGGCACCTATATGAACCTGAACGTACCTAACCTTCCCCAGGTAAAAGGGCTGAAAATATGCCGGCAAGCCGCCGGACGATGGGTGCGTGAATACATGCGGATCGAATGCCCGGGCGGAGAGCAAGCCTTCTGGCTCACCGGCGACTTTGAAAATGCCAAACCCATCCAGGCCGACAATGATACGTTGGCGCTGGACAGCGGTTATGCCTCCCTCGTTCCCTGCAAGATTGATGTGACAGACTATGCCTTCATGATGCAAATCAACCACTGGGAACTCCATTAAGCTGTATACATTAAATAAGATACCATGCGCTACTACCTCATTGCAGGCGAAGCCTCGGGCGACTTACATGCCTCCAACCTGATGAAGGCATTACAGGAAGAAGACCCGAAAGCGGAATTCCGCTTCCTGGGCGGCGACCTGATGCAGGCTGTAGGCGGTACGCTGGTGAAGCATTATCGCGAGATGGCGTATATGGGGATCATCCCTGTACTGCTCCATCTCCGCACCATCCTGCGGAATATGCAGACCTGCCGGGAAGATATCCGGGCATGGCAGCCCGATGTAGTGATCCTGATAGACTATCCGGGTTTTAACCTCAAGATTGCTCAATTTGTAAAAACAGCGCTCCGGCTACCGGTCTACTATTATATCTCACCCAAAATATGGGCATGGAAGCAATACCGGATCAAGGATTTCAGGCGGTATGTAGACCGGATGTTCTGTATCCTGCCGTTTGAAACGGAATTCTTCCGCCAATTAAATTATCCGGTAGACTATGTAGGTAATCCGTCGGTAGATGCCATAGACAGCTATCGGAAACACCACGCCATAGACGAGGTTACGTTACGGCAAAGAGGACAACTATCCTCCCGACCTATCCTGGCCTTGTTGGCCGGAAGCCGCCGCCAGGAGATCAAAGATAATCTGCCTACCATGCTGGCTGTAGCGGCTTCTTTCCCCGCTTATCAACCGGTAATCGCCGGAGCCCCGGGCATTGAACCGGACTATTATCAACAGTTTATGCAGGAACACACTGCCGCTATTGTGTTCAACCAAACCTACTCCCTATTGCAACACAGCCGGGCTGCTTTGGTGACCTCGGGAACGGCTACGCTGGAAACGGCCCTCTTCAACATCCCACAGGTGGTATGCTACTATGTACCAGGTGGCGCACTGGTGAACTTCGTTTTCAAGCATTTCTTCCACACGCCCTATATCTCGCTGGTGAATCTGATTGCCGGACATGAAATAGTACAGGAACTCTTCGGCAAACGTTTCTCACAACAAGCTATTTATCAAGAATTGAGTCGCCTGCTGCCAGATGGAGCCTATCGCGACACCATGCTGGCCAATTACCAGGAGATGGCCCACATCCTGGGGCAGCCCGGCGCCTCCCGACGTACTGCCTCACTGATCTGTCAATCCCTTCGCGGTTAAAAAAAGCAAACTATTTAACTTTTTTTATCAATTTGGCGTGCAGCGTTTATATGTTGCGCTCCATCTTCTTTATAAATGAATGACATAGTTGATTTATATTGAAGAATTTAAAAGGATGAAAACGTTGAATTTTTTTTGGATGATGATGGGGGTGGTACTTGCCACCCTCCCTTTTCAATCCTGTTTGGACGATGACGGATATTCGCCGGGAGACTTTTGGGTATCTATCGCCACAGTAGAATCGGAAGAAAGTTCTTCTTCCCACTACTTCAAACTGGATGATGGGACTACATTATGGCCGGCCGCCGGCTACTACCTGGGTCACAACCTGGAAAACCGGCAGCGTATCATACTGAATTACACGATACTCAGTGATTCGCTGAGCGGTTACAGCCATTATGTAAAAGTGAACGACATTGACATTGTGCTCACCAAACCGATTGCAGCAGACAAATTTGCAGCGAACGACTCCATCTATGGCACAGATCCGGTGGAAATTAAGCAAATGTGGATCGGGAGCGGTTTCCTCAACATCTTGTTCGCTGCCAATTACGGAGGCCAGGTAAAACACTTTGTGAATCTGGTGAAGAACGAACAGGATGAAATGCCGGCCGGTTCGTACAAGTTGGAATTCCGGCATAATGCGTACAACGACCCAGCCCTGTCGAGCGCGACAGGTCCTGTATGTTTCGACCTGGGTAGTCTTACCGCCGGAAGCATGGAGGTAATCAAATTCACCCTTGCCGTCAAAACATTTGAAGGCGACAAAACCTACACGTTTGAATACGACCCGAAAAAACCGGGAGAAACGGGACCCAAAGATGTCTCGTCCATCCATTCGGGCTACGCTGATAACGTGCAATAATATAATCCTTCCCACATAACTTTTATTTTTATCATTTAGTTCAGGGAGAGAGGCGTCGCGATGATGCCTCTTTTTTTGTTTATTTTTACAGCCGTGATGCAACTTGATGCAAACGTTGTTCGTATATATAAACAGAATGGAGATAAGAACTGAACATCTGATAGCAGATTGCCGCCGGGGAAAGCGCACAGCGCAACTGGAACTGTATCAACAGTATGCCAGGTTCCTGTATGTAGCCTGTTTGCGAATCACAGGCAATGCGCAAGAAGCCGAGGAAGCGATGCAGGACAGTTTCCTGAAAATCTTTACCCGACTGGATCAGTTCAACGACGGACAAAATTTTGAAGCCTGGATGCACCGGATCGCCGTTCATACGGCTATAGACTATGTGCGCCGACAGACCCCCGAAATGGACGAGCTTTCGCCTTACCTGGCCGAGCCCGAACCCGACGGGCCGGATGAAGAAGAACTCCAATGCTCCGTGGCGCAGGTGAAACAAGCCGCCCGACAATTGCCGGCCGGTTACCGTGTGATCCTTTCGCTTTACCTCTTCGACGGATATGATATGGAAGAGATCGCCTCTATCCTGAACATACAACCACCCAGCGTACGCAGCCAGTATCTGCGCGCCAAGAAAAAATTGTTGGATATAATAGCAACTAATTGATATGGAAGATAAATTGAAACAGTTTGTACAGACACACCGGGATGAGTTCGACAACGAACAGCTTCCCGAAGGGCACTTCGAACGCTTCGAAGCCAAGCTTCCGGCACAACGGCACACCCTCCGTCCACGGATCATTACGCTGGCTGCTTTTGCAGCCGCCGCCTGTGTGGCCTTCCTGCTGATCTACAAACTGCCATTCGGACTCGACGGAGAGCACAAAGCACCTTATGTTTGTGAACTGCGACAGGAAGTAGACGAAGTGAAACTCTTCTACCACATGCAAATGAACGATATCGTCACACAAATGGAAGATATTTATGCACAGGCACAAGTTCCGGGAACTGCTGATCTGCTGAAGGAAACCAAGAAGATGCAACTGGACAGCCAGAAGTTTGAAAAAGAAGTGTTGCCTTCTCTTCCCTGCTCATCGGATGCCGTCTTTACCATCAACCAGTATTATGGCAACCAGTTGGAAAGTATGCGGCACATGCTTGAATACATGACACAGCTATCCGGACATCAAACCCACTATTAACAGGGTAACAACATACAAGATATACACATTACACAAACATTTATACACACACATCATGAACACAACAACAACTTTCCGTTCACTGCTTCTCATTTCCCTATTCTTACTTCTTGGAAATGCATACAGCTGGGCAGAAACACCGGCAAGCGAGAAGAAAAAAGAAGTAAATCAGTCATTCGCCGTAAGCGCAAGCGATCAGTTGCGGGTAGAAAACATGTATGGCAACATCACCATCGTACACTGGGACAAGAACGAAGTGGCCATCCGCGTAGTGATCGAAGCCAAAGCCAGCAGCGACAGCCGCGCACAGGAGATCATTGACAGAGTAACGATCAGCATGAATAAATCCGGAAATACCGTATCGGCTGTTACATCACTGAAAAGCAATAACAATAAGAGTGGCAATAACGAAAGCTGGTCTATCAACTATTTTGTCACCATGCCTTCCAGCCTGACAACTAGCCTTTCGCAGAAGTATGGAAATATCAATATGCCCGACAAAAACAACGGTAAATGCCAGATCGAAGTACAATACGGCAGTTTTAAGGCCGGTAGCTTCACTGCTCCGTTCAACATCGAAGCACGCTACAGCAATGTAGAGATGAAAGACATGACAACCGGCGAACTGGACCTGGCTTATTCCAACACGGTTATCGGCAATGCCACTACCGCCAACATTGAGAGCAGGTATTCCAACCTGAAGATGCAGAATGTAAACACGTTAAGCCTGGAAACCAGCTATGGTGAACTGAAAGCCGAGCGTATCGGAAAAGCGGACCTGGAACTGCGCTATAACAATGGCATCATTCAGGCAGTAGAAAGTGAATTAAATGTAGACTTAGCTTACTGTACGCTGGACGTCAATAACCTCTCTGCTTCTTTCAGTGCCGTCAACGCTGAGGCCAGCTATGGCAACCTGAATCTGGGTATCCCGGCTAATACAGGCTTTACGGTAGTAGCTGAAGACATGAAATATGGAAACGTGTCTATCGACCATACTTCCCAAATGCGCAAAGAAGGCAATACCATCCACGCAACCGTCAATAATGGCGGCAAACAGATTTCTTTCGACGGAGGCAGCTACAGCAACCTGAAGATAAAAAGCAGATAATCGCATAAAGCATACAAGCAGTAAGTCCCCCTTGCCGTCTTCATGGCAAGGGGGACTTCTTATATGACTGTTAGTTCAACCAAAAAAGAAAAAACGGCAGGTAGTCTCTCAACTCGTGGCGCAGTAATTTAAGCGCCTGCTGGATCCGGTAATCGACTGTTTTTTTCGATACATGTACCTTTTCGGCAATCTCAGCGTAGGTTAGCTGATGAAAGCGATTCAGTTCAAAGGCCTCCCGGTAGGTATCGGGCAGTTTGGCAATAGCATCCTCTATCTTGCGGGTGAGTTCTTCTACAATGTAGAAATCCGGATCATCGTACTGCTCCTTTTGTTGTTCCGACAAACCCATGGAAATACGCCTTTTCACCTCGTTCCGGTTGATGAGCGTCAGGCAGCGGTTCTTTGTCATCTTAAACAAGTAGTTCTTTACAGCACCTTCATACAATTGCATCTCTCGGTTTTCCCAGAACCAAACCATTACGTCCTGTACGATCTCTTTGGCATCTTCCAGGTCGACCAATTGATTGGCATAGGCGCACAGCATCGGATAGTACTTCAGGAAAAGCACATCAAACGCTTTTTCATCTCCGCCGCGAATGGCATGAAACAACACATCGTCCTGGGATAACTGATCAGTAGCCACGACGCAAACTTACAATTTTTTTCTTTTTGTTTAGGACATTTCCAGGTTCATTTGTCTTTATATAAAATGACAATCAATGAAGGAATACCAATCTATGGATGAATCCGTACTGATGCGCTACTTTACCGGAGACATGCTACCAGCAGAAAAGGCAGAAGTAGAGCAATGGATCAAGGCCTCGGATGTTAACCGCCAAACGGCGGAAGGTATCCGGTATATCCTTACTTCCATCGACGTGGTCAATACCATGAAAGGTATTAACAGCCACGAAGCACTCCGAACAGTCAAAAAGCGCATCCATCCTGTCAAAAAGATGTCTTATATAGCCTGGATGCAACGGATCGCGGCCATACTGTTTATTCCGCTCCTAATCAGCTCATTATATTACCTCACAAAGGAGTCTCCCGTCAGATATATGGAAACGCGTATCAATCCGGGCATGATCGGCTCAATCGAGCTGGCCGACGGAAGTAAAGTATGGCTCAATTCGGGTTCATACCTGAAATATCCGGTTACATTCGATCATAAGGTAAGGGAAGTCTATCTGGAAGGAGAAGCTTACTTTACCGTACAATCAGACAATCAAAAGAAATTTGTGGTGAATACTTCAGACGAGGTAAGTATAGAAGTACTGGGTACTGAATTCAATGTGGATTCCTACGAGGATAACAATTTCATTGCCACCACACTGGTAACAGGTTCCATTCGCTTGTTGTACCACAAAAACGGAAAAGAAGAAAGCCTTGTTATGAAGCCGAATCAGAAAATCATTTACGAAAAGGGTGAACAGCGGATCAGTAGCGCACAAAATATATATACCCCTAAAGACATTGCCTGGAAAGAAGGGCGTATTGTACTACGGGCCACCCCGCTCACGGAAGTGATGTGGATACTCAGCAAACGTTTCAATGTGGAATTCGTACTGAATAAGGAGTCTCTGCGAGACAATTCCTTCACAGGGACATTCAGTGACCAGAACCTGGAACGTATACTGGAACATTTGAAGATATCATCAAACATCCGGTACCGCTTTGAGAAAACAGAAACAACCCAAACGGGAGAAGCCAGCCGGTTCAAGGTGGTACTCGATTAATAGCCTGATTAATAGCCCCTATTGTTAACATAAATACGACAGTCCATGAAAGAACACCCCACCTAATAAAAAAACACGGGAGAATATTGGCGAATTCCCCCGTGTAAAACTTTCCTATGGCTTGTTTGGCGACAAGCCCGAGATAAAAAAGTTTATAAACAATAATCACACAAATCTATGACAAATATTTTGAGCATCCAATCATTCAGGATGGTTTCTTTGTTATGTGCTATTCTGAACAAAATCCCCTTGTATATGAAACTGGTACTACTTTTATTATTACTATCACTGGGTGGGATACATGCTACAAACTCCTACGGGCAAACCACCACGCTCTCTATAGATGTACAAAATGAAACGCTCCAACAGGTGTTGGATCAAATTGAAAAACAATCGGAGTTTCATTTCTTCTATAATACGAAACACATCAATACCAACCAGAAGGTTTCCATAAAAACCACCGACGAAGATATTTTCTCCATCCTGGAAGAACTGTTCCGGAATGATCATATCTCTTATCAGGTATTAGATAAGAACATCATCCTCTCTGTGCAGGAAAAGAAAGCAGTACAGCAGCAGAGTGGGAAACAGGTTACAGGGACGGTGATCGACGAAAGAGGCGAGACTGTGATCGGCGCCAATGTAGTGGAAAAAGGCACCACCAACGGTACGGTGACCGACCTGGACGGGAAGTTCACGCTAACCGTATCAGAAAATGCCACACTGGTGATCACCTACATCGGATATTCGGAAAAAGAAATTCCCGTAGGCCGGAACAGTACCTTCCATATCAGCCTGGCAGAAGACACCAAGGCGTTAGAGGAAGTGGTGATCGTGGGCTACGGCACACAGAAAAAAGTGAACCTGACAGGATCGATCAGTACAGTCGACTCCGACTTCCTGGAAAACCGTCCGATCACCAATTCCACACAAGCCTTACAGGGTACACAGGGTGTATATGTGAATCAGGCCGGTGCACAACCGGGTGTGGACAATGCCACTATCCGTATCCGTGGGCAAGGTACCTTGAATGACAACAACCCGCTTGTATTAGTAGACGGTATTGAATACAGCCTGGAGGCGATCAACCCCAACGACATCGAAAGTATTTCCGTACTGAAAGATGCCGCCTCGTCGGCCATCTACGGATCAAGAGCCGCCAATGGCGTTATTCTGGTCAAAACCAAAACAGGCAAAAAAGGCGGTTTCAACATTGACTACAACAATTACTTCGGTGTACAGCAAGCCACCTACCTGCCCAATTTCGTTTACGACCCGGTCTTGTTTATGGAAATGCGCAACCAGGCACAGATCAACGAAGGCAAACTGGTGGTAGATTATTCACCTGCAGTGATCGAAGAATACAAACAAGGGATGCTGACAGACCCCTATATCTATCCGCAGAACAACTGGCTGGATATTATGTATAACGATGCTTTCATCATGGATCATAACCTGCGCTTTTCAGGAGGTGACGAGAAATACGACTACTCCTTGTCACTGGGCTACGGCAGTCAGGACGGTGTACTGCGCGGTACGGATTCAGAGAAATATACACTGGGTATCAATACTTCGGCACAGATGAACAGCCGCCTGAAGATCGGTGCCAATATCCATGCCAACTACCAGATATACAATGAACCCGTAGCCGGTGCATCAAACCTGGTGCAAATGACTTACAAAGCACAGGCATTCCACCCTACGTATACGGAAGACGGCCGGTATGCAGATACATTTATCCGCACACCGGGGCACAATATCTACCGCCATCCGCTGGCATTGGCCGACGAAGGTGAAAACAAACATACGTCATTGCGCATGCTGGCGAATCTGTCGGCCGAGTACAAGCTGCCGTTCGATATCCGGTATAACCTCAATGTAGGCTTCTCCAAGTATGATTACCTGAACAGCCGCTTCGCTCCGGATATCTATGAATATCAGGTGAAGACGGGCGCAAAAACCAGAGTGGTATACGATGGAGTGAACACACGCCATGTCCGGAATACCGATCAGAACAACCTGAATAAAACCATCTTCAACACGCTGAATTGGGAAAGATCGTTTAAAAATGTGCACGACGTGAAAGTATTGGCAGGTTTCAGTTATGAAGACTTCTCAGATGGCAACTTCTTCGCACAGCGTGAAGGATACCTGGGGAATGATTTACACGAGCTCAACGCCGGTTCAAACAATCCGACCGTTGGTGGTACGTCTAAAAAATCGGTACTGATGTCGTATTTCGGCAGAGTGAACTACGGCTTTAAAGATCGCTATCTGTTGGAAGCCAACTTCCGTTACGACGGTTCTTCGCGCTTTGCCAAAGGGAACAGATGGGGGCTCTTTCCCTCCTTCTCTGCCGGATGGCGTATCAATGAAGAAGCTTTCATGAAAGACATTGCCTGGCTGTATAACCTGAAGTTGAGAGCATCCTGGGGGCAACTGGGGAATGAGCGTATAGAACTCTTCCGGTATGTAGACCTGATGGAACTGGGGAAAAACTATCCCTTCAACGAAACAGTGAATGCCGGAGCAGCCGTCACCTCTTACAATGACCCGAACATTACCTGGGAGACCACCACCATGACGAATATCGGGGTGGATGCCGGTTTGCTGGATGGTGCGTTGGATTTCTCTTTCGAACTCTTCAAGAAACGTACTTCCGACATTCTCCGCGCCGTAGAACTACCCCAACAGGTTGGTTCACTCAACGGCCCCATTCAGAACATCGGAACAGTAGACAACAAAGGGTTTGAAGTAAACCTGAAATACAGGAACAACATCGCTGACTTCCACTATGAAGTCTTCGGTAATCTGACCTATGTGAAAAACGAGATCGTAGACCTGAAAGGCCAGACGATAATCGACGGTATGTTTATTCTGAAAGAAGGTTGCCCGATCGACTCTTACTACCTGCTTCATGCGGAAGGTATTTTCCAGTCGCAGGAAGAAATAAACAACAGCCCCACGCAAACGGCAGCCACCAAGCCCGGTTACCTGAAATTCACCGACACGAATAAAGACGGGAAAATCACGGAAGACGACCGGCAGATCCAGGGTGGTGTCATCCCGAAATTCACGTATAGCTTCGGACTTAACCTGTCATACAATAATTTTGACCTGACAGCCTTCTTCCAGGGAGTAACCGATGTATATACCTATGGCGACATGATTGGAGCTACCCCGCTGTGGTTTGGTTGTGGTCTGCCCGAGGCTTGGGTGACCGATGCCTGGACACCCGAAAGAGGGACCAGCGCCACATTACCTATCCTGACCACTTACGAGGGAGCTTTGAACGAAAACTTCCGGCAGAACGACTTCTGGTTGCGTGACGCATCTTACCTGCGCCTGAAAAACCTGCAGGTATCTTACAATATACCTTCGCAAGTGTTGCCCAAATCATTGTTCAAGCGAGTGAAGGTATTTGCCAACGCGCAGAACCTCTTCACCATTTCGGACATGAAAGAATTCGACCCGGAGAAAAACCTGAAAGGAACCAACTGGTATGCTTATCCTTCCGTAAAAACATTCTCAGCCGGTATTAATGTTACATTTTAAACACAATCAGTATGAAACGATATATTAATTATTTGTCCCTTTGTCTGGTCTTGATCCTCTTTTGCCCGTCATGCGACAGCTTGTTGGATGTAGACCCTTCCGATAAATATTCGTCAGACACCTTCTGGAAGACGGAAGAACACGCCAGTGCGGGTATCACCGGATGCTACAACGCACTCCTTCCCTGGCGAGGCAACTATTTCTTTGAATTCGATATGATCACGTCGAACGCTATGCCATACAATGAGAGCAATGGTACGCAGGCGATTGCTAAAGGTACCCACATGTCTACCACGCCGCTGATCACGTCGTTATGGAAAGACTGTTACACCGGCATCGGCCGTACAAACACGTTCCTCGATAATATTGGCAATGTAACGATGGATGAAGCATTGAAAAGCCGGATGACAGGAGAAGCCAAATTCCTGCGCGCTTTTTACTACTTCTACCTCGAAGACCGTTTCGGCGGCGTTCCGCTCATATTGGAAACCCCCAATGCGGCCACACAAGCCTCTTTGCCGCGTGATAGCAGAGAAGCCGTCGTTACCCAGATCCTGAAAGACCTGACAGAAGCGGCCGAACTGCTGCCCAAGTCTTACTCAGGCGCCGACCTGGGACGCGCCACGAAAGGCGCTGCCCTGTCGCTGAAGGCACGCATCCAGCTGTACAATGAACAATGGAGCGAAGCGGCTGCCACGGCTAAAAGCGTGATGGAACTCAATGTATACTCCCTCTTCAATGATTATCGTCACTTCTTTTCGGAAGACAACAAGCACAATTCGGAAGTCATTTTCAACGTAGAGTCATCGTTGCCCGATTTTACCACCGGATACGACCATAATCTGTACCGCCTCAACCGTCCGGCCCCGCTGAAAGAACTGGTAGACACCTACCTGATGACTGACGGTAAAACCATCCAGGAATCGTCCCTTTTCGATCCGGCACAGCCATACGAAAATCGTGACCCACGTCTGCACTATTCCATCAACTGTATAGGTTATCCGTATAACGGCAAGCTGATCACCAAAGAAGATGTAATGACGACCGGCTTTGGGATGAAGAAATATACCACTTACGAAGACGATGAAACAATTCCCCTGGTGGAACGTTCAGCCTTCAACGCCATCCTCATCCGCTACGCCGAAGTATTGCTCACCTATGCCGAAGCACAGAACGAAGCCGGCGGTCCGGATGAATCAGTTTACAGCGCCATCAACCAGGTACGGAAGCGCCCCAGCGTGAATATGCCCGAAGTAACAAAAGGGCTCACGAAGGAACAGATGCGTGAGGTGATCCGTCGCGAACGCCGGGTGGAACTGGCCCTCGAAGGGCTGTATTACTCGGATGCCCTGCGGTGGAAAACAATCGAAAAGGAAAACAACGGCGCCATGCACAACGCCGACGGCGTAGAGATTGTGATCCGTTCATTCAATCCCGCCCGCGACTATTTGTGGCCGGTTCCGTACAACCAGATCATCCAAAATCCCAACCTGCAACAAAATCCGAACTGGGATTGATTCCTTAAAACAGAAGCGCAGAAATGAATAAATTAGTATTCATAGGAATGAGCCTTATTACTCCTTTGGCAGGCAAAGCCCTGCCAAAGGAACTCCCCCATGTCATCTTGATCATGGCCGATGATATGGGTTGGGGAGACGTAGGCTTCAATGGGAATAAACGCATACAGACACCACACCTGGATGCGCTGGCCTCACAGGGGGTTATCATGGACCGGTTCTATTCCTCCGGTCCTCTTTCTTCCCCCACACGGGCCAGTGTGCTGACCGGAAGAAATGCATTCCGAACCGGGGTGTTTTCGGCTAATGTAGGTATATTGAGAAAGGAAGAAACAACGATCGCCGAGTTATTGAAACAGGAAGGTTATGCAACAGGTATGTTCGGGAAATGGCACCTGGGGACATTGACCCGTACAGAAACGGACGCAAACCGTGGACGACCGGAAAATGGATATCTGTATAACCCGCCTGCATGGCATGGATTTGATGTTTCTTTTGTAACAGAATCAAAAGTGCCTACATTTGATCCAATGGTCATGCCGGTACAGAACGACGAGCGGTTTTGGGACTATACCCATGAGGGAGACTCTGTAGCACCGTATGGTACAGCTTACTGGAAACAGAATGGGACAAAGGTATCCGGGAATCTGGAGGGTGATGATTCAAGGGTCATTATAGATCGGGTATTACCCTTTATTGACGAATCGATTTCTAAGAATGAACCTTCCTTCAGTGTGATCTGGTTTCATGCGCCTCACCTGCCTTGTGTAGCCGGTCCTGAGCATGTGGCCCTTTATGAAGATTTACCACTGGAGGCACGGAATTACTACGGTTGCATTACGGCTTTGGACGAACAGGTGGGCCGGTTGGTCGGTTTCCTGAAAGCAAAAGGGATATACAACAATTGCATCATCCTGTTCTGTAGCGACAACGGACCGGAGATAGACACTCCGGGAACAGCAGCAAAGTTCAGAGGGAAAAAACGCTCACTATACGAAGGAGGCATCCGCGTTCCTTCCTTTATTTGCTGGCCGGCAATGCTTCCGAAGGGGAACCGGATAGCGGCTCCCTGCTCTACCTCCGATTACCTGCCTACCCTGCTGGATATGACTAAATCAAGTACCATCACAGATATACAGCTTGATGGTGAATCGATTTGGCCGTTGATTACCGGGCAAACAACCAAGCGGGAAAAACCGCTGGTGTTCTGTTCAGCATACCAAGGAAGTGTAATAGACAATGAGTATAAGTTGTACTATGCCAAGGGGAAATATGAACTGTATGATATCGTACAAGACCCGGAAGAGAAAAAAGATATTTCACCTGCTTTTCAAGGAAAGAAAGAGCAATTGACAACAGTACTCAAACAACAGATGGACGACTATAAACGCTCATTTGAAAGCGGTTCCCGCGAAAGCCTGGCATGGCAACAATGGTGGGATATCTGGAAACAACAGTAATACAGGGATACAGATAGAGAAAAATGAGTTTCTTTGTCATGGGATACAATAATATCGTCTACACATATTTATACTTAAAAACAACAGATAGTATCATGAACAACAAGTTAACATTACTTTTTGCAGGATCCATACTCTCCGTATCCGGTGCTGCCCAGCAATACACAAACGTTGTGATCATCAACCTCGACGATGTAGGCTATGGCGATTTCTCCTGCAACGGAGCCTATGGCTATACAACGCCCAACATTGACCGGATGGCATCCGAAGGTGTGCGCTTTACCCACTTCCTGGCAGCCCAACCGATCAGTGGCGCTTCACGCGCCGGACTGCTCACGGGATGCTACCCCAACCGGATTGGATTCTCCGGCGCTCCGGGGCCTAACTCTGCGTATGGTATCCATCCGGACGAAATGACCATGGGCGAGTTGCTGAAACAAAAGGGTTATAGTACAGCTGCATTCGGGAAATGGCACCTGGGCGATGCGCGGAAGTTCCTTCCCTTACAGAATGGTTTCGACGAATACTATGGTCTGCCCTACTCCAACGATATGTGGCCGTACCACCCGCAACAGGGCGAAGGCTTCAACTTCCCCGACCTGCCCACCATCGACGGGAACGAGGTTGTTGGATATAACACCGACCAGACCAAGTTTACGACAGACTATACAACACGCGCCGTAAACTTTATCAAGAACAACCGGAAGAAACCCTTCCTGGTCTACCTGGCACATTCCATGCCGCACGTACCGCTGGCAGTTTCCGACAAGTTCAAAGGCAAAAGCCAGCAGGGCTTGTTTGGCGATGTGATGATGGAGATAGACTGGAGCGTAGGTGAAGTGCTGAAAACACTCCGCGAACTGGGTCTGGAAGAAAGTACACTGGTAGTACTTACTTCAGATAACGGTCCCTGGGCCAATTACGGCAACCATGCCGGATCGGCCGCCGGACTGCGCGAAGCCAAAGCGACCACTTTCGATGGAGGTAACCGTGTACCCTGTATCATGTACTGGAAAGGAAAAACCCAACCGGGCTCTATCTGCAATAAGTTGGCTTCGCACATCGATCTCCTTCCTACAGTGGCCGAAATCAGTGGAGCACCACTCCCTGCACGCAAGATTGACGGTGTGAGTATCCTCCCCCTGATAAAAGGAGATCAGACGGCCAACCCGCGCGAATCATTCGTCTATTACTATCATAAGAACGATTTGGAAGCTGTGACTGACGGGATGTTCAAACTCGTATTCCCGCACAAGTACGTGACGTATGCCGCCTACGTACCCGGCAATGACGGGAAACCCGGCCGCCTGGGGAATGTAGAGCTGCTCAAAGCCGAGCTCTACGACTTGCGTCGTGACCCGGGTGAACGTAACGATGTGATCTCGCAATACCCGGAAGAAGCAGCCAAGCTGATGCAGATAGCCGATAAGATGCGCGAAGAACTGGGTGATAACCTCACACGTAAGAAAGGAACAGAACGACGTGAACCCGGATTGACCGCTACTGCGCCCAACTAATAGTCCACATGTATAAATCACTACTGTTGCAAGCCGGGATCGCCGGGATCTGCCTGTACACCACCGGGTGTACAGACAAATCCCGGAACGGGCAGGAAGAGCGCCCGAACATCCTCTTTATCCTGTCTGACGATCACACCTCGCAGGCATGGGGTATATACGGCGGTGTACTGGCCGATTATGTACGGAATGAGCACATCCGCCGGTTGGCCCGCGAAGGCTGTGTGCTGGATAACGCCTTCTGTACCAACTCCATCTCCGTACCCAGCCGTGCCTCCATCCTGACCGGCGCCTACAGCCACCGAAACGGTGTGTATACGCTGAGTGATGCCTTGTATCCCGAAGCCGACAATATCGCCAAACAACTCCAGGCCGGCGGTTACCAGACCGCCCTCTTTGGGAAATGGCACTTGAAGAAGCAACCAGCCGGGTTCGACGATTTCTGCGTCTTCCACGATCAGGGTGAATATTTCAACCCAATCATGAAAACGGCCGCCAACTGGGTAGACGACGATGCTGGTCGGCAAGGCGATACCATCCGGGGATTCTCTACGGATATCGTGACAGACAAGACCATCGAATGGATCCGCAACCGCGATCCGGAGAAGCCTTTCCTGATGATGTGCCACTTCAAAGCTACGCACGAGCCTTGGGATTTTCCCGAACGGATGAAGCACCTGTACGATGACGTGGTCTTTCCCGAACCGGCCAACCTGATGGAGTTTGACACATCCGCCTCCGGCCGCACCTTCCCGGGACAACAACTGGAGAACCTTGGCCAGCGCTGGGAGACGGCCTCCAAAGACCCATCCAAATGGTGGTGCATCTATCCGGAACTACCCTTCACTACACAAGGGATGGATAAAGAGATTGCACGCCGGCAGATTTACCAGAAACTGATCCGCGACTACTTGCGGTGTGGGGCTGCCATCGACGACAATATCGGCCGCCTGCTCCGCTTCCTGGATGAACAAGGGCTGGATAAAAATACAATCGTGGTCTATGTCTCCGACCAGGGCTACTTCCTGGGCGAACACGGTTTCTTCGACAAACGGATGATGTATGAAGAATCGCTCCGTATGCCGTTCGTGATCCGTTATCCGAAAGAGATACCGGCGGGTACACGCAACAAGGATCTTATATTGAATATAGACTTCGCCTCCCTCCTGGCCGATTACGCCGGTGTACAGACACCGGCACAATCGCAAGGACACAGTTTTCGTGCCAACCTGCGGGGAGAGACGCCAGCCGACTGGCGACAGGCCATGTATTACCGTTACTGGACACAACATGCGATCCGTCCGGCGCACTTCGGTATCCGCAACCACCGGTACAAGTTGATGTTCCTGTATGGCGATCCGCTGCAGACCAAAGGATCTGAAAAGCAATCGTCTGCGCCTGCCTGGGAGTTCTACGATCTGCAAACCGATCCGTATGAAAACAAGAACCAGTATGCCAACCCGCAATATGCCTCAGTCATTGCGCAAATGAAAACTGAGTTGCTGAAGCTACGTAAAGAAACAGGAGATACAGATACAGGAAATGTCCGTATGCAGGAAATAATCAGGGAATACTATCAGTGAGACACGCATTCGACAGCTACCTGATTATAACACCGGAGGGGAAAGCCACAGTGGCTTCCCCTCCGTTCATTTTGTATCATTAGTTGTTCGCTTGAAGCAGGCACTACGCCTCCAGGCTCATTTCCCGGCAGCATCATGCCGTTTCCAGCGAAGCCAGTTGTCCAGTTGCGCGCAGAAGAAGAAGAGGGAGGCGCCACCGGTTAGGGCAGCCACAAAGGGGGACATCTCTTTCAGCAAAAGGCTAACATCCTCTGCAGCTGACGGTTGGCTCAGCAGCAGGTAACCCAGTCCACCGGCCAGCAAGAAATAGGCAAGTAATCCGCCCACCATCCAGGCAACCACAGGACGCGAGAAATTATGGGCTTTGCGAACGGTATGCTGTTCCTTCACCACCTGTTTCATGATGCGGTTCATCAGCTCGGCCGAAGGTTTTTCCGTCGTCCCTTCCATCAGACGGCGCGTCAGTTTGTCAATTTGTTTGTCTTCCCTTTTCATCGGATAGTTGCCATTTCTGTGTGCATAATCTGTTGCAATGTCTCGTAGAAACGTTTACGTCCGCGAAACAGTTTTACTTTGATATTGGAAGCCGTTAGTCCCGTGATCTGATGGATATCTTCCACCGAACATTCTTCCAGATAATAGAGCGTGAGCAGTAGGGATTCGTCGGCCGAAAGGCGACTGAGCACATCCCGCACAACAGCTTGCCGGTCTTTCTGTTCCAACAAATCGGTTGCAGATTCAATTTCAGTATCAGTCAACGTATCCGCCCCTGCATCTTCATACGCCACAAAAAAGCGTCGTTGCCGGTGTGCCGTGAGCGCCGTACGGTAAACGATGCGGTAGAACCAGGTCGAAAATTTACTTTCAAACTGGAAGGCAGGTAATGCCCGGTACATTTTCACAAACGCATCCTGTACCACCTCTTCGGCTTCTTCACGGTTTTCCAGGATACGAAAAGCAATGGTATAAGCCATCTTCTCATACTTCGCTACCAGGCAGGTGAAACTTTGCATATCGCCTGCCAGGATTTGCCTGATCCATTGCTTTTCGTCCATCCGCGCCCTTTACCTGGAGGGTTTGTTCAGTTCGTAAACATCGTCGGCATGCTCCATCTTCCGCGAGAGGAAGAAGTAGACGATAAAACCAACGCCTCCGAAAAGGATGGCCATTACAATCAGCGTTAACCCGCTTGCCCAATAAGAATCCAACAACGGATCTATCAACATTCCAACCAGGAATCCTACAGCAAGGCCAATCATCACCAGTCCATTGCGTAAAGCCGGATAACGGTTGGATTTCTTTTCCGGTTTCTCAATCTCCTGGGGTATAATACCTCTTTCAATCATCGCAAGGCGTTCGGCATTACGCCCCCGGATATGCACAAAGCCCAGAATTGAGCCTAAAACCACTGGAACGCCGCATCCAAAAATGATGCCTAAAATAGGAATTACATCGTCCATCTCTTTGTCATTTTAATTGTTACTAATCAGCATTTGCATATAGGACAACCACAAGCTGAAACCGGTTACAAAAAAAATACATTCTTTTCACTTTCACATCCAAAACCTCCTCTTTCTCACCTCCATTCCCTTATTTTCATCAGCGCCCCAGCACCTCCATCCCCCTGTGCATGCCCTCCTCCCAGCCCGCATCCACACCACTCCCACCATCCTGCTTCCCAATCCCAGCAACCGTAATAATCCGTGGCTATCTAGTTCCGACGTATGTGAATGTTTTTTATGTGGTGACATTAATAGTAAATAAGGCTATCTTGTAAATAGAAAACAAGAGTAACTCGGCTCCCCGCCGCCTGTCTAGGCGGGGAGCCAAATTACTCTTGTTTTCTATTTACAAGATAGTCTTCAAGCTATATTCAAACCCACATAAAAATGCGTTGATTTACACACCCCCGGATATAAAAAAGTTTTTTTATAAAGGAAAACCAACCAAATCTGAAACAACTTTTTTCAGGAAAAGACAATTGGGTTGATCCGTTATTTCAGTTTCCAGATCAGCGACACCCCGGCCTGTGTGGGGCCGAAGATGTTTTTATTGAGACGTTGTTCGTTGATTTTCACGCTTTCGCCGTTTTCACGGTAATATTCGTCATACGCGGAGTAGATATAGCCCAGGCCAAGACTGAAATCCATATCGAAATAACGGCTCAGACGGGCACGGTAACCGGCCGTAAAGCCCCCTCCCATAAAATTACCCTGATAGCCGGTATCGCTCAATTTGATATTGAACTTACCAGCGTGGGCTTCCACGCCAAGGAACCAGCAGTTGTCTTCACCCAGGTACCAGCGCAGTTCGGGCGATACCATCCAGAGGCGCAATTTGCGGTCGCCCCCACTCCATTCCGTTCCCGACCAACCGGCATTGAGCAGTATACCGAGGCTTCCGGAAGGTTTCCATTCCACACCGGCGTTGACCATATTGGCCAGGCGGTACAACAGGTTAGCGCGCAACGACCAGGTACCTTCGGGCTTATTATTCCCATTGGCTACAGTGCCGAAGTATGATTTGATCATCTTTTCACGTTCTACGGTATCCGTTTCCTGACTTTCATAGGACGGCTGTTGCACGGCATCTTCCATGGGGCGGATCGTTTCCGGCTGCGGCGCTTCGTCCAGCGGTTGAGCAGGAACGACTGACGGATCAGAAACGACTAACTCTTCCTGCTGCCGGGGCAGTGCTATCACCAGGGCATCCGTTGTTACAGGTTCATCCGTAGTCTTCACAGTTACCGGCTCAGGCTGGTCGGTAGTCAAGACAGGCGCTATATCTATTACCACCTCAGGCACATCTAGGATCAGCACGTTCATATCCGTTTCGCCTTCGTACGGCACAGCGCGGTTGACTGTATTAAAATTATCTTCTACGAGTCCTTTGCTTTCAATCAACCGGGATTTCACACGGTTGGAACGGATCATCGCCATCCGGCGGTTCGCATCCCTGTCTGCTTCCGATGCACAATAGCCCTCCACCCGGATCGTAAGTTCTTTACGTGACAGTTCCATACGGTAACGATCCAACAAATTGAACAGCCGCTGAAGTTCTTCACCGTTGGTAAATTGTGTATCGTAAAAGATATCATCACCCGGCGTGAATTTGAACAGAAAAGTCTGCCTTCCTGTTAGCTGTTGATCCTGCGTAGTTTGTGCTGTTTCCTGCACGGTAGCCGGCTTCATCTCCTGTACAGCGGAGGGCTGTTGTTTCGGTTCGTCCCTGACTACCACAGCCGGTTGGTCTACGGCAGGCCGACCGGATACGTGGAGGATGATCACTCCGGCATCCGGTTCGTTTCCGTAAGCCACGGCGCGATTGGTAGTCTTAAAGTAGTCTTCTACCAGTCCCTTACTCTGGATCAGTCTGGACTTCACGCGGTTGGAGCGTATCATCGCCAGCTGGCGATTGGCTTCATTATCCGGTCCCGAGGCACAATAACCCTCCACATAGATCGTAAGCGCGCGACTTTCGATCTGTGTACGGTATTGTTCGATCAGGTCGAACAGCCGTTGCAGCTCTTCGCCATTGGTGAAGATATTGTCGTAAAAAATATCGTCGCCCGGCGTAAACTTAAATACAAATACTTCTTTATCGGTTGATTGGCTTTGATTTCCCGTCTGTGCATGCAGCGATAGCAGCGGGAGTAATAGCAATACGGTTAAAATTATTTTCATCAGGATTCTCATTATGGATTATTTTAAGTAAGTGTTCTTGCCTTGTGTGATCATCAATAGTAAGATGCAAAAATACATCATTTCTGATAATCAGGACATAAAAGTTCCACTCTTTTTTACAATCCGTCAGTTATTTGGCATAAAGCACTTGCATATTAGAAAAAAAACGTATTTTTGTCCCTACAATTCGATATAATGAATAAAATGCATCACCTATTACCTGTAGGCATCGCCTATTACACATGGGCCCTGATGACCCCCTGGGGGGTTCAGATCTACAAATAACAATGGCAGCGGCCAGGCTCTGCGTTGTTGCAATCCTTCGTATTGCATCTTTTCCCTAATCCTTTTTATTCATTCACCATTTCAACATTCAGCATACATGAAAGTATTGAAATTCGGCGGAACGTCCGTAGGTTCCGTGAATAGCATTTTAAATGTAAAAAAGATCGTAGAGGCCATCGATGAGCCTGTTGTAGTAGTCGTTTCCGCCCTGGGAGGCATCACAGATAAGTTGTTACTCACCGCGTCCATGGCATCCAAAGGAGATGTGGGATACGAAAGGGAATTCTCGGAGATCATCACCCGCCACCTCGACGTGATCGAAGGCGTACTGCCCCACCCTTCCGTGCGCAAGGAAGTGCAGGAAAAGGTAATGGCGTTGCTGGACGAGTTGGGCAATATCTTCCGCGGCGTTTACCTCATCACCGACCTCTCGTCCAAAACATCGGATACGATCGTGAGCTATGGCGAGCGTATCTCGTCGGTGATCGTATCCAACGTGATCAGCGGCGCCAAACTGTTTGATTCACGCAAGTTTATCAAAACCACCCCGCAGTTCAACAAACACATTGTAGATTTCGATAGCACCAACCGGCTGATCGCCGAAACCTTTGCCACCCTGCCGAAGGTATCACTGGTACCCGGCTTCATCTCATCCCACGCTATCACTGGCGAAGTCACCAACCTCGGCCGTGGCGGTTCAGACTATACGGCGGCTATCCTGGCCGCTACCCTGAACGCATCTGTACTGGAAATCTGGACAGACGTAGACGGTTTCATGACGGCCGACCCGCGCGTGATCAGTTCGGCGTATGTGATAGACCGCCTGAGTTTTACCGAAGCCATGGAACTTTGCAACTTCGGCGCCAAGGTAATCTATCCCCCTACCATCTACCCCGTATATCATAAGAATATTCCCATCCGCGTCCGTAACACCTTCAATCCGGATGCACCGGGCACCTACATCTCCAAGGAGAAGGTGGTGGAAGAGCGGAAAGCCATCATCAAAGGGATATCCTCCATCAACGATACCTGCCTCATCACCGTACAGGGGCTCGGCATGGTAGGAGTGATCGGGGTCAACTACCGTATTTTCAAGACACTGGCCAAGAGTGGCATCTCAGTGTTCATGGTATCGCAGGCCAGTTCGGAAAACAATACGACCTTTGCCGTACGCAACGCCGACGCCGATCTGGCCGTGGAAGTGCTCAACGAAGAGTTCGCCCTCGAGCGTACACAGGGAGAGATCACCGATGTGATCGCCGAGAAAGACCTGGCCACCGTAGCGATCGTGGGTGAGAATATGAAACGTACGCCGGGCATTGCCGGTAAGTTGTTCGGCACGCTGGGACGCGCCGGCATCAGTGTGATCGCTTGCGCCCAGGGTGCGTCTGAGACCAACATCTCGTTCGTAATCAAACTGAAATACCTGCGTAAGGCGCTGAACTCGATCCACGACTCTTTTTTCCTGTCTGAATATATGGTGTTGAACCTTTTTATAGCAGGTGTGGGTACGGTAGGCAGCAATCTCCTGGAACAAATCCGGGTGCAACAGCCTAAACTGATGCAGCAAAACGGGTTGAAGCTGAACGTAGTGGGCGTATCCAACTCCAAGAAAGCCCTGTTCCTGCGCGAAGGTCTGAACCCCGGCAACTGCGTGGAGTTGATGAAGAAAGAAGGCATCACCTGCACCCCGGAGATATTGTGCGAGGAGATCAAGAACATGAACATCTTCAATGCCGTGTTCGTAGATTGCACCGCCAGTGCACAGGTGGCCTCCATCTACGAAAAACTGATGAACAATAGCGTATCGGTGGTGGCAGCCAACAAAGAAGCGGCCTCATCTTCCTACGTGAACTATATCCGCCTGAAAGAAACGGCGCGCAAGCGCAACATCAAGTTTCTGTTCGAAACGAACGTGGGCGCGGGCCTGCCGATCATCAACACGATGAACGACCTGATCAACAGCGGCGACCATATCCTCCGGCTGGAAGCCGTTCTCTCGGGTACGCTCAACTACATCTTCAATACCGTAAGCGCCACTATTCCGCTGAGCAAAGCCATCCGTATGGCCAAGGAAGCCGGTTACTCCGAACCCGATCCGCGCATCGACCTGAGCGGAAAGGACGTGAACCGTAAACTGGTGATCCTCGCACGCGAAGCCGGCTATCATGTAGAACAGGCCGATGTAAAACTGGAACGCTTCATCCCCGAGAAATATTTCGAAGGAACGCTGGATGAGTTCTGGAAGAACATCACACAGATGGATGCTGAATTTGAAGTCTATCGGCAGCGGGTGGAAAACGAACGGAAACGCATCCGCTTCGTTGCGCGCATGGACAAAGGCGAATGCGAGTTGGGCCTGATGGAAGTAGACAGCCACCATCCGTTCTACGAACTGGAGGGCAGCAACAACATCATCATGATATCTACCGAACGGTATCACGAGTATCCGATGATCATCAAAGGATATGGTGCTGGTGCCGGAGTAACCGCCGCAGGCGTGTTTGCCGACATCATCTCGATCGCCAATATCCGGTAATACAGCGGGCAGGCCTGTCCTGCCCCATAATATGTTTGAATTATGAAGAGTATCATCATCCTTGGCGACGGCATGGCCGACGAGCCCATCGAAATGTTGGGATACAAAACACCCTTGCAGTATGCCCGTACTCCAAACATGGACAAACTGGCGCAACTGGGTGTAACGGGACGCATGAAAACCATCCCCGATGGTTTTCATCCCGGCAGCGAAGTAGCCAATATGGCGGTGCTGGGATACGACCTGCCCACCGTCTACCAGGGGCGAGGCGTGCTCGAAGCCGCCAGCATCGGCGTGGAACTGCATCCCGGTGAAATGGCTATGCGTTGCAACCTGATCTGTGTCAAGGGTACTTTCTTGATCAATCACTCTGCCGGCCATATATCAACCGAAGAAGCCGACGAACTGATCCGCTTCCTCGACCAGGAACTGGGCAATGGGCAGATCCGCTTTCACACCGGCGTATCCTATCGCCACCTGCTGGTGGTAAAGGGTGGCGATGCCCGTCTGGACTGTACGCCGCCTCACGACGTGCCGTTACACCCATTCCGTCCGTTGCTTATCAAGGCTCAAACGCCCGAAGCGGAAATGACAGCCTGGTTGCTCAACGATCTCATCCTCCGTTCGCAGGAGATACTCCCCTCCCACCCGGTCAACCTCCGGCGCATAGCCGCAGGCAAAGATCCGGCCAACAGTATCTGGCCCTGGTCGCCCGGTTACCGTCCGGCCATGCAGACGATGCCGGAGATGTATGGTTTCCGCAGCGGCGCCGTGATCTCGGCGGTAGACCTGATCCGCGGGATCGGACGTTATGCCGGCCTGGAAGTGATCCAGGTAGCAGGCGCCACCGGCCTGTATGATACTAATTACGAAGGCAAAGCGCAAGCGGCATTGGACGCCCTGAAACGGCACGATTTCGTATACCTCCATATCGAGGCCAGCGACGAAGCCGGCCATGAAGGCGACGTAAAACTGAAAGTACGCACCATCGAAAACCTCGACAGCCGCATCGTAGGCCCCATCTACGAGGCGTTGCAGACGTGGGACGAACCGGTAGCCATCGCCGTACTGCCCGATCACCCTACCCCCTGTGCCATCCGTACACATACCAACGCGCCTATCCCCTTCATCATCTACAAACCGGGACAGGCGCCCGATGCCGTCACTTGCTACGACGAGTTGGCTGTAGCCGAAGGCAAATACGGTATCCTCGAAAACGATGCCTTCATCCGCGAACTGTTCGCCTGATTCCGCATCTTCCATTCTTCATTAATTATTCATCGTTAATCATTCATCATCTATAATGAACTATTACAGCACCAACCAACAAGCCCCCTTCGCTTCCCTCGAAGAAGCTGTCGTAAAAGGACTCGCAAGCGACAAAGGCCTCTATATGCCCCAACAGATTATCCGGCTGGACGATCAGACGATCGCTAATCTCTGCAACCAGTCTTTTCACCAGATAGCCTGCACGGTAGCCCGTGCCTTCTTTGGCCAGGATATCGAACCGGATACGCTGGATGCGATCGTAAAGGACACGCTGGCATTCGATACCCCAGTGGTAAAGGTAACCGAGACCATCTACAGCCTGGAACTTTACCATGGTCCTACCCTCGCCTTCAAGGATGTAGGCGCACGCTTCATGGCACGGTTGCTGGGATATTTCATCCGCAAGAACGGACTGAAGGATGTAAACGTGTTGGTAGCCACCTCGGGTGATACCGGCAGCGCCGTAGCCAATGGTTTCCTCGGCGTGGAGGGCATCCGGGTGTTTGTACTCTACCCGAAAGGGAAAGTGAGCCCGATACAGGAATGCCAGTTCACTACCCTGGGACAAAACATCACCGCACTGGAAATAGACGGCACCTTCGACGATTGCCAGGCATTGGTAAAAACGGCCTTTATAGACGAAGAACTGAACCGGAAGATGCTGCTTACCTCGGCCAACTCAATCAACGTGGCCCGGTTCTTGCCGCAATCGTTTTATTACTTCCACGCCTACGCCCAACTCGACCGCTTCGGCCGGGCCGGTAACCTGGTAGCCTGCGTACCGAGCGGCAACTTCGGCAACATAACCGCCGGTCTGTTTGCCCACAGGATGGGGCTACCCATCAAACGCTTCATTGCCGCCAATAACCGCAATGATGTATTCCTCGAATACCTCCAAACAGGCGCCTACCGCCCCCGCCCATCCGTGGCGACCATCGCCAACGCCATGGACGTAGGCGATCCGAGCAACTTCGCCCGAATCCTCGACCTCTACGGCAACAACGAGCAAACACACCAGGCCATCACCTCCCTGATCACCGGCTACCGCTTCACCGATGAAGAAATAGCTGCTACCATTCGCCATGTCTATGCCTCCGGCTACCTCCTAGACCCCCACGGCGCCTGCGGCTACCAAGCCCTGGAGAACGACCTCCGTCCGGGCGAAACCGGCTTCTTCCTCGAAACAGCCCATCCGGCCAAATTCAAGGAAACCGTCGACAGCATCCTCCAATCCGATATCGATATACCCTCCAAGCTCCGCGCCTTTATGCAAGGCACCAAGCAAAGCACCCACCTCCCCAAAGACTTTACAGCCTTCAAGGAATACCTATCGAAAGCCTAAACAGGGGGGATTCAAGTTCAGACAGATCTGATCTACGCATTAAGCCCAAACACTCATGGAAGCAAACAAGGGCTGACGAAAAAACCGTCAGCCCTTGTTGTGATGTAAGTATGGTTCGATACAGGGATGTGATCAATAGGGTAGATCTTGAACGGCGGCAATACCTGGCAGAGTCTTGCCTTCGATGGCTTCGAGCAGAGCGCCGCCGCCGGTAGATACGTAAGATACCTGATCGGCGATACCGAACTTGTTCACACAGGCCACAGAGTCGCCACCACCTACTAAAGAGAAGGCGCCGTTCTTTGTAGCATCCACAATGGCATCTCCTACAGAACGAGAGCCGTGTGTGAAGTTATCGAATTCGAACACGCCCGTCGGACCATTCCACAAGATAGTTTTGGATTTCTTGATCACGTCGGCATAGATCACTTCTGTTTTCGGACCGATATCCAAACCTTCCCATGCGTCGGGAATTTCATTTACGGCGCAGAACTGCGTGTTGGCATCGTTGCTGAAGTCGTCGGCAATTTTCGCATCCACAGCCAACACAAGGTTTACACCTTTTTCTTTGGCTTTCTGCATCAGTTCGAGGGCCAGATCCAGCTTATCGTCTTCCACAATGGATTTACCGATCTTTCCACCCTGTGCTTTTGCAAAAGTATAGGTCATACCACCGGTGATGATCAGGTTATCCACCTTGCTCAGCAGGTTTTCGATGATCTCGATCTTGGAAGAAACCTTCGACCCACCCATGATAGCAGTGAACGGACGGTTGATGTCTTTCATCACCTTTTCCACGGCATTCACTTCTTTTTCCATCAGATAACCGAACATTTTGTGGTCGGTATCGAAATAGTCGGCGATCAACGCTGTGGAAGCATGTGCCCGGTGAGCGGTACCGAAGGCATCATTCACATAGCAGTCGGCATACGAAGCCAAAGTCTTTGTGAATGTCTTCTGGCTTTCCTTCACGGCTTTCTTGGCGGCTTTCTTTTCGTCGTCCGAAGCATCTTCGGCCAGTCCGCGGGGCTTACCTTCTTCTTCGGCATAAAATCGGAGGTTTTCCAGCAGCAGGGCTTCACCCGGTTGGAGGGCGGCGGCCTTGATCGCAGCTTCTTCGCCTACGCAGTCATTGGCAAACTGTACGTCTACACCCAGCAGTTCGGATACATGCCCCAGGATGTAGCGGAGAGAATATTTGTCTGTCACGCCTTTCGGACGTCCCAGGTGTGAACCGATGATTACACTGCCTCCTTCGCCGAGGATCTTTTTCAGCGTGGGAAGTGCTGCACGGATACGCGTATCGTCCGTGATGTTGAAGTTTTCGTCCAGGGGGACATTAAAGTCAACCCTCACAAATGCCTTTTTGCCGGCAAAATTGAATTTGTCAATGCTTTGCATAACTAATCTATTTAAATCGATAATAATTGTCTCGTTTTAACGCTTGCAAACTTACATAAAATATTTACTCAGTGTACCCCGCAGGGGTATTTTATTCCGTCAGTTTGAAACGCAGCCTGAGCCGTCCGTCGGCATAATCATAGTTAAGCAGTTTGAAGTGTCCTACTTCGGAGGTATTTCCCACATGGGAACCGATGCAGGCACAGGCATCATAATCACCCACACGTACAACGCGCAGCGTATCGCTCGCACCGGCCGGAAGTTTATTGAGATCTACCAGTACGGCAGCCTCTTCGCGTGACATAAAATCAATGCTGACAGGCAGATGGCGGTCTATCACCTCGTTCACCGTCCGTTCCACTTCATCCATCTGAGCCTCGGTAGGGGCTTCAGACAGGAGGTAATCACATTTGCTTTTCTTGCGTTCGATATGGGCATTCATCGACCGCGGACAACCAAACATGCGTACCATCGTCTGATTCAAAATATGTTCGGCCGTATGCATAGGAGGGTACTCATCTTTGTTGTGACCATTCAATTGAGGTTGTTCCATCATATGTCTGATTTTTTTATTTTCTTCCGGACGTCAAAGATAAGCAGAGGATTACAAATATTGGGCTAATTTCACGTTTTTTACAACAATATAATTCTTCGTCTTGTTATCATGATAGTATTAGTAATTACAAATTTAGCTAGAATATGGAAGTTGCAAAAAGAACATCAAAACGATCTGCCCTGACATTGGTAAAAGCCAACCTGCGGCACCTTAATTACAACGAGTTGAACGACGTTATCGGATGGGCATTAAGATATCGGAAAGAACAACTGAGTCACGAAGAGCTCCGCCTGATCAAAGAAAAGGAAGAAGTGGAAATCCGTTTGAAAGAATTGAAAGAAATAGACAAGCAAGAGAATTTATAACACCATAAGTAGTCCGGCACACAGATTACACAGATTAGACTGATTACCACGGATCGATCATTTTAAACGATATTATTTCAATAAAATGAAATCCGTGGTCATCAGTCTAATCTGTGTAATCCTGTATGCTAAAGGAGGATTATGACACACCCTCTATTTTTTTGTTAGGAAAAACCGAGTTGATCATACTTTTTTTATTCAGCATATCAACGGATTGGCAAAGAATAACTACCTTTGTTTTCAATGTGTTCTAATCCAAGTAATCTCACTAAGTAAAAAACAACATGAAACGTCGTGATTTTCTAAAAACCAGTCTGGCCACAAGTGCCGCGCTGTCATTGAATTTTGAGGGTTTACAAGCAGCCTTGAAGTCTAATACCATGGTAGTGGAAGCCGCTCCCGACATGGTTGCCGTCATGGGCGGCGAACCCGCAGCCATGCTCAGCAAAGCGCTGGAAACATTGGGAGGGATTGGCGCTTTTGTCAAAAAAGGACAAAAAATAGTGATCAAACCGAATATCGGCTGGGACCGTGCTCCGGAAATGGCCGGTAACACCAACCCCGAACTCATCCAGGCATTGGTGAAGATGTGTCTCGACGCTGGCGCATCCAAAGTGACCGTATTCGACCACACCTGCGACAACTGGCAGAAATGCTACGAAAGCAGCGGCATCGCCGAAGCCGCCAAAGCAGCCGGCGCCGTGGTAATGCCTGGCAACGAAGAGAAATACTACAAGGAAGTAGCCTTGCCTAAAGGTGTAAGCCTGAAGAGCGCCAAGATACACGAATCGCTGATCGAAGCCGATGCCTGGATCAACGTGCCCATCCTCAAGAACCACGGCGGCGCCAAACTGAGCTGCGCCATGAAAAATTACATGGGTATCGTATGGGATCGCCGGATCTTCCATCAGAGCGACCTCCAGCAGTGTATCGCCGATATCTGTACCTGGGACAAGAAGCCGGTACTCAACATTGTGGACGCCTATCGCATGATGCACCAGAACGGTCCGCAGGGCAAGAGTGTGGCCGACGTGGCTACACTGAAGTCCCTCATCGCCTCACCCAATATCGTAGCCATCGATACAGCGGCGCTGGGTATGTTCAACCAGGTAAAGAAACTGGATATGGATGCCGTAGGGCATATCGGTAAAGGCGCCAGCCTGAAACTGGGTACCACCGACCTGAAGGCGCTTAATATCCAACGCATAAAAATTTAACTGTCTACACGGATGAAATATCCTCATTATTTAAAAGGATTGCGGGTTGTACTCGCAATCCTCTTCTTCATTCCTGTCTTGTTGCTTTTTATTGATTTCAGAAGTCTTACCCCCACAAGCTGGCAAGACATACTACACCTTCAGCTCATTCCGGCCTTGTTCTCAGGCATGGTAGCCGTGGTGGTGTTCCAGTTGGTACTGGCCTTCCTGCTGGGGCGTGTGTATTGCTCGGTAATCTGTCCGGCAGGGATCCTGCAAGACGTAATCAACCGTATCTACTGCATCGGCAAAAAAAAGACGAAAGGATCTCGCCGTTTCAGTTTTAAGAGACCGCCTGCCGCCTTACGCTATACGCTCACGGCGCTGGTATTTATACCGGCAGTGTTCGGTATTGCCGAAGGAGCCATGCTGCTCGACCCTTACAGCAACTTCGGACGAATCGCCACCAACCTCTTCCGTCCCGTGGCAGTATGGGGCAATAACCTGTTGGCCGACCTCCTGGCGAAGGCCGACAATTATACGTTCTTCCATGTATCGATCAGCACCGTCACCACCACCGGTTTTATAGCCGGTATCCTTGCCCTCGGCGTATTCGTCGGCATGGTAGTCTGGCGCGGGCGATTGCTCTGCAACACCCTCTGCCCCGTAGGCGGATTGCTCAGCCTGGTATCACGCTACTCCCTGTTCCGCGTCACAATCAACCCGGACACATGCATCAGTTGCAGTATCTGCGAACGCAGTTGCAAAGCAGAAGCGATCGATTCAAAAGAATTCATCGTAGACAGTTCCCGCTGTGTGAACTGCTTCAACTGCCTGTCCGATTGTAAAAAAGGAAGCATCAAATACACCTTCAATCCTTCCTTCGGGAAACGCAAACAGGAAGCACCCCAAGCCCCCACCCTTTCGGACGTGCAACCGTTGGCACAGCCTGACGTAGCCAACAGCCGGCGTACGTTCCTGGCAACCGGCGTCACCTTGGCCGCCTCCACACCTGTGGTGTCGGTTCTGGCCAAAGGGCACCACAGCGCGAGTACAGGCAAGGGTTCCGGGGATCATGCAATGCCGGTCACCCCTCCGGGATCGGTCAACCAGGAACATTTCACAGAAAAATGTACAGGATGCCATATCTGTGTGGTGAAGTGCCCCAGCCAGGTACTCAAACCGGCCGGACTGCAATACGGATGGGACCATTTGCTCCGCCCGTATGTATCTTACGACAGCAGCTACTGCAACTACGAGTGCACCATCTGCTCCGAAGTATGCCCCACACAGGCCATCCTGCCGCTCACCAAAGACGAAAAGGCAACTACGCAGGTAGGTATCGCCGAATTTTTTCTCAACCGTTGCATCGTGGAGACGGAGAACACCGACTGCGGCGCCTGCTCCGAACACTGCCCCACACAAGCTGTACACATGGAACTGTATAAGGAGGGTTCAACACTCACAGTGCCTGTCGTAGAGCCACATCTATGTATCGGTTGCGGCGGTTGCGAGTCTATCTGTCCCGTACGTCCGCACCGGGCGATCATCGTCAAAGCCAATGAGGTACATCAGCGGGTAGAAAAACCGGCGGCAGAAAAGGTGTTGGATATCAAGGTAGACGACTTCGGATTCTAACAGAAAAGCATTACCTTTGCCGCAAATTTTTGCCGCATGACTTTTACGATACAAGCGAACGATACAAAATCAAATGCAAGGGCGGGCTTGATTACGACCGGACACGGCGTAATTGAGACGCCCATTTTCATGCCTGTAGGCACACAGGGAACTGTAAAAGCCATGCAGATGCATGAACTGAAAGACGACACCCGGGCGCAGATCATCCTCGGCAATACCTACCACCTTTACCTCCGTCCCGGCATCCAAATCCTGGAACAGGCCGGCGGATTACATAAGTTTAACAGTTGGGACGGCCCCATGCTCACCGACAGCGGCGGCTTCCAGGTATTTTCACTCTCTGAAAACCGCAAGCTGAAGGAAGAAGGCGCCGAGTTCCGCTCCCATATCGACGGATCCAAGCATTTGTTCACGCCCGAAAGTGTAATGGATATCCAACGCTCCATCGGGGCGGATATCATCATGGCGTTCGATGAATGTTGTCCTGGCGATGCCGACTTCGACTATGCCCTCCGCTCGCTCCAACTCACCGAGCGTTGGCTCGACCGTTGCTTTGCCCGTTTCAACAGCACCGAACCCAAATACGGACACCCACAGAGCCTCTTCCCCATCGTGCAGGGTTGTGTCTATCCCGACCTGCGCCGGCGTGCGGCCGAGAACATTGCCCGCCTCGGAGCCGACGGCAACGCCATCGGCGGACTGGCCGTGGGCGAACCCACTGAAAAGATGTATGAGATGATCGAAGTGGTGAACGAGATCCTTCCGCTGGACAAACCCCGTTACCTGATGGGAGTAGGTACACCCGTCAACCTGCTCGAAGCCATCGAGCGTGGCGTAGATATGTTCGACTGTATCATGCCTACCCGCAACGGTCGCAACGGGCAGCTCTTCACCGAACACGGCACTATCAATATGCGCAATAAAAAATGGGCGACCGACTTCTCGCCTATCGATCCCGAAGGCACCTCCTACGTAGACCAGATGTACAGCAAGGCCTACCTCCACCACCTTATCAAGGTAGGCGAATACCTGGGCTACCAGATCGCTACGCTGCACAACCTGGCCTTCTACCTCCGCCTCATCCGCATGGCGCGCACCCATATCATCGAGGGCGATTACAGTGAATGGAAAGCACGTATGGTTCGTCAATTAAACCACCGCGTATGAAAAAAAAGATCGATTGGAAGTTGAGCCGCGTCGACAGGTACATTATCAAACAGTTCCTGGGCACCTATATTTTTGCTATCGTACTGATCATCTCGATCTCGGTGGTGTTCGATATCAATGAGAAGATCGACAAGTTCCTCAATCCGGATGTACCGCTCAAAGCAATCATCTTCGATTATTACATGAACTTCGTCCCCTACTTTGCCAACCTCTTCAGCCCGCTGTTCACCTTTATCGCCGTGATCTTCTTCACCTCGCGGCTGGCCGACCGGTCGGAGATCATCGCCATGCTGGCCAGCGGGATGAGTTTCAACCGCCTGATGCGCCCCTACATGATATCCGCCGCCATCATCGCCCTGTCTACCTTTGTACTCAATGCTTACATCATTCCGCCGGCCAACGTGACGCGTATCGACTTCATGAACAAGTATATCAAAAACCGGAAGGTGGAATCGGCCAAAAACATCCAGCTCGAAGTAGAACCGGGCGTAATCGCCTATTTCGACCGCTACAGCGCCGATGCCAATATGGGCTACCGGTTCTCCCTGGAGCATTTCAACGAGAAGCAACTGATCTCGCGCCTCACCGCCGAACGGATCAAATACGACTCGCTTTACAACTGGACCATCATGGACTACATGATACGCGATTTTGACGGTATGCGCGAGAACATCACCACCGGGACGCGTAAGGATACGGTGCTCACCATCGTCCCCTCCGACTTCCTCATCTCGGTCAACGATTGTGAGACCATGACCTCAGCGCAACTCCGTACCTACATCGACCGTCAGAAAAAGCGTGGCGTAGCCAATATCCAGACTTTCCAGATCGAATACCACAAACGCTATGCCGCCGTTATGGCTGCCTTTATCCTTACCACTATCGGCGCCTCCCTCTCCTCACGCAAGATAAAGGGCGGCATGGGCCTCAACATCGGTATCGGCCTCGGTCTGAGTTTCACCTACATCCTCTTCATGACCGTCACCTCCACCTTTGCCATCAACGGCTATGTCAGTCCCTTCGTGGCCTCCTGGATTCCCAACATCATCTACTCCTTCATCGCCATCTTCCTCTATACCCGCGCCCCAAGGTAAAAAGCTTTCATATTCCGCGAAACTTCCTTCTATAAAAAAAAATTTTATATCCGGGGGTGTGTAAATCAACGCATTTTCATGAGGGTTTGAAGATGTACGCTTTCGGAGCAAAAATGAAATAGGCGAATGTCTGGTGGCAGGTATCACGTCCGTATAGACAATACCCCATCAGCGGTATTGTTGTTATGGACACGGCGATATATTCAAAGCCAACTATATGGGAAACGCGCTGCGGCGCAGGCTATCTGATCCGGTACGTTAGAGCGAAGTTTAGCATTGGCCAGAAATCTAGGAGGCTATCAGAAAAGGGAAGGTCAAAATTCGCGGAAAGATCAGATGCATCCAGCGTGCCTGTCATATTAGAGCTCGACACCGTGTAGCTGCCCTGAAACACTACTCCCAACTCAAAGCGGAATCCCAAGCGGTTGTTACCGGCCAAACTCTTCCCAAGCCCGATGCCGAGGTAAGGCTTGAACACATTCCCCATCCGGAGGCGGGCATCAAAACTCCCATCATCGTTCGGACGGATCGTCACATCCTGAAACTCAAACTCCGGCCTCAGCCCGTAGGTGGAAACATAGTAATCATAATCAGGGATCATCCCTTCCGTAGTTACCTTATTATTCCCTACATAAAAGCCACCCGTAATACTAAATATCCCCCCTTTCACCGGATAAAAGTCTACCATCAGCTTTGCATTCGGAAACTGCAACCGCGAATTCCGCAGTTCGCCTTCCAACTCCGGTTGCATACCATCCGGCAACGGGATACCGGTAGGGAGCACGACAGGCGCATCAAAATCGATCGCCTTATCGTACGACAACGGCAGGAAATCAAACCCTGCCCGCAACTGGAACAGTGGCGACAATGTAGTCACCCCCTGCACACCAAACCCATACAAACCGGCTTCCACACCCACACCCCAATGACTAAAAGCAGCGCCGTCGCGTGCGTTCTTCTGTGCCTGAGCCGTAACAATCTGTGCCAAAAACAGCCATACGATACCAATCGTCCAGAAAATCTTTCTCATCTTATTTTATACATTAACTAGGTTTAACAATTCTCTAAACAAAGAAACCCGGATAAAGTTCAAAAGTTTACGAACATACCAACGGCGCACCCCATGGGCACGCCGCTCACTTTTCTCCGCTGGACACTGCTTTACGTAGTGAAACTGTGTAAAAAGTAGTCCGTGTTATCTACTTTTTTCTACGTATCCGAAAACGATCCTACGCATTTAGCCGCCAGCCACTTCCGTGGTTACATGATTCACGCCAATCATAGACACACCGGGAGCCACCAGTACATAGTCACCGATGCTTCACCCGGGCCAACAGGAAAGGAAGCTGACCGTCGAACGTCGACATATTTTCTCCCCCGAAACCGCCTAAATATCCTTGCATTGTGCTGTCAAACAGGCTATAAACAAGTTGAAAGAAGATTCCGGCTGCGTTCGAACTGTCCCTCGTACTTTAAAGAACCGGAACGAGAAACCGAGGATTCCTATCTTTTTCGGATCATTAAGGATAAAATAAAGGGGGAAATCGCCCTTATTTGAAAGGAATGAATTAATTTTGGCAGATTCAAACAGACTAATGATGAACCACGATACTGCGCTGAGAAACGACCCACTCCAGATCGTATTAGACAACACACCGGCTTCGGTATACGTCTGCGATGTGGATACATACGAAATCGTATTTGCCAATAAGGCGTTAAAATCCCTGTATCCCTATGAAATAGAAGGGATGAAATGTTGGAAAGCATTGTCCCCTTATGATGGCCCCTGCCCCTATTGCAAGTTGCACGAAGTGTTAAAAAAACCCTTCGGTGAACCCTATTTTTGGGAAAATTACAATCCGCAGTTCAACGGTTGGCTTCAGATGAACGACTCTATCGTGAAGTGGACAGACGGACGCGATGTACACCTGATCACGGTGACTGATATATCTGAGGTCAAGAATAACGCCGAACAACTCCGGCTTTATAAAGATGAACTGGAAAAGATGCTGGCCGAAAAAACGGAAAGTGAGCAAAAGCTTCAGTCCATGTGCGATAATATGCCGAATGCATTTACCTTCCAGTTGATCGAAAGGGAAAATAATGTGCCGTTGTTACTCTATATCAGCAAAGGAGTTGAAAACATCTGTGGTATTCCAGTCAATGAGATGGGCGAGGATGTAACTCCCATCTTCAACAATATGCACCCGGATGATGTGATGAACTGTGTCAGGACTGCGGCTTCCGGCAAACCTTTCACCTTGGAAGTTCCATATATAAAGCCCGGGACGGGGGAGAAGAAATGGTTGGAAATATCCGAAATACCCCGCATGAACAACGCCGGCGAAATTGTATGGGACGGACTGGTAATCGATATCACGCAGCGTAAGCAGGTGGAATCCAAATTGAAACAATCGCAGGATCTCTTGCTTAAAGCTGACCTGGTGAACGAGATCAGCAATAATATGGAGAAGGGCGCCATCTATCGTACCCACCAGAATGCCGAAGGAAAAACAATCCTCGATTACGTGTCGAATAATATCGACCTGCTTTCCGGTGGCATACCTGCATCACGGTTACAGGAAAATTTAGCTCCTTTCTTTGTCAATGTGTATGCAGAAGACCGTCCGATACTGGATAAACTACGGATCGATGCTACGAAAACCGACTCTATTTCTTCGGTATTCCGTTATATGCGCGGTGGTGAATTATGCTGGTATAAACTCCAGTCGAAAGGGAGTTTGCAGGGAAATATTGTCGTACACGATGGCATCCTCATGGATATTACCGACCAGAAGCGGCTCGAAAACGACCTGATTCAGGCGCGCAACCAGGCAGAAGAATCTGATCGCCTCAAGAGCACGTTTATGGCCAATATGAGCCATGAAATACGTACACCCATGAATGCCATCCTGGGCTTCCTGGAGTTGATCTTTTCCGAAGATATGGAGTTGGAACCACAAACGGAGAAAGAGTTTGTACGCATCATCACGGATAATGCCCATCAGTTGATGAAACTGATCAACGACCTACTCGATATCTCCAAACTGGATGCCGGACAGGTGAAAATCGTCTCCAAGAAGGGCAATCTGAATACCCTGATGCAGGATATCCAGGCTTCATTTATTACATCAGGCGTTATTGCCCCCGACAAAAAGATGGAATTACGGGTAGACACATCCGGTCAGGATCCGGTTGGCGAATTCACACTCGACTATTTCCGTTTGCGGCAGGTTTTGAACAATATTATCGGGAATGCTATCAAGTTTACCGACCAGGGTTATATCAAGTTTGGCTATCGCCCCACGCTACAGGGATTACATTTCTTTGTGGAAGATACGGGTATCGGTATATCCGGCGAAAAGATCAAAGATATTTACCGTCCGTTCCACCAGGTGTACGACGAATCGAAGGCAGCTCAATACGGTGGCACAGGGATGGGGCTGGCCATCTGTAAGAATCTGGTTGAACTGATGGGAGGCTCTTTGCAAGTCTGCTCGGAGGTAGGCAAAGGTTCCTGTTTTGAATTTACCATTTCTTGTGCCGAAATTTCTCCTAAACCAAATAATTCAAGTAAATAATCACATATCACAACTCTCAGCTCTACGACTGGCACTATTTTTGGGCGCAAATCAATCGAAGACCACCATTTAATCCTAATAACAAGCTGAAAGCGTTCAGCTATTGTTTACAAGGTAAAAATGAAGAGTAAAGACATTAAACCCATTGAGCGTATATGCAAGTCAAAAATGTTAATCGTAGAGAAGACCCTTTACAAATTGTGCTGGATAATACCATGTCGTCTGTGTATGTGTGCGATTTAAGCACTTACGAGATTATTTTTGCCAATAAGGCGCTGAAATCAAAGTATACCCACGAAATTGAAGGACAAAAATGCTGGAAAGTATTATCCAATTTTGATGGGCCATGCCCATTCTGTAAATTGAAGGAAGTAATGAAACAGCCGTTGGGTATCCCGTATGTATGGGAAAACCATAATGTTGTTTTAAAACGATGGTTTCATATCAGCCAATCTTATTTAACGTGGATAGACGGACGGAATGTGCATCTGGTCACATTAACCGATGTGACCGATATCAAGAACCATGAACTCCAACTGCAAGACTACAAAGTCAAGTTGGAAGAATTGTTGAAGGAAAAAACCGAGAGTGAAGAAAAGTTGCAATCCATCAACGACAATATGCCCGATGCCTTTTCATTCCAGTTGTTGAGAAGAAAGGGGAATTCCCCCATAATGCTATATGCGGGTAAAGGTATCGAGCAAATCTGCGGGTTAAAAACGGAAGAGTTGATGAATAACACTTCCCTGCTTTATAAACAATTACATCCTGCCGATTCGCTAAAACTCACCCAGGCAATCGAACGGGAAAAGCCTTTCATTCTGGAACTGCGCTATACCAATCCGGCGACTTCGGAATTGAAATATCTTGAGTTTTCGGAAAAACCCAGGCAGAATTATGCCGATCAGATTGTATGGGACGGACTGGTCATAGACATTACCAAACGTAAACTAATTGAAAACAAGCTACGCCAATCGCAGGAAGAGCTTCTGAAGACCAACCTGGTGAACCAAATCAGCACCAACCTGGTGAATGGGGCCATTTACCGCTCCCGCCTCACCCCTTCGGGACATCTTAGCCTCGATTTTGTTTCCAGCAATGTAGAGCAGTTGTCGTCTGGGATCACTGCCGAGGCAATGGAAAAGGACTTAAACATATTTTTTAACCATGTCCATCCGGACGAACGGAAAGAAGTAGAAGCCCAAATACGCCATAATAACAGCCTGCTGGAATCTGCATCCTTAACCTTTCGGTATATCAGCGGCAATAAAGTACGTTGGTATAAAATACAGTCAATGGGCAGTATGGACAAAGACGATATCGTTCACGACGGTATCCTGCTCGACATTACCGATCAGAAACAATTGGAAGAAGAGCTGATCAAAGAACGTGACCGCGCGGAAGAATCGGATAAGCTGAAGACTACCTTTATGGCTAACATGAGCCATGAGATACGTACGCCGATGAATGCCATCCTGGGTTTCCTCGAACTGATCTTCTCCGAAGATATCCTCCTGGAAGACGATATGAAAAAGAATTTTGTCCGGATCATCACCGATAATGCAAACCAACTGATGGGCTTGATCAACGACCTGCTGGATATATCCAAACTGGATGCCGGACAGGTAAAGATCAATCCGATGACAGACGACCTGGATAAATTGATCCGTGATGTGCACACCTCCTTTCTGACATCAGGTACGAGCCTGCTGGAAAAAGATATCGATTTGATATATGATATACCCGAAGAAGGTAAGCAAACGATGTACTGCCTCGACTTCTTCCGTTTGCGGCAGATTTTGAATAACCTGATTGGCAATGCCATCAAGTTTACCGACAAAGGTCATGTGAAGTATGGATACCATGTCAAAAACCGGGAATTACATTTCTATGTGGAAGATACCGGTATCGGTATATCACCGGATAAAATAGCCGAGATCGGACGTCCCTTCCACCAGGTACACGATCAGTCGAAAGCCGTTCAGTATGGCGGAACGGGTATTGGACTTGCCATCTCCAAGAACCTGATCGAATTGATGGGGGGCAGCTTACAGATCCATTCGGTGTTTGGGAAAGGAACCCGATTCGAATTTGTCCTTTCCCCCGTGGAATAGAACGGAGTAATTCGGCCATAGGCCCGAGGGGCTGGCACTGCCTGCCTTCGATAAGGGAGATGTAACAATCCCGCAATCGCCACAAAAAAGATAATAACGATCCAAAACGATCGTCATAATGTTCGTTTTGGATCATCATAATCTTCGTTTTCGAACATTATGATCTTTTTTTTCGAAGACCATGGTCTTTTTTTTCTGCGTCCCTGGTGATGTTGAAGGGTAGTTCTAATGACATTAGAAAGGCTACAAAACACCTATGCATAGCTCCACAACTTGACAGGTTGATCCCTTTAAAAGAAGCAGAAGGAAATAGGCAGATAAGGTTACTTACTCTGCACTTTCGCCAGAAGCCATTCCCTGATCCGGCTACAAGCCTGCCCATCCCCATACGGATTCACCGCACGGCTCATTTGTTCATAGTAGGCCGGATCATCCAGCAGGCGGGAAGTCTCCCCCGTGATCTTGCCATAATCCGTCCCTACCAACTTCACGGTCCCTGCATCGAGCGCTTCAGGCCGTTCGGTCGTATCGCGCATCACCAGCACAGGTTTTCCCAACCCCGGCGCTTCTTCCTGGATACCACCACTATCGGTTAATACCAGCGTGGATTGCTCCATCAGGAACACAAACGGCAGGTATTCCAGTGGTTCGATAAAGAACATGTTCGGAAGTTGCACATTGCCAAACATCTCTTGTATCGGTTTTCGCACATTCGGATTGAGATGCATCGGATACACGAAATCCACCTCCGGATACTGACCGGCCAACCAGCGGAACGCTTGGCACATGCGGATAAAGCCGTCGCCAAAGTTCTCACGCCGGTGCCCGGTGATCAGCACCAGCCGGCGACTATACCCTTCCGTCAGGCGAGACACGTCATACCCTGAAGCCAGCAGCGTAACCGTCAATCCGGCAACAAGCGATTGATCCTGCCGGATCTTCTCCACCACTAGGTAAAGGGCATCGATCACCGTATTCCCCGTTACCAGGATCGTATCTTTTTTCACCCCTTCCTGCAGGAGGTGCTGTCGGCCCAACGGCGTAGGCGAAAAATGATACGTTGCAATCCGTCCTGTAATCAACCGGTTCATCTCTTCGGGCCAAGGGCTATATATATTGTGTGTACGCAAGCCTGCCTCCACATGGCCGACAGGAATCTGCTGGTAGAAAGCCGACAGGGCTGCCGCCGTAGACGTTGTGGTGTCTCCATGCACCAGCACCATATCCGGCTGTGCCTCCTTCAGCACATCCCGCATACCGGTCAGCACACGCGCCGTCACATCGTAGAGGTCCTGCCCCTGCTTCATGATATTCAGGTCGTAGTCGGGCTTGATATCGAACAGGTGCAACACCTGATCGAGCATCTCCCGGTGTTGCCCGGTGACGCACACAAGGGTTCTGAACTGTTCGGGATGTTGCTGAAGTTCCTTCACCAAAGGAGCCATTTTAATGGCTTCGGGACGGGTGCCGAAGACGAGCATGATGGTTGGCGGCATAAGGATAGGTATTAGCGTTTGTTATCTTGTTGCTCGTAAAGTTACATAAGATCAACGGCAACGCCTATTCAATTCCTTCGCTATATGTCCCAGTTTGGAGAAAAGTAAATCAGCGTAGAGCATCCGTTCCAAAAGCCTGTTGGAATGCAGAAAAAAATTCAAGCCGGCATGTCCTTTACACCTTTCACAAAAAAATCCGCCAATATCCACCAAACCGGCATCCCATCAGATAAAAACACCATCCCCCGGAAAGAATCACCTTCCGGTGACTATGCAGGTACCCGCACACGAACAGAAGCTGGCGTGTGAAATTCGCTTTTCTCATTTCATAATTATTAATTATAAAAACATTTTTATTAATATTAATTAATAAAAATTCTACGCCATTTATATTAAATACGCGCCAGACAAAGGTGAACATAAATCTTTATAAAAAAAATATAATTGGGTACATGATATGCAGTAAATGATTTATATTTGCATCGTCATTCGAATTGCTACAACAGTTGGACTTTATAATATATATTATATATATTATACTACATTTTTTTAGCCATATAAACAGATGCATATTTTTCGACTACTTCCATACAAACAGTTTTCAAAATTCAGAAAAAACATATAGCAGCTATTAAAAACACTTTACTTTTCACGATACGAACATGAAAAAGAGCCTAAATAATAAATAAAACAAAAAAAAAAGAAAAACATTACATTATGTATATCGAAAAAGACAAATTATTGTACACGAACGAACATTTCTCATGCGGAAACTACAGTAACGGAGGAAATGGTTTTGTGGAAATCCTGGAATACGCCCAGGGAGAGGTAAGAGATCGCTTGTTCAACGATAGTGAACTGGGGTTTATCATCAAAGGCAAAGTACAGATCAGTGTAAACGAGATAAAGGATTTTCCGGTTGGTGAAGAGAAGATCATCATCTCGCCTATGGGAACAAGATTCAGGGTGGAAGCGACAGAAGCCACGACAGTGCTGGTATTTCACATGAAATACACGATGCAACTTTGCGAAGCGTTTCGCTACGACAGCCTTGCATACGAACAAGTTCCCAACATAGACAGTGAGATCAAGACACTCGGTTTCAACCCGGCTATCCGTAAATTCATCGGCGATCTGACGGATCGTTTCAACGACGGCCTGAAGTGCAAGCATTATCTGGAGATCAAACTATCAGAATTCTTCTTTCTGCTTCGGGCCTATTACACCAAAGAAGAACTTGCCGCTTTTTTCTACCGGCTTATGACGAGTGATCTTCCTTTCAGGGAGCTTATCCTGCAAAACTACACGAAGGTCAAATCGGTTAAAGAACTTGCCGACCTGGCCCATTATTCCGAAACCGGGTTCCATAAACGATTCAAAAAAGTCTTCGGAGAATCGCCTTCGGAATGGTTGAACAGGGAAAAAGCCAATATGCTTCGCCATGAACTTATGATGTCGCAAATTCCGCTAAAAATGGTAAGTGACCAATTTGATTTTTCATCTGTTTCCCACCTGAATAAATTTTGCAAAAAACATTTTAAGGCAACTCCGTTACAGATACGGAACGGCAAAAATTGATAAAATCCATACAGTTTACCGAATTGTACAATAACTGTAATGCTATGTAGAAAATAGGTTTTCGGAATGACCAATATATTTGCACCGTGAAAATCCGGGGGAAATTTCAACATTAAACAACAGGTATCCCCCATCATTAAAAACAAACTATCAAGTAAATGAAAACAGTTAAAATTCTCAGTGTTATTGCCGCAGCATCACTCCTTTGGGTGAGCTGCAACAATGAAAATCTCGATCAACTTGCAATCGCAGACAATGCAAAAGCTACCTATGTACAGGTGAATGTCTCTTATCCACAAACCACTGTAACCCGTGCAGTTAACGACCCGACTGCAACGGCCTACGAAGTCAAACTCCATACAGTGGATGTCTTTATATTCGACGCCGCCAGTAATACGTTGGTAAAACGCCAACAACTTGCTTCCTCCGATTTCAGCACCGTATCTTCAGGCAGTGCTCAAAACGACCTCTATGCAGCCATTACCAAGATCGCTACCACCACCGGCCCGAAGAAGATTTTTGTAGGGCTTAACCTTCCCGCCTCATTTCCCGAAGTATCTTCAGTAGGTGAGTTGAAAGCCAATTGGGGGACAGGGTTGAACCAACTTGTAACGGAAGACGGTATCGCGATGTTTTCTGCTGTCGAAACCAACAAGACCCTGGTCGAAACAACCGACCCCACTTATGCCGACAATAACATATTCACCATTCCGGTGGAACGTATGGTGGCCAAAGTGGCTGTTGAAGACGGCGGAATATCCACCACGGTAATCGGCGGTACCGTTTCGGACGTGCAATTTGCCATCCACACATCCAATAAATTGCTTTTCCCAATGAAAAATGCAGCGAGTGGTGTTGTGAAAGACCCCAACTGGGCTATGGGAAGCTATTTGGCAACGATGTTTGAAAACTTCAGCGATTATGCACCCATCAACCTTGCCGGAACCTCTGGTATAAATGGTGCAAAAGCCAATCTGCTGACGGCAAAGTATGCTCCCGAAAACACCAGCGAGGCCCATCTGCAAAAGGAAACCACTTATGCTTCGATCCGCGCCAAATTCGTACCCAATCAGTTCTTCAACGCCACCGGAGTTTCCAAAGGCAGCAATGCGGGACAGCCTGCCAAGACCTTCTGGATCGTGACCGGTGCTGACGGAACTCGTGGGTTCTACGATGTAAAGACCGAAGCAGAAACATATATCGCTAACAACGGTGGGACTATAAGTGCACCTTATACCGATGGCTACTGCTACTATCAGGCATACCTCAATCCCAAGAACGGTTACAATACCATCCGCAACGAGTTTTACCACGTAGTCATCACAAAGATCAGCGGCCCGGGCAAACCCGATCCTGATCCCAAAGACCCGGAACTTCCTGTTGAAACACCTACGGATATTACCGTCAGCGTAGAGATCATTGCATGGACCTACCTGGCTGACAATTACGAACTTAATTGATGCATACAACTGATGCAGGGAGTATTTCCGGTCGAATGGAAGCTATCCGTAAAGACTATCTGAGTATTCCCTGTATCATCTTTCGATTACACACAACCACTTAGTATAACAAAACAAATAATGAACCGTATCAAGATATCATGCACGTTGATCCTGTACCTGCTCTCTGTAGTTTCGTGCATCAGGGAAGACCTTGCCCCCTGTCCTCAGAACATGAACCACTTGCAATTCGAATTCTCGTATGACGGTATGCGGGAATTACATGACGACGAACTCTATATGGCCGATGTCTATGTATTCGACCACGATGACAGGCTTGTTGCCCGACAGGAAATTGCCAACCCCGTCATCAGCCACATTTACACCGCAGATTTCAACCTCGAAACAGGTGATTACAGCATCGTGGTATGGTTTAACCAGGTAGCCCCCTACTCCACCAGAGGATTCGAGGCCATCCGGTCTGCCAAACAGGAAGCTGAAATGCATCTGGATGTACCCTCCGACCGCTGTATCAGCGCTATACTACCAACGCAACTCTATGGTTTTCAAAAATTTGAATCTATGAACAACAAAGGCGACCAACACATTACAATACCGTTAACGGAGAACACCAACCGGATAAACCTGACTGTTCGCGGTCTGGCTAAAAATGAACATACCTATTCCTATAGCATTGCGGACAATAACGGTAACTATTATTTTGACAACACGTTTGCTCCCTGCGAGGAGTTCCAATATACCACCACCACTCACTTTGGTGATAGCAATGTGTTGACCAGTTCACTCACAGTCCTCCGCCTGGCGGAAAACCGTCACCCGAAGTTATCGTTTCGTGACGTGACTACCGGAAAAACGATATATCCCTACCGTCCCGGACAAATCCACGACCTGATCGAAATGATATCGATTGCTTATGCCAACGGGCCACGGATAGATTTTGACAAAACACATGTATATGATATCGTTATTTCTTTCGATTCGAATATGACCGTATCCATCATTGTCAATGGATGGGAATTAACGCTCGACGAGCGGGAACTATAAAAATGACAAACAATGAAAATATGGATTAATTATATACTGTCATCCCTGTTGCTGGCACTCCCGTCTTGTGTAGAGGAAAACCTGCTGGAGCACCCAGGCTATGCCCCCGACGGGACGATGGTGGACATGAACTTCTCCCTGGTACTGCCGTCGGGGAACGAACTTCCTGCCGTCACACGCGCCTTGTATGATTTGCAGGAACAAGAGCTTAAACGGCTCGACCTGTTGGCATTCAAGGTAGACGGCACACAGGAAAAGTTTGCCTACCATTCTTCCTACACAGGATTCAGGTCCTATCAGGAGAAGGTCAGCTTCACCGTAAAAGTGCTCAAAAGTGATCACACCAACTATCGCTTTGTGTTGCTTTTCAACCTTTCCGACACGCAGGGAGAAGCTTTAGACCATATACTCCGCGAAACGACAAAAGAAGACGTACTCCACGGAATACAAATCACGCAAGCCGGGAAATGGCCTTCGGACGGATCCCGGCTGTTCCCGATGTGGGGGCAAAGCGAACCGGTCGTAATAGATAACGCACGGATCTCCGCCGGTATCAGCGGCATTCAATTAGCCCGGATGATCGCCCGGATCGATGTGGATGTCGCCACCCTCGAAGCAAAAAACGATTTCAAACTCCAATCCGTCTATGTATACAATGCCAACCATACAGGAACAGTAGCCCCTTTCGCACAGCATTGGGATCCCGCCACCCATGTGGTCAACGCGCCGAGCCTGCCTGAAGATCCGGGGAAAGACCTTGGCCCGCTCGTTTATACGGAAGCCTCGGCTACCAACGAAGCCTTCAAGCGGGTCATTTATACGTTCGAAGCGGCAGCCAGCCAGGAACAGCCGCTGAAAACCCCCTGTATCGTAGTCGGAGGATTATACGGTTCGGAAACACAAGCATCGTTTTACCGGATCGATTTTCTGAGCGCGGATAAAAAAAGGTATCTCGACCTGCTGCGTAACCATTGTTATACGGCTCATATCACCAAAGTACTGGGACGTGGCTATGATACCCCGGACGACGCATTCAAAGGTAGCCTCCGGATGATCGCCGATGTAACACCCTGGAACGAAGCACCACAAACAACTGTTTTTGACCGCCAATACAAGCTCACCCTCAGCAGGGATATGATAAATGCGGGGAATGAAGGGTTTTCAGCCGGGATGACACTGGCGACGGATTACACTGGGGAAGACACGGGTCTGCCCGCAGGCATCTACATCGCCCCGGTGGTATACACTTCCGGCGGAAGCGGATGGCTCACGGTGGCCGACAATACGGGAACGGACGGTTCGGCAGCACGGGACATACAGATAACCGGTACGGAAAACACCACCGGCATCGACCGCACCGCCCAATTTACCGTTACATCAGGCAACCTGAACTATGTTGTCAAAGTAAACCAAAGCAAGGACCCGTGGCTCACATACGGTTGGGCTTCAGTCTACATCATGGATGGGCATAAAAATGCGGTAACGGCCAGTTCAAATTTTGACTGGACGGTGGAAGTCAAAGCAGGAACCAATCTCCAGGGAGGGCTTACCCAGTTATTGACCACCCACGGAGGTCATACCCAATATGAGCCTGTTTATTTCCATACATTCGACGATTGGGATGATATGCTGGCGGGTAATCCGAAGAAAACGGTCGATACAGCAGTGCTGACCTTTACGGATGCCGCTGGTGTCTGTCCCGACATCGATGTGAAAATATGGCTAGCTTCAGGCATCATCGAAGGGACATCGAACTGCTACATGAAACAGCCCGGAACGTACCCGATCCTGATCCCGGTCAGCCGGGCCAATGAACCGTCGGTCACCGGCACGAAAACGCTTGGCCGGCAAATAGGTTTCCGGGATCAGCTTGACGCCAGTTTGATCTGGACTGATTCGCCGTCCGGCCTGTCAACGCAAGGTGCGGTAAGGTCGGTGATACCTGCAGGCGACGGTGAATCCGGCTATTTGCTCGTCCGCCCCGGAACCAACGAAGGCAACGCGGTGGTAGCAGTGACTACCGACGGCATTATACGCTGGAGCTGGCACATCTGGGTGACGAATTACCAGCCTTCGGGCAACTGGATCGATCGCAACCTTGGTGCGTTGAGCAACCTCCCCGGCGACATGAAAACGAGTGGATTGCTCTACCAATGGGGACGCAAAGACCCTTTCCCGGGACTGGCCGACACATGGTACAGCCAGGACGGCACCTTCAAGCAACCGGCCATTGTGCCCATAGACGGTACTTATTACGATCCTACTACCGAGATTACCAATTCGGTAAGAAATCCACTGGCATTTTTCAGGGCCGGATACAATGCGAGAGGTAATTCCTGGGGAGGAAGCGTTACGCCGGTCAAAGAGATCTACGACCCGTGCCCGGCGGGGTATAAGGTACCGGTATATACCACCTGGGCATCCCTCACAACAGCCACTTTCCCCTGGAATGGCAATGGCCGTACCGCTACATCCGTAGGTGGGTTCTATCCTAAAACAGGAGCACGCAACCTTGAAGGCGGTTTGGTACAGCCCGGGAACGGCTATTATTGGAGCGCCAACTCCGACAGCAGCGACTCCGGGCCACGGTTGAGCTTTACATCGTCTGCCGTGAATTACAACCTGACCAGTTTCTCTGGCCACCGTGATGCATACGCGATCAGGTGTGTGGCCGAATACCCTCAATAACGAACAAACGATGAACAAGATGGAGACAAGAAAAAACCGCTGCACCATGTACATACTCCTTTGTGCTTTATTGATGCAGAGTTGTGTAATTAACGACGACGATATAACACCGCCAACGGTCACATCCCGGGATGTGACCATCAGTGTGGAAATCCCCGAACTGCAACCCCCGACCACTCGTTCGATGGATGGGGAGAAGGAGAGCTATGTAAATGAAGTGGATATACTTACTTTCGAAGTCAATGACGCGGACCCGAACCAAGTGGTTGAGCTTTTCAGCGAGCACGTGACCGGCACGATCCTACGCAATTCCGTAACAGGGCAAACTTATAAAGTGGAAGTAAAGGCAACACTCACCCGTACAACCGGAAACCGGATAGTCATCCTGACCAACGCCGCCTCACAGGTGGCAGCCGCACTTTCAGGATTCACCGCCGGAACGCCGAAAAAAACGGTACTTGAACGGTTGAAATACACCTCCGGGGCATGGGCTGCCAGCACGTCGGGCGGGACATTCCAGGCGATCCCCATGTATGGCGAGACCGGCATCGTCACGATCAAGCCCGGCCAAAAAATCGAAGGAATACAACTCAGGCGCATGGTTGCACGGATAGACGTGGTCAACCAGGCAGACCTGTTCTCCCTGGAAAAAATATACCTCTGCAACTACAACACGACAGGTTATATCGCTCCCGGCTGGCGTGCCGCAGACGGACAAATCCCGGTTACACCCCCGTCCTACCCCAACCTGCCTGCCAACCCCGGCAAGCAGTCCACACCAGCCATCTATACACCCAAATACCAACGCATGGAGGGAGAGATCTATACGTTCGAATCAGCCGCTGCCGACAATGCCGATGAATCGGCCCGTCGGCATGCCTCATGCCTTGTTGTGGAGGGAATGTATCGTGGCGAAAAAAGCTTTTACCGGGTGGATTTCACATACAACAGTGAGACAGATGGCCGTTCTGTCCGGTACATGCCCCTGCTGCGGAATTACAACTACGAGGTCAACATCCTCTCCGCCGCCGGCCATGGATACGACACGTTTGAAGAAGCGCTGGATTCCTACACGGTCCCGTCCAACCTCATGATCCGTATCCTTTCGTATGATATGAGTGTCATCAAAGAGATCGATTTCAATGGGCAATACATGCTCGGCGTATCACAAACGTCTTTTACCTTACCCGCGACGGCACTACAAACGCCCACGGCCGCCGACAGATTATCCGTTTTCACCAACTATCCCCAAGGATGGGAAGTGGCCGACATCAAAGATGAAGCGGGTAATGATCCCGTAGACTGGCTTACACTCAGTGCGATGAGTGGTGCCGGAGATGTTATTACCTATTTATATATATCCCTTGATGAAAATACAGGTGTATCGCGTTCAGCCTTGATTACCCTGAAGGCAGGCAGATTGATACAACAGATCCGTGTGTCGCAGCAGTTAAAAACGCCGTTCTAATTCATCAAAGAGCAGGCAGACAGTACTTGTGTGATGAGACGTTTTCGCTGTCTTTTTTTTGCAGTACGTGATTTTTCCTATACCTTTCCACCGTTTTTCAGTCAGGTTCAAAACAGCTTCTATTAATGATATGACAAACGAAGAAAGAATACAACGATGCGGATGGTGCAAAACCGATCCGATCTACCAGCAATACCACGATGAAGAGTGGGGATGTGAAGTGACTGACGATACCAGGATGTTTGAATTCCTTGTCCTTGAAAGCTCGCAAGCCGGACTAAGCTGGATCACCATCCTCAAAAAACGGGAGGCATACCGGAAAGCTTTTGCCGATTACGACGCCTCCCGGGTAGCTTGCTTCACAGAAGCCGATGTGGAACGCCTGATGCAGGATGCAGGCATCATCCGCAACCGGAACAAAATCAAATCTACCATCTCTAACGCCCAATGCTACCTGGCTGTCCGGAAAGAGTTCGGTAGTTTCTGCAATTACCTCCGTTCTTTCCTGCCGGATGGGAAACCGGTGATCAATCACTGGAAGACACTGGACGAAATCCCGGCTTCCACTCCCCTCTCCGATGCCATCAGCAAAGACATGAAGAAGCGTGGCTTCAAATTCTTCGGTACTACCATTTGCTATGCCCACCTGCAAGCCGTAGGCTATGTGAATGATCATTTGGTGGACTGCCATTGCAGGCAATAACACATTACATCGAAAAACTCACACCCGTACTGATCCCATCAATATATTCGTAGATAAAGCCGAACAGGCCGATCAACAGGATAGCACTGGTACAAAGCACGATGCTGAGCTTGTTGTATCGGTCAGTATATATACAACCTACCGGGTCTTCTTCTGCCGGATTGATGAACATGGCTATTACGATCAGCAGGTAGTAGTATAGTGATACTACGGTATTGATCAGGGCAATGAGTACCAACACATAGTCTCCCTTCGCTGCCGCCACCGCAAAAATCAAGAACTTACTGAAGAACCCCGCACACGGCTCAAGGATTATACACTATCGGGCGACCACCGGACAGTTACGGTACGTGATGCAAGAAAACAAGCAATTACGTTGCGCGAAGTGCAGACCATGCCCGATGAAGACTATTGTCTGGAAATAACTTCCCCTTCAAAAGCCATGACGGAAGCCTCCATAAACCGCCAATGGGAAGAACGGTTTGAAGAGGAGATGAAGAAAATCAACGGGGCCATCCCTAAGAAGGGCGGCACGATACGAATACAGAAACCGGAAGACGCAATGAAGTATTTTCCGGTTTCCTCCATGTTTTTTACTGTTCATTCCACTAACTCTTCCTGCTTATACCAATTCACCTTCCGCGAAAAGTACATGATAATAGCCAGTATAATAAAGAGGCCGATACTTCCGACAAGCAACGCGATATCTTCCAATTGAAGCACCATATACAGGAATGCATAAAGCAAACAAAGCACAAAAGTGAGTATACCGGTCTGTGTCTTATTCCTGAATATACTTTGCGTATACACAGTAATAAGCCCTATCGTGGCAACACTGGCGATCAGGTAAGCCATGCCGAAATTCAAATGCTCGGAAATTGAGAGCAACAAACTATAAAACAAAATCAGCGCAACCCCCACCAACAAATATTGAATAGGATGTATCCGCTTCTTAGTCAGGATCTCCACAAAGAAGAAAACTATAAAAGTAAGCGCAATAAACATGATCGCATATTTGGCTGAACGCATATTCTGCTGGTAATGATCCACCGTCTCCACCAGATTCACGCCGAACGACGAATCAGAGAAACTATCCACCTGATTGTCTATCCATACTTCCGGGATATTACGGTTAAACCTCAACACATTCCATGTTGCGTCGAAGCCTTGGTTGTTCAACGTATGCTCAGGACTGAAACTGCCCGTATATCCCGGAGAATTCCATGCACCTGCCACCTGAACAGTGGTGGTCTTCCCTACAGGGATATAGTTGATACTACTGCTACCATTCAGATTAAACTTGCATAGGAAAGAAATAGATTGATCGGTCTGCCGGACCGCATCCTTATCCAATGAGACAACAAGTTCCTTACCCAAATTAGCTTCCTGCCGGCCGCTCGCTTCAGCACCGTATGGCTTACCCGCCAATTCGAAAACGATATTACTGGTTATCCCCCGAAGATCCGAAACCCCGAGGCGGATATACGCCTTATCCCAGTAAACGGTGGCATTCTCCAACTGCGGAAAATCTTTCAAGCTGAATTCCCCAGATAGTTTCTGCTCACTTTTGTACAAGATCGTTTTATAAATCCCGTAATACCTCTCTTCAGGTGATAGTAACGTTTTCACATGCAGAAGTTCTGGCGTAATATTAAGCTCATGGTTATCCTGAAATGGCTTATTGTTCGTCCCCGTATAATCAATAGAGTAGGGAATGCACAGGATCGGCGCACAAATAGTTTGCACATTGCTCCATTTTGCATTGATCTTTTCAATCGTCTCCCGGCTTCTGTTTTGCCTTTCGTGGATGAGTTCCTGGATCACGATACTGGGAATAAGTAACGTCAGGGCAAGGAACCCGACGATAATGGCTTTCAATGTGATTGACTGGCCAAAACTAACGATTTTTTTACTTGTTATGTCCATAATGAATGGTTACTTTAGTGATACATATAATTAGTATCAAACAATTTCAGCTTTCACATATCGATGGCTTTCCGCCATTTTTTTTCAACTAATGCCGCAACAATTGCACCTGCCAACGAAGCAAAAGCAGTCACGATGCAAATGGCTAAAAAACCGGCAGGGTCGTCCTCTATATGATGGAATATCTTGATGTATAGTCCTGCTGCCACAATTAAAATACTTAAACCGAGGGCACAATACTTTATGCTCTTTAATGCACCAACAGCGTTTGTTGAGAACTCGTTATGTTGCCCGATGTATCCAAGTAATCGGAACGCTTTATACAACGCAACAAAAAATACGATGGATGTTGCGTACCCATACAAGATGAGCGGGTCTGCATAAATGCTGAACAAGTCTAAGTTTGCGGCTCTTCCCTCAGTTAAGGGAAACCGGATCAAAAAAGCAAACACCACAACACCGATAAGCACGATGACTGCCTGAAGAAATATTGCTGAAATCCTTTTCATAATGATATGAATTTAATTGATTGCCTACTCTATGCGGTTTTTGGCTTCCCCGTTTATTTTATTACAAGTGTTCTCGCGCAAAAAGTACTTTGATTTTCAAAGTATATAAGGAAAAAAATTAGCTGAGAAGTGACTCCAACGCATCCAGATGCTCCTTGAACTGCTTATGCCCCTCCTCAGTGATCGCATACTGTGTATTAGGCTTCCGCCCGATAAACTGCTTGGATGATTGGATATACCCAATACCCTCAAGCGCCTTCAAGTGACTTGCCAGATTCCCGTCAGTCAACTCCATCAGGCTCTTCATTGTATTGAAGTCAGCCGATTCATTCACAGAAAGAATCGACATAATACCCAACCGGATCCGGCTGTCGAAAGCCTTGTTTAATTTGGCAATGATATTCGTCATTCTTTCTTCAGATCATATTTCTTATACATCACATACCCATATATGATATGGCAAACGCCAAAGCCAATAGTCCAGAACAAAATCCCGTTCTTTGCAAACAAAGCTGCCAGTATCCCCAACACAATCTCGATAAGCCCCAGATAATGGATCTCCTCAAACGTATATTTGGACACATTGATCAGCGCCAGCCCGTAAAAGATAAGCGTCCCTGCTATCACCATCCGCAGATTACCTTCAAGCAGCAGTATAAGGCAGAGTATCCCCCCTGCCACCAGCGGAATAGCCAGATTGTAAAGCGTACGCAGCGTCAGTTTATTAAACAAGCTTTGATGCAGCTTCTTCGCTTTCTTCCACGAAAAATACACGGCAAAACCAATGGATACGATCAACACAACCACCGCGTCTGCCAGCAGTATCATAAACTCCTGACTATGATTGAAGTCCGTCATTGAAGGAGCGCGCAACAAATAGAAATAGGCAAATGCCGCTCCTGCAATCGCTGTAAACCCGGCCACGATACCGGACAGTCCGCTCAATGAGATGAACTTGGATGATTTCTCCATCATCTCACGTATTGCTCTGATATCTTCCAACTGTTTCTCCATATACATTAAAAGTACTTTGAAATGCAAAGTTACTTACAATATCCAAATGAAGAAGCATTTATCTGATTATCATATCGATTTTATGCAATTTTAACAAAGAGAGCACAATTGCAGTCAGGGTCGGAAGATATTCCCCCGACCCTGATAGATGTGATTCTTCAATGTATAAAAGGAATTATTGCGGATAAACCCGCTGTGTGCGATAATCCACCGCCCTGCTGTTAAGCTCCTTACTCGTCTTGATAACACCCTCATTGATCGATTTCACCTTATCAAAATCCATCTTCTCTACTTGGCGATCATACGTCACCAACCCATTCACCTCATGCTCCACATCCGTAGTCTGCGTATAGATCGCGCAACTCACCCCACGATACACCATCATCTGTTCCACTTCCGTTAGCAACTTCACATACGTATCCGAAAGAATCCCCCTGTTCACCAATATTTCATACGCATCATTGTGCACAGGCCACATATGCCCGCGCACAAAAAGCCCTTTCCCCCCAAATTCACCAATAGACGCAGCCCGCACATCGTCAGGCTTAGGTGTATTTTTGTTGTTGATAGGCCCATAATTATGCAGATCCACAAAATCTCCATTGCCCGGATCACCATACGCCGGACGATACCCCGGCGCATAATTATAACCCGAGTTCCCATTCACCAACCTTGACGGATCATGCTTCTTAGTCCAATCCGTAATATCCTTCACTTCAAACGCTCCCCAATTCTCATTAAAAGGAACCCAGGCCACAATCGAAGGCACACTCACCAGTTGATCCATGATCCCTTCCCATTCCTTCCGGAACTGTGCGCGCACAGCCACAGAATCCGTCCCATCCGGTTCCCAGATATTAGGCATATCTTGCCACACAAGCAACCCTAAACGATCACAATGATAATACCACCTCATCGGCTCAACCTTTATATGCTTACGGATCACATTAAACCCCGTCCGTTTAGCCAACTCAATATCATAAAGCAACGCCTCCTCAGTAGGCGCGGTAAAAACACCGTCAGGCCAATACCCCTGATCCAACAACCCCAACTGAAGCACAAACTCCCCATTCAGCAACGTCCGGGTCACCCCATCCACCTTACCCAGAGAGATCGAACGCATCCCGAAATAACTATCCGTCTGATCCACCACTTTCCCCTTGCTATCCTTGAGTTGCAGCTTCAAATCATACAGAAAAGGATCATCAGGCGACCACAACTTAGGATTCGATATAGGCAAATAAAACCTCACTCCTGTTCCGCCTTCCGCCTTCGCCACTTCCCGGTTTCCATCAAGTGCTACAGCGGCCACCTTCAGATTCTTCCCGACTGCAGTCACCTCTATTTCCAATCGATTATGTGTAAGATTCGGCACAAGCTTTATACCCGAGATGTACTCCCTCTCCACCGGCTCCATCCATACACTCTGCCAAATGCCCGAAGAAAAAGTATAATCCCCCTTCGGCCCATTCTTCCCCGAAGCCGCCTTCCCGTCATTAGGATCCCATGCCCCTACAACAAGCGTATTCTCTCCCGGTTTTAAAAAATCCGTTATATCAAAACTAAAACTCGTATACCCCCCTGTATGGCTCCCTACCTTCTTATTATTCACAAACACCGACGCAATCCGGTCCACCGCTCCAAAGTGAAGCAATACCCTTTTCCCATTCCAGTCCTTTGGAATGCTGACCGTCCGGCAATACCATAAATTTACCTCACCATCCCGTCCAATCCCCGAAAGCTCAGCCTCAGGGGCGAAAGGGACCCGTATTTTCTCCACCATACCCTTAAAATCAGGCGGCGTTACCGCAGTCACGGGATCAGCCAGCTTACTACCCCCCATATAATCCCATGTACCATTAAGCGTCATCCATTGCTCACGCACCATCTGCGGGCGTGGATACTCAGACAACGGAATCTCAGCCCTGAACGCCTCTTCGCTCCACGGAGTAGGAAGTGTAAACTTCAACGACTGTTGCGCCTTTGCAGGACAAACACCCGCCATCAAAAAACACCCACATACAAAACAAAAAGCAAATTTATTCATCTTTATTGATCTTAGAATTATCAGTTTATTGTAATTTCCTCTATTTTACCTTCCAAACAAATACTTAGCCGAAGGCACAAATATCACATTCAACTCCGGGTCCGGCATATCCGGATCTAATGGGAACATAGGTCGGATGATATGCTTATATGGCAGCGTCTTGAAATCCTGGTCAACCCCTCCGCGCGTCTGGGCCATCACCCAATCCGCCTGAATACTGTACCACTGGTTCACCAGATACCCCTGCTTCACCATCACTATATCCATCTTCTTAGGATCAATTCCCGTACCCTCCAAATTAGGAGTAGGAGAGGAAGTACCCACCACCACATACACACTACCCGTCTTAATAATCGCAATATTCGGAGCCCTTCTGTACGGTGCCGCCTGACCGGCGACTGCCTGATCTTCCTTCGGAGCCGGACTCACATACACGACCGTCCCCGATAACCGGATTGGCGGTTCATACGAATTATCCGTCATCGCCCCTACATACGCCTCTGCTTGTCCGCCAACACCCGCTTTCCGGGCCGCTTCCACCATCTCATCCCCCGGAATCGAACAATATAACAAACTCTTCCCTTTCGCCGACTGCAACTCCGGACGTTTCAGCACCCTTGCCAGCGTCCACGTCACCTCGCCCGATCCTCCGCCACCCGGATTATCACCCATATCGCTGATAAAGAACGGCTTTTTCTTACTCGCTATCGCCAGATCCAAACACTTTTCCAGCGGATAGCCCGGCGCCTCCAGGCAGAATTGGCGACGTACATCCCAGAACTTCTGGGCCAGCTTCTTCGCCCCGGTCTCAACCTGTTCCTTATCATCCCCAACAACCATAACCACACCCTGATTACGCCGGTCGTCTCCCCACACATAACCAATCCAGATACCCGCATCCAGCACACCAGGCATCGCCTCCACTTCGGGCACCATCGCATAAAGCGACTTAGCCGGCTCCACGCGCGTACTTGACCATTCTCCGGAAAGCAATACCGGAACCGCCACCCAAGCCTTATAAGCCGGACGACCTTTTCCTGTAGCCAGCCGATCAAGCAGGTTCACCACCCCGCGCCGATGCGATTCCCGGGCATCATCATGCGGAGCCTTGCGGAATGTCGTGATCAGATCCGAGTAAAGAGCCACATTCCACGACGCATTCCCGTGAAGGTCCATCGTCGTAGTCACAAGCGCATCATTCCCGATCACCCCGCGCACCCTGTCCATAAATTTTCCCTCCGGATCATCCACGCCCTCCACGCTGCAAGCCCCATGATTATAAAACCAGAACGCATCATAAGGCATATTCTCCTTGATGATCTCAAGCGCATTATTCACAAACGCCTCATACGACTCACGCGTCACAGGCCCGCGGCCACCACCGCCCCCCATTAACGAGGGAAGCCACGTCGCCGCCTGCCCCATCACCGAATCCGGGCTCAGATAATCAGGCAACTGAAGCGGCCGTTGTACCATTGCCTGCCGGTTAGGCATAAACACACTATTCTCAATCTGAATACCGGCAATACCGATACGAGGTTTTTTCTGTTGCGCAACCGCATTGTGACTAAACGATACCGCCACCAGGCAGAGAGTAAAAAGAATGTTCTTCATGTATGTTCGATTTATATATAAATAATCCCGTTACGCAATTCTTGCTATGCGAATTACGCAATATAAATCAAAATAGCCAAACGATTACGGAAAAGTTTCAACCCAACCTTTCATCTTTTTAGAGCCTCCACCATACCACCATACTACCTTCCCTACTTAACCCATGAAATGAACATATCAGGGTGATACCATAGCTTGTATGAATGCCGGTCAGAGGCATTCGCATACGCACACAAACAACGGGAACACTTAACTGAACACCCTACCTAACGGAGCATTCAATCATGCAACCGACGATATCAAATTCAACTAAACCTGAATATTCCGACTCAACCCAATCTCATGTAACTATCATTTGTGGATAATCGGCTAATTTTTCTCCCTTACAGCTACTTTTCCTTTTTTTGATTCCATATTCCAAAACGCTGTTAGTTAGCAAATTGCGATGGAATCAACGGTTCTTCATTCCACGGTCATGTCACAGATTTCTTTCATTGTACGATCTGACAAAGAAAGGTAGATTGCAGGCAAAACATAGGAATTCTGTAAACAGACAGGTAAAATGTTTAAGTGGAATGACGGTGGAATGAAGAACCGTTGATTCCATCGCAATTTGCTAACTAACATCGTTTTGGAATGTGGAATCGAAAAAAAGGAAAGTCGTTGTAAGAGAAGAAGGTTCAATAAAAGGCGTTTTTTGTAGCGGTTTCGCCTGATGAAGTGATCAGATGCAGGCCATGCCCAAACGAGGCCTGCGCCTCAATCAATTGAGGCCTGCGCCTCACACCTCCTGAGGCGCCGGCCTCAGGAGGTGTGAGGCGCAGGCCTCAGTCAAGTAATTTTTGCGTGAGAGGATGACGGTCAGGCGGCCGGGTTGTTCCTGAATCCCGTTTCACCTCTTCGCAGTGAACAACTTCGGCGTGATGTTTAACGAAATCCAGCCCCAGTCCTGCCAACTGTTATGATCGCCTCCCTTCACAAAGTCCATAGTCTTAGTTCCAAGCATAAAGGAATATCCTGCCAGCAATTTCACATCCGGCATGATCGACCATCCAATCTGCAGATCGAACTCCGATCCAAGGCCTTTATCCAGTTTACCGTTGGTATCGGAAGCAGTCTTTGCCGTCAGGAAATAGTGGTAATTCACTGACATATCCACCTTCTTAGACGGTTTATAGAACACCGCCAACTGATTGTCCCACAACCCTGGGTTCTGCCCGTTGATAAAAGAAGAAGCGTAGAAATAGTCCATCGTCCCATAAAATTTGTGATGTGTGCCATACAATGGATTGAAGGCTTTATACTTGCCATCGTTGGAGTTGGTCCCACTCAGATAGTCGCTACCTACACCTACGGTCCATTGCGGATGGAGGTTCAGCCGGGCAAAAAGACTACCCATATAGGCCGACACGCTGACGTCGGTAGCCGTTTTCCCTGTCTGGTAATAAAGCGAACCGTTGATATCCCACACATCCTTTTTGTATGTCAGGTATGTCCCGAGGGTCTGCATGTATGTAGTAGAAGGATTCTCCAAATCACCCTCTTCCCATCCCAGGTTCATGGCGAGCAAGGATATACCGAACGGTTTACTCGCGTTCCCGAAGTGATACCAAACCGTTTGCATTGTCTTGTAAGGTTGTCCGCCTGGCGCATAATAACTGCCGCCATTCACTTTCTCATCATTCTGGTTGAACGCCAGCATCAGGTGAAGGGTATGGAGTTTGTTGGCATACCCCAGTTTGAGCAGGTCGTGATAACGTCCCGATACATTCCAGTCCAGCCCTCCCAAAAAACGCTCATCGTCATAGACCAATGCCTGCCGACCCAATTGGGCAAAGAAACCATTCCCGAATCCAAGCTCCGCCCACGCCTCATTCAACATAAACCGCCCGTTCTTATCGATCTGAGGATCCTGCCCCCAAACGCCCACATGCTGGCCTGAGAACTTAAGTCCCAGATTGGATCTGCGAAACTCCATTGAAAGCCTTGCACGGTCATTGATAAATGTCGCCGGCAGTTGTCCTTCCAAACGCGGGAAGAGAGCACCGTTACGGTATTCGCCACGTGCCCGTACTTGTGCCGACATACTGAATTCAGTTTCTTGTGTCGCATCCTGCGCCCACAACATACACGGCAGCAGAAGCATCAGAATAGTGTATTTCTTCATAACCCAACTTATTTATAATTTAATTGATATAAGTACGCATTGATAGCAACAAATAAAAGAAATAAAAACTAATAAAGAGTGTCACGGATGTTACACTGCAATATTATTTATACCAAATCTTCGTCCCACTCGTTTTATTCACTATTTTTGTTCGTAAACTGCTTAGAATAAACCACATGAAAACATGCTATGACATCCACATGCACGCGCTCAACTTGAGCCACCCGAACCTCACCTCTTATATATTCCGGGAAGACCTGATCGCTAAATTGATCGATGAAAATATCGGTATCCTGGCACGGATTGGTCTCCTGCTGGGAGCATTTATCCCTAAAAGCATACTGAAAAAGAAGATTGAAAAGATGCTTACCTCAGGCAACCCTTCGCCTAAAGATATGCTAGGCAACTGTCTTTCTTTTTTCGAGATACCACTGGAATACCAGTTCCTCGTATTGGAATATTTCATGAAAGAAGGAAATCCCGCCATTCTTACTGATCAAAACCAAATCGAGATAGCAGGAACGGCCTATGATAAGCTTCTCCTTTGTCCATTGGCTATAGATTTCGGATATAAGAATATCACCAACAGCATCTTTTACACCCTCACCCCTAAACGCCCAATTACCAATCAAGTGGGAGATCTGTTGTATGCCATCCGCACCTATTACCGGTTTAACCTTGAGGTCAAAAACAAAAAGATGCGTCTCTCCAAAGAGATACCCGATTCCCAATCCCGTAAACACGAAAAACGCTTCGAGATATATCCATTTATGGGACTCGACACCCGCAATTACACACTGAAAGCAACACAAAAACTCCTGGCCAAATATTTCTGCAATTTCTCCGGCACCGAACCGGGAGTAGAGCGAAGAGAGCGCCTTTTCGAAAAGATGGGTAAACTGGACAGTAACATGTACAGGGATGAAGGCGAATACGCCGATGTCTTTGCCGGCATCAAGGTGTATCCCCAATTGGGTTTCGACCCGTTTCCAGACGATCCTGATGAACAGGCAAAAGTCCGCTATCTATACCAATATTGTGTAGACCGGCGCATCCCCATCATTACCCATTGCAGCGACTCCGGGTTCAAAGTAGGCGACTACGACCACTTGACCTCTCCTGAAGGAAAGTGGAAAAAAGTATTGGCTGATTACCCCACCCTAACGTTGGATTTTGCACATTTCGGCTCCGAATCCAAATCCGATAAACGACAATGGAGAAACGCAATCATCGCCCTCACCACCCAATACCCGAATGTCTATACCGATATCTCGTGCAATAATACAAAGCCCGAATACTATAATGAGCTGGAAAACTTATTCAATCCTCCCAACACCAAAAAAAACAAGCATTTACCGCAAATGCCTAATCCCGAACTTCACAAAAGGATCTTATACGGCTCTGATTTCTCAATCAACCTGTTAGCATCCAAAGTAAACTCCTACAACGAATACTTCCAGGCCTTCGCCAATGCTCGATTATCGCATAAAACCGACTTGTGTGAACGAAATCCGGAAAAGTTCCTGTTTGGATAAGGTAAGGCGAGGAACAAGATGCCTGGCGGCAAGTAAATGAGCCTTATGCCTTGTTTGTGGTAGTTTTTTCTTTACTGCTTTTACTTTCTTAAAATCTTATCCATTGCTTTGCCTTTGGCCAACTCGTCAATGAGCTTGTCCAAATAGCGAATTTGCCGCATCAATTTATCCTCAATCTCTTCCACGCGACAACCACAGATCACGCCCGTGATCTTTGAGGCATTCGGGTTTAACTGTGGCGCTTGTTCGAAAAAGGTTTCAAAGTCGCTGTTGTTGTCAATTTGCTGTTGTAATGCCTGCTCGTCGTAGCCTGTCAACCAGCATATAACGGCATCCACTTCGTCTTTTGTCCGCCCCTTTCTTTCTGCTTTTTGTACATACAAGGGATATACATTCGCAAAAGGCATTTTACGTATTCTGTCCATTGGGTACATGATTCTTTTCAAGTTATATGTTACCAAAACACAAGTATTGTCCCTATTCGCATACGAGACAAATTGCTACTTCACTCGTACATGTATTAGTTTAATTTGTTGCAAACATACAGATTTATGTGTGAATACCATCCCAATGAAGGCATATTTCGGATACTTTCGTTTCCTTTATTGTTAGCCGACACCTTATAAATCGTGATTTTTATCTATGTTTGCACCTCAAATAGAAAGACATATAAACAAACTCTAAAAAGCATGCACTCATCAACTACACTAACCAGTACTAATCGCATAGAGATAGCAGATGTATTACGTGGTTTTGCTGTAATGGGAATTACCCTTATCCATTTTATTGAACGGTTCAGTCTCTATAGCTTTCCGGAAGAAACCAATAACTTCTTGATTTTTACGGACAAGGTGATCTGGGATAGTGTGTTTTTTGCCTTTTCCGGTAAAGCTTACTGTATTTTCGCATTGCTTTTCGGATTCAGTTTTTTTATTCAAGACAAATCACAAAAAGAAAAAGGAAAAGATTTCCGTGGACGATTTGCCTGGCGGTTGGTACTCCTCTTCTTTATAGCCTGCGTCAATTCTACTTTATTTCCCGGTGAAATTCTGGTACTCTACGCATTGCTTGGTTATGTGCTGATCGCAGTCTGCAGGCTGTCTACCCGTACCGCCGCTTTTATAGCCGTTATCTTATTACTGCAACCTGTTGAATGGGGACAACTGATTTATGCACTTATCGACCCCGAATACACTGTTAATGCTGCGCTTGATGCACCATACTGGGAGATAGTCAATACAGCACAGAAAGAAGCTTCTTTCCTTGAAATGTGCAAAACAGCCATCTGGACAGGCAATATTGCCAACATGGGATGGATGCTTTTACATGGAAGGGTTACTCAAACCGCAGGACTGTTTATAGCAGGTATGCTGATCGGACGCAGCAGCCTGTTCCCCTATTCAAAAAATAATATTAAAATTTGGATAAAAGTATTTATCATTGCTGTCACAGCCTTTTTCCCGCTGTATGGTTTGATACCAATCCTTCCCGACTTTATAAGCCGGGAGGCTCTGCTTGCGCCTTCTACCCTTATACTTAAGTCGCTCTCCAATCTCGCATTCACCGGAATACTGTTTGCAGGGATAATACTTGTTTATTACTTGACAAAGTGCAGAGGTGTTCTTCGCAAATTAGCACCTTATGGACGCATGAGTGCAACAAACTATCTATCGCAGTCTTTAATCGGAGGATTCTTATTTTATAACTGGGGTCTAGGACTCTACGGGCATACAGGTATCACAGCATGTTTCCTTATGGGTATATGTGTATTCCTTTTGCAATTCTTTTGCTGTCATTGGTGGCTTCGTTCACATCGTCAGGGGCCATTAGAATGGTTATGGAAAAAAGGAACCTGGATTACAATATTTTAGTCTCTTTTCCGGTCTGCAAGTGGCACAACATGTGTAATTAACAAATGGAAAAATGGCCAGGAGAGGAGACGCGCAAACGATTTGGTATGCCTCCGTTCTATTTAACATTTTTTACATGTCTGGTATTCGACGAAAGCACTACATTAGAGCCGCAAATACGAATGCCTCTATATGAGCATATCCATTAAAGGTTTACATAAAATTTATCCGAACGGAAACCACGCGTTAAAAGACATCAACCTGGAGATACCCACCGGGATGTTCGGCTTATTAGGGCCGAACGGCGCGGGCAAATCCACCTTGATGCGTATCCTGGTGGCATTGATGGAGCCTTCTTCCGGCAAGGTGGATATCTTCGGATACGACCTGCTGAAAAACCGGAAGGAGATCCGTTCCATCCTCGGCTACCTCCCCCAGGATTTCCGGTTCTTCGCCAAGTATAAAACATACGAGTTCCTCGATTATGCCGCCCGCCTGTCGGGGATGACCCACGGACGCCAGCGCAAGCAGGCGGTGGACACGATGCTGGAGAGCGTCGGGCTGTTCGACGTGCGCGAACGGTATGCCAACAAACTGTCGGGAGGGATGAAACGCCGCCTCGGCATCGCCCAGGCGCTGATCCACGATCCGAAAGTGATCATCGTGGATGAGCCGACCACCGGACTCGACCCGGAAGAGCGGATCCGCTTCCGCAACCTGCTGTCGGACGTGAGCGAGAAAGGCGTGACCATCATCCTCTCCACCCATATCGTGGGTGATATCTCCAGCTCGTGCAAACACATGGCGCTGATGAACCACGGGGAGGTTTCTTTTTGCGGCTCACCCGAAGAGATGTTGCGCCGCGCCGAAGGCAAGGTGTGGAAGATCCGGCTGACCGGCGAAGACCTGCACAAGGTGGATGCCCGCTATCCGGTGATCTCCACCATCCCGTCCGGCACAGGCTGGGAGGTGCAGGTGGTGGCCGACGAGGTGACCGGCTTCGACGCCGAACCGTTCCCGCCCAACCTCGAGCACGCCTACGTCTATTATATGGAAGAGAAGTTGAACCAGTGGACAAACGATTAATTTTATAGCTGTATGTCATTCATCCGGAATATACGATCGGTAGCGGTTTATGAAAGCAGGATCCTCCTCAGGAGCTGGTTCTTCCGGATATTCACCCTCATGGCGCTCTTTATCCTGACGGTGTTCAATGCCGTGGTACTCTTTGGCGACGACGGCGGCAACTGGGTATTCAAAGCCATCTCGTCCAATTTACCCTACATCTCCCTGCTGCTGCTTAATACCGGACAGGCGGTAATCGCCATCTTCCTCGCCTCCGATTTCGTGAAGCGCGACCGCAAGCTCGACACCTCCGAGGTATTCTATGTCCGTCCCCTGAGCAACGGCGAATATGTGTTCGGCAAGATATGGGGGAACCTGCGGGTATTCATCATCCTCAACCTGCTGGTGATGGGAATGGTGTGCCTCTTTACCCTGATGTCGCCCGAGGTGACGACCGAATGGCGGTCGTTCCTCCTGTACTTCCTACTCATCTGCGTCCCCACGCTGGTCTATATCATCGGCCTGTCGATCTTCCTGATGTCTGTCCTGAAGAACCAAGCGCTTACGTTCGTGATCCTGCTTGGCTACATCGGCCTAACGGTGTTCTATATCGGAAGCAAGTTCTATTTCGTGTTCGATTACATGGCCTACAGCCTCCCGCTGATGAAATCGTCGATCGTCGGGATGGTGAACTACGAGACGTTGCTCATCCACCGGGCGATCTACCTATTTGCCGGGCTGGCGTTTATCTGCTTCACTGTGGTGCTGTTCAACCGGTTGCCGAACAACCGGCGTAGTAACTACGGGTGGATTTTTACCGGTATCTGCTTCCTGGCACTGGCGGTAGGCAGCGCATACAAACATGTAGACAATATCCTCGGCATCGAGAGCAGGCGCGCCCTGTATGTAGAGGTGAACAATACCTACGCCGGTACGCCCTGGATGGTGATCGACCGGTACCAGCTCTCCGTCACCCAACAACCCGGACGGCTCGCCGTGGATACCCGCCTGACGGGTGTAGCCCTCGAAGCCTCCACCACCTTTACCTTCTGCCTGAACCCCGGGCTGGAGGTGACGGAAGTCAGCGAAGAAGGACAGGCTCTCGCCTTCACCCGCGACCATCAGATCCTCCGGGTGGATTTCGGACGGGCGGTGGAAAAAGGCGATTCTCTCACCTTTACGATCCGGTATGGCGGACTGGTGGACGAAGTTTTTTGTTACCTGGACATACCCGATGAGGTGATCCAGTTGGAAAATCGGGAAGAACTCCTCAACATCGCGAAAAAATATTGCTTCCAGCAAGACAACTATGTGTTGCTCATCCCCGAAGCCTACTGGTACCCGCGCCCGGGGACGGGATACAGCGACCGGAACCCGGACTGGCTGCAGACCTATTTCAGTCGGTTCGACCTGCAGGTTAAAACCCTACCCGGACTGCGGGCGCTGTCGCAGGGAGAAGGGGTGGAAGAGGCCGACGGCTCGCTGTCGTTCTCCTCCGGCTATCCCATGCAGGGCGCTTCGCTGATCATTGGAGACTACCAGCGGAAACAGATCGTGGTGGACAGCACGCAATACAACCTGTGGTATATCGACGGGCACGACTATTTCTCGGCCGAAATGGATACCATCCGGGATACCATCCCGGCGCTGATTAGCGATTTCCGGCAAAACCTGGAACGAACGTTCAAACTGGACTATCCGTTCAGCCGGTTTAGTGTTGTGGAAGTGCCCGCCCAGTTCGTCACCTACGCCAGGGCCTGGACACAGGCGCAGGAGACCATGCAGCCGGAGATGGTGTTCTTCCCCGAAAAAGGATGGATCTACAACGAGACGGATGTCCGCAAGCGCTGGAAAGACCATATCCGCTGGTCGGAAAACAGCGACCGATCGATGGACGAAAACGAAGCTAAAGTACAGGTATTCAACGAAGTTATCGGACTGCTCAGACGGGAAGAGGGCAAACGTGAGTATTCCGAAGTTGACCGCGGACGCACCCGTATCTCCACCAATGCGAACCCGTTGTACGTCTTTCCGCAGTTCTACAATTTCCAGTACAACATCTTTTCGCCCCAGTGGACAGTAGCCAACCGCGTGGTGGAACTTTACCTCCAGGAAAAGCAGGACAACACCGGATGGGAACGGGAGGTCAACGGTATCTCCAACAACGAGAAAGCCTCCCTGCTGTTGGAAAAACATACGTTCAAGGAGTTGCTGTCGAAGAGCGACTATATCGATATCATGGACAATATGATCAGCCTCGAAGCGGCGGATCTGTTTGCCGAAGCGGAGATCGGCATGGGCGTGCTGGCTTTCCGGGATTCGGTGTATAGCGTCCTTTCCCACAACACGTTCCGGAACATCCGGTTCGAAACGTTGCTGGATACGCTGGAGAATATCAGCGGATCGGCCATCTCGCCCCGGCTGGAACGGTGGGCGAAGCCCCATCCCCTGCCCTATTATACGATCCGGAACACGGAGGTGGTGCATGTGACCAACAAAGGGATGGAGCATTACGTGCTCTCCCTGACGGTCACCAACGAGTCGGCCATCGACGGCATCGTCCAGGTAACGATCCAGGTAGGCAGCGGTCGTGACCAGCTTCCTGATCCGAAAACCAAACGGAAGATCAGCATCGCGGCAGGTCAAACACGCAAACTGGTATCCGTCTGGGACGAGATGCCGCGCGAGGTACAGATCAGCACACTGATATCCAATAACCTCCCGAACCTCCTCACCTTCCCGATACGGAACGTGATCGAACAGAAAGGGCAGACGGTGGCCGAAGAGGGTGATTTTATCGTCCCCGCCTTCATGCCGAACCTCGCCGAAGAGGTGATCGTGGACAACGAAGACACGCTGCTCTTCTCCCTCTCGAAACCGGCGGTGTATGGCTTACTCCCGCAATGGCTCGACAAGGTAGAAGAGACACCGTTCGCCTATGCCGGCGTATCGCCCTGGCGCCCTCCCCTGCAGTGGACGGCCACCACCCATTCGGGGTATTACGGTACGCATACCCGTTCGGCCTATGTGATCCGGAAAGGCGATGGCAACCAGTGGGCGAAATGGAAAGTGCCTGTCCCCTCGCCCGGCTATTACGGGGTGTACTACTGGCCGTACAATGCCGAGATGCGGGGTGATCGCCGCCGCGACAATGCCGAATATCATTTCAAGGTACAGTACGGCACCGAAACGGAAGATGCCTATATGGAATTAAAACGGTCGGATGAAGACTGGGTGCAGATCGGGATGTATTATTTCGATACCGACACCGTCATCGTCACGCTGACCAACAAAAGCGAACTGCGTACGATCACCGCCGACGCCGTCCGCATCGTGAAGAGACAATAAACAGGTAACAATACCTATATTATATAATGTATAATACGATATGCGACGAAAATTACCGGTACTAAAGAAGAATATACTGCTCGTAGCGATGCTGCTCGGCACGGTATCTATCGCCCACAGCCAACAGGCGCTCACCATGGAGGTGGCGATGGAGATAGCTGCGGAAAACAGTCCTACCCTGCGGCGTTCGTACATGAACCTCGAACGATACCAGCAGATGCTGATCGCCCAACGGGCCTCGTTGAAGTCGAAGTTCTCGCTGAACCTCAGCCCATTCGGTTATTCGAAAAACCGGCGGTTCGACAACCGTTTCTCTGAATGGTACACAAATGAGACGCTGACGTCGAGCGGAACCTTCCGGGTGGACCAGCCGATCCTGCTGACCGACGGGATGATCTCACTGATCAACACCTTCGGATGGCAGAACAACGATTCGTACATGGATGGGGTAAAGAACAGCAACAAAGCCTTCAGCAACGACCTCTACCTGCAACTCACCCAGCCGGTGTTCACCTACAACACCCGCAAGATGGAACTGCGGCGGATCGAATACGACCTGGAAAATGCCAATATCAGTTATGCCTTGCAACGCCTGGACACGGAGCGACAGATCACCAACCAGTTCTACTCACTGTTCATGGCGCAAAGCAACCTGGAGATCAGCCGTGATGAGCTGGCGAACGCCCAACAGAGCTATGAGATCATCCGGAATAAGGTGGAAGCCGACCTTGCCGCCAAAGACGAGTTGTTCCAAGCGGAGTTGAACCTGTCTACCGCCCGTTCGACGGTGGAAGAGCGGCAGGTGTCGCTGGCCAACGCGAAAGAGCAGCTGAACCGGACACTGGGCATCGACCTCAAACAGGATATCACGGTAGTGGCCGACGTGCATGTCACACCCACGAACGTGGACCTGGACAAGGCCGTCACCCATGCCCTGGGCTCACGCCTCGAACTGCGCCAGCGGGAGATCGAGAGCGATGAACTGGGTTTCGAACTGACGCGTGTGAAGGCGCTAAACGAATTCAAAGGGGATATCTCGCTGTCGTTCGGTTTCATGGGCGACAACCCCGAGCTGGGCAAGGTATATAATAACCCGACCCAGAACCCGCGCATCGCCATCACCTTTGCCGTGCCGATCTTCGACTGGGGAGAAAAGAAGGCGCGTATCAAGGCGCAGAAGATAGCCCAGGACATCAACCGGATGGAACAGCAGGAAGACCGTATCGGTATCGAAATGGATATCCGGCAGGTATGGCGCAGCCTAGAAAACCTCAAGACACAGATCCGCCTTGCCGAGCAGAATGTGACGAACGCGCAACAGACCTACGACCTGAACCTCATCCGTTACCGCGAAGGGGATATCACCGGTATGGATATGAACCAGTTCCAGACACAGTTGTCCAATAAAAAGATCGCCTATTCGCAGGCGTTGATCAATTACAAGATCGAACTGCTAAACATGAAGATCCTTTCCCTCTATGATTTTGAGAAGAACATACCAGTAGTCCCATTAAATAACATCATTCAATAAGTGCATTATGAAATACGATAAAGTAATCACCGCATCTCTTTTATCCGCGATCCTGCTGGCATCCTGCAACGACGGGCCGCAGGGAGGACAAAACGATATCGCCACACCCGTGTCGGTGGAAGAGCTGAAGAAAGGTCCCATCAGCAAACTGATCAATACGACCGGATCGGCCAATCCGCTGTTTGGCGTAGAGCTGAACGCGCTGACCACCGGAGCATACAAGCTGCAGGTGAACCCAAAGACAGGCCGGGTATTCAAGCTGGGCGACCCGGTGGCGAAAGGCCAAACCATCATCCGCCTCGAAGATACGGAGTATGAGAACACCATCGCGGTGGAAAGCAAGAAGCTGAACCTCGAAATCGCCGAACAGGAACAGGGAAAGCAGAAGATGCTGTATGAGAAAGGCGGCGTGACCCTGAGTGAGATG
>JAVBUH010000023.1:0-19806 GCA_031555505.1 Tannerellaceae bacterium
ATAATCCTGCGCCACGTCAGTGGTGCCGGTCTATCCACACGGTACCGCTGACGCGGCACACAAAACATATACAAATCATCTGTCCGGGGGCTTGGCTTCGCCTGTACCCCCGGCTACGTACAGGATGCCCGTGACCGGGCATTCACACAAGCTATGGTACCACCCTGATAGGTTCATTTCATGGGTTAGGATGCTTCACTTTCGTCGGAACTTGAAGCAAGCCCACATTCAAGTTTTGCGGAACTTGAAGCACCCCGCTTTCACATACGCCGGAACTTGAAGCAAGCCCACATTCAAGTTCGTCGGAATTCGAATACCGTTGTGCATTCAAATCGTGCAGGATGTGAAATGGGTTGTAATCAATGTTAGGGGTTATCGGGGATTGAGAGGCCGATTTGCCGGGCACGATCGAACATGAACTGGCGGGCGGCCAGGTATTCATTGGGGATAAGGCCGTCGAGGATAGCGTTTTTGATGGCTTCTTTGAGCACGCCCACGGGTTGCGAAGGAGGCAGGTTGAAGGTAGCCATGATTTCTTCGCCGGAGATGGGAGGCTGGAAGTTACGGACACGGTCTTTCTCTTCGATCTCGGCCATTTTCTCACGCACAAGTTGGAAGTTACGGAGGAAACGGCGCACCTTGTCGGGGTTCTTGCTGGTGATATCGGCTTCGCAGAGTTTCATCAGGTCGTCCACATCGTCGCCGGCATCGAAGAGGAGGCGGCGGATGGCCGAGTCGGTCACTTCGTCGTCGGCCAACGCGATGGGGCGCATGTGGAGGGTGACCATTTTCTGCACGTACTTCATCTTCTCGTTCATCGGCAGTTTCATCCGTCGGAAGATATGGGGGATCATTCGCTCGCCGATGAAGTTGTGGTTGTGGAAGGTCCACCCCAGGCGGTTGTCCCACTTCTTGGTGGCCGGTTTGGCAATATCGTGCAAGAGGGCGCTCCAACGCAACCAGAGGTTATCGCTGGTACGGCTCAGTTTGTCGAGCACCATCAGTGTATGCGCAAAGTTGTCTTTATGCCCGATCCCTTCCTTGGTCTCCACCCCTTTGAGGGCGCTGAGTTCGGGGAAGACCAGCGGCAGCAGGCCCGATTGGTCGAGCAACTGGAAACCCACGGAAGGACAGGGGGCCAGGATGATCTTGTTGAGTTCGTCGATAATACGTTCTTCAGACACCACGCGGGTACCGTTCTCGTTTACCTCTGCAAGCCGGAACTTGTTGCGCTGGATGGCCTCGAACGTATCCGGTTCAATATCGAAGCCCAGTTGGGTAGCGAAGCGGATGGCACGCATCATACGGAGTGGGTCATCGCTGAAGGTAATATCCGGATCGAGTGGCGTGCGGATGATCAGGTCTTCCATATCTTCCAGTCCCCCGAAAGGGTCTACCAGCTCACCATAACGGTCTTTATTGAGGCAAAGGGCCAGGGCGTTGATGGTAAAATCGCGGCGGCACTGGTCGTCTTCCAGTGTACCGTCTTCCACAATAGGTTTCCGGCTGCCCCGGTTGTACGATTCCCTGCGGGCGCCTACAAACTCTACTTCCAGGTCGCCCGTCTTCACCTGTGCCGTGCCGAAATTCCTGAATACGGATATCTTCCCCCGCTTCAACTTACCGGCTACCGCCTGCGCCAATTCGATCCCGCTGCCTACCGCCACCACATCGATATCCTTCGAAGGGCGGCGCAGGAACAGGTCGCGCACATATCCACCAATCACATACGCCTCCACACCCAACGCATCTGCCGCTTCCCCGATCACAGGGAACGGATGCCTGGCAAGGTGGCCGTCTATTTCTTCCTGACTCAGATAATACATTTAGTTTTATTTCACGCCTATCCGACACACAGATATGCGTCTATTTCAGCGCAAAGATACGAAAAACAGCTATCTTTGCCGTGTAGATAAGACAGAAAGGATATGAAAAAGAAGATGCTACTATACATCCTGCCGGCATTATTCATACTTGCCGGATGCAACCAGGACACGAAAGATGCGCAAGCGATGCTTACCAAAGCCACCCTCATGTACGAACACGACGAACTGGCTGGCGCTAAAAGCGAAATAGACAGCCTCAGGGCGCAATTCCCCAAAGAACTGAAGGTGCTCAAGGACGGCCTTACACTAATGCGGCAAATAGAAGGGAAAGAATCCGAACGCAACATCGCCTATATCGACAGCCTGCTCCCCATCCGCCAGCAGGAGGCCGAAACACTGGTGAAAGGGTTCGTGTTTGAGAAAGACGCCGAATATGAAGAGATAGGCAACTACATCTGGAAACCCCAGGTGCTGGAGCGCAACATCGAGCGTTCTTACATCCGCTGCGGCGTGAACGAAGAAGGCGAGATGTACCTCGCCAGCGTCTACCACGGTGCTAAGCCCCTTAAGCATACCGGTATCACCCTAAGCATAGGCAACGACCTCTCCTGCTCCACCGCCTCCATCCCCTACGACGGCGGCCTCAACTACCGCTTCGAGAACCTTGGCATGACCACCGAAGTAGTCACCTACAAAGGCGCCAACGGCAACGACGCCATCCGCTTTATCTACGACAATGCCGCCGCCCGCATCAAAGTGGCCTACACCGGCGGCACCTCTTACATCATCTACATGGCCGACGCCGACAAGAAAGCCCTCACCGCCACCTACAACCTCGCCGCCTGCCTCAGCGACATCCACCAAATGGGCATCGCCAAAAGCAAAGCCTTCAAGAAGCTGGACTATTTGCGCGGGAAAGGGGTGGAGTAAGAAAGTTATAAACAGGCATCACCGGAATACGAGCACCCGGAAAGTTATATCAGATTTAACCCGGAAGTACATTGTCTATGGATTACAGAACAACAACTCATGCTCTACAGCCTGTTTAATAAAGCGGTTGACAGTAATCCCCTGTTCTCTGGCCTTAATGGCTACCAACTGGTGCAAAGAAGGATTTAAGCGAATGCTGAACAGACCGGTGAAAGGTTTCTTCGGCTCTACTCCACATTCTTCACAATGTTCCAAATACATATCAACGGTATCCTCAAAATGGGCTCTCAATTCATCCAACGTATTGCCCTCATAAGTCATAGCGCCACTTTCCAGCCCTATCAAAGAACCGAACAAATAATTTTCATCCAAATTAAATTCAACAGATCCGTAATACCCTTTATAGGATAAAACATTAGTTTTCTGTTCCTTCTGCTCTTTCTGTATTTTCGTTTTCATCTCCAATTAAACTACAACGGATTAAACATGCTACAACTGATTTCAAAACATATTCCTTCATTGTGTTTTGCGGGTGAGGTCTGTGAAAGATAATTGGTTCATGTGGAAACTTCTCATTCTTAAACCTAACCGCAGAACCGGATGTTTTACCGGTCTTTGCTTCATAAAACTCAAACGCAGCTAACAATGAAACAAGTTCATCATAGGTAAGATTTTTAGGTAATGCAAGCAATCGTTTAAAAAGCTTTTCTTTCCTGCTCATGTCACAAAGGTATAGAATAAAAGCTGAATGTGCTACATTTTGTAGCACATTCAGCTTGATATTAATATTTTTTAGATAAAACACATCTTCAGGTAAGGATGGAAAGAAATAATCACAGCAAAGTTATACTACTTTATCAGTGTCTATCTGCCAGCCGTAAGGGAGATGCTTGTGAGTTAACGCGATAGCCAACAGATATAATGGCATCCAGGTTATAGAATTTAGTCTGGTACGTTTTGCTGTCAGCGGCAGTATGTTCCAAAATGGAACTAACTGAATTTTCCACCAACTCACCTGTGAAGAAAATATTACTTAAATGCTTAGTTATGGCTGGTCTTTTTGTTCCGAACAACTCTGCAATTTGTTTCTGTGTTAGCCAGACAGTTTCGCCTTCCAGACGTACATCAAGATTTCCACTAGGGGACTGGTAGATGATAATCTCTCCGGTTTTCATAGCCATTGTGTATTATGTATTGAAAATAGTGGGCTTACTTATAAAGCATTTACCAAAGATATAGACTATTTACTAAACAAAGATGTTTATTACAACATATCTATAAGTTTTTGTATGGCTGCTATCTGCCAGCCGTAAGGGAGATGCTTGCCAGCTCATGGCTCAGGGTATGCAGGCCTCTTTCTATGCGTTCTATTTGCTGTTTGCGGGGCTTCTTCAGGCCGCTGGCATATTGGCTTAACAGGCTTTCGTTGATGCCGGTAATTTTAGACAGGGCACGTTTGGTAAAGATATGCTGATAGTGATTGATAAGGGAAGCCACATCAAATTGTACTTCAACTTCATAGCCTTCCTTATGCCATGCGGGTTGTAACTCACCGCAAAAATATAAATCTATCGCTTTCCGTGCTTCCAATTTGGCCTCTTCAACAGTTGCAGCGAAAGAGAAGACAGCCGGAAGTTCATCCACCCATATACCGTATCCGTCTTTCGACCATTCTAAAGTTGCTGTAATTCTTTTCATACTCCTGTCATTTATTGCATTATTCCAGCCTGTTTCAAAATCTTTGCAGCTAATCCTGTTCCAACTTCCTTTGCCCCAGAGTAATGTAGAATAGGAATATCCAAGAAAACCCTGCCGGAGACCGGCAGGGTTTCTATGTTTTGTTCCCGAGGGAACGGATGATCAGTTATAGCTTATTTTACAACAGCCTTAACAGTTTCACCACCTACTGTTACGAATACAACACCTGCAGGAGCAGCGATTGTGTCATAATCAGAAGCGAGAGTCTTCGTAGCAACTGTCTGACCCAGTACGTTAACGATAGTAACTACCTGACCGGCAGCACCCTGTACAGTTACAGTACCTTCAGCAGCGTAAACTGCGAAGCCAGCAACGTTTTCGTTATCGGTCGGGAATACAGTTGTAGCAGCTACAGTGAATTCATGACCACGGTAATAAGGATCAGCATCATAATAATCACCATCCAACCAAACAAGAACATTATTGGCAACTGACAAATAGAATGGATCAGTGTGATATTCTTCACAATCTTCACAATAATATCCACCTATATTTTCAATTTTCAGAGTATTATTTGCAGTAGTTGCAAATGCCATAGCACCTGGATTTATAGACATATTTTTGAAAGACATATCTTTCTCAGCAATATTATCAGCCTTAAAGATCTTCAAAGTATCATCACCATCAGTAATACCTTTTGCAAATATAGCTCTAACTCCACCTTCACCAAACACATAAGGATTATCAGACCATTCAAAATCTTCACCCTGTTCAGCAAAAATTGTAAACGGATTAACCAAGAAGAACTTGATACCTGCAGCCTTATCGTCATTAGACAATCCATTCTGAGTAGTAATATAATATGTAGGTCTTGCAGCATCCTTCAAAGAAGCTGTGTCAATCCACAAACCGAACATACTATCAATGTAAGCATCCGCTTTCAGTGTTGACTGACCGGGGAACTTAATTTCAGCAAAGTGAGTATTCGGGTTCATTGACAACATCTTACCATCATCTTCAGCAGAAATTACATTGAAGTGACCCGGAGCTTTGATAGCAGCATAATCAGGAGCAGGAGCAGCAAGCAAATCAAAGTAGTTAGGTTTATTGATAGGATTAACAAGATTCAACTGACCTGTATTAACATCCAATACAACGATTGTACCAAGCTGAGTCTGCATCAAGTATTGACCATCCTTACCATTATTAATGAAAGAGAATATTCTCGGAGTAACTGAACTGTTTACCAACAAAGCCTTATCAGCAGCTTCAGGATCTGTTCCTACGTAATTACCCGTATATTGTTGATACAAAACATAACCTGTACGAGCCAAAGTATCACCAAGAGCAAGGGCACCAACACCTTTTGCATGAATATTATCAGTATAAACAATACCATCAAAAGATCGATTCTTATCAATCTTAAACTTAGCAGCATCTTCAGCAGTAGTTTGAGCCTTAACAATCAGATATTTCTTAGAATCAACATAAGAATATACATCAGCAACACCAGAAGTTCCAGAAACCAAGTTCAACGTAAATGCTTCGTTTGCAATTTCTGAATCTGAATATCTCTTATAACCTAAGTAATGGTATTCACCTGGACCAGCAGCAACATCATCCAAATAGGTGAATTTAAACATATTACCATTAGCATCACCATCAATACGATAAACGCCTTCCTGGCCTGTTACTGCATAAAGCTGACGATAAGTAACGAGAGAAGTTTCATCATTCATGGTGCCATTTGTATACAGGAGGTTGTACAAACGGTCTGCGATAGCATATTTGCTGTCTTTCTCAACAATATAGAATTGTCCAGCAGGCAACAATTTGCTGGGAGCAGTCTTAGAAGTTTCAAAATAAGGAGCACTTATAGATGAATAAGCATATTTCCATACTTTATCAGCGGCATCATAGACCTGAATGAAATAAGCACCTGTACCATTCGGCAATGTAGCCGGAGTACCCTTACCTAACTTAATTGTAACAGCCTTACCCTGATCATCTTGAGAAACAGTCAGCACTCTAGAAGTTAACACTTCGGCATAAACAGCTTTAATAACCGGAGCAGCTTCAACTTCTGATGACAAATCTTTTTCATCGAAATCATATGCATCCTTCACATACAGAGTTACCTTGTCTGTGAGCAAATCCATAACAAATTTCAATTTCTGAAGATTTTCGTTACCTACAGAATGGTAATCATCGGCCACATAAGTAGTATCTTGTTTAAATACTGAACCGTAGATATTAGCCTGCGGCGTAATCTTGTTGCGTGTTGTATCCAAACCAAAATACAGCGGCTTATTGTTCAAAGTTTCCTTACCAACTTCTTGTACAGCCACATAACCCGGATCTGTAGTAAGATCTGTAGCAATCAATTCCTTACCGGCGAAAACATCACCTGTCAAGTTGCTATCAAAAGTGATAGTAAATACTGTAAAGCCACCACCCAACTCTGACGCTTTCAATGTTTTAGGAGTTAAACCAAAAGCACCTGATTGGAAAGTAGAACCATCAGCAAGTGTTCCGGTTTGAGCCAAAGCCATCTTAGTACCATCATTCGGATCAGTAATCAGATCCAAAACAATGGCTTTAGAGCTATAATAAGCATACAGCTTATTGTTTGTATTAACCCAACTGCTAACACCATCTGCAATGGTCATCACTTTCTTGTCATTAGCAGCAAAAGATAATACTAAACCAGATTTACTGGTAATTTTCCAAAGCTGGGTACCGTCCTGAGTAACACCATTTTTTACAACTTTCCACAAAGCAGCATCAACTGTTGCTTTGTCAGCGCCATTAACATCATCAATTTGCACAGCAATAACAGAGTCTGTTTTTGTCGGATGCAAAGAAACATAGTAATCACCGCCATCAATTTTCAAAAATTGATAAGCGTTCTTGTCCTCTGTCATCTGTGCATTCACAGTAAAAGCAGCGAACAGCATCATAGCCACGCCGGCAATTAGAGTAGAAAACTTTTTGTTCATAATAAAAAAATTAATATTAGTACTAAGTGTTTAAAAAATTCATTTTAATGGACATCCGGGCATACACCATACACATGGATACAACGAGCCCACGATATCTTAGACGCAAAAGTAAGTAATACTTTGATACGAGCAATAATTTTCCTTGATTTTTTCACGTATTTCCTTGTTTTCTTATCCATTTCGGGGGATTTGAGGACAAAAACGGCGGTTTTCGCAACGAAACAGCCATTCTTTCATACAGACCACCCGGGAACAACCATCTATCCTGCTGTAATTGAAGCTATTCAGTAAGTTATCAAAAGAAACAGTTCAGACGGATGTTGTACATGGGTGATACCAATTAAACAATTTAGCCCGGATTATACACGCGTACATTATATAAATATAACAGCTACGCGATGGATGCCGCTTCAAACAAAACAGCAGCACCACCATCAAGCGCAGATTGATACTGAACTGCATCTTCAAAATCCTTCATTCCAGCCTCCAAGCTCATCAATACAGTTGAACTATCAACGGATGTAATGGAAGAGACGGATGCTAACTTCATAAGTTTATCCATAACCACGTGTTGGAGTTCCCGCTTACGCAGAATATAAAAAAACAGTCACAAATGAAATGGATGAGACATACAAATCAATACGTTTCTCTAAAGCAAGGGTAACTATTTCGGCTGCAGCTTCGAAAAAAGGAACACGCTTGGCAAGCAAGTCCAAGACGACATTTGTATCTAAGAAGACTTTCATTTATACTTCACCTCCATCGCTTCTATATACGCATCCAGTGCTTCTGCATCTACTGGCAATTGCAAATCCGAGGTCATTCCCATCACAAAAGGAGCTATCTTAATATGCTCTCTCTCAACCGGATGTACACTTTTCTTTAGTGTATTAGTAATAAACTCTGATACACTTTGCTTATGGGCTTTGGCAAAAGCTTGTAATTCTGCCTTAAAAGCAGGATCTATTGTTATGGTTAATTGCGCTTTCATAAGTCTATATTCTTTATATTCACAAAGGTACAAAAATCAGGCGTATCAAGTGAAAAAACAGAACAAAATGTATTAATTGACGATATTTTAAGTATACTTCTTTCCTTAACCCGTCGGATTCGACGGGTTAAGGAAAGAATTTGAGGAATTTACTTATTTACTCCGCCCTATGCAACGTCAGTTGCGGGAAGGGGAAGGAGATGCCTTCGGCGTTGAAGGTATCGTAGATGAGGCGGTTGGTTTCAAAGTAGACGTCCCAGTAGTCGGGGGCGTTTACCCAGACGCGGATCACCACGTTCACGCTGCTGGCGGCCAGGGCATGAAGCTGGAAGAAGGGGGCCGGATCGGACAGGATACGGGCGTCGTTGGTGAGGATATGGTCTACGATGCGGCGTACTTTAGCCAGGTCGGTACCGTAGTCTACGCCTACGATCCACTCGATGCGGCGTGTCTGGACGTTGAAGTTGGTGACGGCGCTGCTACTCATCGAACCATTGGGCACATAGACCCGTTTGCCGTCGGGCGTAATAAGGACGGTGTGGAAGATCTGGATCTCTTTCACGGCACCCGAAGCAGTAGGCGCTTCGATGTAATCGCCTACCTTATAGGGTTTGAAGAGGAGGACGATCAGGCCACCGGCAAAGTTGGAAAGCTGACCGCTCAATGCCATACCTACAGCCAGGCCGGCCGAAGCCAGCAGGGCGGCAAAGGAAGTAGTTTCCACACCAAGAGCGCCTACTACCGCGATAATAAGCAGTACGGTGAGCGTGATATTGACCAGACTGGCGGTGAAGGTGCGGACGGAAGGTTCGACGCGGCGCTTATTCAATATTTTCTTCACCAACTTGTTTAGCAGGCTGATAAGGAAACGGCCGACGATGAAGATGATCAGGGCTTTCAGGATGGCAAAGCCTAATGAGGTGCCCATATCCACTAATTTCTCAAGCAAGGCCTGCGCCTTGGTGATTTGATCTGCTTGTAATTCTACCATATCCATAATATTAAATAATTAACGCTTGCTATCGCTCGTCACACACCCCCTGCCCCCTCTCGAGAGGGGAAACGCCGACAAGTCAGCGACAGGGATAAAATTGTTATAAAACGTAGCAAAAGTATAAAGTTTTTTTGAAAGGAGGAGGGGAATGCGTTTTTTGCGTAGTTTTGCCGGCATACTACAGAAAGTAAGAAAAGAGAGGCATGCGTATTAAACATAATAGACTTAAAATAGCGGCGATATTTGCGCTGCTCCTGGCTGTGGGGCTGAATATGGGCGCACAGACATACGCCGAATGGGTGAATAACAGCTATGACTTCCTGGAAAAGAACGAGTTGGCTGCTGCCGAAGAGTGTCTGAAAAGTGCGATGAGACAGGAACCGGGCAATCCGGCCAACTATGCCTTGCTGTGCAACCTCGGTACCATCCAGCGGCGGCAAGAAAAATATGCCGATGCGCTGGCCTCCTACACCACCGCCCTCAGCCGGCAACCATCGGATGTGACGCTGCTCGAAAACCGGGCATCGCTCTATGCCCAATTGGGCGAGGTGGAAAAGGCGATCACCGACTATACCGTCCTCCTCATCAATCAGCCCGAGAACCAGGAAGCGCTATACTGCCGCGGGTTGCTCTACCTGCAACAACGCGACTATATCCATGCAGAAGAAGATTTTGAGCAAATACTCAACGTAAACAAAAACTCCCTCCAGGGACAAGTAGGCCACGCCATCCTGGAAAAGATGCGCGGCAACTACGACGACAGCGAACAACTCTACAACTACCTCATCGGCCGCATGCCTAACGAATGGCCGCTCTACGAGGGACGCGCCGACCTGTACTTCCTGATGGGCAAAAACGGACGCGCCATGGCCGACATCAACAAACTATTTACCGAAACCACCCCTACTGCCGCCCTCTATGTACTCCGCGGGAAAGTGAAACTGGCCCAATACGAGAAAACCTCCGCAGCCGCCGATTTCCAAAAAGCACAGGAGATGGGATATGATCCAGCTGTGATCGCGGAGTTGATGAAGATGGCAAAGTAAGGATGATTACGCAAGAGCCTCCTGCGCAATTGCAAGAGCCTGAGTCTTTACACCAATCGTGGCTCTTTATAGCAATCGTAGATTCTTACCAATATGTTCTTTGTGCGAATCCCTGACTCCGGCATCTGCCGCATATTGACTCCAAAGAGAAACCACCGTTGTCACCTGGTCTACAATAGGCAAAGCATTTTTGATTCCCATCTGCTGCCCTACAGCTAATAAGTCGTCCCTTGAAAAATCATCGCGCTTATTATTTGCCGACAGTTGATGCTGATTAGTCCACCTGCCGCCAGAGGAGTATGAATAACAAAGGTCATAGGCAGGAGCCAAACGCCATTCACCTCCAGGACGCAGCATAAATGAGTGATTTTTTGTATGATCGTCGTGATTTCGGGCCACAATATTGAATACCATCCGCCGATACAACTGCTCCATATCCGGGTAGGACAGATTCATGCGACGCATTACCTGAAAAGCCTGTTCATACGAATGACGATCGTCACGATCAAAATGAGCGATAGCACACAGCGTTTGTATATGTAATCTATCTCCATTGTCCGTTCTGTCAAATCGCTTCGTCATAAAATGGGCATACTGGCCCTCTTCCACCAATTTACATTCGGTCATTTCAATTCCGCAATCAACAGCCATTTTGTAGTAAGCATATTCTATACGCCCTATTCCGAGAGGATTATCCGTTACCTTTCCAGCCTCAATTCCATCGAATTTGAGCAACCAATAGGTAAACCCTTCCGGAGCTTTAACCTGGCCTGAGCGTATTTCTGACAAATCATGGTTGACGGCAATAACAGCCTTAGGCTTTGCTCCGCCCGCCGATGTGCCCACCCTTATGATATCAAGCAAAGAGGCATCACCCTTTGCCAGGTTAGCCTGAAACGTCTCCCGGTGTTGTAATACCGTTTTGGCCAGTTCGGTCAGATGGGCAATCTCAACCACTGCAGATTGATCTAATTGCGGATTGTTTTGAGCAGGATCAAATTCCAAAGCACCCATACCCCGTTTACCCACATAACACAAACGGTCAACCGGGCTGAACGCCCTATCGCTTAGTCCTTTGCTTGCAAACCATTCGTCGATAATCTGGTTCCCATAATCATCCGGCAGGGAATCAGCGATCAATCCCGGCAGGCCTTTAAACGTTTTATTCCGATGAGCAGGGAAATAATAAGTTCGATCACCCCTGCGAATATCATCAAGAGGCATCGTGAGCGGTGCAAGATCCAAGCCTGTCGAAGCGAAGTTGGGCAAAAATTCGAATATAGCATACTCCCTTTCCTTATCCCATACTACGGCGGCAACATCTTCGCCCCATAAAGAAACTTTCAGTACTACGTCTGTCATTTTTTGCTTCTTTTCTTATTTTCGGCTAACAGTTCCACCGGACTGATCAGGGGTTGCGGCACCAGACTATCCATATTTTCCAATAGCTTGAGTACACGCATCACAGCAATCAGCGTAGACAGCGAAATATTCTTACCGTTCTCAAGCTGGCTAACTGTAAATGCGCTGATTCCCGCACGTTGGGCTACCTCTGCCTGTGAGAATTTCTTTCGGATCCGGGTTGCCTTTATTCTTTTAGCCAATTCAGATGCGATAGCTGCATCCGTCATTCCATACCAATCCATAAGATATGTTTTTATACCAAACAAAGATAGTGTTTTTCAAATACAATTCATTAGATATATCTAATAAAAAAGCCACATAAGGCCGTTTTCATTAGATATATCTATTACAAATAGCCTTTCGGCTAATTACCGGAAATATATCCGGCCACCCAATCTCCTACCTCACTGGTAGAGTAGGATTTGCCGCCGCGGGCGATGTCTTCGGTGACGATACCGGCAGACATGGAGGCGGCAACGGCTTCACGGATGAGGGCACCTTCGGGCATGGCGTTGAAGGCGTATTCAAACATGAGGGCAGCGCTCAGGATGGTGGCCAGTGGGTTGGCAATGTTCTTGCCGGCAGCCTGCGGATAAGACCCGTGGATAGGTTCGAACACAGAGGTATGGATACCGATGGAGGCCGAGGGCAACATACCGAGGGAGCCGGTGATGACGGAGGCCTCGTCGGTGAGGATGTCGCCGAACATATTCTCGGTTACCATCACATCGAAACTTTTCGGCCATTGGATGATGCGCATGGCGGCGTTGTCTACAAACATGTATTCGGTTTCTACATCCGGGTATTCCCTTTCGATTTCCTGGGCAACCTGACGCCAGAGGCGGGAGGTGGCCAATACGTTGGCTTTGTCTACAACCGTCAGTTTCTTCCGGCGTTTTTGGGCATAGCCGTATGCCAGACGGACGATACGATCAATTTCTTCACGGGTATAGACACAGGTATCGTAAGCCGTATTGCCATCCTCACTCCTACCCTGCGGGCGGCCGAAGTACATACCGCCAGTGAGTTCGCGGATACACATAAAGTCGGCGCCTTCTACCAGGTCGGCACGCAAGGGAGACTTGTCTATCAGGGAGGGGAAAGTAGTCACCGGACGGAGGTTGGCGTAGAGGCCGAGCTTCTTACGCATGGCAAGCAAGCCCTGTTCGGGACGGACTTTGGCCGAAGGATCGTTGTCGTATTTGGGGGAACCGATGGCGCCGAAGAGCACGGCATCGCTCCGCATACACAGGTCGTGCGTGCTGTCCGGGTATGGATTACCCACGGCGTCGATAGCGGTAGCGCCCACCAGGGCTTCTTCATACTGTAATTCATGGCCGAATTTCCGGCAAATGGCCTTGACGGCTTTCATGCCCTGTTCAACAATCTCGGGGCCGATGCCATCACCGGCCAGCACTGCGATGTTTAATTTCATCTATATTCTATTTTTTTAAGGTGTTATCTCTGGAAATGGATGTATTTGGGTTCCATCGGTTCGTAGGAATCATCGTCCCAGAGGGAGCTGGTGATCATCAGGTCGGCGCTGTAGCGGTTACAGGCGATGGGGACGTTGTGTACACGGCACTGGCGGAGCAACATCTGGATGTCGGCTTCGTGCGGTTGCGGGTTGAGGTCGTCAATGAGGAAGACGGCCAGGTCTATTTGTTTGCGAACTACCATGGCGGCGATCTCGGCGTCTCCACCCATGGGGCCTGAGTGCATACGGGTCATTTCTACAGGGTAACCCTTTTCGTCGAGGGCGTCGTATACCAATCCGCCGGTAGTTCCGGTACAGACAATGTGGTGCTGGGAAAGGAAGTCGGCGTTATGCACAGCCCACTCTACCATATCCGCTTTGCGGTTGTCGTGTGCCACAAGGGCGATAGTCAGTTGTCTCATATTATATAGAATTATTTATCCTTCTATTTTGTTGAGCATTTTGAGGGTAGCCTTGATGGCGGCTTCGGTCTGGTCGGCATCGAGGCCACGGGTTTTGAAGTCTACACCGGCGTAGTTCCAGCTGATGATGGTTTGCACGAAAGCATCCGTCCGTCCGCCCGGGGGGATGGAGACCGAGTAATTGGTCAGCATCGGGAAGGGGCGTCCCAGGTCTGAGTATATCTTCCGGAGGGCGCGGACAAAGGCGTCGTACTGCCCATCGCCGGAAGCCGATTGTTCGTAGGCTTCGCCATTGATCTCGATCTTGAGGGTTGCCACCGGGCGCAAACCTTGTGTCAAAGATAGGGAATAATTGAGGATGCGGATGCGTTCGTCGCCTTTTGTTTCCTGGTTGAGTACGTCGCTGATGATGTAGGGCAGGTCTTCCGGGGTGACGAGTTCCTTCTTATCGCCCAATTCAATGATCCGTTCGGTGACCTTACGCATGGATTCATCGTCCATATCGATGCCGAGCGATTCGAGGTTTTTGCGGATATTGGCTTTCCCGGATGTTTTACCCAGGGCATATTCGCGGATACGGCCGAAGCGTTCGGGCAGGAGGTCGTTGTAATACAGGTTGTTTTTGCTGTCGCCGTCGGCATGCACACCGGCACATTGGGTAAAGACAAACTCACCCACGATCGGTTTGTTGGGGGCGATGTGGATACCCGAATAAGTCTCCACCAGCTTACTCACCTTGTTGATCTTATCTTCATGGATAGACGTAGCCACATCCAGTTGATCTTTGAGCACTGCTATCACACTGCTGATCGGCGCATTACCGGCGCGTTCGCCCAGGCCGTTGACGGTAGTATGCACACCTTTGACACCCGCTTTGACGGCCGAGAAGACATTGGCCACAGCCAGGTCGTAGTCGTTGTGCGGATGGAAGTCGAACCAGAGATCCGGATAGCGGTCTACCATCTGCTTACAGTATTCATACGTATTCGATGGGTTGAGGATACCCAGCGTATCGGGGATCATAAAGCGGCGGATAGGCAGGTCACGCAGTGCATCCATCATCCGGAATACATACTCGGGCGAGTGCTGGATACCGTTAGACCAGTCTTCGAGGTAGACATTGACACCCATCTGCTTTTCAGTCGCAATCGTCACCACGTTGCGGATATCGTCGAAATGCTGTTCGGGTGTGCGCCGGAGTTGTTCGGTGACATGCTTGTAAGAACCTTTGCACAACAGGTTCACTACGCGGCAACCGGTTGATTCGATCCAGTTGAGCGAAGCATCCCCATCCACAAAGCCCAGCACTTCGAGGCGGTCCAGGTTTCCCGTCCGTGCCGCCCAGGCCGCCGCCCGCTTCACGGCTTCGAACTCACCGTCCGACACCCGTGCCGAGGCGATCTCTACCCGGTTCACCCCCACCTCACTCAACAGCATCTGGGCAATCACCAGTTTTTCATGTGATCCGAAAGAGACCCCGGTCGTTTGTTCCCCGTCACGCAGGGTTGTATCCATTATTTCTATCATAGGATCATCTGTTTGCTTCGTAGCTTTCGATTTTGTCCTTGTTGGCCAGGAGGTAGTCTATGTCGTCGAGGCCGTTGAGGAGGCAGTCTTTTTTGTAGGCGTTGATGTCGAAGGGCTCGCTGTGGCCGGTGGCGTTGTTGGTGACGGTTTGGGCGGCGAGGTTGACAGTCAACGTATTGGCGGGATCGGCCTGTATGGAATCGAAGATTTCAGACAGGAAAGCCGGGGAGACGACCACCGGCAGGAGGCCGTTGTTCATCGAATTGTTCTTGAAGATATCGGCAAAGAAGCTGCTCACAACCACTTTGAAACCATACCCGGCAATGGCCCAGGCGGCATGTTCGCGGCTGCTGCCGCTACCGAAGTTTTTACCGGCGACAAGGATATCGCCGCTGTATACATTCTGATTGAGGACGAAGTCCGGGTTCAGGTTACCGTCTTTATCGTACCGCCAGTCGCGGAAGAGGTTGTCGCCGAAGCCCTCGCGCGTGGTCGCTTTCAGGAAACGCGCCGGGATGATCTGGTCTGTATCTACATTCTCCAATGGCAGGGGAACGCAAGTGGATGTGATGATATTGATTTTCTGTTTCATTATTACTTATATTATATTAAGTCTCTCGGATCGGTGATCTGGCCGGTGACGGCGGCGGCAGCGGCCACGAGGGGGCCAGCCAGGATGGTGCGTGCACCGGGTCCCTGGCGACCTTCGAAGTTGCGGTTGGAGGTAGAGACGGCGTACTTGCCGGCAGGCACCTTGTCGTCGTTCATGGCCAGGCAGGCGGAACAACCCGGCTGACGGAGTTCGAAACCGGCTTCTTCCAATACCTTGTCAATGCCCTCCACACGGATTTGCTTTTCAACCAGCCAGCTGCCGGGAACCAGCCAGGCCGTTACGCCCGGCGCTTTCTGCCTGCCCTTTACCAGGGAGGCAAAGGCGCGGAAGTCTTCGATGCGGCCGTTGGTACAACTACCCAGGAAGACGTAATCGATAGCCTTGCCCAGGATTGGTTCACCGGCGGTGAAACCCATATAATCCAGCGATTTCAGGTAAGAGATACGTCCGGATTCGTCTACGCTTTCCAGCGTGGGAATGGCTTCGCTGATGCCCATACCCATACCCGGATTGGTACCGTAGGTGATCATCGGTTCAATGTCGGCGGCCCGGAACCGGATCTCTTTGTCAAACACGGCGCCGGGATCGCTGTAGAGCGTGCGCCATTCGGCCACTTTCTGCTCCCATCCAGCGCCACGGGGGGCAAATTCACGGTCTTTGAGGTAATCGAACGTTACCTGGTCCGGGGCGATCATACCGCCACGGGCGCCCATCTCGATAGACAGGTTGCAGATGGTGAGGCGTTCTTCCATGGAAGCGTTGCGGATAGCCTCGCCGGCATACTCCACAAAGTAGCCGGTAGCGCCGCCGGTAGTCATCTTACTGATAATATACAGGGCGATATCTTTGGCGGTGACACCCGGTTTGAGTTGGCCATCCACCGTTATACGCATCGTCTGCGGCTTACGCTGCATGATGCACTGCGTGGCAAGCGTCATTTCCACTTCGCTTGTACCTATACCGAAAGCGATGGCGCCCATCGCGCCGTGGGTAGAGGTGTGCGAGTCGCCGCAGACGATGGTCATGCCCGGCTGGGTAAGACCGGTTTCCGGGCCTACCACATGGATGATACCGTTCTTCGGATGCAGGAGGCCGTAGTACGGCAGGCCGAAGTCGGCGGCATTGCGTTCGAGCGTATCCACCTGGTTTTTGGAGACCGGGTCTTCAATCGGCTTCTCCTGGTGGAGGGTGGGGATGTTATGGTCGGGGATACAGGTGATCTGAGCCGGGCGGAACGGCGCCAGGCCTCTCTCCCGCAAGCCGGCGAAGGCCTGGGGGCTGGTTACTTCGTGGCAGTACAGGCGGTCGATGTACAGTTGGATGGTACCGTCGGCCAGGGTGTGGACGAGGTGCTTATCCCAGATTTTGTCGAAGAGTGTTTTGCTCATTGTTGTATTTTTAAAGGGCTTCAAAGGCTTTAAGGGCTACAAGGGCTTTAAGGGATTTGAAGACGATATTGTTTTAGTGGATGAATTTGTTGATGGCATCTACGAAGGCTTCTACTGAAGCGGCGATGATGTCGGTATTGGCCGAGAAGCCGTAGTAGACATTGCCCTGGTATGCTACCTGCATGTGTACCTTTCCGGTATCGTCGCTGCCTTTGCTGATGGCCTGGATCAGGAATTCCTGGATCGTCATGTCGCTGTTGCTGATGGCTTTCTTCACGGCTTTGATACCGGCATCTACCGGGCCGTTACCGGCAGCAGCTTCAAAGCGCTTCACGCCGGAGAGGTTGAGGCAGACACTGGCTACAGACTGTACGCCTACGCCACTGGTTACCTGCAGGTATTCCAGCCGGATGCGTTGCATTTCGGCGCGGTCTTTGCCTACGAGCATAAGCACATCGTCGTCGTTGATGTCTTTTTTGCGGTCGGCCAGTTTGAGGAATTCCTGGTAGGCTTTGTCCAACTTGTCCTGTTCCAGTTCCACGCCCAGGATGCTCAGGCGGTGCTTCAGGGCGGCGCGGCCGCTGCGGGCGGTGAGCACGATGGCGTTGTCGTCTATACCTACATCTTTCGGGTCGATGATCTCGTAGCTTTCACGGTTTTTCAGTACCCCATCCTGGTGGATACCCGACGAGTGGGCAAAGGCGTTGCGCCCCACGATGGCCTTGTTGGGCTGCACCGGCATATTCATCAGGCTGGATACCATGCGGCTGAGGCCATAAATCTTCGTGGTATTGATATTGGTCACGATCTCCTTTTCCTTGTGGCTTTTGAAGATCATGGCAATCTCTTCCAACGAGGTATTGCCGGCACGTTCGCCGATCCCGTTGATGGTCACTTCCACCTGGCGGGCGCCGTTGACCACACCCTGCACGGTATTGGCCGTTGCCATACCGAGGTCGTTGTGGCAATGGGTGGAGATGATCGCCTTGTCTATACCGTTCACATGTTCCATCAGGTATTTTATTTTCGCTCCATACTCATCAGGCAGGCAATAGCCGGTGGTATCAGGGATATTTACTACCGTAGCGCCGGCTTTGATCACGGCTTCCACTACGCGCGCCAGGTAGGCGTTATCGGTACGTCCGGCATCTTCGCAGTAAAACTCCACATCTTCTACAAACCTCTTCGCGTATTTGGTAGCAGCGATGGCGCGTTCCAGAATCTCTTCCTGGTTGGAGTTGAACTTATGGCGGATATGATAATCCGACGTTCCGATACCGGTATGGATACGTTTCTGTTTGGCATATTTCAACGCGTCGGCCGCCACTTCGATATCTTTTTCCACAGCACGGGTCAGCGCACAAATGGTAGGCCATGTAACGGCTTTCGATATTTCCACCACACTGTTGAAATCGCCGGGGCTGGATACAGGGAATCCAGCTTCAATCACATCCACACCCAATCCTTCAAGGGCCTTGGCTACCTGGATCTTCTCTACTGTATTCAACTGGCAACCGGGCACCTGCTCACCATCACGCAATGTGGTGTCGAAAATAAATAATCTGTTTGACATACTTGCTATTCTTTTACTAATTATATGTTACATACCTTATAAATAACAAAAAACCCCTCTCACCCGGAAGTGAGAGAGGCTTATTTGCTCTGTTATCTTTATGCAACCATGCACACAATCTCACTTCCCATCCTGCTGCCAGAGTAGAATAATAATGGAAATAATGGGAAGATTGTTTGCTGTGTATGGCATGTCGTTTTCTTTTTTGATGGGGCAAAGATAGAGGGAATTTTGATATCCGCAATAGATAATCGAAAGTTTTTTGCATTTTTTTCTTTCGATTCGTAAGAATTAACCCTTCCTTGTAAGAAAAAAAGCAGCAGGATGGGTATACACAAAACGCGTTCCATGGATCTATGGACGGGAAAAGGCATGCAAGTTTGCGCCGTTTTGAAGTTTTAGCGGTTGATCCGTAGTATCGATAAGCCCTTTCATTAAAAAAGCTATCCACCGGGAAGGTGGATAGCTTTTTTTATACTGTCACTTTAGTAAGTCTTTAATATAGTAGAGTTGGTATGTCAGTAAGATAATTTTTCCAAATCTGCGGCTTTCACTCTGAAAATATGGCCGTTTCTTGAGAAGACTAACTCTCCATCTTCTTTCTTTTTTTCACTTACCAACCGTTGAAATGCAATGTTCGCTCCCTTAACTATATTTTCTTCGAATTCTCTTACTTCTTGTTCACTCATGATGATGCTCAAGTTTATGATAAACATTCGGATTATAAATCTCTTTTTTCTCTCCGTTGAATCCTTTGGCAATAATTTCCATCGGAGACATGGAGTTGTCTGTAATCATCCAATAGTCACTAATGGGGAGATATAATTCGAATAAGTTGCTGATCCCTGCTGCATACCTGCGGCGTATGGTGCTCTCCGGAATGCTGTGGCCGCCTGCTGCTACTCGCATTTTGAC
>JAVBUH010000087.1:0-10485 GCA_031555505.1 Tannerellaceae bacterium
CATGAAATGAACATATCAGGGTGATACCATAGCTTGTGTGAATGCCCGGTCACGGGCATCCTGTACGTAGCCGGGGGTACAGGCGAAGCCAAGCCCCCGGACAGATGATTTGTATATGTTTTGGGTGCCGCGTCAGCGGTACCGTGTGTATAGACCGGCACCACTGACGTGGCGCAGGATTATAATGTACCATCCATTGTCCAGGGGCTTGGCTTCGCCTTCACCCTGGCTACCTACATGATGCCCCTAACGGGGCATTGTCGCTATGGATACGGCGGTATATTCAATTCCATACTGAAACACCGCCTGCTTTCAAGTTCAACAAAACCTGAATATTCAAAATCAACAAAACCTGAATGTGCAACAGGCTTGCACTACTTGCACATTCAAAAAAAGGAGCTGGCCTCATACAGGGCCAACTCCGTATCTCTTACTTATCGTATCCTACGCCCGGATCAACCGTTCATGGACGCAAGGAATTCCATATTGTCGGAAGTGTTTTCCATGCGCTTCTTGACAAATTCCATGGCTTCCATCGAATTCATGTCGGCCAGGTATTTGCGGAGTATCCACATACGGTTCAGGGTGCTCTCATCCTGCAACAGATCGTCGCGGCGTGTACTGGATGCCGTGATATCGACAGCCGGATAGACGCGTTTGTTAGACAGTTTGCGGTCGAGTTGCAACTCCATATTACCCGTACCCTTGAATTCTTCGAAGATAACATCGTCCATCTTGGAGCCAGTTTCCGTCAATGCCGTAGAGATAATGGTGAGGCTACCGCCATTCTCGATGTTACGGGCGGCACCGAAGAAACGTTTGGGTTTTTGCAAAGCGTTGGCATCCACACCCCCTGAAAGCACTTTTCCCGAAGCCGGCTGCACGGTATTGTAGGCACGGGCCAGACGGGTAATAGAGTCGAGCAGGATCACTACATCATGCCCACATTCTACCATTCGTTTGGCTTTGTTCAATACAATCTCGGCAATCTTGACATGCCGGTCGGCCGGTTCGTCAAAGGTAGAGGCGATTACTTCGGCATCCACGCTGCGTGCCATATCGGTTACTTCCTCCGGACGTTCGTCGATCAACAGGATGATCATATATACTTCCGGATGGTTGTAAGCAATCGCGTTGGCAATATCTTTCAGCAACATCGTCTTACCGGTCTTCGGTTGTGCAACGATCAAACCGCGCTGGCCTTTACCGATGGGTGAGAAAAGATCAACCACACGTACAGCCATATTGTCGAATACCTTCGGTGAACGACGTGCCGTGAGCATGAACTTTTCGTCCGGGAATAAGGGTGTAAGATGATCGAACGGAACGCGGTCACGCACTTCTTCCGGCGTAAGGCCGTTGATACGGTCTACTTTCACCAGCGGGAAATATTTTTCTCCTTCTTTGGGTGGACGGATCGGACCTTCTACCACATCACCGGTCTTCAACCCGAAAAGCTTGATCTGCGATTGCGACACATAGATATCATCGGGAGAAGTAAGGTAGTTGTAATCGGCCGAACGGAGAAAACCATATCCATCCGGCATCATTTCCAATACGCCGGTACCGATCAGGATACCTTCGAACTCATAGACTTTTTCCTGCGGTTGCTGATTATTGTTGGCTTGTTGCTGGTGTTGCTGTTGCTGGTGTTGCTGTTGCTTTTGTTGCGGCCGGTTTACCTGCTTATTTTGCCCACCCTGTTGTTCCGGATGCGCTTTAGGCTCTGCCGGTTGCTTGGCGGGTGTAGAAGAGAAAGGGAAAATCTGATCCAATACCGACTTGGCATCCGGATGCCGAAAAACAACGCGCTTCTCATCTGCAGCCGGAGCAGCAGCTTCAACAGCCGGTTGTTCCGGAACGATAGCCGCCGGTGTTTCGGAGGCTTCCGCGCCTCCTTCTGCAATTACTGGCGGTAATACACGTGCTTCTACGGGCGGTTCAACAGCTTCCGTCTTTTTCTCTTTTTTGATCACTTTGATCACTTTTTCAGCAACCGGAGTAGGTTTGCTTTCTGCTGCCACGACCGGCTGTACGGTATCTGCCGGCTGTACAACCGGCGCTTCCGGCTTTACTTCGGCAACCGGAGCATCGGTTCCGGCCTTTTTGTCTTTCTTCTCAATGCGTATTTTTTTACGGACCGCCGGCTGTTCTTTCGCCGCTTCTGCCGGTTTCACGGTTTCTGCGGGTTTCACGGTTTCTGCCGGTTTCACGGTTTCCGTAACACTCTTTTCGGCAATCGCCTTTGCCGGCACCTGTTTTGATTTTTCTTCAACCGGTTTAGACTTTTCAGCAACCGCCTTTCCGGGAGCGGCAACATCCGGTTTGTCGGCTTTTGGCTTGTCGGCTTTAGCGGGTGAAGGTTTGGAAGCGACCTTTTTGATGTTTTTCTGGGCTTTTTGTGCTTCCTTTTCTTTCTGCTTTTCCATTTGAATGCCGGCCAACGAGATGGCTTGCTCGTCTAAGATACGATACACAAGCTCATCGCGCTTGAAGCTGTTCACCTTTTTGATCCCCAGCTCCTCTGCTATTTTCTGCAGGTCGGTGAGAAGTTTTTCATTGAGTTCTAAAATGTTGTATTTCTGCATAGTGCGAAGTAAATAGTCCATATCGCGCATATCCATAAGAACGATATACGACAATACAACTGTTATGTCTTAATTAATAGAAAATAAATTATGTTTCATGTAAAAAACAGGAATGTGAGCTAACTTGACTGATTAGAAACATCACTGCGGAGTAAATCAGCGCAAAGGTAAGAACTATTTCAGATAAACGGTCGTTTTATCCGAAAAATTTCATAATTAATGCATGTTTTGTGCTTTCTTCGATCCGAAAACGATGATCTGCCCGTTCGCCAACAATCCAAACTATATCATTCCCGCTGCACAACAGCCAAACGTGTTCTTTCTGTAACCGGCTGAATTTGTGATCGCTGAAATAATCGCTCAGTTTCTTACGTCCTTTCATGCCGAAAGGGATAAACCAATCGCCTTCCGTCCAACGACGCAACACCAGCGGCAATTGGAGTTTATCGAGGTCGAAACAACCGGTTGTCTTTTCCTTTTCAATCATAAATGAAGGGGACACTTCCTCCAACCGGGCCGACAAACGGATAGGTTCTTCCCAACTTCCTTCCACCGGAGTTAATACATAACTCGTCTTTTCTTCTGCCTGAAGCGGAGCGATCAACAGATAATCCCGGTCTTTAATGAACCGGCATACCGGAGAAAAGAATTCTTTCCCGGCTATTTTTGCCAGCGACCGAAATATATCTTCCGCCAGCGGGCGCGATACCTGATAGGGTTGTAACAATTCGTATAAAATGGCAGCCGGTTCAGGAAACTGCATCAAGGCATCGATAGAAAGTCGGCCGGGTGTAGCCATCACCTCTTCTTTCGCTTTTTCGATCGTTTGCAGGTAGATCGTTTCTGCAGCCGATAAATGAGCAGCCGTGCGGGCAATAGCAGTTTTTACCGAAGGATTCAGCTCTTCCAGCAAAGGGAGTACCCGAAGCCGGATAAAATTACGCGTATATTGGTCGGAAAGATTCGTACTGTCCGTCATATATGCGATCTGTTGTGCCGCCAGCCAGTTCACGATTTCCTCCCGGGAAAGATCCAAGAGCGGACGAACCACATAACCGTTACGGGGACGAATACCCGCCATTCCCCGGATACCAGTCCCCCGGACCAGATTCAGCAGCAAAGTCTCCACACTGTCGTCGCGATGATGCGCCACCGCAATAGCCTGCGCCCCCACAGAGGCACGAAGCTCTTCAAACCAGCGGTAGCGCAATTCACGAGCCGCCATTTCGATCGACAGGTGATGGTACGCCGCATATTCTGCCGTATCAAAGCCGGCCTGGTAAAAAGGAACCCCGATAGACGCGGCATACGCTGCTGCAAAGGCAGCATCCCGGTCTGATTCTTCACCACGCAGGTGAAAGTTACAGTGCGCCGCCACACAGGGATACCCCAGGCGGACAAGCACCGTGAGCAGCGCCATAGAATCAGCCCCTCCGCTCAAGCCCACCACCACAGGCTTGTCTTCCTCCAGCAATCGGTTTGCCTGTATGTACGAACGAACAGTTGTCTGCATACGCCTGAAAATAAAACACGGAGACACAGAGAGTCATAAATCTCCGGGTCTCCGTGTATGATTGATTTTGTATGATCTTACTCTTCAATGCCTGCCAGTTCCGGGTCGATCATGATACGGCCACAGTACTCACAAACAATCACTTTCTTACGCAACTTGATATCCATCTGCTTCTGGGGCGGGATCTTGTTAAAGCAACCGCCACAGGCATCACGCTGGATATATACCACGGCCAGACCGTTACGGGCACCTTTACGGATACGCTTGAAAGCCACCAGCAAACGCGGTTCGATGGCCGATTCCAGCGCTTTGGCTTTATCGCGCAGTTTTTCTTCCTCATGTTTTGTTTCAGAAATGATCTCTTCCAATTCATTCCGTTTCTGATCCAGGTCGGCGCTACGGCCATCCAGGTTATCAGCCAATTGGGCAATCTCTTCTCTCTTTCTGCCGATACTTTCGGTAAACTCACGGATCTTCTTTTCCGCAAATTCGATTTCCAGTCCCTGGTATTCAATTTCCTTGGAAAGATTGTCAAACTCACGGTTATTGCGTACATTATCCAACTGCGATTTATACCGCTCGATCAGGCTGTGGGAGTTGGCAATTTTGTTTTTCTGCTCAATCACAGCATGTTCAAAGTCCTGGATATCGGCATGATAATTCTGCAGACGTGTTTCCAATCCTGCGATCTCATCCTCCAGGTCCTGCACTTCCAGTGGAAGTTCGCCACGAAGCGTTTTGATCTTGTCAATCTCAGTCATCGTAGTCTGAAGTTGATACAGTGTGGAAAGCTTCTCTTCTACTGTAAGTTCTTTTTCAACGGACGGTTTTTCTTTAGCCATTCTCTATAAATATTTTACCGGGTTTGAATTAACGTTCGAAAAATGCACGGCAAAGGTAGGGAATTTTTCGGACAATATGTTATAAAAGATATCTTTTGTGCATACTTCGGATTCATAATGGCCGATAACGGCCAGCAGGATCCGATCTTCCACATCGTAGAAGTCGTTGTACTTCGCTTCGCCGGTAATAAAGGCATCGGCTCCGTATTCGATGGCATCCTTGATCAGGAAAGCACCACTTCCGCCACATACGGCCACTTCGCGAATCCGTTTCCCGGTAAGTGATGAGTGCTTGATACACGGTACATCAAACAGGTCTTTGGCCCGTAGCAAAAACGACATTTCGTCTTCACTCTCAGGCAACTCACCCACAATACCCGAGCCTACCTGATCCCAGGCGTTCTTCAGAGCATAAAAGTCGAAGGCTGGTTCCTCGTAAGGATGGACGGACAACAGGGCGCGTGTAACGGCCGCTTTCCGGTAGGCAGGCAGGATGGTCTCCACCCGCACTTCGTTTTCGGTATGCATCTCCCCCACTTCACCGCGGAAGGGATGTGTACCTTCTCCGGCACGGTAGGTCCCTTCACCATATATATTATAGCTGCACGAGTCATAGTTGCCGATATGGCCGGCTCCGGCATTGAACAGCGCATTCCGCACCGGTTCTACGTAGGGCACCGGCACAAAGGTAACCAGCTTAAGCAACATATCCTTCTGCGGGCTCAACACACGGATATGCTGCAGGCCGATCAATTCGGCCAGTCGGTAGTTGACACCGCCTTTGGCATTGTCCAGGTTGGTATGCGCCGCGTAGACCACCACATCATATTTGCAGGCCTTCATCAGTCCGCGTTCGATATAGGTAGCGCCTGTAAGCGACTTAAACGGCTTGAAAGCCAGCGGATGGTGCGCGATGATCAGGTTACATCCCCGGTCGATGGCTTCGTCTACCACTTCCTCGGTCACGTCGAGACACAACAAAGCGCCTGTAGCAGGTTGGTTTACGTCGCCCACCTGTACGCCGGCATTGTCCCACGTCTCCTGCAAGGGCAGTGGAGCAAACAGCTCGATCTCCCGGATGATATCCCTTACTTTCAGCACCCTTATTTTTGTTCTTTCAGTTCGATCCTTAAATTCAGTTCGTCCAGTTGCGAATCATCGATCAGGTCAGGCGCGTCGATCATCATGTCGCGCCCCGAATTGTTTTTCGGGAAAGCGATACAGTCGCGGATCGAATCCAGGCCGGCAAACAGCGACACAAAACGATCCAGCCCGTATGCCAGGCCGCCATGCGGAGGAGCGCCGTATTTGAAGGCATTCATCAGGAAGCCAAACTGCGCTTCGGCCTTCTCTTCGGTAAAGCCGAGCAACTGGAACATTTTATGTTGCAATTCGCTGTCGTGGATACGGATAGAGCCGCCGCCCACTTCCACGCCGTTGATCACCATATCGTAGGCATTGGCACGTACGGCGCCCGGATCGGTATCCAGCAAATGAATATCTTCCGGTTTGGGAGAAGTAAACGGGTGGTGCATGGCATAGAAGCGCTGGTCATCCGCATTCCATTCAAACAGCGGGAAATCTACTACCCACAGGCAGGAGAATGTATTCTTGTCGCGCAGACCCAATTGGCTACCCATTTCCAGGCGGAGTTCGTTGAGCTGCTTGCGCGTCCTGGCCACGTCGTCGCCCGAAAGGATGAGGATCAGGTCGCCCGGTTTAGCCTGGAAAGCGTCTTTCAGCTGTTGAAGCACTTCCTGCGAGTAGAACTTGTCTACTGTGGATTTCACGGTTCCGTCTTCTTCCACACGGGCATAGACCAGGCCTTTGGCGCCGATCTGCGGGCGTTTCAGATAGTCGGTCAGTTGATCCAACTGCTTACGGGTATATGTTGCAGCGCCTTCGGCACAGATACCACCTATGTAAGCAGCGCTGTCGAACACAGAGAAACCATGCCCCTGCAGGATGTCCATCAATTCTACAAACCGCATGCCGAAACGGGTATCCGGTTTATCCGAACCATAATACTTCATGGCATCGGCATACGTCATCCGGGGGAAAGCGCCTGTAAAGGTGACGCCGCGGAGGGCCTTGAACAGGTGTTTAGACATGCCTTCAAACATATCCAGCACATCCTCCTGTTCTACAAAGCTCATCTCACAGTCGATCTGGGTGAATTCCGGTTGGCGGTCGGCACGGAGGTCTTCATCACGGAAACATTTTACGATCTGGAAGTAACGGTCGAATCCTGATACCATCAACAACTGCTTGAACGTCTGCGGCGATTGGGGAAGGGCATAAAACTGCCCCGGGTTCATGCGCGAAGGTACTACAAAGTCGCGCGCACCTTCCGGAGTAGACTTGATCAGCACCGGTGTTTCCACTTCCAGAAAACCTTGCTGATCGAGGTAATGACGCACTTCGATGGTCATTTTATGCCGAAGCTCCAGGTTGGCACGTACCATGTTGCGGCGCAAATCCAGAAAACGATATTTCATACGCAGATCGTCGCCACCATCTGTTTCATCTTCGATGGTAAACGGAGGGGTAACGGCTGCATTCAATATATTCAGTTCGGACACGATCAGCTCGATCTCTCCGGTAGGCATATTCGGATTCTTGCTTGAACGTTCACGGACTGTGCCCCGTACCTGGATCACAAATTCGCGTCCCAGCTTATTGGCTTTTTCACACAACGCGGCATCTACTTCCTGATTGAATACCAATTGGGTGATGCCATAGCGGTCGCGCAGGTCTACAAACGTCATACCACCCATTTTACGTGTACGTTGCACCCATCCGGCCAATGTCACAACCAGCCCTTCATCCGCCAGGCGCAGGTTGCCGCAAGTTCTTGTTCTATACATAAGATTATACTCTTTATCAGTTTTTCCCGTGCAAAGATAATACTATAACAACGAATCACACATTCAACTTCCGATAAAAATGAGCCGCTTGCATTCAGATTCATAAAATATTCAGCCAAAACATTTGGCATATACATTTATTAATCATAACTTTACACCCGAAGACACCGCACTCTACCAAGAGTGTTACACCTATGGCCGACTTTAAGCCAGGGCTATGTGACAACCATCTACCTATGATGGCTCATGATAACCACAAATGCCCGGGAGGTAGCACCACAGCAGAACTGACCTCCCTGATCTCTAATCATTAAAACATGGTAGAATATGAGAAGTAAATTTTTATTGATCGTATGCTGTTTGATGGCCAACCTTTTAAGCGCTCAAACAGCAAAAATCTGGGATTATCCAGTGAAACCCGGAACAGAAGAATGGAACGCCTTGTCAACGTATGACGAAATGCTTGCTATTTGCCAGATACCCGAGGATATTCTAAAAATAGCAACAACAGAGGAACTTGTTGAGCTTTGTTTAAACTATCCGCACAGGTTAGGTATACTCTATCTATATGATAATATACAGGAAGGCTTGGAAAGAACCTCTTCTCAATTTAATGGTTTGCAAGAATTGTTAGGCCGTAAGGACAATGCACAATGCCTGCTTGCCCTGTTAAAAAATAGTGACTTGGAGACAAAGCCTATAAAAATTCTTTCTACCACAGGAATTGACGAATTAATAGTCCGGCTAGCATTAATGGAAGCATTTCTGTCTCAAAAGTCAGTACTTGCAAATGTAAGCCCCGAACAACAAAAAGAGGTTGCTCGCATAGCCATGAAAAATATGACGCTTAGAGAGCGGCTACCCGAATTAAGCAGTCTGTTTCATGTGGAAGCATCTGCTTATCTTTTGTGTGGTAGCTTAAAATGGGCAGATAATAACATCGACTTATCTCCCAATCTGGAACAATTCTTCAATAAGGGCATATTTGTAAATAGTGCAATCGTTGAAGAATTAAAGCAACAATATTTCCAATCATTTATAAAGTAAAGCTATGAAAACGATATACAAATTAGGAATTTTCTTTCTGGTTATCGCATTTACAGCCTGCCAGAATGATATGGACAACATAAATAATCCAAACGAAGAGCTGGCAGAAAGTAATGAAATTGTCATTATCGATGGTGTGATAAAAAGCCCTCAATGGCTGATACAGGTGCATGACAGTATATCCAAACTTCGCATTCCATACCCTGACACCAAAATTGAACCATACTACCTGCCTATATATTCTTTCAAATATAACAATGAAGAATATATACTGATATGGGATTGGTATAATTCCAGTATACTTGATGGTGACTTCTATTTTACTCTTTCAGGAGAACAGATAGATAAAGGTTCAGATTTATTTTTGACTTTAATGCATGATGATAAAAAAGAACGCACCTGTTTATGGTGGTCAGGTATGGACGTTTCTGGTAAAGGTGTCATAACAAAGGCTTGGACGCCAACCTCCGTTTATACCCCTAATGGAAGTTTGGTTAATGATACTCATATCCGCACTGAAGAATTGACACAAATCGATATAGCAGAATATTTGGCTGATGTAGCAGCAAGGTTTCCTCAGGCAACAATACTGTCTCCTCCTACAACTACGTACAACTGCCACGCTTACGCTTGGCACATGACGCAAGGCGGTTCTGCCGTATGGATGGGAAAAACAACAAACCCAACATCCATTTATAGAACAGATGGCAGCTATATAGGAACCACATCCAACAATACATCGAAAGTATCATATCAAAGCGATAATCATTCTGCCGTAAAAACTGGAAGTGATATGTTTATTTCAAAGTGGGGATCTGGAGCATTAGTCAGGCATCATAAAAATCAGAGTCCATATAATGCATCTCAATTATCATACTATAGAAGATTCAATCCACCACCTTATTATATAGGCAATACCTATGATAACGATAGTGGTTCCTCTACGGTGTCTGCCAATGGCAGTGGATTCATTGGTACTTCCCTAAATGCATATACTGCTCCCACTACTCAAACACAACCAACTTCTTACGTCTGGAGCGCCAATTTCGGTAGTATTAGAGGGTATTTGTATCCAAACGGTTCTTTAGTAAATATAAACATGTATCTTGACTCAGGAAGTGGAGGTTCAGTTCGTCTTGAATGTGCAATGTATAGAGGAAGCACTTTATTGAGTACAGGGTTCTACTACTTGCAAGTCACCCCATAATAATATCTATATAAAATCATCCATCCCCCCAAGTAGTATAGCCTGATTGACTATACTGCTTGGGATTGTTTGTCACCAAAGCACACATATACTAATGGGATTAACCCGGATAATTATACTCTTCGTTTCGGAACAGTATGATCTTTTTTTCGGGAGACGATGATGATTTGGAAGGCCTATCCGGCTGATTGAAAACCGTCCTTTCCAACGGCGGCATCTACACGCACGAGTACATGATTGAGGCCTGCGCCTCACCTGGACGAGGCGCAGGCCTCAGGGGGAGTGAGGCGCAGGCCTCGTTTGAGCAAGGCCTGCATCTGGTCAAAAGTGACAGCACATCTGCTTTTTGAAGTCCCCTTTCACCCTAAGCCACTGACTGACTGAAGAAAGTGAAAGGGTGAAAGCAGATTTCCCCACAAGA
>JAVBUH010000090.1:0-8616 GCA_031555505.1 Tannerellaceae bacterium
CGATGCTGTGGACAATTCTACCGGATTGCAACTCAGCAGTAATGTGAAACACAGTGGTACTGTTTCGGCGACATGGAACGGCAGTATCTTGAAAAGCCCGTTCTCGCTGCAATTTGCAGGACGCATGAATTCCCCGATCCTTTATCAGGAAATGGTGACCAATACCGATGGCACGCAAGAGATAACAGATACGCAATCGAAAGCCTATTCCATCTGGAAGGTTACTCTGGTAAAGCCCTTCCAGTTTACAAAGAAGCATGTGCTGGAGATGACTTTCAAAGTCGATAACCTGTTTGATTTCAGCGACACCTCGTTTATCAATCCCGGCCGTCAGTTCCTGGTTGGCCTGCGATATAATTTCAACTCACAATTCAATTAATTCACTTAATAAAAAGTAGAAACGATGAAAAAGAACTTTTTCCTTTTAAGTGCAGCTATTTTTGCACTTTCATTCACTGCCTGTGATGACGACGATGACAAGATCCCTACCTCTCCGGGAGAAACAACCGAAGCATATATCAATGCAAACTCAAGCACCGTTTGGCAATACTACTCTTTTGCTAAAAATGAGACCATCGGCTCAGCCGAGGGAAATACGGAAAATGATGCAGAGTGGGCTAAACGTAAAGATTGGGATATTGCCATCAGAAGAATGTATATCCGAACAAATAGCGGAACATCTACATCTGTTGGAGCCAACGGCGGTGTTTCGGCATTTACCGGAACTGCCAATTTTAGTTCAGTTGTGAATGTTCCCGCCACCACTGTATTCGCCTCGGATGCCGTTGTAACCTATACCGGAATGGGCGGAGATATCACCACCTCGCAATCAAATGCGGTTGTAGTGGGGATGAAGAAGGATGAGAATGGGGATTTGATTATGCCGCCGATTTACCTGAAAACACCAGGTTATATTTTCCGTACGGCCGGTGGGGAGAATTATTACAAAGTTGAATTCACCCAATATGCAGACGAAAACAGCAAACCGGGACACGTAAAATTCAACATGGCTCAGATATACCCCAATTAAAGCAAATTAAATTACTTAACAAAGGTTGACAGGACGCATTTTCGACCTGTCAACCTTCCGTCGTAAAAAATTATGTTGAAAAAGAACAAACAAATAATGGCTATTCTCATTATCCTCGTCCTCTTGGCCGGTGCATGGGTGATATGGGATAAATCAGCAGCACCTACCAAAGTCGCCCTGATCGACTTTCAGCCATTCCAGGCAGCATCGCTGGTGAAAGCCAATACCGATAGGTTTATCGAATATGAAGAAGTCCCGACCGATCGTCTGGACAAACTGAAACACTATGATTTTGTGCTGGGTTTCGGCATGGGCATGCGTATTACCGCCGAACAACGTGCACAGATACAAGCCGCCGCCGATAGGGGCATACCCGTTTATGTCCATGCCGCCACCAATCCCGAAAACAAGATATGCAGCTTGGACAGCCTGCAACTTAAAAGCGTACAAGACTACCTGAACAATGGCAATAAAAAGAACTACCGGAGCCTTGCACGTTATATCCGCAAGGAAATAGACCGGAAAAAATTCTTTGTCAACGCTCCTGATTCTGTTGCTGAAACAGCATCGGACGTATTATATCATCTGGACGAAAATATCTGGTTCGATACCGTGGAGTCCTACGAGCAGTATTTGCGTGAACATCACTTCTACAAAGAGAATGCACCGAAAGTAGCCATTGTCGGCGGATTGAACGATCCGTTCAGCGGCAACCGTGAAAACATCGACAGCCTGATCGTTTCATTCCAAAATGCCGGAATGAATGTATATCCGATATCTTCGTCAATGAAACGGATGGAATTCCTGCGTACGATCAACCCCGACGCTGTGGTTTATTTTCCTCACGGCCGGTTGGCAATGGGGAAGGCTGATGCCACCGTTGAATGGCTCAAGGCGCGAAATATTCCGATCTTCGGACCGTTGAGTATATTGAGCAGCCGTGAGGCATGGGAAAACGACCCGATGGGTATGTTCGGAGGCTTCCTGTCGCAAAGCGTGGTGATGCCCGAACTGGATGGCGCCATCTATCCGTATGTGGTCAACGCGCAGGAAATAGATGATGACGGTATTTACCTGTTCAAAGCCATCCCCGGACGTTTGCGGAAATTCACGCAGATTGTCGGTAACTTCATTTCGCTCAAACGGAAACCGAATGCGGAAAAGAAGGTTTCCATTTACTTTTTCAAGGGAGCCGGACAGGAAACGCTTACCGCCCAGGGGCTGGAAACAATCCCGTCGCTTTATAACCTGTTGAAACGGTTGAAAGAAGAGGGCTACAACGTGGACAACCTTCCTGCAACCGAAAAAGAATTTGAGAAATTGCTCATGTCGCAGGGTACGGTGTTAAGCACATATGCCGAAGGGGCGTTCGATGACTTTTTGAAAAACGGGCATCCGGCATTGGTCGAAAAAGCCGACTATGAATCATGGATCAAGCAGTCGATGACCGATTCCCTCTATGCACAGGTGGTGAACTTGTATGGTGAAGCACCCGGAGATTACATGAGCGTCCGTGAGAACGACAAATCTTACCTGGCAGTTGCCCGTATCCAGTTGGGTAATATCGCGCTGTTGCCTCAACCGATGGCCGCTCTGGGTAGCGATGCCTTTGCCATTGTCCATGGTGCCAAAGCTGCGCCGCCACATACCTATATCGGCGCCTACCTCTGGTCGCAATATGCTTTCAAAGCCGATGCCATGCTGCATTTCGGTACACACGGGAGCCTTGAATTCACACCTCAGAAACAGGTAGCATTGAGCGGCAATGACTGGCCGGAGATATTGGTCGGAACCGTCCCACACTTCTATTATTACACGATCGGTAACATCGGCGAAAGCATGATGGCCAAACGCCGTTCGTATGCAACAACGATTTCATACCTCACTCCGCCATTTATGGAAAGCAATACCCGTTCGCAATTCCGTTTGCTGATGGAGCGTATCAATGACTATTACAAAGCTGATGGAACGACACAGTCCAACGCTTCGCTGAAAGTGAAGGAAACGGCTGTTGCCATGGGCATACATCGTGAATTGCGCCTCGACAGCCTGTTGGCTATTCCATATACCGAAGAGGAAATTGGTCGCATTGAGAACTTTGCCGAAGAGATAGCCAACGAAAAAATGACCGGAAGGCTTTACACAACAGGTATTCCGTATGAGCCGGAAAAGATCCGTTCTTCGGTGATGGCTATGACAGTCGATCCGATCGCATACAGCCTTGCTGCGCTTGACAGGGAACGGGGGAAAGTGACCGAGCAGCAATTGAACAGGAAAGTGTTCTTTACCGAGCATTATGGCGAACCGGCAAAGAGAATCGTGACGGATATCTTAGGTGGCAGGAAGATCGACGATGCGTTTGTATGCCAGATTGCCGGTATTCAGGAAAAGGAACTTGAAGAGAGTAAAAATATCCTTATGCCACCCAGAAGCAGCATGATGATGGCCATGATGAGCGGTAACGCCGCCAAAGGGAATCCTTCCAAAGGGAATGCAGCAGGGGGACATCCGGCAAACATTCCCAAAGGCGGCGGACATCCCGCCGGAATACCGAAAACAGGTTCACATCCCGGAGCGAAGACCTCGGCGCCGGTAAAGCCAGAAGGTAAACCTGACGATCAACCTACAGCCAAACCGGCGATGCCTGAAAAGCCAACTTATACCAAGGAACAGAAAGACAAAGCGCGCGCCATTGCTGAAGTGGAACGTACGCTCAAGAGCGTACAGGCTTATAAAACCGCACTGGAACAAAGTCCCGCCATCGAATTGCAAGCCGTTCTGAATGCCTTGTCAGGCGGATACATTGCCCCCTCGTCGGGCGGTGACGCTGTGGCCAACCCTAATGCAGTGCCTACGGGACGGAACCTGTATGCGGTGAATGCCGAAGCAACCCCTTCGGAAACGGCCTGGGATAAAGGCGTAGATCTGGCTAAGGCTACACTGGAGCAGTATAAGAAACAACACGGGACTTATCCTCGTAAAATAAGCTACACCTTCTGGTCGAGCGAATTCATCGAAACCGAAGGGGCTACCATCGCCCAAGCGCTCTATATGTTGGGAGTAGAACCGGTACGCGATGCGTTCGGCCGTGTTTCCGACCTGCGCCTGATTTCTTCGGAAACGTTGGGCCGGCCGCGTGTGGATGTTGTGGTCCAGACCTCCGGCCAATTCCGCGATCTGGCAGCTTCGCGCCTGTCGCTGATCAGCCGTGCGGTGGAAATGGCTTCGGCGGCAAAAGGGGATACATTCGACAACTTTGTAAACAACAGCACTGTGGAAACCGAACGCCTGCTGATGGAACAGGGCGTTTCGCCTAAAGCGGCACGCGAGATGTCCACCATGCGTGTATTCGGCGGCGTGAACGGCATGTATGGAACCGGTATCCAGGAAATGGTCAAAACCGGTGATAAATGGGAAGGTGAAAAAGAAATTGCGGAGACTTACATCAACAACATGGGAGCTGTTTACGGTAGCAATCAATCGTGGGGCGAATTCCGCGAAGGTCTGCTCCGTGCCGTACTGCACAATACCGATGCCGTGGTTCAACCCCGTCAAAGCAATACCTGGGGCGCATTGAGTCTCGACCATGTATTTGAATTCATGGGAGGCATGAACCTCGCCGTCCGTAATGTAACGGGCAAAGACCCCGAAGCCTATTTTGCCGACTACCGCAACCGGAACCGTGTCAGGATGCAGGAACTGAAAGAGTCCATCGGCATCGAATCGCGTACTACGGTCTTCAATCCCGAATACATCAAAGAAGTAATGAAAGGCAGTGCGTCAAGCGCTTCGCAAATTACGGAAGTAGTTACCAATACTTACGGGTGGAACGTAATGAAACCCGCTGTGATCGACAACGAGATGTGGGATCAGTTCTACGAGGTGTATGTCAAAGATGCATACCGGCTGGGCATACAGGATTTTTTCAAGAAGCAGAATCCGGCCGCCTTACAGGAAATTACTGCCGTAATGATGGAAACAGCCCGCAAGGGTATGTGGAAAGCGTCGGACGAACAGCTATCGACACTGGCTAACCTCCATACCGACCTGGTGAAGGAATTCGGAGCAAGCGGTTCAGGTTTTGCCGGTTCAAATGTCAAGTTACAGGATTTCATTGCACAGAAAACCAATCCGCAAAACGCGGCGGAATACCGGCAGCGACTACAACAGATGAAACAACCGGACCAGGCATCGGATGCAGGCAAAAACGGGATGGTACTGAAGAAGGAAACAATGGCTTCTTCGCCGGAAGGGAGAAAAAACGACTTCAACGGATTGATCGTCGTAGCTATTGTCCTTGTCGTGTTCGTGGGTTTGTTGGCCATACTCCGAAGGAAAAGAAAGAACAATTAATTTTCAACCAGATAAATGGAACTAATCATACAGGCGTTGATGGTATTCATCCTGATCAACACCTTATTGAAACTCAGTTTTTGGAAATGGTGGCAGACTGCGGTATTCAGCGCAGTCTGTGCCGTTTTCGTTATTGTATCATGCCGTTGGGCAATTCTCCAATCAAAAACACAACTGGCGGATTACCTGTCCAACTCCGAAGTAATGCAGAACATGGCTGTTCTTATTACATGGGAATCGATGCTGCATGTCGCTTTCTGCTTTGTCGCACTCCGGGCGATCCAGACAGAAATCCGCCGTCGCCTGTGGGGTGATTTTCTGCAAACGTATCCCGGCTTACTCTTGTTCCCTGTATTGTTTTACCTGCTCACACAGCTTATTTACGCTTTTCCAGGCACCGATTTTGCCATGATCTCCTACGGGTTGGCAGCAGCCGTTGCTGTTGCTATCCCCTTGTTGAGCCGTGTCGTCTCTCATTTCTTGCCTGAAACGGAGTTACGGTTGGAGGTGCATTTTCTGGTGAGCCTGTTTGTCTGTGTGATCGGACTGATCACGACTGTGAACGGGCAGGTGACGTATGCGGCTACGGAAGAGCCTCTCCATATAAAAGCGATCGTACTATCAGTGAGCCTGTTCCTGATCGCCTTTGTAGCAGGTATATTATCAAACAAAATCAAATGGATCCTTTTCAATAAAAAACAAAATCATCCGAGTAAATAAAAAAAGTCTATGGAAGTTATCTCAAAAGCATTATTCTGGGTGGCTAACAGCCTGCTGATACCCGATATCATCATTCTTCTTATCCTGTTTGGCCGTTCCCTGCTGCTTATCGGAAGTTTCTACAACCAGATGATGGTGAAACGTAAGAACGATAAGCGGTTTAACAGCCCAATCAAACAACTGGCCACCGGAGGAGGTGTCGACGAGTTGAGAGCGTTGTTGCCCGAAAAAGACGATTCGCTCTTCACCAAATACCTGCGCGATATGCTGGGCAATAAACCCGATGAAGCCTATGCCGAGTACCTGATATGCAATCTGGAAAATGAAGCCGACAAAGATCTGTCGCTATCCAAAATGTTGGCGAAGATGGGGCCTGTACTTGGATTGATCGGAACATTGATCGCCATGAGCCCGGCGCTGGTTGGGCTTTCCACGGGCGATATTTCGGGTATGGCCTATAATATGCAGGTTGTGTTTGCCACAACAGTTGTAGGGCTCGTGGTGAGCGCCGTGGGATTGGTAACCTTGCAGTTCAAGCAACGTTGGTATGCCAAGGATATCTACAACCTGGAATATGTCTCACGTGTACGGACTGCTAAAAATGATAAGTAAAAGACGTTCCGGTTCATTCTTCAAGGAAGAAGATACCGACCCGCTGAGTGTGGTGGTCAACCTGTTTGACGTGGCAATGGTTTTCGCCGTCGCACTTATGGTGGCGATGGTGATGCACATGAATATGACTGAGGTGTTTACAAAGGAAGACTATACCATCGTTAAGAATCCCGGCAAAGACAATATGGAGATCATTTCCAAAGAAGGCGGAAAGATCAATAAGTACACCCCCTCCGACGACCAGCAAAGCTCCGGCAAAAAAGGGCGGAAGGTGGGTACGGCTTACGAACTGGAGAATGGCGAGATCATTTACGTGCCGGATTAAGCCCGTATACAAGCCAATTGGATGATTCATTAGGTTGTGTAGAAAATCAGAACTTATATGTAGTTGTAGTGGAAAGAGGGTGTGTCTGTTTTTTTACACCCTCTTGATTCACTTACTTACTCATTCAGTTCCATTGAAAATTCTAACTGGCATCGTTCTTTGAAAGGGAGTTGCAGTCTAATTCTTTTTGAAAGCATTGAGGCTTAGTAACAAAGGTAGTTCACTGCAACCCCTTTTCTTTAATAAACAATCAACTGAATACCCTACCTGACGGGACATAAACAACGAAACGAAAAAGAGGTGTATAAAGCGTAGCTCTTAAGGGGGGGGAGCGCAGACGGTGATGGCAACAATCCGCTCTTTTTATCTGTTTTATAAGATGTATATGGCACAGAATGTGTATTTTTGTGCCGAAACTTAATAAATTAGGTATGAGTCATCAATTATTACAAGGCAAACGCGGCATCATCTTCGGAGCGCTGAACGATATGTCAATTGCCTGGAAAGTAGCCGAGAGGGCTGTGGAAGAAGGAGCAACGATCACCCTGACTAATACGCCGATGGCGATCCGTATGGGTGAGGTAGAAGCATTGGGACACAAGCTCCATGCAGAAGTGATACCCGCAGACGCTACCAGCGTGGAAGAGCTGCAGGTGGTATTCGCACGCTCGGTAGAAGTGCTGGGCGGCCCCATCGATTTTGTATTGCACTCCATCGGGATGAGCCCGAACGTGCGGAAGAAACGGACCTACGACGATCTGGATTACGATATGCTGGACAAGACACTCGACATCTCGGCTGTCTCGTTCCACAAAATGCTGCAGGTAGCGAAGAAGTTGAACGCCATTGCCGACTACGGTTCGGTTATCGCCCTCAGCTACGTAGCCGCCCAACGAACCTTCTTCGGATATAACGACATGGCCGATGCCAAGAGCCTGCTCGAATCCATCGCCCGCAGCTTCGGCTATATCTACGGACGGGAAAAGAACGTGCGTATCAACACCATCTCGCAATCGCCCACCTACACCACGGCCGGTAGCGGCGTGAAGGGGATGAACGACCTGATGGACTTCTCCGACAAGATGGCTCCCCTGGGGAACGCCACGGCAGAAGAATGTGCCGACTACTGCATCACTCTCTTCTCCGACCTTACCCGCAAGGTGACGATGCAGAACCTTTTCCACGACGGTGGTTTCTCCAGCATGGGCATGAGCCTGCGCGCGATGAACCAATACAGCAAAGGGTTGGAAGAGTTTACGGACGAACATGGTAACATTATATACGGATAAGAATAATGATTAATGATTAATGGGGGACTACCCCTATTGTCGCTGCTCATTAATCACTAATCATTAATCACTAATCATTATGCTAATACGGATTTATCCTGAGAATCCCAATATACGGGAGATAGATAAGGTAGTGAGTGTGCTGCAGGACGGGGGACTGGTGATCTACCCGACGGATACCGTGTACGCACTGGGCTGCGACGCGCTGAACGTGCGCGCCGTGGAAAGGATCTGCCAGCTGAAAGGGGTAAATCCACAGAAAAGCAACCTGTCGATCATCTGCTACG
>JAVBUH010000096.1:0-39674 GCA_031555505.1 Tannerellaceae bacterium
CTTTCGAGAAAGTACGGCCGTCACCTTTCTTAAATGTTGCAACTGCTTTTTTTGCCATTGTTTAATCTCCTATTACTTAATTTCTTTATGTACAGTCATACGTTTCAGTATCGGGTTGTATTTCTTCAACTCCATACGTGCAGTCGTATTCTTTCTGTTCTTGGTGGTAATGTAACGGGAAGTGCCCGGCATGCCGCTTTCCTTGTGTTCAGTACATTCAAGGATCACCTGTACCCTATTGCCTTTTGCTTTCTTTGCCATCTGCTATATCCTCCCAATTATACGTTTAAATACCCTTTTTCAGCAGCCGTCTTAATGGCTGCATCCAAACCAATCTTATTGATTGTGCGCAGGCCATTCGCTGAAATACTCAGGCTCACCCAACAATCCTGTTCTACCCAGTAGAACTTCTTTGTAAACAGGTTCACATTAAATTTACGTTTCGTCCGTCTTTTAGAGTGAGAAACGTTATTGCCAACCATTGCTTTCTTACCGGTAATCTGACAAATTTTAGACATCTCTTCTATGTATTATTTTATTCTATTCGCTGTTATTTTCCGAATCAGGGCGCAAAGTAAAGCATAAAAATCAATTCATGCAAATTTTTGCCCACATAAATAAGATGATTTCTTTCCATGGTGACCCAGCATCTTGGTCGAGCAGGGAGGGCAATCCTTCTTTTTCTGTTTGCAGCGTGCAAATGTACGCATAATATTCTGTATACCTGCAAAACAATGACAAAAAAACTGACATTCTTCCAGAACAAAAGCACCTCCGGAATGGTTTACACTATATAAAAATCAATGATGCCACATGTATCACCCACAAAATAATTAAGAAAATGAAGCAAGAAGTAAAGAATCTAATTCTCAGTCGCAGAACAAGATATGATTTGTCTAATCAGTCAACACTTTCAGAAGAAGGGATTCGAGAGATCATCGAAACCGCCATCACACACGTTCCCTCGGCATTCAACTCGCAAACCACGCGCATCGTACTTTTACTGAGCGAGCAACATAAGCGGTTCTGGGAAATCGTCAAGGAAAGCCTGAAGAAGGTCGTCCCTGCCGATGCATTCGCAGCCACCGAAACCAAGATCGACGGAGCGTTTGCAGCAGGCCACGGCACCATACTGTTCTTTGAAGACCAGGAACCGGTCGAGAACCTGCAAAAGGCATATCCCTTATACAAGGATAATTTTCCTCTCTGGTCACAGCATACTGCCGGGATGCATCAATATGTAATCTGGTCACTCCTGGCCGAAGCAGGCATGGGCGCCTCCCTCCAGCACTACAATCCACTGATAGACGAAGCCGTCGCCACAGCATGGAACATCAACCCACGCTGGAAACTGACTGCCCAGATGCCCTTTGGCGTGCCGACCGGACAACCTGCCCAGAAAGAATTTCTGCCACTGGAAAAGAGAATACTTGTTTTCAAGTAAAGCGAATCAGGTGAGTAAAACCCAAAAAAAAAGGCGTACCTTAACAGTACGCCTTCTTCACGCTGGCATTTAGCCATTTTCCATCTAATGTACGCAGGATGAGATTTGAACTCACACACCGTAACCGGCACTACCCCCTCAAAGTAGCGTGTCTACCAATTCCACCACCTGCGCATAGGGGGTGCCCAGAACAGGACTCGAACCTGCACGGCTATTAACCACTCGCACCTGAAACGAGCGCGTCTACCAATTCCGCCACCTGGGCATTCAGTATAAAAAGAAGGTAGCCGCATGCTACCTCATCCTTTTGGAGCGAAAGACGGGACTCGAACCCGCGACCCTAACCTTGGCAAGGTTATGCTCTACCAACTGAGCTACTTTCGCGAAACCGGGTGCAAATATAGTGGTAATTTTTAATCCACCAAAACATCTGCACGGTTTTTATCCGTTCAATCTGTGTTTTTCTCAGCCAATACGGGCGATCAGTTCACTGAAAAGGAGACTCATGACTTCCGTCGCACGGTTGGCAGCTTCAATCACGTCGGCACCGTCGTTCACGAAATCGTCGGCAAAGTGGTACCCTTCGTTCGTGATCACCGACATACCGAACACACGGATATCCGCATGGCGGGCCGCAATCACTTCAGGCACAGTACTCATACCTACGGCATCGCCCCCTACCCGCCCATACATGGCATATTCGGCAGGGGTTTCGAACGAAGGGCCGGTCAAAGCCACATACACACCCTTCTGCAAGGGAATACCATTAACCTGGGCAATGTCTTCCACCATCTGCATGAACGCGCGGTCGTAGGCACGTGTCATATCGGGAAAACGGGTACCGAAATCCGCATTATTCGGTCCGATCAATGGATTAGGCACCATGTTGATATGGTCGCGGATGATCATCAGGTCGCCTACTTTAAACGATGAATTAATCCCCCCGGCGGCATTCGACACCAACAGATTCTTAATGCCCAGTAATTTCATTACGCGGATGGGGAAAGTCACCTGCTGCATCGTATATCCTTCGTAATAATGGAAACGCCCCTGCATGGCAAGGACAGCCTTCCCCCCCAGCGTACCGGCAATCAGGTTTCCTTTGTGGCCAGACGCTGTAGAGGTCATAAAATAGGGAATTTCCCGGAAGGGAATCACCACGGGATCAGCAATCCGGTCGGCTAATGCCCCCAGGCCACTGCCTAAGATAATAGCTGTTTCGGGTCGTGTGGTCAAACGCGAAGCGATGTAATCAGCTGCTTCACGATACTGCTGTGTTTGAATCATGTCCATAAGCGTTCGTTTTTAATAATAGTTATCGACTCATTAATTCGTATGCTGTCTGCGCTGCGCGCTCAATAATTTCTTTTTCGCCCCGCACCTTGCGATCTTCCATCACGATTTTCCCGTCGCAGATCACTGTATCGACGCAACTGCCATTGGCCGAATAGACCAGGTTTGAGGTAAAGTTAAAGTTCGGCACCAAAGCCGGTTGGGCCAGATCCACCAGGGAAAGGTCAGCCAGGCATCCGGGAGCAATCCGTCCGGCATGCAGTCCCGCTATCGCAGCACCATCGGCTGTGGCGGCCTGTAACACATCAACCGCTTTCACCGCTTCGGCGTCTTTACGCCAAGCCTTGCCCAGCAGCGCTGTCAGTTTCATTGCTTCCACCATATCCAGGTTGTTAGACGAGCCACAACCGTCTGTTCCGATCCCCACCAATATCCCCGCACGACGCATTTCATCAAACTTAAACTCCATCCCCGAAGCCAGTTTCATGTTCGAGGCCGGATTATGCGCCACACGCACGCCATGGTCGGCTAGCATCCGGATCTCCTCCTCGTCCACATACACGCCATGGGCGATCATCAGTCGTGGCGATAGCAAACCTAATTGCTTCAGATAACGCACCGGAGTGAAGCCAAACCGCGTTATCGAATCATGTACTTCCTGCGCTGTCTCGGCCAGGTGAAGATGAACCAACAACTCACGCTCCCGCGAGAATACATCTATCCACTGCAACAACTCTCCCGAGACGGTATAAATAGCATGCGGACCGAGCGCAAACCGGATACGGCCGCCATAACCGGCCGCCTGTGCATAGAGCTCACGTAACTGTCGCTTGGCGCGTTCCCGCAAGTCTGCATGGAAGTGATCAAAACACACCAGGCTAAGCACTGCACGAATCCCCATCTCCTCCACGGCGCGAGCCGTCGCATCGAGCCGCTGATACATATCAAAAAAAGTAGTGGTACCCGTCTTGATCATTTCAAGGCAAGCCAGTTTAGCGCCCCAATATACATCTTCATCGGTCATCTTGGCTTCATTGGGCCAAATCTTCTGTTCAAGCCAGGGCATGAGCGCCATATCGTCGCCATATCCCCGGAAAAGAGTCATGGCGGCATGCGTATGGGCGTTTACCAACCCCGGGATCACCGCTTTACCACGGGCATCAATTACCTGGTCTGCACGGGCAGTTAGCGTCGGTTCCACAGCACGTATAATGTTTCCTTCTATCAGGATGTCTGTTTCTGCTCCGCCCAGTTGGGCCGCTTTGATCAACAATGTCATGCTTTCCTACTCGAATCGGGCTTTCATATTTTTGATCCGCTGGTCCCGGATTCGTGGCAACAAAGATGCAATTTTTTTTCGACTTACAGCGACAAAGGTCACGCTTTCTTTCACCTCAATCAGCCCCAGGTCTGCTTTATCCAGCTCTCCTTTTTGCATCAGGAAACCGGCCACATCCCCCCGGCTCACCTTATCACGTTTGCCCCGGTTGACAGTAAGTGTACACCAGGGGGAGGGTTGCGGCCTACGGGGTTCGGCCGGAAGGAAAAATTCAGCCGGTTCGTGCTCCATATACTCGGGCGCCGTTTCCACTTCGTTCAGGATCAGGAAGGCATCACCTTCAGCTCCCATACGTGCCGTTCGGCCATTACGGTGAATATAAGCCTCTTCATTGAGAGGAAGATGGTAATGGATCACATGGCGCACATCGGGAATATCCAGTCCGCGTGCCGCCAGGTCGGTCGAGACAAACACCGTAGCGCTACCATTGCGGAATTGCGCTAATACCCGTTCACGCTCAGGCTGCTCCATACCGCCATGGAAGGCCGCATTCTCTACCCCTCGCGATGTAAGATAATTACTCACCCGCTCCACCGCTTCACGCAAGTTGCAAAACACCAACGCCTGTTCGCCTTTCAGTTCGCCCAACAGACCATAGAGGGTATCAAGTTTGTCTTTTACAGGCGACTGCACCAGATGCACCCGCAGGCCTTTCAGCGTCTTTTCTTCGGAGAGGAACGACAACCGCACCGGCCGTTCAATTCCTGTAAACGCAGGTATCTCTACCGCTGCTGTAGCCGAAGTCAGCACCCTGCGCCGTATGCCGGGCAGATGTGAAAGGATCGCTTTCATCTCTTTCAGGAAGCCCAATTCAAGGGATTTGTCAAATTCATCCAGGATCAGTGTACGGATAAAGTCAAGTTGTATGTTTCCCCGCTCGATATGGTCAAGGATACGTCCCGGTGTCCCGATTAATATCGTGGGAGGATGCTCCAGGCTCTTCTTCTCCGTCCGGAGCGGATGTCCGCCATAACAACAGTTAATCTTGTAGCCCGTACCAAGCGAGCGCATCACCCCCTCAATCTGCAAGGCCAACTCACGTGAGGGAGCAATGATCAGCGCCTGTGTCTTCCGGTCGTCACCGGTTAGCACCGTAAGCAGTGGCAGCAAAAACGCCAGTGTTTTACCCGACCCCGTAGGGCTGAGCAATACCATGTCTTTCGTCGTACCGGCTTCCAGCACAGCACGCTGCATCTCGTTAAGTTCGGTAATGCCCGTATTGGCCAAGGCACGGATGATTATATCTTGCATAAGGAACGTTTAATGATGAATATTTACGGGGACTAATTACTAACATACCCTGTTGGGCAAACAAAGGTACGTGTTTTTTATCATATTTCGAATCAACCCGTAAAGTTATGGAGAGGCCATGACTTGGGATCAACCCGTAAAGTTGTGAAGCCATGCATAGGTGTTTTGTAGTCTACATAAGCTGTACGGAATATTCCTCACTCTCCTCAACACAGACCTGAACGCTTTGATCTTTGCGTTTGAACATTCAATGCAACCAAACCTGCGTGCGGTAATACCATCATTTGCTTTCAATTCTCGACCCAATTTGATGGTTGATACTGCCTGCTTATAGCTCATAAGATTTTTGAGGGGAAATCAGCTTTCACCCTTTCACTTTCTGCAGTCAGTCAGTGGTTTAGGGTGAAAGAGAGTCTCAAAAAGCAGATGTGCTGTCACTTTTACTGTCACGGTATGCCGTTAGAAAAGGAGTGAAAGGAGACAGCAGAGTGACAGGTGAGTGAAAGGAGGACAGAAAAAAGCCTCTGCCGTCACTGTAACTCATTGACCACCTGCAGGAAGTGACAGGGTGAAAGCAATTTCAGTGTAAGAAGTTATAGCAGATGGATGCTCACTGCAAGGTAGGTTTTAGCGCTGTTCCTGCCGTTGAAATGACCAGATGCAGGCCTTGCTCAAACGAGGCCTGCGCCTCACTTCCACGAGGCCTGCGCCTCACTTCCACGAGGCCTGCGCCTCACACCCCTTGAGACCTGCGCCTCGACCAGGTGAGGCGTGCGCGTAGAGACTGTCGGTGGAGTGTCCGGTTTCCAATCGAAGTAAACTTAAAACGATTGCCACTCCACAAGATTACGGGTTGATCCCCTATTTCACACCATGCAGGCGCCGGTAGCACAGCCTATATAAAAAAAGAACCGCTCTATTCTCACGAACAAAGCGGATAGCCTAATTAAACTTAAATCTAATACCATGAAAAACACTATATCTAATAAACAGACGGGGTACGAAAATGTTCAATGAAAAGTGAAAATAATTTTTATTCCCGTCTACTATATCCACCCGGCAGAGCTTGAAAGCAGGAATAGCCGGGAGGGTTCAAAGGAGGGCGACAGCCAAAACAACGACATAGAGGAAGACCAACATGGAGGTTTGCCCCAGGATCGCATTCAGCGCCGGGCCTGCAAGTCGGCAAAAACGACGCCAGGTAAGGAAGAAATAGCCAAAAAAGGCAACAAGGAGAACAATCGCCCACTCCTTATTTTGCACAACGACAGGCAGGGCAATCAGGAGAGCCAGCAGGCCGTTCACCAGGTAGATCCCACGCCCGAAACGGCGTCCCAGCAAAACGATAGAGGTACGCTTGTGCGATAGCGAATCCTGTTCGAAATCACGGTAATTGTTCACCACGAGAATATTCACGGAAAGAAGGCCTACCGCCAATGAAATCAGGAAAGCGAGCAACGAAAAGGCACCCGCCTGTACATAATACGTAAAGCATACCGGTACCACCCCATAAAACAGCAGCACACACACATCTCCCAGTCCATTGTAGGCCAACGGAAAGGGGCCTGCCGAATAGGCCAATACACACAGCGCCATAGCAATGCCAACCGGCAACAGGATCCACCCGCCATAATAAATCAACGCACAGCCAAAGAGACACGACAACCCTAACATCAACCATGTACCACGCAACATCGCCTGCGGGCGAATCCACCCTGAAGCTACAGCACGCGCCGGACCGAGCCGGTCGTCACGGTCGGCTCCCTTACGAAAATCAAAGTAATCATTGGCAAAATTGCTCGCCACCTGAGCCAGCATAGCTACCAACAGGCAAAGCAGCGCCGGCATACATTTAAAACACCCATCACGGGCAGCCAACACGCATCCGGCCAATACCGGACTGGCCGATGCAAAAAGGGTACGTGGCCGGGCCGCCAACCACCAAGCTGCACATCCATGTAACGGACTATTTTCGTTCATTTCTCGCTGTTTTCAAAAAACAATGCAAAGTAAAATAAAAAAAGTACTTCCTACCTGTTTATAAATAAAAGAACGTATCTTTGACGCATGAAAAAAATGCTTTTCATAACCGGGTTACTTTTAGCGATATGCGTGTTTACTCCACATTCGGAAGTAAACACTCCTATTGTATCGCCCACTGTAAAAGAATCCGTCATCAAGGAGAAGAATGATGCTGAACAGATGCATCTCCGTATTGAAACCCTCAGCAAAGATCTCCGGAACAGCAATTTCCTCACTCCCCGCCGCACCGTACAGCCTTTCTCCATTGCCGCTCAACGGCAAGTCATTTCCGAGATTGTGCGCAGCATACAGGATACGCAAGTGAAAGGAGCCGACAGGCTTCAGAAAATATCCGAATCTGTTTCACGGTTACAAGCCATTAATCTATCCGCCCTCCTTACCTGTATGGGATACCATGTGTATGCTTTACGGGAAATTATTATTTAGCCTTTAATTGAAGAAGAAGTGTTCGCGTATGGAATTAATTCTCCATACGAAGGGCGTGCGTATGCGCATAAGCAAACGGAGCACGTTTATTCATCTTATTATTCAACTTAAAAACGATTTAGTTATGGCTAAAAATAAATCAGATAAATTCCGCATTTATTTGTTTGTCATCATTACCATTATCGGTTGTGTACTGGCATGCAGCTCTATTATTACGAACGATTACCTTAAACTGTTGGTTGTCATGACCGCTCTTTGTGTAGGCTTTTTCGGCATCATGAAGGGACTGGGCAAAAACAACAGTGAAGAGACGGAAACAATCGAACGTAAGTAAGTGAGTTTTAAAACAGAAGTATTATCAACATATTAATCTTTTCAACAATGATGCGAATAAATAAAGACCTGGTTGATGCCCTGATGATGTTATCGGGCATTACGTTGGTGCTTGTTGGCACAAGTGATTTTGACAATGTAATTATGAAGGATGCAACCATGGGCGTACTGGCAGTTATTGCCGTCGTCATGGTAGTCCTCCGTGTAATTGAAGCAAGGCAAAGTGCCAAAGAAGTAACCTCCGAATCTTAACGATGTCATCATATATTTCCTATTTGTCTATCAAAACCGCCCGGCAGACCTCCGGGCGGTTTTTCTTTTTAGGCCGAAAACGGCAAAACTGTTATTTTATTTGTATTTTTGCGAGGCAATCAACTAGAAAATAAATATGAAGCGACTCATTTCCGGACTGTTGTATATGGTCTGCTTCCTGTCGGTCATGTCGTTATGTGCGCAAGGAACTACACAGGAAGAGACATTGGTGTTGATGGAAACAAGTATGGGGAAGATCAAAGTAAAACTATTCAATGACACCCCTCTCCACCGGGATAATTTCATCAAAAACGTACAGGAAAAAACCTACGATGGAACCCTCTTTCACCGTGTGATCAAACAGTTTATGATACAGGGAGGCGGCAGTGTAACGCAAGAAACAGCCCAAAAAACAGAAGAGGCGGATGAAACGGCCGAAAAAGCAGAGACAGACATAGGCCCTACCGTTCCCGCCGAATTTGTCTATCCCAAATACTTCCACAAACAGGGGATGTTGTGCGCCGCCCGCTCCGGCGACGATGTAAACCCTGAAAAAGCATCCTCGTCCATCCAGTTCTACATTGTGACCGGCAAGTACTTCACGGAAATGGAACTTAACAAGATGGAAGAGGCCCAACGGATCAAACTAACGCCTGAACAACGGCAGGCCTATATGCTGGAAGGAGGCGCCCCACACCTGGACGGTAACTATACCGTATTCGGTGAAGTGGTAGATGGCATGAAAGTGGTAGATAAAATACAATTTGTTGCCACCGGCGAAGCAGATCGCCCAAAGAAAGACGTGGTGATCAAATCGATGACCATCGTTAAAAAATAGACTACCCCTGAAACAGGCTGTTACATGCCCGCTACTTTCCGTTCGCTGGAAAGGATCATCTGCTCTGCAGCCCGCACATCCAGTTCCACCGGGCCTGATATAAACTCAGGCACATTGTACGAATACAAGGACATGTCGTACACTTCGGCTTTCTGCTGCGGCAGGAGGAAAGGTTTTGTCACTTTCCCATCGGCGCCGACCGAAGCAATATACAGACGGGTATACAAGCCATCCTGCCGCCGGCTGGAGAATACAAACCAACGGCTGTTGGAACTCCAACTGTGGTAGCTTTCAGTATCCGGGCTGTTCACTTCGTCAAGGGCACGCGTTTCTCCCGTCTGCAAATCGAGCAGCCACAGGTCGGCTTCCTTATGCCAGATAGAGAAGTTCCCATAATCAGACAACGTATACATCAGGTAGCGTCCATCATACGAAGGCCGGGGAAAGGAAATACTCTTTCCCATCGTCGCCGCATTTACCAGCGTATCCACCCGGTTGCCAAAGGTCCCGGTAGACGGGTCGAAATCAATGCGACACAGGTTATAATGTACATCCTGGTATTCGGCCGGCATCTCTTTGCCATCGGAGAGGCAGAAATAGAGTGATTTACCATCGGGAGAAAAGGCAGGGAAGGTTTCAAAATCCTTCGTTTGTATCATTGGCGAAGTGAGTAATTTATTCGTTGTCACATCATACACCACAAGGTCAGACAGCAGGTCGAACACCTCGATACGCTTGTCTGAGGCGGCGTGGAATACCTGCCGCGTACTGTTTTGCGAATACGCAATATAGCGCCCCGACGGGTGCCAGTACGGATACACGCCACCGATACCTGTTTCGGCCGCCTTCAGGCTGATCATCGCTGTTTTTCCTTCGGTTTGCAGGATGGTTCCGCCATGTGTACCGCGCACATGCAAACTCATTTGGCCGGGAGTAGTCTCGCGAAACGAATGGCAGTTGACGCAACTGCCCGGAACCAGTGTGTTCTCAAGAATAGCTGTTTGTTTGAAATCGGCCAGCCGGCGCTGGTAGATTCCCATTTTGCTATACACTTCATACCCCGGAGCGATCAACCGGTAAGCCAACCCATAATCGATCGGTTCACTACTCACGTAGATGGGGAATGGTGCATACGCACCCCACTTGCCCGCCTGCTTCACTGCAACGGTGATACGGATCTCGCTCCCTTTATTTGCTTCCAGCAGGGATTTCCATTTGTCGACAGGAATTTGGATATCTTCCTTTCCCTGTACTTCAATTCGCCCACCCTGTTCGCCTTCAATCACGGCATTGATCCGTTCAAACGCGTCTGATAGTGTAAAATTAAGCGGGGCAAGACCCACCGGGATCGTTACAGCCGTATAATCGGGCACCAACGCCGGTTCACCGGCAAGCGGTTGCGGGTTACTTACGGTTTCGCCGCATGAGACGAACAAGAGGAGGGCGGTTGACAGATAGATCCAATGTGTACGCATATAAGTCATTTTTTGTTGTTTTTAAAATGCAAATAATACCAATATGTCCGGCCAAAGTCTTTCTTCAGCTGGGCTTCTGCTTCATCCGAGGCATTGAAAAGAGCCGCATACGCTTTGATTTGCGCGATTAGTTCCGGGGCGATCGGCCAGGGTTTCTCATCGTCTATCTTATGTTCGAGGCTCCAGATATAAAGTAAAGCTTCCTGATAGGTGTGCGGAATATGGTCGTACTTCACGCCCTCCCCGCCAAACAGGTAATGTGAATAAAAATGTTCCAGATTATTCTCCAGTAAGGCATAGGCCAGTAGATACTCATAGGCCATCCGGTTGTTGGCATTCGTTTTATACAGGAGGGCCAGCATGATTTCCATTTGTTCTTTTGTGAACAGGAAATCCCGTTGATAGCGTACCGCCCGCAGTGATCCCCACTCCACATGCTGGTTGATCCTGTCTTCATCGTACAGACAAGCCAGCACATCGGTTGCCCACTGGCGATAATAGAGGGCCTGTTGCAACAGCAACAAGTATTTACGCGCTATTTCATACTTACCATTGATGAGGTTCACTGTCGCCAGGCGCTTCATACCCCGGGCGCTTTTCTCGTAATCAGGAATACCTTCCATCGCTTCGAAGGCCATTTGTCCCGCAGCCAGTGACATACCTAAGTAATAGTAGATCTCTGCCAGCGGCAACGGAGAAGTAAAATCGTGCCCGCTGGCCGGAAACAGATCTTCCGTCCCATCCGGAGAATAACGGAACAAGTCGTCGCCCAAGCGGCCGGTCTTTGCCAGCGCCAGGTTCAGATAAGCGGCAGCCAGCGAGGAACGGGGTGTCTGGCTGTCGGCCATTCGGATCACTTCGTCCCACTGCTGCATATAGACATGATAATCATACCCCATCAGTTCTTCTTTTTCCCAGTCGGCTGTCCGGCTGACACCCCACAGGGTACATCCAGCGAGGAGCATAGCCAATCCCCCCATCCACAATGCAGCACGCCGCTCCATCCATCTTGCAGGGATGTACTGCGGAATCAACCCGACCAATGGCACGAGCCACCAGGCACAGGTCAACGGCAGCAACCCAGCCCAGTCTTTCTTCAACAGAAAACGGTCAGCTCCCCTACCCGTCCACAATTGCGGGAACGGATACTGCAACAACGCCCCAGCCAGCAACCAGACTCCGATCCCGGCCCCCAGCATGCTTCCCACAAGGCCTATCCACTGCCCACGGGATAACTGCCGGAAATAAAAAACTTCCGTAAGCCACACCATACTGGCAAAGACCCACACACAGCCTCCCGCCATCCAATACACCAACGGAATCAGCAGGCAGGCGACCATCAGGCGCCAACGCACAACCGAAATTTGCCGGTACAGACATACCGCTGCAAGGGCAAGCAGCAGTTGGATAACGGCTGCCGGCATATAATTTTCGTCGCAAAACAAGACCAGGCACGCCAATGAAGGAAGGAAGGAAAGCGGATACAACGCCACATTCCGGTGCAGGCAACCGGTAACCGCCGCCACCATCCGTTGTAATGCCACCAGCAACAATGCCATCAGGCATGCACCCATCCAGGTATATACCCAGAACTGTGTCAGGAAACGACCGATATAGTCGGACACTCCTCCCGGATAAACCGCTTTTTCCCACCAATAATCACGCGCAAAACGGAACAACTGGAACTGTTCATGATAATGCAGGTGATACGGGTACAGGAAATAAAAAAAGACAATTACTCCGATACCCAACGCCGGGGTGAGTATCGCCTGTATACTTTTGGGATATGTACTGACGGGTCTCATACGCAACCGTATCAATTACCCCTGAATTGCATATAATACCAGAACGTATCACCATAGTCTTTTCGGAGGATAGGTTCCGGATTGTCGAGCGAGGTATATACCTGCCGGTAACTATTCATCCGTTGCAATACACTCCGGTTGACCTGTGCAGGCGGATCCGTTTGAGGTTGCAGGCTCCATAGATAGGCCAATGCTTCCTGGTAGCTTTTAGGGATAGCTGTATACATCAGCCGCCGTTCACCCATCGCAAAGTACGTGGGGAAATGCACTATATCTTTGGCCAACAACGTATAAGCCATCAGGTATTCGTAGGCCATCCGGTTATCCGGATCTTCCTGGAAGAGAAGTCCCAACATCTGATCTTTTTCTTCTTCCGTGAAAAAGAAATCTGCATGCGGCCGGAAACGGCGCAGCTTACCCCATTCGGGATGTGAGTCGACATGCCCGTCGTCGTACAGGTAAGCCATCGCGTCTATCGCCCATTTCCGGTAGAACAACGTATGTGTCAACAGATCAAGATATTTGGCGGCGACCGTATACCGGCCGTTGATCAGGTTTGTTTCGGCTAAGCGCTTGAGGCAACGAACACTTTTCTGGTAATCAGGAATCGTTTCCATGGCTTCGAACGTGAACTGTTGGGCCGTATTCACCAGTCCTAAGTAGTAATAGACCTCACCCCCCATGACAGCCGATATATAATCGTTGGAGAATGAAGGCACCAAACCCTCCGGTCCATTCTGGTAGTAAGCAAACAGATGATCGGTCAGGTAACCGGTTTTTCCGAGCGCCAGGTTAAGCATCATCACCGTCAGCGGGCCATCGGGCGACTGCCGGTCGGCCATGGAGATAATCGACTCCCATTTCTGCTCACGGGCATAATAGTCATAGGCCATTACTTCTTCTTTCTGCCAGTCAGCCTTTGCATAGAGCCCCCAGGCAATCAGTCCGCCCAACAAAACAAGTTGTACAACCTGCGCCATCCACACCTTGCCGGGGGAGACGGATGGCAGGTATCGCACCAACAAGAGCACCATCACAACCGACAGCTGAGCAAACGGCACGGACAGTTGATGGAACGCCACAAAACGATAATAACCTCCGGCAAAAACAAAACGAGCCAACGACATATCCTCACTTATCGCCTTGGCTGTCAACGGCGAAAGGATCAGTAGCAGGAAGCCGAACAGCGCCATCCCTGCCAGATGAATCAGATAGCGTTTACGATTCTCCCCTGTCCACTCAATAAAGAGAGAGGAGAAAAAGAACACAGTGACAGCAAAACCAATCAGCCAATACAAGACGGGAATCATTGCCAACACGAAAACAATCCGCCATCCGATCACCGGAATACGCGTATATCCCCATGTAGCCACTAAAGCCAACAGCAAAGCAACGACACCCGACAGCATCACATTCTCGTCGCACAACAGCAAAGCATACAGAAGCGATGGCAGGCAACTCAACAGGGCATACGCCGGTATATCCGCCATCCGGCGGGCAAGCGATGCCAGTAATTGTTGCATACAAACCAGCAGCAACGCGATCAGAAAGGCTCCCCATACGGCATCGACAAAGAATTGGGTAATAAAGCCACCAAGGTAAACAGCTATGCCTCCCGGCCGGATAAGGTGCTCGCACAGATATCCGGGTGTGGTGAGAAACAGTTGCAACTGTTCGTGGTAGTGCAGATGATGGCGATAAAAAAGGGCAAAGAATGCCCATACCAGTAGTCCCAGTCCAACGGGTATGATGCGGTTCAAAGTGATTATCCGTGTGATTTTTTCCATTCTGTTGCTTTATTTACGCGTATGAGCAAATATAGCGTTATTTTTCCGATATCGTCACCGGTTCGGCATCCAACTCATAATATAAACGTTCGATATCCATCGCCCCGAAAGGAAGTGCCCCGGTAGCCAGTTCGGGAATATTGAACGATTTCAGGGTATAGTCGTAAAACGCCGGATCTTTCTGTGGCAGCACGAACGGTTTATGTGCCACCCCGGCACTGTCGATATAACAGAAATAAGGTTTACCGTACACACCGTCGTCACGCTTGCTGGCAAAGACAAACCAACGGCTGTTAGACGACCAACTGTGGTAAGTATCCGAACAGGGAGCGTTCACCACCTGCAGGCTGTCGACCACACCGGTCGAAAGATCAAGTAATTGCAAGTCGGCCTCCCGGTGCCAGATGGGGAAAGTTCCGTAATCGGCCAGTGTATACAGCAGGTACTTCCCGTCGGGCGATGCTTTGGGAAAACAAACTGACTGGTTGCCTGGCGTGGCATTATACACCGTGTCGATCTGGTTGCCGAACATGCCAGTCTCGGGATCGAATCCGATACGGCAGAGACTATAACGCAGGTTCTTTACCTCGTCAGGCAATGTCGCGCGAGGCGCTTCACAATAATAGACCGACCGGCCGTCGCCCGAGAATACAGGAAAAGTACGGAATGGCTGATCTCCGGTTGCCGGATGAGGGAACGGATGGATGGTGTTCAGGTCGAAATCGATGATATAGATATCCGATTCCTCATCATAAACCTCCAGCCGCTCACTACGGTAACTGTGAAAAGAAGGAATTACGATATTGGATGAAAAGACCCCGTAACGTCCCGTTGGATGAAGCTCTCCGTATGCAAGGGCGCCTGGCATGGAGCCTGCTTTCGTATGCAACTTGCGTAGTTTGCCGTCACGATTCAGCACCGTCCCGCCTTTCGCTCCCCGGAGATGGAACAGGGAAAGGTTTGGATCCTGCCTGCCATAGATATGGCAGTTCATACAGGATTGCTCGGTAAGGTTGTTGTCAGCAATGACGTTCTCGCGGAAGCTCTCGAGGTTGCGTTCACGCAGTTGGATGGCATTCCATACTTCATAACCGGGCTCGATCAGGCGGTAACTGAGCCAGGGATCCACTTTGTCAGCTGTGACCGTCCAGCGGAAAGGGGCATACTCGATCCATTGGCCGTCCACCTTTGCCGATATCTGCACAGTGATGTGCCCTCCCGCCTCAGCCTCAAGTATCGAACGCCATTTTCCCTCGGGAAACTGGACCTTCTGCTTGCTCCGGATCAACAGGTTGGATGTCTTCCCTTTGAGCGAGACCTCCACAGTTTCAGGTTGATTGCGCAACAGGAAGTTCAACGGCGCAATATTCACCGGGATCGTCACATTGGCATAATCCGGGTAGATCGGAGGCAATTCCTCGCTTACCGTCGCATCCTTCTGACTGCTGCAGGCGGTGAGCAGAAGGATCGTACAGAGGAATAGGTACACCCTTTTCATCATAACGCAGCTTACGCCAAGGAGTAATTTATTCGAAACTTTATTCATCATTCACTATTTATTATTCCCCCCCCACTCTTCAGTTGGGCAAAATGGAAATAGTACCAGTATGTCTTATCATAGGTTTCACGGAGCGGTTCCATCTCGCCGTTATGCGCTTCATAGATACGGGTATATTCCAGAAAAGCAGCGATCTTGTCACTGGGTATCTTATACGATTGTATCACCTTTTCCGATGCTTTTGTTCCGGCAAGGTAAACAAGTAATGCTTCACTGTAGACGCGGGGAATAGCCGTTGCCTGCCTTTTATACCAGGTATCATAGGCCTTGGCAAAGGCAGGGATGTTTTTGGTCAGAAGGTGGTAACATAACAGATAATCCAATGCGGCTCGATTATCCGGATTACTTTCGACCAGGATCGTAAGGGATGCGGCATAGTCTGATGCCGTTCTTAGTTTGTCAAATGCAGGTAATTGCGCACGTTTGTCCTGAATCCAGGATGATACGGAATCTGTCTGACTCATCAATGCTTCCTGCTTAGCCGCCCAGCCACTATGGAATAAGGTGGCATCAAGCAGGCGCAAGTATTTTCGCGCTGCTGTTGTATCTTCATTGGCCATATTGATCTCTGCCAATCGTTTTACCATACGGGAGCTACGGTGTTTGGGAGAAAAAGTCATTCCAAGCATGGCCGAGTGCTGGGCTAAGTTCATATCGCCCAGATAATAGAACACATCACTGCTGAAGAAAATAGGTAGCCACCCTGCCTCGGGTCCGACAGACAGGAACAGGCCGTGTGCGGCAGGCTGATAAAAGTCCATCAACCTTTCAGGCAACTCACCCCGCCGGGATAATGCCATGTTTGTATAGTACGTAGCTAATCGGTTGTTATCGACAGGCGATTGGCATAAATGTTCATATACCTTTTCCCAGTTGCCGAAATAAGTGGCTGTAGCCAACTCAAATAATCTCTCACGTTTGAAATTTGCCTTCCACCCAATTCCAACACCAAGCAGGAGTAATAAGCAAGCCGACAAAACTGTAAAGGCCATGACATTCATCGGCGCAACCCGGATTTTATCACACAATGCAACAAACATCACCAGCACCAGCAGGCCTGCTCCCGCTAATTGCCCGACAGCGCCAAAAGGATACAGATATACCTGCTTTATTGTCAACAAATACGTATCCCGCAACATCATCGGAATAGACAAAGACAACAATATCAGCACAATCCCGTACAGCCATCGTCCTTTGCCATCGATCAAATCTTGCACGATAACTAAAAGGGGGAAAAGCAAACTGACACTCCCAAACAATATATACGACACACACATCAGCACACCGCCTGCCAGCGTCGATTGCCATGTGCCACGTATCCGGGAATACAGGAGGTACACAAGTATAAGCAAGATGATCGAAACAGTTGAAGCAACCGCATACAACAGATCTGTGTGCAACACCCATTCTGCCAATATCGGAAACAGGGCGAACAAAGCCGCCAGCACACCAAATTGCCATCTGCGTAGTACTTGCACAACCAAGTACCACTCTACTAACAGCAGTATGGTTAAGACAACTGCACCTCCTCCCCGGAGATAAAAAAACTGTGTCAGAAAATCGCCTATATTGCATGCCAGGGCAGCCGGTTTAGCCAAATAAGACAGAAAGTAATCTGAAGTAAACAAATATAACTGAAGTTGTTCTTTCAGAAACAAATGGGCAGAATAGGCATATTGAAAAAAAGAGAAACAGCCCACTGCTAATATAACGGCAAGCACCCACAAGAATCGTATCTCTTTCTGATCCGTTTTCATTCTGAAATAGCAAACGTTTTATCTTGTTCGGGAGTAAGCTGGTGACGAATCATCGAGTACACAAAACGGCCAAGCTTGTTGTCTTTATTACGTTCTACAAATTGGATGTTATAGTTCAGCGACACCTCATGCAGATCCTGTATGCGCTGGTCATACCAAGCCGTATCTTTTTTACTATTCAATTCCGTCAACGCCTGTCTGCGGAACTGGTCGGTCAGTTCCTTATTTTCTTTCCAGCGCTGCAACTCGTCATTCAAGGGAGCGCCTGAAGCGGAACTGGTTGATCCGATGTTTACTTTTACATGACCGGGCTCTATGACGACAAGTAATTCCTGCAACGACAGCCTTAACAACGGACGTGCACGCAGAATACAGATATCGTCTTCTCCGATTTCCCGTTTGATGGTAAACGTCCCGTTTTGGATCTGAACCGAGTCAATCCTGAATTCTCCCCGTTTTGTAAACGGTACAAGGTATATTGTCTCACCATCATACTCTTTACCGGGGAGTGATCCTTCCACGATACACAAAGTCTCTTTTGTACATCCCGACAAAAAACCCACACAAAGTATAAAGACTATATACCACCTTTTATTAACCATCGCCCTTGTTTTTTGCAAAAATACAAAAAGGTGGAGCATACGCCCCACCTTTTCAACTATTAATACGTTAATTATTTCACCTGGAACATCCAGAAGTGTGCAGCACCCCAAGCGCCAGCGCCCTTCTCGATATAAGACAGTGACATATTATTTTCAGTAAGCGTCAGGATATCCCAAGCATCAATTGCTCCACCGGCAGGTGCATCAGGACGTAGCACACCAACTCCAGTCATCTTTAACTTACCCATCGCCCAAATAGTCGTTCCGTCTTCCTTAAAAGTCGGTTTATTCATATTGATCTCATACGTACCGGAAACCGTAGAACCGTCGGCCTTGGTTTTTACCATGGTGCCATCCGTTGAGAATGTCATGGTAGCACCCTTTCCTTCTCCGGAGGCCATACCATCCATTTCGGCGATTGTTACTTTCCACCATTCCGGACCACTTCCGATCAGGTACGGCCCATTTCCGAATACAGCTTCAGCCTTCGAATCCCATGTCCAGGTTTTGCTATCGCCACCGGTGATGAGTTCGATCTGTTCTTCGGCACCCTTGGGCTCCCAACCTTCCGGACGGAACATCCAGACGTTGATCACTTGTGCGGAAGGATCGCTTACCACTTTATTATCCGCAGCAGTAGCCAATACGATTTGGTCTTCTTCCAATACCAACACATAGAATTTATACGCTTCACCGCCTTTTTTGTCCCATGCATACGGATTGGGAATAGTAGCCCCTTTCAAAGTAACCGTACCTAAAGACCAATCACTAACCGGTTTTGTCAGGTCATAAGAGAATGTGCCTTTTTGTACCGTGCCATCAGCCAATGTCTTTGTAAATGAGGCACCATCTTTAAAGAAGAAGGAGAATTTGGCATCTGCCTGATCGAAATCACCGGCAAGCGCCCCATTAATAGTCGGAGCTTTATTACCATAGGACGTTGTCCCATACGGAAAAACACCCTCTACATCGCCCAATGCGATCTCATTGGTGAATTGATCAAATACCCAGGTACCATTTCCAAAGAACCGATCCATATCGAATGGCTGGAAAAGAATAGCCTCCACATTCACCGGTAATTCCTTGGTGATCTTGGTTCCATCAGCATTGAGTCCTGTAAAGGTAATGACAAGATCACCCACCTCAGAAACCAGTACTTCATCATACGCCTTTGCAGAGGTACCCATCACATAGTCCCAATTAGAAAGACACGGACTGCTATTTTCCACTACAATCTTGTTTGATCGTACACCGTTTACTACAACAGGAGTGGCTGTTACTTTCAGTTCATCTGCCGTGATGGCGCCTCCCATATTGTCGTTTCTATCCTCGATTGGATCGCAGGAAGTAAAGACCGCAGCCAGCAAAGAAGCATATATAAATAATTTCTTCATATTTATTCTATTTAAATATTATGTAATTACCAACCCGGGAATTCAGCGTCAGGAGTTCCCCAACCGGCATTTTGTGTCAATACGCCTTCAGATAGGCTGATTTGAGAATCCGGGATCGGGAAGAAGCCATTAGTTGCTTTATAGCGGGCTACATAACCACCGCCGAACGGTTTCATCACATCAGGGAGGCCACGGTTGTAGACTTCCACATTCTGCTGTTTAGCCAGCAACGCTTCCACATCACCCCAGCGGCGGATATCATTCCAACGAACACCTTCGAAACACAATTCGAAACGACGTTCCTTCTTCAATGCATCCAACGAATAAGCGGTAATAGGTTTCAAACCGGCACGTACGCGTACCTTATTAATACCTTCTGCATCGCCCTTCAATTCAGATTGCATCAACAGCACATCCGCAAAACGGATAAGTGTCAAATCCAGCAGGTGTGTCAACGCCATGTCGTTACTTGCCACATCCCATATCACGGTAGAGAAAGAGAATTTCAGTTTGCCGTTAGCATCATGGGCTGTGATAGCTGATATTTTTTTCTGCCAGTAGTTAGCTTCTTCCATCTGCTTGTCAGCGCCAAGGATAAATTTCTTTGCTTCACTTGTCTGCCAGATAGAAGCCTGACGACGCTTATCGCTCGGTTCTTGTTGCTCCCATTCTTTCCACATATTCGGGTTTACGGGACCAGAACCCCAACCCTGTCCCATCGGGAAGGTATCTTCTCCACCATTATCCATACGCGGAGCAAAGAAGAGATGCATCTGGTTGGAGAAACCTGTCTTAGCGGGTGCGCTCCATCCTGCCATCTTTGAACATTTGATCACAAATACCTGTTCGGGGTTTTCACCATCCACCAACCAGGTTTTGCCTGATTCGTACAAATCCTTCACATAGTCGTATTCGGGTGCCGTAGCTGCATTGGAATAGCTCCACAAGCGACGGTAATCATCAGCCAGAGCGTGACCACTATTGTTTACACAATCGTCAATCCAGGAAATCACTTCAGACTTGCTGATAGCGCCTGCATTTACACCAGTGCCATCTCCTAACGGAAGTTCAGATTTACCATAGAAACCGGTATAGAATAAATATACGCGCGCCATCAATGCTTCGGCAGCCCACTTGGTAGCATGGCCGGAAGCAACGGTATTCCACTTTCCGTCACCCAGTTTTTCGATGGCGTTCTTCAGGTCGTATGCAATCTGTCCATAGATCAAGTCAATCTCTGCTTTCGGCAGATTTTCCGGATCGGTTTTCAATGTTAACGGCACCTGACCGAACAGGTTCGCCAATTCCCAATAGTAGTAACCACGGAGGAAATGCGCTTCGCCTTTATATCCATTCAATTGTGCTTCGCTCACTTCGCAATTGTCCAATGTTTCAAGGGCCATATTGGCACGATATATACCTCTGTAAGCGGGAGTCCAGAAACCGGAAAGCATATCATTTCCTGAATTCATCAGTTTATCCATAGCCAGAAAATGCTTATCATTTTCACCACCACCGCCAAAACGTTCGTCGGAAGCTACTTCGCCTACCCAGAACGGTGTATTGTGAGGACTACCCGTAAAATCGTTCAAGATCGTATAGATACCTGTGATCATCTGATCTGCATCTTCAGCCGATTTCGGGAAGTTGGTGGTATCTTTTTTCGTCAGATTCTTTGTATCCAAAAAATCTTCGCAACTACTCATGCACAGCAAAGCCGCAGCTGCTAAAAATATTATTTTCTTCATATATATATGCTCAATTAGAATTTAAGATTTACACCTACCAGATAAGTTTTCGGAGTGGGATAGAAACCTACATCAATACCACGTGCCCACGGCATATCGTCTTCATTCAAACCTGTCCCTACTTCAGGATCCATACCGGAATAGCCACTGATCACGATCGGATTCTGAGCAGACACATATATACGAGCCTGGCCTAACGGCATCTTCGGGAACAACTTCTTGAAGTCGTAACCCAGCGTGATATTCTGAACGCGGAGGTAATCAGCATCTTCTACCCAGATTTCAGAAATATACTGCCAGTTGGTATGGCTACCTGAGGTCAGACGCGGCAGGAAGTTTGAAGTGCCTTCACCCGTCCAACGACCGAAGATTTCAGTCGTATATTGGTCCAACGGGCTGTCGGCAAATGAACGGTAGGATTTAGCAATCTGCATACCAAACTTCCCGTTGGTTGCAACCGAGAAGTCAAACCCTTTATAACCCAGGTTGAAAGAGAGGCCAAGTTCATAATCAGCATTCGGATCACCGATCATGGTCTTATCTGCTTCTGTGATAGCACCGTCACCATTGAAGTCAGTGAAGATCACGTCGCCCGGCTGAGCAGTAGACAACACACCCTTACCTGCTGCACGGTATTCGTCGATTTGTGCCTGGTTCTGGAAAATACCATCTGTTTTATATCCCCAGAAGTAAGAGATCGGATAACCAACCTGTACACGATACATCTCCGTAGTACCCTGGCTTAAAGCGTTCGCAAAACCGTGGATAATACCTTCATCATTGGCAATCCGGGTTACTTCGTTATTAATCTTAGAGACATTGAGGTTCACTCCATAATCAAAATCACCTGCACGGTCGTTCCAGTTAAATGCTAATTCAACACCGGAGTTGCGCACATCGCCGCCATTGATAAAGGGAGCGCCTGTACCAAAAGAAGCCAACTGCGGAGCGCGTACCAACCAGTCTTTCGTGTCTTTCTGGAACCAGTCGAAGTTGATACCCAAACGGGAATTCAATATACGGGCATCAAAACCGATATTGATCTGTTCAGAAGTTTCCCAGGTAATATCGGGGTTAGCCAAAATGTCGGCATAAGCACCTGTGGTACGTGTTGTTTTATCCGTACCAAAGAAATAACCGTTATCCTGAGCCATGGCAATGGTTGCCAGATACTGGAAGCTGTCTATAGCGTTGTTACCGTTCTGTCCCCAGCTGGCACGGATTTTGAAGAAATCAAGGAAGTTGTCGCGAACAGATTCCATAAAGGCTTCGTTCGTCACTACCCAACCGGCAGATACGGAGGGGAAATATCCCCAACGGTTACCGCGGGCAAACTTGGAAGAACCGTCGGCACGCAGTGTCACTGTAGCCATATAGGTTTCTTTGAAGTTATAGCTCAAACGACCGAAGAAAGAAACCATACGGTTCATACCCCAAGGTTCTCCACTCATCGAAAGTTCATTCATTTGCTGCGGTTTAGCATTGTTAATATACGCGTACTCGAACTGCCCCGGGAATAAGGAGCGGTTTGCGCTGGCGTTCAGGTTTTGCCCCATCCCGCCTTTCTGCATTTCCTGACCGATCATCGCATCTAACAAATGATGTTGGTTCAACGTATAGCTGTATGACAGTGTGTTGATCCAGGAAATATCATAACCTCCGCCTGCACTCTGTGCAATTTCATCGATGGATCTGTTATTTGTAGAAGATAAATTGGCAATTGCTGTGTAGCTGCGAGATGTCCAGGAACTTCTGTTATATGCAAAAGTCGAACGGAATTTCAAATCCTTAATCGGTTGAATTTCGATATACGCATTGGCACGCAAACCAAAGTTACGGTTTGTACCCTGTGAACGTGAACTGGCCACATAATTGTAGATCGGGTTAGCGGCCGAACCTTGCAGGTTCCAGCCTTCAGCCGTCTTACTCGGTTGGTCATAATAACCACCATCCTGATTATAAACCGGCATCAGCGGATTGGCCACCAACATGTTGTGCAAGTCGTTCCAGTACATATCACCCGTTCCCTGGCCTACATTGGTGTAGTGATTGAAAAAGATATTTTCACCAATGGTGATGATATCGTGTCCGTTACCCTTTAAAAGGATGTGGTCAGAGTTCATACGCCCCGTATAACGAGTATAATGACCCGGATTCGGAGCGCCGAAGATACCTTCTTGGTTCGTGTAAGAGAAACCCATCGCAAACTTAGACAGTTCGGATCCACCCAGCAAGTTGATTGAATGGTTCTGCGTCACGGCATCCTTGTTACGGAATTCGTCAACCCAGTTGGTACCGGTCCATGTTCCGTTTTGAATCTTTTCCAACAGATAACCCGGAATTTCATTTGCCCAGTTATAGGGAGAATTGTTTTCATTGAAACGCGTTTCGTCCTGCAAGTTCATATACTGCTGGGCTGTTACCAACGGAGGCATCTTACGTACGTTCTGTACGCCATAATATCCGTCGTATGTGAGCTGTACCTTACCGGATTTACCTCTCTTTGTCGTCACAAGGATTACACCATTGGCACCACGCGAACCGTAGATGGCAGCCGAAGCAGCATCCTTCAGCACGTCGAGTGATTCGATGTCGGAGGAGTTAATATGGTTCAGGTCGCCACCGGCCACACCGTCGATTACATACAACGGCTTAGAATCACCGATCGTACCAATACCACGGATGTTTACCTTGAAATCAGCACCCGGCTGACCGGAAGATTGTGTAATGCTCACACCCGGAGTCTGGCCCTGGAGAGCGGTAAACACGTTGGTAGTGCTCAGCTTCTGGATGTCATCACCGCCTACTTGTATAGTAGCGCCGGTTACCAGTTTCTTTTTCTGTACACCGTAACCTACAACCACTACTTCTTCGAGTGACTGTGTGTCTTCTATTAACGTAATAGCATAGGTGGTTTTTCCGGCTACAATTTTTACCTGTTGAGGGAGGAAACCGATGTACGAAAAATCAACATCTGCTCCAACAGGTACGGTTAATTCAAAGTTTCCGTCGAAATCGGTAACTGTACCATTGGCGGTACCTTTCTGAACTACGTTCACACCGATCAGTGGCTCACCGTCTGTTCCGGACTTAACCACACCTTTCACCTTCACACCAGACTGGGCCATTGCCGGGAGGCAATTGATCAGCAGGAAGGCTGCGACAAAAACTAATTGCACGATGCGCAAAGGCAAGCCATGCAAAGAGAATGTTCTGCTTCTTTCTTCCATAAAAGAATTAATTTAAGTTGATAAAAAATCACAATTACTTTTTCCTAAACTCTGACAATACATTAACATATAATGTGCACTGTGTCTTTACTCTTCAGTCTTTACTCTTCAGTTTTTTTCATCCCTGTGAATTACGTGTCAAAGTTAAAGGTATGTTAAGAAATGGAAGGATATACATTGTAGAGGAATGGGGGCGGTTTTGTCAACCAAATCCAAAAATTGTATTTTTAACACATACAGAGGAAAAGCGTCAAACCACTAATACAACATGCTGTATATATGCATATTAGACATTACAAGGCAAGGGGATTACGCTAAGGAGACAGATATATTTTGTCAATAAATAGGGCATCATTTGTTGCCCATGATCCTCCGGTCTCATTTTTAACATTTAGAAAATATTCAAATCCAAAACCGCGTTAACAGCAAAACCGTACCTTTGTCTACCGTACATATAACATACATTGACAATGAAGTTTATCGGAATTATTCCCGCCCGCTATGCATCTACCCGCTTTCCGGGCAAACCGCTGGCCGATATGAAAGGCAAGCCCATGATTCAACGGGTATATGAACAGGTGTTGCCGGTTGTAGACCAGGTATGCGTCGCCACTGACGATCCCCGTATCGAAGCGGCCGTTAAAGCCTTCGGCGGAGAGGTAGTAATGACATCAGACCAACACCGTAGCGGCACCGACCGTTGTTACGAAGCCTATACACTAACCGGCGAAGACTACGATGTGGTGATCAACATCCAGGGCGACGAACCGTTTATACACCCGGAGCAGATTGAAACATTGAAAGCCTGCTTCACCGACAATACCGTGGAAATAGCGACCCTGGTCAAGCCATTCTGTGCCGACGACGACTTCGAAACGATCCTTTTCAACCCCAACAGCCCGAAAGTGGTACTTAACAACCGGCAGGAAGCCATGTACTTCAGCCGCTCGGTAATTCCATATGTACGTGGGAGGAACCACACCGAATGGCTGCATACGGCTACATATTATAAACACATCGGACTGTATGCGTATCGGGCTGATACCTTGCGGGCCATCACCCGGCTCCCCCAATCACCGCTGGAGATTGCCGAGAGCCTGGAGCAATTGCGCTGGCTTGAAAACGGTTTCCGCATTAAGGTCGGTATCACCCACCGGGAAACAATTGGCATCGATACCCCCGAAGATATGGAGAAAGCACTGCAATTACTGTAGCAATCAATTGTTATAGGATGTAAAAGAAGGCTGACGTATCATTCTTTTTTGCTACTTTTGTCTTTCGATGGCTAATAAATGTAAATTTCACCTGAGGATGAAGACATACTGTATATATGCGATATGTATGCTGCTATGTATAGTGGGCAAAGTAAATGCACAAGGGAACACGCTGCCGATTCTGCTTCCGGCGGGAAACAACCAGCAGACCGTTCAGGCAACGACACCGGACTCCATTCCGGTGCTAACCGAACATGAATTGGCAAAGATCACCAGTATTCGTTCCCAGTTTGAAAAACAGAACAGCCGGTATGCACGGCCGATACCTCTCAGCAACCAGTTATTGCGCTTTTTACGCAAAGACAATCTTGATATTTCAGACCAGGCCCGGTATTGGCTGAATTATATGAACAACCCGTATGCCTGGTCGAACAATCCGGAAACACAGGGCGAAGTACCCATCAATTCCCTCTTTTTACCCCCCATTTTACACGGGAGCCTGCTGCCCGGCGTGATGCCGGTAGATACGATCGGGCGAAATCTGCCAGCTAATTCCTATACGTTTGAGCCTACCGTTGATTCTTTATTTAAGGATGAGAAGAAACGGCTGGCGTTTGAACAGTCGACCTACGCTTATATCCGCAGAAACGACCCCACCCTGTTCCGCTACTCCGAACGGGACCTGCCGCAGGAGAGTATCCAACCGGTAGAGATCCGAAAAAAACTGCAAGAGGATTTACCAGTGATCGTGGAAAAGACAGACATGACCCAACTCGACGATATGGATGCCCCGCCCAAATTCATCCCTGAAAGGCAATATTGGCAATCCGGCTTTGAAAGCGTGATCCAATTCTCACAAAACTACATTTCACCCAACTGGTATAAAGGGGGGACAAGCAATCTCAACCTGTTCACACGCAACTATATGCGGTATGATTATAAAAAGGAAAAGGTCCAGGTCACCAATGAAATCGAATTGAAGATCAATGTGTACACCGCTCCAAAGGATACGCTGCGAAATTATAAAATGGGTGATGACCTGATTCGCTTACACAGCAACTTTGGTTATCTGGCCTTCAGCAAATGGTACTATACGTTCGATGGTGAAATCAAAACACAGTTGTTCAAGAATTACAAAGAAAACACCTACGATCTACAAACAGCGCTATTCTCTCCATTCTCAGTCAACCTGGGTCTGGGGATGAAATACGACCTTGACAAGAAATTCAAAGACAAATACAAGAGTCTCAAGTTGAGCGCCAACCTGGCTCCCATCTCCTATACATTTATGTATAATTACAACGACGAAGTAGACCTCTCGCGTTTCGGTTTTGAGAAAAAGCCGGATTCTGATTTATATAAGAACACCCTGATTCAGTTTGGTTCTACGATCCGCGCCAACCTGGCCGTCAACTTCAACCGGAATGTAAGTTGGGAATCACGGCTCTATTACTTCACCAACTATCATCGCGTAGAGGCCGAATTTGAAAACACCTTGCGGTTAGCTATCAGCCGTTTCTTTTCTACACGTATTTATGTTCATTTACGCTTCGACGACGGCGTAACAAAGAACCCGGATTTTGACAGCTACTTCCAGGTAAACGAATTACTGAGCTTTGGGTTTAATTACAAATGGTAATAAGACTATCAGATAAAAAAAAGGCTGCCGAAGCAGCCTTTTTTTAATTATCAATCCCTTTTAATTCTCTCAGGCGAAGCTCTAACTCTTCCCTTTCTTTAATCAGGCGGAGTTCCTCTTCACCAATCTTTTCTTTACGATAACGCAATGCCAATGCGATTGCGTCATTCAACTCTTTATAAGACAGCAACTTCAAATTGTCAGTTACTTTAACAAAAGCAGTTTCTTTTCCCATTTTGTTGGCCGCTCTGCGGGCACGCATGGCTGCTTTTTGTTCTTCCGTCATTTTAACACCTTTCTTTCTCGCCATAATAGTAACGAATAGTAAATGATTAAATTAGTAGATAAGCGAATGTTTGTGTGCAAATGTATATATTAGTTCGGAATAAACAAATAATTATTCGATAAAATTTTCATGCCGATTAAATATTTTTCTCACATTCATGCTCCGCACGATCAATAGATGCAGTCAAACATACGTTTGTTGCTCGAAAAATCACTATCTAAGAGCCATTTCTGCCGGTATAAAACCCATCCGGGAAGCATCATAATCTTTGTTAATCTTATTGGAATATCTAAATAATCTGTACTTTTGTTCCCGATTTGTAAAGTCGGGTTTGCAAAATGAGCGAAGATATAGCACATAAAGGCATTATTGAACGTATGGAAGGAGACACCTGTTTCGTCAGGATCGTCCAGCAATCGGCCTGTGCCGGATGCCATGCCCGCTCCATGTGCTCCGCATCCGAAAGCAAGGAAAAAGTAATTGAAGTGACAAATTGCCACGTACAGTTCCTGCCGAATGAAGAAGTGATTGTTTGCGGACGTACTTCACTGGGCTTACAGGCTGTATGGCTTGCGTTTGTGCTCCCACTGCTGCTTGTCATCATTGGGATCGCCATTGCTTTGAACGTTTTTCACCTGGAGGAGACTACCGGCGGACTAGTCGGGCTGGCTTTACTAGTCCCTTATTATTTTATATTGTACGCATTACGCAGTAAATTAAAAAAACGTTTCATTTTCACCTTAAAAAAATATCATCCGAATACATTATGATCATCATTGCGGTTATTTCATTAGGAGCAATTGGAGCTATCGGTGCCGTATTCCTGTATGCGGCATCTAAAAAGTTTGAAGTCTACGAAGATCCTCGTATCGCACAGGTACAGGATATCCTGCCGGCTGCCAATTGTGGTGGTTGCGGATACCCGGGTTGTTCCGGTTTCGCAAGCGCCTGTGTCAAGGCCGATTCGCTGGAAGGCATGCTATGCCCTGTAGGGGGTGCTGAATTGATGACCCGTGTAGCAGTGCTCCTGGGGAAAGAAGCAACCACAGCCGAACCGATGGTAGCGGTTGTACGCTGCAACGGCACTTGCGCTGCACGTCCGAAGACGAATGCTTACGACGGGGCGCGCAATTGCGCCATTGCCTCAGCACTCTACGGCGGCGAAACCGGCTGTTCGTTCGGATGCCTCGGCTATGGCGATTGCGTGACGGCCTGTACGTTCGACGCTATCCATGTGAATCCGGAGACAGGCCTCCCTGAAGTAGACGAAAACAAATGTACTTCCTGCGGCGCTTGTGTCAAGGCTTGCCCCAAGAGCATCATCGAACTGCGCAAAAAAGGCATTAAGTCACGCCGGATATTTGTGAGTTGCATCAATAAAGACAAGGGAGTCCCTGCCAAAAAAGCCTGCGCCAATGCCTGCATCGGTTGTGGGAAATGCGTGAAGGAGTGTAAGTTCGAAGCCATCACATTGGAAAACAACCTGGCCTATATCAACTACACCAAATGTCGCCTGTGCCGCAAGTGTGCCCCGGTATGTCCCACCGGCTGCATCCACGAATTGAATTTCCCGCCACGGAAAGAAGCGGAAGTGAAAGTAGAAGAAAACGTAAACTAACATAAATCTGATATCGTTATGCTCAAAACATTCCGAATCGGCGGTATACATCCACCCGAGCACAAACTATCGGCTGGTAGTCCGATCCTCACCTTGCCGCTGCCCAAACAGGTCGTTATCCCTGTGAACCAACATATCGGAGCACCGGCCCAGGCTGTAGTCGGCAAAGGCGACACCGTGAAAGTCGGCACCCTCATTGCCAAAGCGGGGGGCTTTGTGTCGGCCCATATCCATTCATCCGTATCGGGCAAGGTGAACAAAATAGACACCGCCCTCGACGCCAGTGGTTATAAACGGACAGCCATCTACATCGATGTGGAAGGCGATGACTGGGAAGAAACGATCGACCGCACCGAGGCACTCGTCAAAGATACCACCCTCACCGGTAAAGAAATTATTGCAAAGATCACCGACGCCGGCATCGTAGGCCTCGGAGGCGCCACCTTTCCTACCCAGGTCAAGCTCACGCCGCCTCCGGGCAGCAAAGCCGAGATACTGATCATCAATGCGGTAGAATGCGAGCCCTACCTCACGTCCGACCATATCCTGATGATGAGCAAAGGCGAGGAAGTACTCGTTGGTACCCGCTTGCTGATGAAAGCCATCGGGGTAACGAAAGCAGTGATCAGTATCGAGAATAATAAACCCGATGCCATCGCCAACCTGCGCCAACTGGCTACCGGTCATACCGGCATCGAAATCATGCCCCTCAAGGTACAGTATCCACAGGGAGGAGAAAAACAATTGATCGATGCCGTACTGAGCCGTCAGGTGAAAAGCGGTGCATTGCCCATCTCCGTAGGAGCGGTAGTACAAAACGTGGGAACTGCTTTCGCCGTGTACGAAGCCGTACAAAAAAACAAACCGTTGGTAGAGCGCGTAGTGACCGTCACCGGTAAAGCGGTAGGCCGCCCTTCCAACTTCAAGGCCCGTATCGGGACTGCTGTGAGCGTGCTGATCGAGGCGGCCGGAGGTTTACCCGAAAACACCGGTAAGATTATCGGTGGTGGACCGATGATGGGAAAAGCGTTGATCAGCGCCGAGGTTCCCATAACGAAAGGCAGCTCCGGCATCCTGCTCCTGACAAAGGAAGAGTCTGTTCGCCGTCCGGTATACGACTGTATCCGCTGCGCCAAATGTGTCAATGTATGTCCGATGGGACTTAACCCTACGCAATTGATGACTGCTACGGAATTCGCCAACTGGGACGTAGCCGAAAAGAATCATATTGCAGATTGCATCGAATGCGGCTCTTGCAGTTATACCTGCCCGGCCAATCGTCCGTTGCTGGATCACATCCGCCTGGGAAAAGGAAAAGTAATAGGTATCATACGCGCCCGAAAATCTTAAAACAGCACCACATTTATGGAGAATCAAATCTATGTATCACCTTCCCCCCATATCCACGGGGGAGACACTATAAGTAAAAATATGTATGGCGTGCTGATCGCTCTTGTACCGGCATTCCTGGTGTCGCTATACTACTTCGGGCTCGGCGCGCTGATCGTGACAGCCGTATCTGTTGCATCCTGTGTGCTCTTTGAATCGCTCATCCAACGGTTCCTGATGAAAAAGGAATCCACCATGTGGGATGGTTCGGCCGTTCTGACAGGTATATTGCTGGCATTCAACCTGCCGTCTAACCTGCCTGTATGGATCTTGATCATCGGCGCATTGGCAGCCATCGGGATCGGCAAAATGTCGTTTGGCGGATTGGGTAATAATATTTTCAACCCGGCACTGGTAGGACGTGTATTCCTGCTTATTTCTTTCCCGGCGCAGATGACCACCTGGCCGGTACCCGAGGCATTAAGCCTGCATTATACAGATGTAACCACCGGTGCCACCATCCTGTCGGTGATGCAAACCGATCCGGCAAGCCTGCCTTCCCTGATGGATATGTTCGTCGGCAACAAAGGCGGGAGCCTGGGTGAGGTGAGTGCCATTGCACTGTTGCTCGGGTTGGCATTCATGCTTTGGCGGAAGATCATCACCTGGCATATCCCGGTGGCGGTAATCGGTACAGTAGCCCTCTTTACCGGCATCATGTACGGCATTAATCCGGCGGTCTATGCCAGCCCGCTGATACACATCCTCTCGGGTGGTTTGCTGCTCGGAGCCATCTTTATGGCTACCGACTATGTCACATCGCCCATGAGCCATCAGGGGATGATCGTGTATGGGATCGGGATCGGGCTGTTGACCACTGCGATCCGCCTGTTTGGTTCATATCCCGAAGGGATGTCGTTTGCCATCCTGATCATGAACGCTTTTACACCGCTGATCAACACCTATATCAAACCTAAACATTTCGGAGGGAAGTAAAATGGAGAAACTGAAATCAACCCTGCCCAATATGCTCCTGTCGCTGACTATCATCAGCCTCTTTGCAGGAGGAATCCTGGCTACTGTCAATATGTACACATCCGCCCCCATCGCACTGGCCAAAGCCGCCGCGTTGGAAAAAGCGGTCAAAGAAGTATCTCCGCAGTACGACAACAATCCGCTGGCAGAAGCCTATAAAGCAGCCACATCCGATGGCGATTCCGTACTGATCTACCCCGCCACGCTCGGCGGCAAACCTGTGGGAGTGGCGGTGGAAAGCACTACCAGGGAGGGGTTCAACGGAACGATCAAGATCATTGTAGGCTTTGACACTGCAGGCACGTTAGTGAACTATTCCGTGCTCGAACAGGCTGAAACCCCCGGTCTCGGAGCCAAGATGCAGGAATGGTTCCGTACGGATAAGAATCAACAGAGCGTAATTGGCCGTTCACTATCCAAAGGCAACCTCACCGTATCCAAAGACGGTGGCGATGTGGATGCCATTACTGCCTCCACCATCACCAGCCGGGCATTCCTGGGCGCCATCAATCGCGCCTACAGCGCCTACCAAGGCATTATGGACGCTGCTACAGGTGCTACCACAGCCAACAGCGACGAGACCACCGACACAGAAGAAACAATCGATACACCGAAAGGAGGAGAACATGAATAATAAACTCACAATTATATGGAACGGGATCGTCAAAGAGAATCCCATATTTGTTTTATTGCTGGGGATGTGCCCCACGCTGGGTACCACCTCCTCGGCCATCAACGGGCTGGGCATGGGTGTTGCCACCATGTTCGTACTAATCTGTACCAATTCCGTGATTTCCCTGTTGAAGAACCTCATCCCCGATCAGGTACGTATCCCCTGCTACATTGTGGTAATCGCCGCCTTTGTAACCGTGCTCCAGATGGTGATGGAAGCCTACGTGCCGGCGTTGTATGCCAGCCTGGGCATCTTCATACCGCTGATTGTGGTGAACTGTATCATCCTGGGACGCGCCGAAGCATTTGCTGCTAAAAACGGCGTAATAAGTTCGGTCCTCGACGGTGTTGGAATCGGCCTGGGATTTACCCTGGCGCTCACCCTGCTGGGGATGACACGCGAGTTACTGGGCACAGGCCGCCTGTTCGATACCGCGCTGTATCCCGAAGAATACGGATCCCTGATCTTCGTACTGGCTCCGGGTGCATTCATCGCGCTGGGTTACCTGATCGCTATTGTCAACAAACTGCGTAAAGCCTAAATCGATTTGTTATGGAATATGTTATCATTTTTATAGCCGCCGTTTTCGTCAACAATGTGGTGTTGGCACAGTTCCTGGGTATCTGTCCCTTCCTGGGTGTATCCAAGAAAGTAGAAACGGCCGCCGGGATGGGTGCTGCCGTAGCCTTTGTACTTACGATTGCTACCATTGTGACCTTCCTCATACAGCACTACGTACTGGATGCCTTCGGTTTGGGATACCTGCAGACCATCGCGTTTATCCTGGTCATCGCCTCCCTGGTGCAGTTGATGGAAATTGTGATGAAGAAAGTATCGCCTGCGCTCTATCAGGCGCTGGGCGTGTTCCTGCCCCTCATTACCACCAACTGCTGTGTACTGGGGGTTGCTATCCTGGTAATCCAAAAAGAATACAGCCTGTTGCAATCCATCGTATATGCTTTCTCTACCGCTATCGGCTTCGCTCTGGCATTGATTATCTTTGCCGGCATCCGCGAACAACTGGCTATGACGCGCATACCAAAAGGAATGCAGGGAACACCCATCGCGCTGGTCACCGCCGGTTTGCTGGCTATGGCTTTCATGGGTTTCTCGGGCATCGTATAAAACTAACATATCACATATCTAAACAGAACCAATATGAGCAAGAAACTTTTAGTAACAGGCGGAACCGGATATATCGGTTCGCACACAGTCGTTGAATTACAAAACGCCGGGTATAAGGTGGTCGTTATCGACAACCTCTCCAACTCTACGATCGAAGTATTAGACGGGATTGAGAAAATAACCCATATCAAACCCGCCTTCTACCAACTCGACCTGAATGACAAAGAAGGTGTACGCGCCGTCCTCGCCGAGCATCCGGGTCTTAAGGGTATCATCCACTTTGCGGCGAGCAAGGCGGTAGGCGAATCGGTACACAAACCGTTGGAATACTACCGTAACAACATCGTCACCCTGCTCAACCTGCTCGACCTGATGCCGGCATTCAGTATCGAAGGCATTGTCTTCTCCTCATCCTGCACCGTATATGGACAGCCTGATATACTGCCCGTTACGGAAGATGCGCCGATCAAAGCGGCCATGTCTCCCTACGGCAATACGAAACAGATCAACGAAGAGATCATTCATGATGCCATCCATGCCAATCTGTCGTTCAAAAGCATTATCCTGCGCTATTTTAACCCGATCGGCGCTCATCCAACGGCAGAGATCGGCGAACTGCCCAATGGTGTGCCGCAGAACCTCGTGCCCTTTGTAACGCAGACCGCTATGGGTATCCGCCAGGAATTGAGCGTATTTGGCAATGACTACGATACCCCCGACGGTTCCTGCATCCGCGACTATATCAATGTGGTAGACCTGGCCAAAGCACACGTGATCGCTATGGACCGCATGTTGGAAAATAAGTCGGACGAGAAACTTGAGACATTCAACCTGGGTACCGGGATCGGCGTATCCGTGCTTGAACTGATCAACACGTTCGAAGCAGGTACAGGCATAAAAGTCCCCTACAGGATCGTCGGACGCCGCGAAGGCGATATCGAAAAGGTATGGGCCAACCCCGAACACGCTAACAACGTACTCGGCTGGACTGCCAAAGAAACCGTCAAAGACACCCTCATCTCTGCCTGGAACTGGCAAAAGAAACTCCGCGAACGCGGCATCCAGTAAACATATCACCACCGTGGCATATTACAAAAGCAGGGAGCTGCATCCTGAATACCAGTTCTGTGACTGCTTATCGGGGAAGTCCGACCCTGATTGATTATGCCACTACCAAAGGTGCCATAATCAGTTTCACCCGAAGCCTTGCCCAAAGTGTGGCATCTAAGCACATTCGTGTGAATGCCGTTGCGCCCAGCCCCATTTGGACACCGCTGATCGCTTCGTCTTTCGATAGGAGAAAAGTAAGTGAGTTTGGAAGCGACACTCCACTGGGAAGAGCCGGTGAACCCAATGAAGTGGTTACATGCTTTTTATTTCTGGCGTTGAACGACTCAAGCTACATGACAGGGCAATGCCTGCTGCCCAATGGGGGTGAAATTATTAATGGCTAATTCGTCTCCCATTGAACCAGTATCCATTATAAGGCCTCTTATTCTTTTCTCACCTTAATCTTTCCACCACAGTGTGGGCAGTTGATAACACCCATAGAAATACCGATACTTGTTATCGGATGCACGCGCAGAAGAAATCAAAGGAGAAGTTATAGCTGCAGTTTTTCAATGGAGAAAGGTCGCTGCGAAATATAAGGCTGCGCCATCGGGAATTGAAAGGAAGGGAAGAGCATACAGAGCGGCTTAATATTTTGCTGATGTTTGAAAATCAAGCAGATATTAAGGTGTATTCTTCGTGAAGTAACTATTTCCCTGACCGTGCCACGCTTTAAAGCCTTTTGATTTGAGCAGGTCGATAATTGGTGCGGGTTTGAAGGGGGCGGTTAGTTCCATGATGTAATCCTTTTCCAGCTTGTTTGCCTGGCAGATTATTTCCTGCATTGGGTTTTGTCCGGAATTTATGAGAGGAGAAGCATCGAACCGGATGGTGATCTTCTGTTCGTCGAACCATTCCGGCGGGGTGTCTGTATTTTCTTCACTGGTATTGCTGTCTGTTATATCGGTGATTGACAGTCCGGCGGCTTTGCGCAATGTCTGTACCATTTGCGCGGGAGAGATTCCCGCAATGTTTGCGGCTTGTTGCAAAGTGGCCACCTTGGCGACGGTATGCCGCAAGACGGGATTCCGCAGTTTTGCAAATGCGGGCGACAATTCCAGCAAGGTCTCTTCTAAAGCGGGGTAAGCTTCGAGCAAGGCGGCTACTTTGGTTTGCAGATTGATTTCCATAATGGGTTATCTGGGGGTATAAGACAATAGGCGTTGGTCGCCTTCCAGTTTTCGGAGATTTGTTATGTCTTGCGTCACTTCGATGATCCCGAGGTATTCATTATCGTTACTTCTGAGTGCGGTATATTCGATATAGACAAAGCGTCCTTTGAAGTTTGAGATCCAGAAGGCGGCTTTGTTCTCTTTCCCGCTTTTGAAATCATTGATGATCTGCTCGACGACATGGACGCTTTGGGGCGGGTGGCACATGCGGACGTCGCGTCCGATGATGGAGCGGTTGCGTTCAAATACCCGTTGGGGGCTGTGGGAGAAGAATTTTACCTTGTCGTTTTTATCCACAAAAGTGATATCTATGGGGAGGGTGACGAACAGGGCTTCCAATTCCTTCATGTTAAAACTGCCGGACGAGAGGCGTATGGCTTCACCGGGAAAGAAAGAGGGAGTTACTTCCTGGATGTGTTCGGGCTGCCATGTTGTTTGCGGATCGAAGAGGCAAAAACCGAATTCGGGGGTTTCATGGTAGATACGGTACCAGTCTTCGTCGGTCAAGGTGTCAAGGCACATGGGGAAGAGGATTTCTTCTTCTTTCATGATCATGCCTTCAATGCCGTCGATAACGGGTTGAAGTACCAGTGGGATAATCGTTTTCAGTTCATCCATGCCGAGGCCGTTTGAGACGGAAAGGGTTTCGTGGGCGGCTTGCAGTAGTTCGCGTACTTCATCGTGTTTGCCCCACATGACTTTTGGGGGACCGGTTATTCCGGCTTTCTCCATGTACGGGAACAGCAGGTATTCTTTGCGTTTATAATGTTTGTTTACATCCGAGAGGGTATTATAGAGGCTTCGGAGTTGCAGGAGGTAATTCCCGGTGTCTTCGTCTGTTGCACTGCTTTGCAGTTTTTGGAACAAGGCCTTGATTTGGGTGATCTGTTGCGCCAGGGCTTTGTTTTCCTGTAAGAATGTATCGACGGGATGTCCCGGTGGTACGGACTTGGCTGTTGAAGTGTCAATGTTTCCTTCAAGTACATCGGTATGTATGTCACAAAGGCGTTGCACTTCTTCGACGGGAAGGCCTTCCGCAATCAGGGATTGTTCTACTTCCACCACTTCGTTGTAAGGGATGGAGTGCAGGAGGTTGGTGAGCCGACTTCTGACCTGTTCGGGTGCTTCGCCGCAGTGTAGTTGCAGGATGAGGTGTTTGAGCAACTCTTTTCTTTTCTCCGAATTGTTGATGATTTCACTCATGATATTTATCCTTTGATCATGGTTAATAACATTTTGAATGATTCTACGGCATGTACCGCATGTGGTACGTTGGCCGGCATAATGATGATCTGACCTGTTTCCAGGGTATGAGGGATTCCTCCGACAGTGATCCCGGCTTTTCCGTCGATGATTTGCACTATAGCATCGAACGGGGCGGTATGTTCGCTCAATCCTTGTCCTTTATCAAAAGAGAACAGGGTTACATTTCCTGTCAGGCTTTTTACTATTTGTTTACTGATGATCCCGCCTTCCGAATATTCGATCTGTTGCGAGAGGCTGAATACTGTTCCTGTTGCGAATGTTCCATTTGTTGCCATAGCTGTTTATTTGAATGCTGAATAAGGATGTTTTGCCTTAAATGGGGGCGTTAATTATATAACAAAAGTAGGCTCTTGTTTGCTTATGAGTTGTCACATTTGTTACACTGAGTAATTCATCCGGTAACTGATACCAAAAAAGATTGCCTCCGGTACGTTATCCGTAACCGAAGGCAATCCGGGAGAGCTATACATAAAAAACAAGGAAGGGGTTCCTGTTTTCTTTATCTGGTTGATAGCAGGGCGTCGTCAAGGCTGATCCCGAGCGCTCTGGCTACGCCTTCGCCATAGGCAGGGTCGGCTTTGTGACAGTTGCGAACATGTCGCTGCTTGATGAAAAGTTCGGCATCGCCCATAGCGCGGGCTGTGTTTTCAAACAATACCTGTTGCTGTGGAGGAGGCATGAGGCGGAAGAGGTCGCGGGGCTGGCTGTAATAGTCGTCGTCGTATTCACGCTCGTTGTAGTTGTAGGCGTCGCCGTGGAGTTTCAGAGGGGGCTCCTTCATGTTTGGAGAGTCCTGCCATTCGCCGTAGCTGTTGGGTTCGTAGGCTAAAGTGGAGCCGTGGTTTCCGTCCACCCGCATCATACCGTCGCGATGGTAGGCGTGGTAGGGGCAACGCGGACTATTGACGGGGATGTGGGTGTGGTTCACTCCCAGGCGGTAACGTTGGGCGTCTCCGTAAGAGAACAGGCGTCCCTGTAGCATCTTGTCGGGCGAGAATCCGATGCCGTCAACAATATTCATCGGGTTGAATGCGGACTGTTCTACTTCGGCGTAATAATTTTCGGGATTCTTATTCAGTTCCAATATGCCTACGTCAATCAGCGGGAATTCTTTCTGTGACCAGACTTTTGTGAGGTCGAAGGGGTTGATCCGGTATTCGTCGGCTTCCTTTTCGGTCATTATCTGTATCTTGACTTCCCAGCGGGGGAAGTCGCCCTTTTCGATGGCGTTGTAGAGGTCGCGTTGATGGGATTCACGGTCTTTGGCGACGATTGCTTCGGCTTCCTGATCGGTCAGGTTTTTGATGCCCTGCTTTGTTTTGAGGTGGAACTTCACCCATGTGCGGACATTGTCGGCATTGAAGAAACTGAATGTGTGGCTGCCGAATCCGTGCATGTGCCGGTAGGAGTAGGGAATGCCGCGGTCACTCATGGTGATGGTTACCTGATGCAGCGCTTCGGGCAGGAGTGTCCAGAAATCCCAGTTATTGTTGGCACTGCGGAGGTTGGTGCGTGGGTCGCGTTTGACGGCGTGGTTCAGGTCAGGAAATTTCAAGGGGTCCCTCAGGAAGAATACCGGTGTGTTGTTGCCTACTAAATCCCAATTTCCGGCATCGGTATAGAATTTCATGGCAAAACCACGGATATCGCGTTCGGCATCAGCTGCACCGCGTTCGCCTGCAACGGTTGAGAAACGGACAAAACACTCGGTTTGCTTGCCGACTGCGGCAAAGATCGACGCGCGGGTATATCGGGTGATATCGTGCGTTACGGTGAATGTGCCGTATGCTCCGGAACCTTTGGCGTGCATACGACGTTCGGGAATCACTTCGCGGTCGAAGTGTGCGAGTTTTTCCAGGAACCACGGGTCTTGTATCATCATGGGACCGCGTTGCCCTGCTGTTTGAACATTCTGGTTATCCGCTACAGGACGACCGGATTCTGTTGTCATTTTTTTCTTTTCCATGGCAATAATTTATTTAATGTTGTTTTTAGCAAATATCTGGACGGATATTTGCCCGATATCCAAGTCTTTAAACTGGCCTTCTTTTAGACGGTTTCTGATCAGTTCCGTTAATTTCTCATCCACATAGTCCAATATCATGTTGTCATCAGTATAAATGTGGTGATGTACCGTAGGTGTTATATCATAAAACGACTTTCCGCCCGGGTGGTTAAGGAGTGATACCAGACCTGCTTTACAAAGTGAATCAAGAATCCTGTAAATGGTAGATAATGTGATGCAGGGATTCGTAGCCTGCACTTTTTTTGCGATTTCATCTATCGTGGCATGGCCCGACTCTTCCAATACCTCGTAAACAAGGAGCCTTTGGGGAGTTGCCTTGATGCCTTTCGCCCGTATTTTTTCTGCTGTATTCATCAGGGTATTTATTCTGTCTCAAAGTAAACGATAATTATTCGCAATTGCAATATTTTGTTTTCCTTTTTATAAGGAAATGTGCAAAGTGGATCAACTTTATCAGCTATAATCCCAAACCAGTTCACTCAACAGAAGATGTAAACTAAATTAGTCAACCGATAAAAACGTGTAAATAGAATCAGAGAACCACCGCAAACGGTGTAAACAACATTAGTTAATCGCCATCAATTCTGTCAACACTTTCCAGGGATA
>JAVBUH010000040.1:0-51281 GCA_031555505.1 Tannerellaceae bacterium
ATTTAGCATACGATCCCTGAAAAAGGGCTGAAGGAAAGACTGAAGGGTGAGTATTCAGGCCTTAACCGCTGATAGCAAGAAAGTTACACCTCCTCTGAAAGGCTGAAGGCAAAGTGTTATACCCTGGGAGGAATGAAGGACATAGACAGGAACACGGCATCTATACACAGATAAAGTCCCTGCCCACGAAGAGACAATCAGTCGGGGTTTTGTATTTTTTCCAGACTTAAACGCGCGCTGCCTGCAGAGACCGGCAGGTACAACTCAGCCCGTTCCAACAACTGTTCCGGAGAAGAGTGATCAGAGCAGGCCCAACCTACCCCCAACAAACAAAGAAACAACAGTTTTTTAGCATACTATTCCGGTTATCCACTCACAAATATACTATTCCCCCTTTGCTGATCAACTCTTTTCAGCGATTTAATAGCCAGCAGGCAGCCAATAATAGCTCTTATTTCTTTACATTTGCATGTCTGCCCGAAAAGCAGACCCGCTAACTTTGTTATACTATAAAGTATACGTTGGAAGTAAAACATGTACAAACTATAAGATATGGCAACAACTATTTCCCAACGACTTTCCGCTTTGCGCGAAGCGATGAAGATACATCAGGTCGATGCGTATATCATCCCGGGATCAGACCCGCACCTGAGTGAATATCCGGCCGAACGCTGGAAAACACGCCGGTGGATATCCGGTTTTACCGGATCGGCCGGTACCGTTGTAGTGACAGCGACCAAAGCCGGACTGTGGGCTGATTCACGTTATTTCCTGCAAGCGGCACAACAACTTGAAGGGACCGGTATCGACCTCTACAAGCTGGCCATTCCCGGCACACCGTCTATCCCCGACTTCCTGTTGGATGAACTGAGCGACGGGCAGGTGGCCGGCATCGACGGGCTTACCTACAGTTTGCAAGACGCCCGTGCGCTGGAAGGCAAACTGCAAAAGAAAGGGATCCGGCTGGAAAGCGCTTACGACCTGTTGGACGAGATCTGGGACGACCGTCCTGCCGTTCCCTCCGCCCCTTTGTTTGAAATGCCTGTCAAGCTGAGCGGGAAATCAGTAAGCGACAAACTGAACGAGATAAACAACCGCCTGCATGCCGCAGGAGCCGATTGCCTGGTACTGGCCGCCCTCGATGAGGTAGCCTGGACATTCAACATCCGTGGCACAGATGTAGCGTATAACCCGGTAGTGGTAAGTTTCGGATTTGTATCCGAACAGGAAAGCGTCTTGTTTATCGATCCGGAGAAAGTAACAAAAGAAGCGGCCGAACACCTGAAAGCCGAAGGTGTTACACTGGCCGGTTATGCCATGATACGCACCTATCTTTCCCGCCTGCCGGAAGGGAAAACAGTGTATTTGGATCCGGCAAAAACCAGTATCGCCCTGTTCAATGCCATTCCGGACAACTGCTGTACCCAGGAAGGAATCACCCCGGCCAACCACCTGAAGAGCATTAAGAACGAAACGGAGATCGAAGGTTTCCGCAACGCGTTGCTGAAAGACGGTATAGCACTGACTAAATTCCATATCTGGCTGGAACAACAGATGGCTGCCGGTGAAAAAGTAACGGAGTTGAGCGCTGCCGCCCGTCTGTCGGCTTTCCGTGCCGAACAACCGCAATACGTGATGGACAGCTTCGAAACGATTTGCGGATATGCCGCCCATGCTGCCAGCCCACACTACTCGGCCACACCCGAGACCGATGCCACGCTTCGACCCGAAGGGCTGCTGCTGATGGACTCAGGCGCCCAGTACCTCGACGGTACTACCGACATCACGCGTACCATCCCCCTCGGCGAACCTACCGAACAGATGAAGAAAGACTTCACCCGCGCGCTGAAAGGAATGATCAGCATTGCCAAATGCAAGTTTCCCGAAGGCATCCGTGGTTGCCAGATCGACGTATTGGCCCGCAAAGCCTTGTGGGATGCAGGCATCCAATACCTGCACGGTACCTGTCACGGGATTGGTCACTGCCTCAACGTACACGAAGGCCCGCAAAGCATCCGGATGGAAGAAAACCCCGAACCGTTGCGCGTGGGTATGGTGATGAGCGACGAGCCCGCCATGTATCGCCCCGGCGAATACGGTATCCGTACCGAGAACATGATCCTGATAAAAGAAGACAGTGAGACCGAATTCGGCAAGTTCCTCACATTTGAGACGCTCACCCTGTGCTACATCGATACCAGCCTGGTGGTAGTTTCCATGCTATCCGCCCGCGAGTGCATCTGGTTGAACAAATACCACACCCAGGTATATGAGTTGATCAGCCCCCATCTCAGCGACACCGAAGCAGCCTGGCTGAAAGAAAAAACAAAAGAAATTAATTAGTAGAAGAATATGGCAATCATAAAATCTGTGCGGGGCTTTACCCCGCAAATAGGGAATGACACTTATCTGGCTGATAATGCCGCTATCATCGGCGACGTAGTGATCGGCGACGGATGCAGTATCTGGTTTAGTACCGTATTGCGTGGAGACGTGAACTCCATCCGCATCGGCAATGGGGTGAATATCCAGGATGGATCGGTGCTGCATACCCTGTACGAGAAATCAACGATCGAGATCGGCGACGATGTGTCCATCGGGCACAACGTCACCATCCACGGCGCCAAGATATGCAAAGGAGCCCTTGTAGGAATGGGTTCGGTAGTACTCGATCATGCCGTGATCGGCGAAGGTGCATTGATCGCTGCCGGCTCGGTAGTACTCAGCGGCACCATCGTAGAACCGGGCAGTATTTACGCCGGCGTACCGGCAAAATTTGTCAAAAAGATCGATCCGGCACAATCGCAGGAGATTAATCAAAAGATCGCGCGTAATTATCATATGTACGCGTCCTGGTATAAAGAAGAAGAGACGAACGAACCGGAGATGTAAAAACAGGAGACCATGAAAAGCACAGCGAAGAGACGTATGTCCGGCAGATCCGTTGCCGGGATCATTGCCTGCATGATAGTGGCCGGGGCAGGTATATTCCTGGCATTGCCGGGTAATTATTACCTGCGGCAATCGCTCATTCATTTCTATCCCAAGATAGACCAGTATCCGATCTTCCACAACCGGACGGTGGAAGCCAACGCGCCCGTCCCCTGGGAACAGGCGGCCAACTACAACCGGCAATCCATACCGGCCGCCTACCTGCCCCGGTTTGAAGAACTGGGGACAGTGGCCTTTGTGGTGATACAAGACGGGAAGTTGCTGTTCGAACAGTATTGGGAGGATTATTCTCCTTCCTCACACAGCAATTCCTTCTCGATGGCGAAAAGTATTGTGTCGCTGGCCGTAGGTTGTGCCATTGACGACGGATTCATCCGCAACATAGACCAGTCCGTCAGTGAATTCTTTCCGGAATTCCCAGGCTTCAACGGCAAGGCGCTGACCCTTCGCCACCTGCTTACCATGAGTGCGGGTGTGGATTTCGAGGAAGCCTATTCCACCCCCTTCTCCCCTACTACCCAATTGTACTACGGGAACAACCTGCATACCATCGTCTTTGGCATGCAGGAAGTGGAAGAACCGGGCGTTCATTTCCGCTACCAGAGCGGTGTCACCCAGCTGCTGGCTTTCATCGTTGAAAAGGCAACCGGTGAATCTGTCAGCACATACGTCTCCCGCAAATTATGGACGCCTATGCATGCCGAGGAAGATGCATTATGGAGCCTCGACCGGGAAGGCGGGATGGAAAAAGCGTATTGTTGCTTCAACAGCAACGCCCGGGACTTTGCCCGGTTTGGACAACTCCTGCTCAATGGTGGAGCCTGGGACGGGAACCAGCTTATATCCGCTTCCTATTTGGACGAAGCACTTACGCCGGATACCAGCCTGTTCGATGTCTCCGCCGGTGAACAGAACAAAATCTACGGTTTTCAGTTCTGGCAGTTGGCATTCAAAGGCATGCAGATCCCTTATATGCGCGGCATCCTCGGCCAGTATGTCATTGTGTTACCCGAACAACGCGCCGTGGTGGTTCGCCTGGGACATAAACGCAGCGAAAAGCAGTCGGCACAGCATTATCCGGACGATATCGATACCTGGCTGGCTGCTGCCTGGGAGATCCTGCATACTCCCAATCCAAGCTGATCTATCTGTACATCTTATCTGATCATCTGTACATAACCCATTTATCATGAAAAAAACAATGCTGTTTATTTGTTTATCACTTGGCAGCGGACTGGCAGGTCTTGCGCAATCAAACACATCTGCCAAAGGCATTCGCTATGCCCAACAACCGGCATGTAATCCACCCACGTATGTTTGTTACCGGACGCCAGGTACGATCACGGTTGACGGAAAACTGACACCCCGCGAGTGGGATGCCATTCCCTGGATGAGCGACTTTGCCGATATCACCGGAAACTTATCCGCCAAACCTCATTGGCAGACAAAAGTAAAAATGGCGCACGACGACAACGGTCTATACATTGCCGCCTGGCTCGAAGAGCCACACGTCTGGGCTACCATCACACAACACGACGCCGCCATTTTTCAGGATAATGCCTTTGAGATGTTTTTTAATCCGACGAACGATACGCATCATTACCTTGAATACGAAGTCAATGCGCTCGGCACCGTCTGGGACCTGTACCTGAGCCGCCCCTACCGGGACCATCCTGTGACGTTCGGCAACTGGGAATTTGCCGGGATGCAGTCCGTAGTTCACGTAGACGGGACCCTAAATAACCCGAAAGATACCGACAAAGGATGGTCGGTAGAAGTATTCATTCCCTGGCGTTCCCTCCTCCAGGTAGCTCCCCGCATGCGCAAACCGGCAGAAGGAACACAGATGCGTACCAACTTCATGCGCGTCCAATGGCCACTTGAAGTAAAAGACGGCATGTATACCAAAGCGCCGAAGAAAGCCGGACAACATACCGCTGAATCTTACTGGCTATGGGCGCCCATCGGTATTGTCAATGCTCACCTGCCGGAGTATTGGGGATATGTACAGTTCACAGAGACGGTGGCAGGCACCACTGTAGTACCCTTCAAACAGTTGCCGGAAGAAAGTATAAAGTGGATGCTCCGCAACCTGTATTACCGGCAGAGCCAGTATCAAAAAACAGTCGGCACCTATACAGCCAACCTGGCCGATCTCCTTCCCGCAGAAGTATGTCCCGCCCACAAGATCAGCCAATTGAAACTCTATACCACGCCTTCCCAGTATGAGATACTGTATATCTCACCGGGCGGAAGCACCTGGCATATCCGTCAGGATGGTTGGGTATGGGAAACCAAGTAGTACCCCTACCTTGTTTGAGATCATCCTGCCTACCCATGGGAAAACCTGGAACATCCAACAAGACGGACAGGTCTGGAGCAGCAGCAAACAGGAAAAATAGAAGAGAGTATCCGGGGTAGGATCGTTAGTCGGCAAACTGCAACCGGATCACCTCACCGTAAGGTGGAATATGGGTAAAGGCATCCTCCATACCATATTCACCGGCATATATCCGGGCACAGGTGAGCACGCCACCATGGGCAAAAAGGCATACCCGGCTTAAACCACTCCTGCGTACTTCATCCAGAAAGGCGCTGACACGATGGTATTGATCTGAGAAAGATTCGCCATTGGGCGTGGGGCAATGGACCCAGTCGGCAAACCAACTCACCGAGCGCGGATCGGCTTCCAGTTCTTCCCACGATTTCATCTCCCAATCGCCAAAGTGGAGTTCCTTGATACGGTCGTCCCGTTCCGCATCCGGATAATCGCAAAACACAGCCAGGCGCACACAACGGGAAAGCGGACTGGTCCAGACCTTATCGAAACGATCGCCATCCAGTGCGTTCCTCACCTTTTCGGCCTCCTCCTCAAATGTATCGCGAAGAGGCACATCGGTCTGCCCGTATGCATACCCGGCCGGCACGTCTACTGATGTATGTCTGACTAAAACAATCTCCATCCTTTCGTTATAATTGATGATAGACACCCACAATACCCAGATAAAAACAAATCTCACACAACAGGAACAAAGCGCCACAACAGTCTCCCGTATACCCCTGTATCTTCCGCTTCATCATTCCGGTAAGGAGAAACCATACCGGTACCGGACAAAGGACTGCCCAGAGATAGACAGGTGAAGGCAACCACCATAACGGCAACATACCCGCACAGATACAAAGTATCCATTCACCAGCCGTCATCCGGCGGTACGCGGTTTTTATTTTCGACTCCTCCTCTTTGCGCGCATACGGCAAACGGTTGATCACCATAGCAGCCATCCCCTTGGCCAGCGGGTCACCCGCCAACAAAGCACAACCGGCCAGTTCAACTGGCAAACTGCCCAACAACAGATACAATAGTCCCAAATACATCACCAGCCCGTTCACTCCATATACCCCGATATGCGAATCTTTCATGATCGCCAATGTCCGCTCACGCGACGTACCCCCACCGAAGCCATCGAGGAAATCCGACAGTCCATCTTCATGCAAACAACCCGTAACCAGCAACCGCGTACCCATCGTCAGCAACACCGCCACAGACAAGGGGAATACCATGGACGCCGCATACAGCACAAACACAGACAAGCCCGCCGTGAGCCAGCCCGTTAACGGCCAATAGGGCACTACGCGTTTGAAACAATCACCCGGCACTTCGCCCAATCGCCCAAAAGGCAAGCGGGTAAAAAAGATCAGGGCAGCCAATAGTTGTTGCATATCAGAAATATTTAGTCACAGCAGCCTGCTCAAAACTATGCATCTCATTCAGCATCCTGACAGCCGATTCCACGATCGGGTATGCACAGATCGCACCCGTCCCCTCGCCCAGGCGAAGCCCCAGATTCAAGAGCGGCTCGGCTCCAATTGCTTCCAGCAGCCGTTGATGGCCGGCTTCGTCGCCACAATGGCCGAAGATACTATAAGACAAGACCTCGGGGCAGATCCGCGAGGCAGCCAGCATACAATTGGTCATAATAAAACCGTCCACCAGGATCACCAGTTGAAGTTCAGCAGCCCGCAGCATACCACCTACGGCCATTACCATTTCGTAGCCACCAAACCAATGCATCACCTCCCATACATCGGAAGTACCGGTATACTGATCTAATGCTTTTTGCAATACATTATATTTATGGCGTATGCCTGCACTGTCTAAACCGCTACCTGCACCTACGCATTCGATCAGCGGAATACCCGTCAGGCAAGTCATCCACATACTGGAGGCAGCCGTATTGCCGATACCCATTTCGCCGAAACTAATCACATTGGTGCCGTGCTCCGACACACAATCCGACACCACATCCGCACCATATTGCAACGCCTGTTCCATCTCCTCTACCGTCATGGCCGGTTCGTGGAGGAAGTTGCGTGTTCCTTTCCGTATCTTCCGATCGAGGAGACGGGGTATGGCAGGAAAGTCAAAATCCACACCCGCATCTACGATCTTCAAGGCAAAACCATGCTGGCGCGCCAGAAAACAGATGCCGGCGCCATCGTTCAGGAAATTGTGTACAACCTGCCGGGTGACCTCTTTCGGCGATTTGCTCACACCCTCGTCGGCGATCCCATGATCGGAGGCATAGATCACGTTGACGGGTTGACATAAAACGGGTGATTCGGTTTGCTGGATCAGTCCGATCTGTAGCGCTAGCGCCTCCAACCGCCCGAGCGACCCTTTGGGCTTAGCCAAACTATCTATCTTTACCTGCAAACGAGGCTGTATCGCGCCGTCGGGTTGTACTACTTGAAATCGTATCATACGTTGATTGATTGATTGACAATATGTTTGATGCAGACTGGGATACCGCTAACCATCAGGATCACTTCATCGGCTCGCGAAGCGATATACTGATTGAACCATCCCTGCAGGTCTGTGAATTTTCGCTGAAGTTCGTCGGGCGAAGTTCCTCCCATCCCGATCTCATTGGTGATCAGCAGGAAGCAGGCTTCCTGTGCCGTGAAACGATCGAATTCTTCCTTCATTTGTGCCAGCGAGGCTGGTACATCGCTCTGGTTGTCGAAAAAGAAATTGGTTCCCCATAAGGTGATACAATCCACTACCACCGTCCGTCCGGTCAGGTCGTGACGGCTCAGATACTTCTCTTCTTCGATATTCGTCCATTCCGCACCCCGGTCGCGCCGGTGCCGTTCCACCCGTTGCCTGAACTCTTCGTCCCAGATACGCGCGGTAGCCAGGTACACCGGATACTTGTCCAGGGAGAATGCCCGCTGCTGAGCATATCCGCTCTTACCCGAGCGCTGGCCGCCGGTGACCACGATCAGTCGTTTCTTCATGGATATACAAGGATTATAAGTGTGACAAGAAAGCCCAGCATCAGTTCGGTATAATTATTTACCTGTACAGCTACTGCCAGGTCGTCGGTGGTGAGCAACCGGTCATTTTCTCCGATATACGGTTTCTCCACCGACTGTCCGAAGTAATCATGCGCACCGCCAAAGCGGCAATCCAGGATAGCAGCCAAAGCAGCTTCCGGATAACCGGCATTCGGACTGGTATGTTGCCGGGCAAAACGGTGCAGGAAGTGGCGTTTGTGCCAGTTGCCCGACACCAGCAACATGCCGTAGGCTGTGAGCCGGGCCGGAATGTAATTGGCAATATCGTCCAGTTTGGCTGCCATCCGGCCGAAGTCCAGGTATCGTTCATTTTTATAGCCAATCATGGAATCGAGCGTATTCACCATCTTATAGGCCATCATGCCCGGTAATCCCAACAAAGCAAACCAGCACATGGGCGCTATCACACCATCGCTCAGATTCTCGGCCAGGGTCTCCAGTGCTGCCGTTCGTATCTCTTGCGGAGAAAGCTGCGACGTATCACGCCCTACAATGCGTGCCAGTTGCAGACGTCCTTCTTCCGTACTGCTGCCTACAGAGGCAAATACCGCTTTTACTTCGCGGATCAATGTAGTACCCGCCAAACAGTAAAAGACACCTGTGCCCACCAACACACCGTACACATGGGGATGGATCCGATAAGACAGATGCAGTACAGCCGCACACAAGCCATAAACCAGCAAAATCAGTCCGACAGCCAGCAGCGCTCCTTTCAGGTACCGGTTTTCTCCGTTGTTCCATCGCTTCTCGCCGGCGGTGATCAGTTTCCCGAACCCGGGCACAGGATGCCACCACCCTTCAGGGTCGCCCAACAGACGATCGGCCATCCAGCCTCCCAGGAAAGGAATGATTCTGTATAAATGATATGTGGCGTGTGTCAACCAGTACATCCGTTCGTTATAGGCAGGCTACAAGTTCCTATTTCAATTGTTTGAATATCTTTCCGAGCGTTTCGATAATGTCGCCGGCCAGCATGCTTTCTTCCGATTGGAGATGGGCAGCCATATCGCCTGCGGCACCATGGATCCATACGCCCATGAGAGCGGCCGTCGCCGGTTCGTACCCCTGTGCAAGCAGCCCCAGGAGAATACCGGTCAGCACATCTCCACTGCCGGCAGTGGCCATACCCGGATTGCCGCTGCTGTTGAAGCAAACATGGCCGTCGGGCGTGCAGACGGCTGTGTAAGCACCTTTCAGCACAATGATCACTTTCTTCTCCATGGCAAAAGTACGGGCTTTTTGCAGGCGTTCGTAGGCAGTGGTATGGATACCGGATAAACGGTCGAACTCCTTCGGATGCGGGGTAAGGATGCTATTAGCCGGAATATGGCGATGTAAATCATGGTTGGACGACAATAGGTTAAGTCCATCGGCATCAATCACCATCGGCTTTCCGGCACGTTGCAGCAGTGTTTCAAAAGCGGAGCCTGTTTCCAGGTGTTGCCCGATACCAGGGCCTACGCCTATGGCCGTATAAGCGGCAAGATCCGGAACAGTTGAAAAATGGTTATTATGTATATCCAGGCTGATCATGGCTTCCGGGAAAGCTGTTTGAAGCGCCTGTTCACCCCGTTGCGGGATATGAATGGTAAGTAATCCGGCTCCTCCGCGCAAGCAGGCTCGCGCCGATAAGATCGCTGCTCCCATCTTTCCCCGGCTACCTGCCACCAGCAAGGCATGGCCGAAGGTCCCTTTATGGGCAAAACGGTCGCGCGGACGGAACATCGCCGCCACATCGGCTTCCGAAATCCATTGCCACTGGGAACTTGCCTTTTCCACCGCTTCGGGATGCAACCCAATATCCAGCACAGTCCATTCGCCTACATACGAAGCGCTGTCGGGCATAAAAAAGGCCAGCTTTGGAAAGCCGAATGTAAAGGTCACATCGGCATGGATAATGGCCTCGGAATCATTTCCGCGATTATCTTCACCAAACAGTCCGGAAGGAATATCAATAGAAACTACCTGGGCTTCGGATTGATTGACGTAATCCACCACGGCGGCAAAACCGCCGGTCAACGGTCGTGTCAGTCCCGTACCGAAAAGGCCGTCAATCACAATATCGCGCTTGCCTAATACAGGGGGCTCGAAGCCATTGGTCACCTCCGTAAACCGGATATCGCCTTTCTCTTCCAAGCGGCGTTTATTGTCTTCACATTCGACAGAAAGCACCCCCGAAGGATTAAAAAGATAGGTTTCTACGTGATAGGCCTCTTCAATCAACAGGCGGGCAATTGCCAATGCATCGGCGCCATTATTGCCCCGCCCGGCAAAAACCACCACCCGGTATTGCTTGGAATAACGGCGGGTAAAGGCATGAACAAAAGCGATGGAGGCACGCTCCACCAGGTCGATAGGCGCTATCGGTTCGTGCTGGATGGTATATTGATCCAGTTCACGTACCTGTTCGGTTGTAAATATCTTGATCATTGCTATAAGGTAGAACAGATTGTGTATATAGTCGACAAAAATAAACTAATATCCCCAGCCTGCCAACAGATTTCGCACCTTTCCTGTACCTAAAATATGCTATTTTCAAGCACCAAACACAAAAAGCCATTATAGTTACCCCGACCTTCCGCACTTCGAATGTGCGAATTCCGCTGGAATATTCGATTCCGCACATCTTGAATGCGGGCTTGCTTCAAGTTCTGCAGAATGTGAATGTTTTTTATGTGGTGACATTAATAGTAAGTAAGGCTATCTTGTAAATAGAAAACAAGAGTAATTTGGCTCCCCGCCTGGACAGCTACTCTTTATACACATCTTTTTGTGTGCATGCGAATGCCCCGTCAGGGGTATCTTATTGGTAGCCAGGGGTGCAGGCGAAGCCAAGCCCCTGGTTAGGCGATTGGTTGTTTTTTTGTGCCGCGTCAGCGGCACCGGTCTATTACATACGACACCACTGACGTGGCGCGGTTTATATGCTATTTGTATATTCCAGGGGCTTGGCTTCGCCTGCACCCCTGGCTACCAATAAGATACCCCTGACGGGGCATTCGCATGCACACAAAAAGATGTGTATAAAGAGTAGCTGTCCAGGCGGGGAGCCAAGTTACTCTTGTTTACTATTTACATGATAGTCTTCAAGCTATATTCTAATCCAACCCAACCTGAATATTCAAAATCAACAAAAACTGAAGATATGAGGGGGTATTGTTTGTGAAAAAATAGCCTATTTTCCCCTCTACAGCTACTTTCCTTTTTTTTGTTTTCACCTGTCACGGCCGCTTGCAGACAGGGATTGAGTGTGACATGAGCCGTTTTTGATGTCACGCTTCCTGTCACAGCTGTCAACCTGTTTCAGGACGAACTTTTAGAAAAAGAGTGACAGGAGAGTGACAGCAGAACAGAAAAACGGCCTCTCCTTTCACCGTAACTCATTGACCACCTGCAGAAAGTGACAGGGTGAAAGCAATTTTCGTGTAAGAAGTTATAGCAGATGGATGCTCACTGCAAGGTAGGTTTTGGCGCTGTTCCTGCCGATGAAATGACCAGATTGCGGACTTGCTCAAACGAGGCCTGCGCCTCACCCTGCCTGAGGCCTGCGCCTCGACCAGGGTGAGGCGCAGGCCTCAATCAGATAAGGTGTGCGTGTAGATACTGCCGGTGGAATGTACGGTTTCCAATCAGGGCAGGCTTGAAGATGTACGCTTTCCAATCAGAGTAGACTGGAGATGTAGGCTTTCGGAGCATAGTTGAATTCATCCCCACTATATATTCCCTGTTCATATCTTCAGCGGCAAAGTTGCGGCAAAACGAAAAAAGTTGTACATTTGCTCCCCTTAAAAACAACCGACTTATGAGCAGGATTCGCTTAAAAGATAAAGAGTTTGAGCTGTCTATCTCAGAAGAACATATTCTGAGTACAATTGCGCGGATGGCTGAAGAGATCAGAAGGGACATTCAAGGTGCCAACCCGCTTTTCATCAGTATCCTGAACGGCGCATTTATGTTCACAGGCGAATTGATGCGCTGCCTGGATGGCCCGTACGAAGTCACCTTTGCGCGCTATTCATCCTATGTAGGTACGTCTACCAGCGGGCGGGTAAAGGAAATCACTCCCATACACGCCGAATGCAAAGGACGCACTGTAATTCTGCTGGAAGATATCATCGACACAGGCCTCACCATGCAGTTTGTCAAAAGCAAATTGCTGGCAGAAGGAGCGGCCGATGTACGTTTGGCCACCATGCTGTTCAAACCGGCTTCGCTCAAATGCGACCTGAAACCTGATTATGTAGGGATCGAAATCCCGTCTGACTTTATCGTCGGACATGGGCTGGATTACGATGAATTGGGACGCGCGTATAAGGATATATACAAACTGGTTGCTTCCGAGTAGGAATATCTCCAGCTGATAAAAACGATATAATACATTAAAAACAAAGTAACATGTTGAATGTAGTGATTTTTGGTGCCCCCGGTTCAGGGAAAGGCACACAAAGTGAAAAGATTATTAAAGAATTTGGATTGGAACATATTTCGACCGGCGACGTGCTCAGGGATGAAATAAAAAACGAAACCGAACTGGGCAAGATAGCCAAAGAATATATTGAGAAAGGACAACTGGTTCCCGACGAACTGATGGTGGATATGCTGGCCAAGACGCTCGATAGCAAAGCCAACAGCAAAGGTGTAATCTTCGACGGCTTCCCACGCACCATCCCGCAAGCCGTAGCTTTGAAGAAAATGCTGAACGAACGCGGCACGGATGTGACCGTTATGCTCAACCTGCATGTGGAAGAAGACGAACTGATCAAACGCCTGCTGGAACGTGGCAAGGTATCAGGCCGTTCGGATGACAACCTCGAAACCATCCAATCCCGCCTCGATGTATATCATAAACAAACCGCCCCCCTGGCCGATTATTATATTAAGGAAGGCAAACATCAGGCCATCCAGGGAACAGGTTCCATTGACGACATTTTCAATCGGATCAAAAACAGCATCCATGCCTGTATAGCCTGATACAACAACTGCTCCACTGTAAAACAAACATACAAATGGCTGAATCAAATTTTGTAGATTACGTAAAGATCTATTGCCGTTCGGGCAAAGGCGGGCGAGGCTCTATCCACTTCCGCCGGGAGAAATACATCCCCAAGGGAGGACCCGACGGCGGTAACGGCGGCAGAGGAGGCCATATATACCTGCGTGGCAACCGCAACTACTGGACATTACTCCACCTCAAATTCGAACGCCATATCCTGGCCACGAACGGCAATAGCGGTTCGTCCAGCCGGAGCACGGGTAAAGACGGTGAAGACCGGGTGATCGAGGTTCCTCTTGGAACGGTTGTTTACGATGCCGATACCGGTGAATTCCTCTGCGATGTAACCGAAGACGGTCAGGAAGTAATGCTGCTGAAAGGCGGACGGGGTGGATTGGGGAATATCAACTTTAAATCGTCGACCAACCAAACGCCACGCTACGCCCAGCCGGGCGAACCCTCCCAGGAACGGACCGTCATCATGCAGTTGAAGCTACTGGCCGATGTGGGACTGGTAGGCTTCCCGAACGTTGGCAAATCCACGTTACTGTCGGTTGTATCGGCCGCTAAGCCCAAAATCGCCAATTATCCTTTCACCACGCTCGAGCCGAACCTCGGGATTGTGAGTTATCGCGACAACCGCTCTTTCATCATGGCCGATATCCCCGGTATTATTGAAGGTGCCAGCGATGGAAAAGGCCTCGGACTGCGCTTCCTGCGCCATATCGAACGCAATTCCCTCTTGCTCTTTATGGTTCCCGGAGATACAGATGACATCCGTAAAGAATACGAAATACTGCACAACGAATTGATCAAATACAATCCCGACCTGCTGGAGAAACGCCGTGTACTGGCCATTACCAAAAGTGACATGCTGGACGACGAATTGATTGAAGCACTCGCGCAAGACCTGCCTGAAGGCATCCCCTATGTATTCATTTCCTCTGTGGCACAGAAAGGACTGGTAGAACTCAAAGACCTGCTCTGGCAGGAACTGAACCGCGAAAACTTTCATGAAGTGGAACGGATTGTACATAAGAATATAGATGTGAGCCTGCTTCCGGACGATGACTTCGAATGGATAGTTCCCTCCGAAGAGGAGGAGGAGGACTGGGACGACGACGAACTGGAGGCATACGACTGGGAAGATGAAGACAAAAATCCATCATGAAATACAAATGTTGCAGTTCGACGGCCTCGGCCGCTTCTGCAACATTTCTCATTTCATCTCTACCCGCCCGGGAGGTGCGAGCCAGGGCGAATATGCCTCCTTTAATCTCGGCGCCTGGTGTGGCGACGATCCGGAGGCTGTGCAGCAGCATCGCAGAGTGCTTTGCAAGCTGACCGGCATGCGGCACGACCGGCTGCTGGTTCCCTTTCAGACACATGGCTGCAAAGCAGCTGTTATCGACGCGTCCTTTCTCTCCCGCTCCCAACAAGAACAGGAGGCCTGCTTGCATGGCATAGACGCACTCATCACCAACCAACCAGACGTGACAGTAGCTGTTTCTACCGCCGACTGTGTCCCCCTTCTGCTCTACGCACCCGACAAAGGAATAGTAGCCGCCATACATGCCGGCTGGCGAGGCACCGTGCAACAGATTGCCGGAAAGACAGTGTCCCTGATAATCCGGGATTTTCACTGCGATCCGCACCAACTGATAGCCGGCATCGGCCCATCCATCAGTCCGGAAGCTTTTGAAGTAGGCGAAGAAGTGGGTGAAGCCTTCCATGAGGCAGGTATCGATCTGTCTGAAATATCGTACCGGCATCCCCAAAGCGGAAAACGGCATATCAACCTGTGGGAAGCCAACCGCCTGCAACTGCTATCCGTCGGTTTACTACCGGCACATATCGAAGTAGCAGGTATTTGTACATTCAATCATCCCAATCTCTTTTTCTCCGCCCGCCGGCAGGGGATCAACAGCGGTCGGATGCTGACAGGGATTGGTATCCGGGAATATCCTCTCCATTCAATCCACACGCAAACATCTTCAAACAGATGATATCCATCACGCTTTCAGAAACAATTCTCCGGTATTGCCCCAACTTACATGTAACTGCCATCCAATGCAATGTAGTAAACACTGCATCCGACGAACGGCTATGGGAACAGATCACGGCAGAAGCAACAGTTATCCGGAACAACCTGCAACTGGAAGATATCAACCACTTCCCGCCTATCCGCGCCACCCGGCAAGCCTATAAGCAATTGGGAAAAGATCCGAACCGCTATCGCCCCTCGGCTGAAGCACTCCGCCGCCGTATCCTGCGCGGCCTGCCGCTATACCGTATCGACACGCTTGTAGACATTATCAATCTGGTTTCCATCCACAGCGGATACTCGATCGGTGGTTTTGATGCCGGTAAAATAAACGGCAACCTGATACTGGGCGTCGGACAACCCGGAGAACCTTACCAAGCGATCGGACGTGGTGAAATGAATATCGAAGGGTTACCTGTTTACCGCGACAACACGGCCGGCATCGGAACCCCCACCAGCGATGAAGAACGAACCAAGATTGACATTCGTACCACAAAATTGTTAATGATCATCAACGGATATTCCGGTTTACCGGGACTGGTTGAAACGGCCCGTTGGGCTAGCGAATTGCTAACCGGGTATGTATCAGCATCAGACATCAACATTAGACTAATTTACCCGGGAGGAGAGCAGCAAGAGATAGTGTACAATTGTTAATTATAGCTAATATTAAGCGAAATAGTCAATTTTATGCTAAAAAACATACAATTCCCTTTGTCGTAAGTGATTAATCCCTACTTTTGCTGCTGTTAAACATATTAATAGCCCTAAAAATGATTGAGTTAATTGGAACAAACGCTGGCCTGGTATGGAATACGTTGAACGAAGGCGGCAGAATGAATGTAAAAGACGTGAAGAAGGCAACTAAGATTAAAGCAGACAAGGACTTGTATGCAGCGTTAGGTTGGTTGGCCAAAGAAGGCAAATTGGCTTTCGAAGAAACAGAAAGCGACGTGTTCATCGTATTGGTGTAAGCACATTTGAGCCCATTAAAAAGAGAAAGAAGAGGCTGCCCGTAAAATATCGGACAGCCTTTCCTGTTTTCAGCCGGTTCCTCTTATATCACAAGGAGCTGCACATTTGATATTTTTATCATCCGAATGTTGGTTTATTCGATTCTTAATCCTACTTTTGTGTAGAATTTGGTGTGGAATGACCGAAAATGATAAAAGAATGTTAGCCGTATTGGGTGTACGCGTTCGTGATTTGATGGTTAAATGCCAGGAGCATAAACAACAGATTAGCGAACTCACGCTTATTTTAGAAAAAAAAGAAGCAGAGATACGGCAGACAAAACAAACGATCGACCAATTAAACACCAGATGTGATAACATTCTGACGGCGCATGCTGTTTCATTAGATGAAGGAGATATAAAAAGCGCCCGAATGCGGTTATCCAAGTTAGTGCGGGAAGTTGATAAGTGCATTGCATTATTAAACGAGTAGACGCAATGAACGACAATGTTTTTAAAATACATGTAGACATAGCCGGAAGCAGTTATGGTCTGCGAATCAATAGAGAGGATGAAGCGTTGGTACGCGAAGCGGCCAAGCAGGTTCGCCATAAATTGATGCAGTACCGGAGCGCTTTCCCATCTGATGAGTTATCTGATAAGGACAGACTTGCCATGGTGGTGCTACAACTGTCTATCGAGAATCTGAAACTGGAAGACCGAAATGACACAAGTCCCTTTACAGAACAGATACTTCAGCTCACAAACGAGCTGGAAGTGTTTCTGAGAGACGAGTGATTACATGTTTATAAGACATTTTTCCGCACTGCTATTGCACGTTAAGCGCGTGTGACGGTAGTGTTTTTTTATATTTATATAATACGAACTTAAATTATTTGTAAAATGGAATTGTATATCATATTACCGATTATAACCCTCCTCATCGGAGGTCTGTCGGTATGGGTTGGGATGCGGTTTCTTTTCAAGTCGAAGTATAATTCCATACTTCAGGAAGCCGAAAAAGAAGCCGAAGTAATTAAGAAAAACAAATTGCTCGAAGTAAAGGAGAAATTCCTTCACCTGAAATCCGACCTGGAAAAGCAGGTATCGCAGCGCAATGCGAAGATACAATCTGTAGAGGCTAAGCTGAAACAGAAGGAAATGTCAATCAATCAGCGCCAGGAAGACCTCCAAAGGAAAAATGGTGAAATCGAAACCGTCCGGGAGAATCTCTCCTTACAACTCGAAGTAGTGGAGAAGAAGAAACAGGAATTAGACCGGATGCACCAACGCGAAGTGGAACAACTGGAAACACTCTCCGGTTTGTCGGCTGAAGAAGCCAAAGAGCGCCTGATCGAGTCACTCAAAGACGAAGCCAAATCACAAGCCACGTCCTTCATCAACGAGATCATGGAAGAAGCCAAAATGACGGCAAACAAGGAAGCTAAAAAGATTGTGATCCAGTCTATCCAACGGGTAGCAACCGAAACAGCGATCGAAAACTCCATTACAGTATTCCATATTGAATCCGACGAGATCAAAGGACGTATCATCGGACGTGAAGGACGTAATATCCGTGCCCTCGAAGCAGCAACCGGCATCGAGATTGTGGTAGACGACACCCCTGAAGCCATCGTGCTTTCCGGCTTTGATCCGGTACGCAGAGAAATCGCCCGGCTGGCCTTGCACCAATTGGTACAGGACGGACGTATTCACCCGGCCCGTATTGAAGAAGTAGTGACTAAAGTACGCAAGCAGGTAGAAGAAGAAGTGATCGAGACGGGTAAACGGACTACCATTGACCTGGGTATCCATGGCCTGCATCCCGAACTGATCCGACTGATCGGTAAAATGAAATACCGTTCATCGTATGGACAGAACCTCTTGCAACACGCACGTGAAACCGCCAACCTCTGTGCCGTAATGGCATCTGAACTGGGACTGAATCCGAAGAAAGCGAAACGCGCCGGCCTGTTGCATGACATCGGCAAAGTGCCCGATGACGAGCCCGAATTGCCACACGCCATCCTTGGCATGAAGTTGTGTGAGAAATATAAGGAGAAACCGGATATCTGTAATGCTGTAGGTGCCCACCACGACGAAACGGAAATGCAAACATTGCTGGCTCCGATCGTACAGGTATGCGACGCTATCTCAGGAGCCCGTCCGGGAGCTCGCCGTGAGATTGTAGAAGCCTATATCAAACGGCTGAACGACTTGGAACAACTGGCCCTCTCTTATCCGGGCGTAGTAAAAACGTATGCCATCCAGGCCGGACGAGAACTGCGCGTGATCGTCGGTGCGGATAAGATCGACGATAAGGATACAGAAAGTTTGTCGACCGAAATCGCTAAGAAGATTCAAGACGAGATGACGTATCCGGGACAGGTGAAGATCACAGTGATCCGCGAAACCCGCGCCGTAAGCTACGCCAAATAAGACAGACAATCATACGAACGGGAGGCTGCGCTGCAAGGTACAGCCTCCTGTTCTATTATATATGCATAAAACAGGGAAATAAAATCTGTACGTTACGTAAAATAATGTATCTTCGTAACGAAAAGAAACAGGAATGACTACAGAAGCACTTCTACGGCTCTATGAATCGTTTACAGGTTCACCGGCCACAGTAATTGTTGAACTACCCTCTTCGGGATCTAATCGTCGCTATTTCAGACTATCCGGCAGTAAGACGCTGATCGGAGTCAGCGGGACGTCGTATGAAGAGAACAAGGCATTCATATACATGTCGTCGCACTTCCGTAAACAGGGGTTGCCGGTACCGGAAGTATATTGCTGGTCGGAAAACCTGGCCTACTACCTGCAGGAAGACCTGGGCGACACGTTGCTGTTCCATGCCATAGAGAAAGGGCGCAAAAGTTGTGTTTTTGATGAAGATGAGCGCTTGTTGCTGCATAAGTCAATAGCCTTGTTGCCTTCTATCCAGTTTGCCGGAGCCGAAGGACTGGACTTTTCCTACTGTTATCCGCAACCGGAATTCAACGAACGCTCCATCCTCTGGGATCTCAACTATTTCAAATACTGTTTTCTGAAAGCAACCGGCATGGAGTTTCAGGAAAACCGGCTGGAAGATGATTTCCAGAAAATGAGCGAAGTGTTGCTGCAAAGCGCCTCCGCCACATTTATGTACCGGGACTTTCAATCTCGCAATGTAATGATCAAGGAAGGCGAACCCTGGTTCATCGATTTCCAGGGTGGACGGAAAGGGCCGGTTTACTACGATGTAGCCTCCTTCCTCTGGCAGGCAAAAGCCAACTATCCGGAGGGGCTCCGCAATGAACTGCTGCAGACATACATACAGGCATTACGCCGGTATATACCGGTAGACGAAGCCTACTTCCTCAGCCAGTTGAGACACTTTGTCCTTTTCCGTACGCTTCAGGTATTGGGCGCTTATGGGTTCCGCGGCTATTTTGAGAAGAAACCCCATTTCATACAAAGTGTGCCGTTTGCCCTCGAAAACCTGCGCCAGCTTCTACGTGATGAGTATCCCGAGTATCCCTACCTCTTCCAGGTGCTGCGTGAGTTGACCGGCCTCAAGCAATTCTCAGACGATATCAAGAAACGCACATTGGAGGTCAAGATCGTTAGTTTTGCCTATAAGAAAGGGATTCCTAACGACCCATCTGGAAATGGCGGCGGCTTTGTTTTTGATTGCCGTGCCATTAACAACCCCGGGAAATATGAACGATATAACCATTTTACCGGACTGGACGAGCCGGTTGTCCGCTTTTTAGAGGAAGAAGGAGAAATTACCGGTTTCCTCGATCATGTCTATACAATGGTTGACTCTTCCGTGCAGCGATACATTGACCGTGGATTTACGAACCTGATGGTTTGCTTCGGTTGCACAGGCGGACAACATCGTTCCGTATATTCAGCCCAGCGGCTGTCGGAACACCTGAACAGGAAGTTCGGGATACGGGTAGATTTGGTACACCGGGAACAAAACATTGAACAAATATTCGAAGCTACTATATGAATGCGATGATTTTTGCAGCCGGTTTGGGCACAAGACTCAAACCGCTGACTGACAACACCCCTAAAGCATTGTTGACTGTAAATGGAAAACCAATGCTTGAACACATTATCCTGAAACTAAAAGCAGCAGGTTTCAACCAGATCGTGATCAACATTCACCATTTTGGAGAGCAGATCATCGATTTTCTGGAAGCAAACGACAACTTTGGCCTTCAGATCCACATCTCAGATGAGCGGGACTACCTGCTTGATACCGGTGGCGGCATCAAAAAGGCAGCCCACTTCTTTCAGCGGGACAAACCGATCCTGGTACACAATGTAGATATTGCTTCCAATGTAAACCTGCAAGACCTGTATAACGCACATCTTGCCGCCAAACCACTGGCCACATTGTTAGTGAGCCAACGGGAAACCTCACGCTATCTGCTATTCAACAAGGATAACAAACTATGCGGATGGCGCAACCGGGAGACCGGGGAAGTAAAATCATACTATCCCCAATTCGATCCGCGTCAGTACAAAGAGTTTGCTTTTGGAGGCGTTCACGTTTTATCGCCGCAAATTTTTGAATGGATGGAAGAATGGACCGGCAAATTCCCTATCATCAACTTTTACCTGTCTATCTGCGCTAAAGCGAAGATACAGGCTTATCCGGCTGAAAACCTGGAGCTGATTGATATAGGCAAACCGGAAGCCATTGAAAAGGCAGAAGCTTGGATGAAGAGCCATCCGAACAGATAAGCGCCACCAAAGAACAAAAAAGCGGCCATCCCTATGCAAGAGATGGCCGCTTTTATATATATAACGAACAGGTCAACCTTGTTCTTTGAGAATCACATCATGTGCACCGCCTTCCACAATACTGGTAGACGAGACAAGGGTTATCTTGGCATTCTTCTGCAATTGGGAGATTGTAATAGCACCACAGCTGCACATGGTAGCTTTCATCTTACCCAATGTAACATCCAGGTTATCTTTCATTTTACCGGCATAAGGCACATAGCTGTCCACACCTTCTTCAAATTTCAGCGACTCAGTACCACCCATATCATAGCGTTGCCAGTTTTTGGCACGATTGGAACCTTCACCCCAATACTCTTTTACAAAACTATTCCCAATACGTAATTTCTTCGTGGGCGATTCGTCAAAACGGGCAAAATAACGTCCCATCATCAGGAAATCAGCCCCCATAGCCAGCGCCAGTACCATGTGATAATCGTGCACCAGGCCACCATCACTACAGATCGGGATATACACCCCTTTTTCACGGAAGTAATCGTCGCGAGCCTCAGCCACATCAATGATGGCCGTTGCCTGTCCACGTCCGATCCCTTTCTGTTCACGTGTGATACAGATCGATCCTCCACCGATACCTACTTTGATAAAATCGGCACCGGCATCAGCCAGGTAGTTAAACCCATCCCGATCGACAATATTCCCGGCACCCACATAGACCTGGTCTCCATACGCTTCTTTGATCCAACGCAAAGTATCGTATTGCCATTCGGAATAACCATCGGAAGAGTCGATACACAATACATCCACACCAGCTTCCACCAAAGCAGGAACACGTTCTTTGAAATCACGGGTATTGATACCGGCACCAACAAGCAATTTTTTATCCGCACCAGACAGTTCGTTCGGGTTATCACGACGACTGTCATAATCCTTACGGAATACAAAGTACTGCAACCGTTGATCTTCATCGATAATAGGGAGTTGGTTTATTTTATTATCCCAAATCACCTGGTTGGCTTCTTTCAGTGACATACCCAGTCGTCCGACGATCAACTCGACAAAGGGCGTCATAAAATCCTCCACTTTCATGTTCAGGTCGTCTTTTTCCGGGCGGTAATCACGACTGGTCACCAGCCCAAGTAACTTGCCATGCGGGGTTCCATCGTCCGTCACTCCGATCGTATTGTGCTCGGTATTGCGCACCATCTCAAGTACATCTTTCAATGTATGTTCAGGGGTTACGTTCGAATCACTGATCACAAAACCGGCCTTGAATTTCTTAACTCTCCGTACCATTTCTACTTGGTTCTCAATAGTTTGAGAACCGAAGACGAATGAAATGCCCCCATTGCGGGCCAGTTCGATTGCCAGCTCCGGACCGGAAACAGACTGCATGATAGCCGAAACAACCGGGATATTCAGTTCAATCGGAGAGGATTCGCCTGCTCTGAATTTGACAAGCGGGGTTTTCAACGAGACGTTCGTCGGGATACATTCTTTCGTAGTCAGCCCGGGAATAAGCAAATATTCTCCAAAGGTTCTTGACACATCGTTCAAATAAACTGCCATAGATCTATTATTTTGCCTGATATGAGGTTACAAAGGTAATGAAATTCGATTAGGTAAATGGGTTTCCGTCAAAAAACATTCGGGCAAGACAGATACAACTTCGGGCAGAGGCTCACTCTGTCCTGCTACCTTCCATCAAAAATGGTAAGTCAATGTTAACCAGGTCACACGGGGATCACGATTACGTACCTGCCTCATCTGCATCGTTTCAGCATGGATCAGTGTAACCTCTTCCATGCTGTCGAACAGGTTATTGACACTGAGATTGGCACGCAATTTACGCTGCATAAAATACTGGGAAACACCCACATTCACACTGGAGCGGTCTTCGATCTTCCCCTGGGGGGTGAGCTGGTCTGATACGACAAATCCATCCAGCTGCAATTCGGTAGTTGATGTCACACGAAAATGGAGGAATCCCTTCAAGTCCCAGCACACCATCGACTTCTTTTCACTGTAACCGACCACACGGCCGTCAACTTCGTCACGGTACACATCACCCGAAAGGTTGGCAGACAGGAAAGAGAAGGGCGTCCAGTTTACAGACAGTTCAGCGCCCAGCGTCTGACTGTTTCCTACATTGGCCTTTTCCCAGATCGCAAGATTATCTGTTTCCCGGAGCACTTCCATCAAACGGTTGCTGCGATAGCGGTAATAAACAGCCGGCGCCATGCGGGTACGTCCTACGCTGAACGGCCAGGTCAGTTCCAGTGATTGTATGTACTCGTCTCTCAAGTCCGGGTTACCCTGTTTGATGTGTGTGGCATCCGCCCGGTCGATAAACGGATTCAGGTCGGCTCCATAAGGCCGGATCACCCGCTGCTGATAAGTAAGACGCCATTCGCTGTTGGCTCCGGTTTGGTACGCCAGGCGTAAACGGGGGTACCAATGGAGACCTGTATTGGTCTGCCCGGCAGCTTCCTGACGTGACCATTCAGCCTGCGTCCCCAGCTCGACTGAAAAAGACTCCCAATCCTTCTCTACGGAGAAAAACAGCAGATTAGTCAACCGGTCGAAATCAAACACATCCGATTTCAGCGCATTGGGCACCCAGCCCCCCTCTTTCAGGTCGCTGGCTTCCGCCTCGTAATGCTCTTTCCGGTATCGACCGATATAACCGGCATGCATCCGGGCTGTAGCACTCCACGGCTTGTGATAAGCGGCAGACAGATAGTAATTATCTTTCTGCTGGCGGATATACAGATTATCCTGTGCTACGACAGCACCAGTCTGAGGATTCTCATTTTCAAAATCGTTATCCTCGTCATACACAAAATTGTTATAATTAAAGACTACTTCCAACTGATCGTCCGGTTGGGTGAAGGTATGACTCCAACGGGCTTCGGCAGCATACGCATCTTGTTGTTGGTGGTTATAGCGGTTGCGCAGCATACGGTTTACCACTTCACCTGCAGGATTATACCGTGTATTATGGATCCGCCCATAGCGGCTGTAATCCATATAATAATAAAGCCCGTATACCGAAACCAGGTCGCGGGGTGTAAGGTCATATCCTGCATACAAATCAGCCACATGTACATCCGGCCATGCAGAAGCGGAATTATCCATCACTGTGGTACCGGTAGCCGTGGTAGTCGATTTAGCAAATGTACGCATACGATACTCATGCCTGTAGTTGTATTTAGCATTCACATGCCATTTGCCCGGATGCAGGTTAAGCACGGCCCCGACGTTGTAGCGCTCATCGAATCCGGCGCCCAGGGTTACCATCACAGGGGCATCCAGCCGGGTATATAGCGATGAGGCCAGGTTGAACAAGCCGGCATCACCATCCGGCACCCAGCTGACAGGCGGATAAGAGGAAACAGACAGTTGATTGAAAAACAGCGCAGGCAACTGGATCAGTACATCACCGTTGTATTCTTCCAGTAACCCATAAGGAACATTGTTGATCAATATCCCGGACCGACCCGATCCGCGAAACAACACACCTCCTTCCATATCGGCTACCACAGATGGAAGTTGACGGAAAGCATCAGCTGTTGTTCCGGCGATACTGGTCAGGTTATTCTCTACATCCAACCGTTTCACTTCCCCGATATTCAAACCCGGGAAACGCACACCCCGTACATCCAGCCGTTCCAACACAATGGTAGTATCGGCCGGCGTTTGAGCAAAGGTGGCAGCAGTATAGAAACAGCCAACTATCCAAAAGATTAATTTCCTCATGTGTTTCCAGTTAGATAAAATAAAAAAGTCTGTATGATGATACCATACAGACTAACTCATGATCGATGCGTTTCTGCTTATTTAGCAGGAACCACTTCTTCTACAGCGGTAGAATCGGCAGGAGCCACTTCCAGATTAGCTGAATCAGCTTCTTCCACTACTACTTCTTCTACTACAGCTTCTGTTTCAGCAACCGGTTCTGTTGTAGTTTCAGCAGACTTGTTGTTACCGCAAGAAGCAAAAGACAATGTTGTAGCAAAGGCTACAAATGCGACTAACTTTTTCATTTAACCCAAATTTTAATTACTATTAAAAACCTTTATGATTGGAAATCGATGCAAATGTATGCATAATGCAAACATGTTGTACAACATAAAAGCACTTTTTTTATCCTTTTTTTTAATAGCAACAGCAACCGGGTAGGCAGCCAGTCTGTTTTCGCTCAATAATTACTGTACAGATAGCGCTTAATACTCTTTTTAGGCGTCTTTTCAAATTCGGTCGGATACAGTTGAAGTTGTGATACAGCCTCATACGGAGCCAGCAATTTGTTTAACTCCACCCGGTTTTGCTCCATGATCGCACCCAGGTCACTGTGAGAGATTCCGGTAGAGTCAACCGCTTCATAATCCGGATACACCAATCCGATCAGCTTATGATCTTTATCAATTACCAGGCTCTCCATAACGAAAGGCAGGTTGTTCAGTTTCGATTCAATCTCTTCAGGATAAATATTCTGCCCGCTTGGACCCAGGATCATGGTTTTACTGCGACCACGGATAAAGATGCGTTTATTGGAGTCGATGGTACCCAAGTCACCGGTTTTCAACCAGCCATCTTCCGTGAATATGTTCCGGGTCGCTTCTTCATTCTTATAATACCCTTTCATCACATTTTCGCCGCGTACCTGAATCTCGCCTACCTTATTATATGGGTCAGACGAATCGATCCGCACTTCCATAATCTTCTTCAGGATTTGCCCACAGGAGCCGGGGATAAATTCCTTATTACTGTCATAGCTGATCAGCGGTGCACATTCCGTCATGCCATAGCCAATGGTGAAAGGGAATTTGATTTTGTAGAGAAAATCGGTCACTTCCTGATTCATGGCTGCCCCACCGACGATTACTTCGCGGAAACGTCCACCCAAAGCGTCGGTCAGGCTTTTGCGGATCTGTGCGTAGATACGCGTATCCAGCAACGGGATATTCAGGGCCAGTTTCAAGGTCCGCTTACTGAGTTGCGGCAAGATCATCTTTTTATAAATCATTTCCAGGATCAGCGGAACGGTAATGATCAGATTCGGTTTGATTTCTTCAAACGCTTTCATCAATATCTTGGGTGATGGCGTCTTGCCCAGAAAATAAACATGGGCGCCGAATGCCATCGGTACCAGGAAGTTGAAAGTGCAACTATAGGCATGCGCCAATGGCAGGAAACACAACATACGTTCGCTTCGGAAGATCACATCCAGGGTACGGGCATAGACCACATTGCCGGCCAGGTTGTTGCCGGTAAGCATAACACCTTTACTGAATCCCGTAGTGCCTGAGGTATAATTGAGCAATACCACCTTATCGTTGTCCAAATCCGCATAACGGATATCGTCTTTCGAAAAACCATTCGGATATTTTTCGCCCAGCTTATCATCCAGGTTCAGTAAGAGCTTCTGAATGTTTTCGCCGTCACGCTGATGCAGGCAGCGAAGGTCAGACAAGGAGAATACGGCACGGATATCTTCAATCTTATCTTCTTCCAGCGAGTCCCAGATACGGTCGCTCACAAAAAGGAAAACGGATTCGGAATGATTGATAATATGGTGTACGTCGTTCGGATTAAAATCCTGCAGGATCGGCACAACGATGGCGCCATAAGTAACCACAGCCATATATACCACGCACCAGCGCGAGCAATCTTTACCTATCAGCGCGATCTTATCGCCGCGCCGTATCTGGCATTCACTGAATATCAGGTGTATCCGGGCTATTTCTTTAGCCACATCACCAAAAGTATAATGGGTAGACTTACCATAGTCCGTCAATGCCGGCAATGCCCAGTTTTCTTTGAAACTATGCTCGTACAGCTTAATGAAGTTCTCGTTTATCATAGCACACAATCGTAATTTATGTGCAAAAATAGCAATAATAGCGTAGATAACCATAAATTTAGGCAAGAACGTCTCCGTTTTGTGTAACTTTGCATGGCAAATAAGCGCAAATGATAGACAACACCGTATTCAATAATAAGAAAGCAGCCTACTTCACCCTAGGCTGCAAACTCAATTTTGCAGAGACATCCTCCATTGGGAAAGCGTTGGCCGAACACGGGATACGCAAGACACGTCCGGGAGAGCAAGCAGACATTTGTGTGATCAATACCTGTTCTGTAACCGAACTGGCCGACAAAAAATGCCGGCAGGCCATCCGCCGTATCGGGAAGCAGCATCCGGGAGCCTTTATGATAGTAACCGGTTGTTACGCGCAACTGAAACCGGAAGAGATTGCCGGGATCGAAGGCGTAGACCTGGTTCTGGGATCCGAACAGAAAACAGACATCCCGGAATACCTGGACAGGCTGGACAAGAAAGCCGGCAAAGGCGAAGTAGTCACCTCCCCCACCAAAGATATCCGCACCTTCACCCCGTCGTGCTCCGCAGACGATCGTACCCGCCATTTCCTCAAAGTGCAAGACGGATGCGACTACTTCTGCAGCTACTGCACCATTCCTTTTGCCCGTGGACGAAGCCGGAACGGCCACATCGACCACCTCGTGGCCCAAGCCCGGGAAGTAGCGGCTGCCGGTGGGAAGGAAATTGTGCTGACAGGCGTAAATATCGGCGATTTTGGTAAATCGACCGGCGAAACATTTATCGACCTCATCCACGCACTCGACCAGGTAGAGGGGATCGAACGCTACCGGATCTCTTCCATCGAGCCCAACCTCATTACCGACGAAGCCATTGAATTCGTAGCCCGCAGCCGGCGGTTTGCTCCCCATTTCCACATCCCGCTGCAAAGCGGATGTGACGAGGTGCTGAAACTGATGCGCCGCCGATACGACACGGCCTTGTTCCGCCATAAGATAGAAAAGATCAAAGCCATCCTTCCCCAGGCATTTATCGGCGTAGACGTAATTGTAGGTACGCGTGGAGAGACAGATGCGTATTTTGAAGAGGCCCGGCAATTTATCGAAAGCCTCGACATCAGCCAACTGCACGTATTCAGTTATTCCGAACGGGCAGGCACACAGGCATTACAGATCGACCACGTGGTAGATCCGAAAACCAAACAGGCACGCAGCCAGGCACTGCTGGACCTGTCGGAAAAAAAGTTAAAGGCTTTTTATACCGCACAGCAGGGACGGGAGGCGAACGTGCTGTTCGAACACACACGCAAAGGCGACCTTATGCACGGCTTCACCGAAAACTATACCAAAGTAGAAGCGCCCTACAATCCCGGTCTCATCAATCGGATATGTACCGTACGCCTGGGAGACTGGAACGACGATCAAACCGCTTTATGCATCAATCAATAGACTATGTGGGAAAAGATACAATACGGATTAATCTATGGCTGGGTAAAAATACATGCTTTGCTTCCGATGCCTCTGCTTTACCTGTTTGCGGATGTGTTCTATCTGCTGGTCTACCACGTGGCACGCTACCGGCTGCGCATCGTGCGCCGTAACCTGAAAGCATCTTTCCCCGACAAATCGCCTGCCGAACTTCGCCAGTTGGAAAAAGCCTTCTACCGGCACTTTGCCGATTATGTGATCGAAACATTCAAACTCGCCCACATCTCCCTGGAAGAATTGCAACAGCGGGCTTTTCTCCGCAACCCCGAATTAGTAGATCAGTTAGTAGACCAAGGACATACCTGCCTGGTGCTGATGATGGGACACTATGGCAATTGGGAATGGTTCTCCGGATCGTCGTCACGCTTTACAGACACACGTGTCTACCAGATATATCGCCCGCTGAACAACCCGGCGGTAGACCGGTTGTTTATTCAACTGCGCACCAAATTCGGTTCGCTGGGGATTAAGAAGAACGATTCTTTCCGCGATATCGTCCGGCTGAAGCAGGCAAAGACACATGCCGCCGTGATCTTCCTGGCCGACCAGACACCCAGTAAAGCCAACCTGCACTATTGGACTCGCTTTCTCAACCAGGACTCTGCCATCTTGAATGGACCCGAGCGTATTGCCCGCAAGCTCAATCTTCCCGTCGTCTTCCTGGATACACAAAAGGTGAAACGGGGATATTATACGGTGGATATGCATCTGATTACTGACGCCCCCCAATCAACCCCTGAAAACTGGATTACCGAACAATATGCCCGCCTGATGGAAAAATGTATCCTGCGTGATCCGGCCTACTGGTTGTGGACCCACAAGCGATGGAAACACCAGCGGGAAGTAACAAATCCTGTACAATCATGAACGAAACCACAGGCAACGGAATACCCAAGCGCGTATCCATCGTGATCCTGAACTGGAACGGCAGCCAACTGATGGAAACCTTCCTGCCTTCCGTACTGGCCCACAGTCCGGAACAGGTAGCTGATGTGGTAGTGGCCGACAATGGCTCTACAGACAACTCCATCACCCTGCTTCAAACCCGTTTTCCGGCAGTCCGACTCATCCGGTTGGATCAGAACTACGGATTTGCCGAAGGCTATAACCAGGCGTTGGCACGCATCACCTCCGAATATACGGTACTGCTGAACAGCGACGTAGAGGTAACACCCGGTTGGTTGGAGGCACCACTTGCCGCGTTGGACAGCGACCACACGATTGCTTGCGTACAACCTAAAATACGTGCACAGCGGCAGAGAGATTCGTTTGAATATGCCGGCGCCGGTGGAGGCTACCTGGATCGATACGGTTATCCGTTCTGCCGCGGACGCTTGTTCAGCGTAGTGGAAAAAGACTATGGCCAATACGATACCCCTGCCGACCTGCTTTGGGGGAGCGGTGCCTGCCTTTTCATCCGTACAGCCGTCTACAAGCAGGAAGGCGGACTGGACGCCACCTTCTTTGCCCATCAGGAAGAGATCGATATGTGTTGGCGTCTGCGCAACCGTGGTTATCGTATCCTGTGTACACCCCAATCCGTTGTCTATCACGTGGGAGGAGCCACCTTGCAGGCAGAAAGCCCCCGCAAAACATTCCTCAATTTCCGCAACAACCTGCTGATGCTTTACAAAAACCTGCCCGCGGAAGAACTATCCTCCGTGATGCGTCTCCGCTTCTGGTTGGATTACCTCGCTGCCTGTCAATTTTTCCTTAGCGGTCATCCGGCCAACGCCAAAGCAGTCTACAGCGCCCGCCAGGCTTTTTACAAGTTATTGCCCGGCTATCAAACCGTACGGGAAGAGAACCTTCTGAAAACCAGCGTCCGGCACTTGGACCAACGCCTATCGCGCAGCCTCCTTTTCCTCTTCTATATCAGGGGCAAAAAGCGATTTTCCGATCTTTCGTTTCTCCATAAACAGTAAGCAAACTGTCCGATAAGCATTATTAACACATATTTGTCGATTAAGCGTTATGCTAACCCCTATGATTGAGGCCTGCGCCTCAGTGGGTGTGAGGCGCAGGCCTCAGTGGGTGTGAGGCGCAGGCCTCGTGGAAGTGAGGCGCAGGCCTCGTTTGGGCAAGGCCTGCATCTGTTCGTTTCATCGGCATGAACAACGCTACGCATACAGTGACAGTAAAAGTGACAGCACATCTGCTTTTTGAAGCTTTCTTTCACCCTAAATCACTGGCTGACTGCAGAAAGTGAAAGGGTGATAGCAGATTTCCCCACAAGAATCCTATGCGATCTAATGAGGATATCCATTCATTGTTTCAATGGCAATGTAAAAGAAAAGGTAGAACCCACGCCTTCTTTCGATTGGGCAATAATAGAACCTCCCATCTTATTCACTAAACCCTTGCAGATAGGCAGTCCAAGGCCTATTCCCTGTTTGGCTCCCGGTAATTGCACAAAGCGGGAGAAGATGTGTTCCAGCTTGTCTTCCGGAATACCGGTACCGGTATCCGTTACATAAAAATGGACGGTATCCGGCTCTACCCTATAACCAAAACGTATACTCCCTTCCTCGGTATGCTTGAGCGCATTGGTGAGCAGGTTGGTTATTATCTGTGTCAGTCTTTTTTTGTCGGTATTGAACACAAGGGGCTGGCAAGGATCCATGCTCAATGCCAGTCCGGAAGGGACACGCAGAGAAATTGTATTGTATACCTCCTGCATCCACAAAGGGAGATCCAACGGAGCCAGCATAAATGTCATCATATTGGCTTCGATCTTGGAAACATCCAGCACATCGTTGATCAAACCCATCAGCAATTCATTGTTGGCTTTAATCACCGCCATGTATTCTTCGCGGGATTCAGGGTCTGTTTCTATGCTTAGCAGGTCAGAAAAACCTACGATGGCATGCAAAGGGGTTCGTATCTCATGCGTCATGGTAGCCAGGTAGGCCGATTTCATGTGATCTGCCGACTCCGCCTGTTCCTTCGCCTTTATCAACGACTGCTCATACTCCATCTGATCCTGTATATCGGTTATGGTGCCGATAATCAATGCCGCCGAGCCGTTTTCATCACACTCTTGTACTCTCCCGCATACTTCATAATACCGATAATCACCGGCGTTATTTTTCAGGCGGAAAAAGGATTTTGACTCAGAAAGCTTCTGCTCACGGATTCTGTCAAACAAAGTGAAGAAGTTCTCGGTATCTTCCGGATGCCGTAACACCGTCATAGCGCGGCAGATGAACTTATTCCGTTTCAACAACGCATTTGTTGCGCCATAGAACTGGAAACATCGCTTACAATGATCTTTTTCACAGATGGTGTGTTTTCTGAAATCGAATGAATAGGCTGTCACTTCACTTTTCTCCAATGCCAGCTTCATCACATTATGCTGCTCAGACAACAGAATAGACAATCTGCGATTATCCCGTTCCAACTCCACTGCTGCAGTCTGGTTGCATAAATAGACGATTACGTATTTGTGCAAAACAGGCACCATGTGTATTTTCAGATAAAAACAGCCTCCTGAACACCGCCGCATGGGCAAATCCAATGCCAGCTTATTATTCGTATCCAGACAGGATTGAATAGTTGAGGTAATCCGGCGACCTATAGCACCCGGATAAAGGATGCCAGGCAGTTTATCGATCCTACAGCCCAGTACCTCGGCTGTCAGCCCTAAGTCTTCCTCATTTGCAATAATCTTCGCTACACGGTAATCCTTGTCTATAAGCAATACCGTACTGGGCACACATTCAGCCATTCGCTGAACGATAAAATCAATTTCGTCCGGCATTTCGGAATCCCCCTCATCTGTTTTCCTGCCTATACTTGTCAGTTGTTTTGGGCAATCGTTTGATATAGCCTCCGGATCATAGCAGGATGAGTTGGTTAACAAATGCATTTTCTTAGAAGCATTCATAACAACAATAATTAGGTATACAGTTTCTGTTCGGTAGATAACAATCGTTTACAAAGAAAGGAAAAAAACACAAAAAGCCACCATATCTCCACATAAAAATCACAAAATATCTATATTTGTGCCTAATTAAGAATATATTAATACCTATTGTTATGAGAACGCTCCTTTCATTCATACTCTTTATCCTGCTGGTGCCCGCCGGAAGCCGGGCTCAAAACGGATTCGATACCTATTTTGAGCACAAAAGCCTGCGGGTAGATTTCGTGCTTAGCGGCAATGCGGAGTTTCAGGCTGCAGCCTTGTCTCAACTGAGGGAAGAACCGTATTGGGGAGGTCCTGCCAAAAACCTGATCGATGAGTTGAACTATGGGGGATATTATGTGAATGTATACGACAAGGCTTCGCATAAACTTATCTATTCACGAGGCTTCAATACACTGTTTGAAGAATGGAGAACAACCGAACAGGCCGCCAGGGAAACACAGGCATGGACCAACAGTATCTCCGTTCCCTATCCCAAATCGACCGTGACGCTGGAAATAACCGGCCGTGAAAAAGCGGATATGCAATTCCATCCGCTGCTGAAGCTGGATGTGGATCCTGCCAGTATATTTATCGACCGGAGTAAATTGAAAGACAACAAAGTGACGCAGATACAACGCAAAGGAGCAACGGATGCCAAGGTAGACCTTGTCTTTATCGGCGATGGCTATTCGGCAGCCGAACAGGATTTGTTCATGAAGGATGCCCGTCTGTTCACCGAATCGCTGTTTAAAACGGCGCCTTTCGATAATCACCGCGACGACTTCAATGTATGGGCTGTCAATGTGATATCCGAAGACTCCGGAACGGATATGTCTGGTGAAGGCATTTACAAGAATACGGGACTGAATGCCGGCTTTTATACGTTCGGCGTAAGCCGTTACCTCACCACCCCGGATATGAAATCCATCCGTGACGCCGTATGGAATGTGCCTTGCGATGCCATATTCATCCTGGTGAACTCTGAACGCTACGGGGGGGGTGGTATGTACAACTTCTATGCGATCGGTACGGCACACAACCAGAAGACACAGGAAGTGTTTGTGCATGAATTCGGACACAGTTTCGCCGGTCTGGCCGACGAGTACTACCAGTCTGAAGTGGCGTACGACGAAGCCGCATTCTATAACATCAAATACGAACCGTGGGAACCCAACATCACCACATTGGTAGACTTTAACTCGAAGTGGAAAGATATGCTCCCTGCCGGTCTGCCCATCCCCACCCCGCTGGACGACGCACACAAAAACAATATCGGCGTATTTGAAGGAGCCGGTTATCTGCCCAAAGATATTTATCGCCCGATGGATCATTGCATGATGCGCGACTTGGTGCCCTTCTGTCCGGTTTGCTCACGCGCCATCGTCAATATGGTAGATTTCCTGAGCGACCGTACCTATAAGCGATAACAGCCTGGGGGCATTTTTGCATAACGGATGAAAGGTACACATTCGGCTTTCTGGTATCATGGTATGGCCTTGTTCACAGTCATCGTCTGGGGAACAACGTTTGTTGCCACGAAACTGCTATTAGAACAGGGCCTTACTCCTGCCGAAATCCTGCTGTACCGATTCCTGTTGGCGTATATCTGTATCTGGTTCTTCTCAGGCAAACGCCTGCTAGCCCATAGCTGGCGCGACGAATTGTTGCTGGCAGGCGCAGGTGTCTGCGGAGGTTCGTTGTATTTTGTGGCAGAGAATACGGCCTTACAGATCACGCTGGCTTCCAACGTCTCCCTGATCCTGTGCACAGCACCCATCCTCACCGCTTTTGTCCTTTACTTCTTCCGCAAGAATGAAAAGCTTACGGCACGGCTCATCAGCGGTTCGCTGATTGCGCTGGCAGGCGTGGCGCTGGTGGTGTTCAATGGCAGCTTTATCCTGCGGATAAGCCCCGTAGGTGATATGCTGACCATCCTGGCAGCGCTGACCTGGGCGTTTTACGGGCTGATCCTGAAAATGCTGGACACCCGCTATTCCGTGTTGTTCATCACACGCAAAGTATTTTTCTATGGGATGATCACCCTGCTACCGGTATTCCTGTTTGAACCGATCACCACCGCACCGGCCACCTTCCGGCTACCGGTGGTATGGCTTAATTTGTTGTTTCTGGGACTGGTGGCCTCGTTTCTCTGTTATTTCCTGTGGAATACCGCGATGAAAGAACTGGGAGCGGTCAAGACTTCGAACTACATCTACTTCATGCCGTTGATTACGCTCGTAACATCGGCCATTGTACTCGATGAAACGATTACGCCCATAGCTCTGGCCGGATCAGCACTGATCATCGGCGGTGTGTATATGGCAGAGAGAGGGCTGAAGCGGCCGTAAATCAGGACTGTGCCATGCGGATAATATCGACCAGGATCGGACGGGCACCGCTCACAAAGCATTCTACGGCAATAACCATCAGGATTAATCCCATCAGGCGCATCATCACATTATTACCTGTTTCGCCGATCAGTTTCACCAGCCGTGTGGAAGCACGCAACACCAGGAAAGTAATAAAATAGACCAATGCGATTGTCCCCACAAGGATCCCTTTATGCACCACCGTTGTCGCATCCTCCATCAGCATAATAGCATTGGCAATAGCTCCCGGTCCGCAAATCATCGGAATAGCCAAAGGAGTGATCGAGATATCATCGGCATACGTCTTGATCTCTTCTTTCTTCAGTTTCACACTGGTATACCGCGCTTGCAACATATCATATCCGATAGCGAAGATGATAATCCCGCCGGCAATGCGAAACCCATTGGTGGAAAGGCCGAACAACTGAAACAGCAACTGCCCGCAGAATGTAAAGACAATCAATGTGATGAAAGCGGCAATCGTAGCGCGTTTCACGATATTGTTCCGTTCCGCATCTTCCATTCCGCTTGTCATAGTAAGGAAGACGGGCATCGTTCCCAGCGGATTGGTAAGTGTAAAGAACGACGTAAAACAAAGCAAGGCAAAAGGCAGATAATGTTCCATGAGCGGTATGTGTTTGGCGTAAATTAAGCTTTTGTCAACTCGCGGATCAACTGTTTCTGGGCAGCCGTTGTCTCGGCATACGTGCAAGGGCCGGTCACACAACCTCCCTCACAGGCCATTACTTCGATAAATTTAGCAGGAGCTTTACCCGTTTTGGCATAGGTCCGGAGGAGTGCCACGCTCTTCTTCGTCAGGTTGGCCACCTGCACGGCATTCACCTCCTCATCTTTCAGATATACTTTGACGGCATTGATCACACCGCCGCTTTGGGCAAAACCATGTGCTTCACGGCTGGCGGTGAACAGGATCGAATAGGTCTGCGTTGCTTCAAACCGTATATCCAAGCCGGTCAGGATAGAACCGATTTCCTCAAACGTCAATGTAAAGTCTACATGCGGATTCATCTTTACCTCTTTTCGTTTGGCCACACACGGCCCCACAAAGACGATCCGTGCGTCTGGATATTGTGCTCTCACCCGGAGGGCTGTATAGTGCATCGGTGAACCGGTAGATGAGATGTATTTCTTCATATCCGGGATATGCTTCTCGGCCAATTGCATATAAGAAGGGCAACAACTGGTTGTCATGAAAGGCTGTCCTTCCTGCAACTTTTCAATCAGTTCTGCCGCTTCATGGCGGGTAGTATCCATCGCCCCCTGGGCTACCTCCACTACATCGGTAAAGCCTATTGATTTAATCGCGCCGTAAACCTGTTCAATCGGCACTTTGAATTGTGCCAGAATAGCCGGCGCCACAATGGCCACTACCCGTTCTTTATTCCGCAATGCCTGCAACACATCAAACACCTGTGATAATTCGAAAATAGCCCCAAAAGGACAGGCGTTGATACATTTGCCGCAATAAATGCATTTGTTCTCGTCAATATGCTCCACACCGTACTCATCCTTACTAATGGCCCGGACCGGACAAACTTCTTCACAGGGAATAGGAATATAAACAATCGCATGATAGGGACAGCTCTGATGGCATTTACCACAACTGATACAGGTATCATGGTCTATCTCTGCCTGGCCATTCTTCTTAAACCGGATAGAGTCTTTCGGACAGTTCATATAGCAACTGCGGGCCACACAACCACGGCACAGGTTGGTGATCTCATAATTGACCGAGACACAAGACGAGCAGGCCTCATCGATCACACACATCAGATTTTCTTTCGTATTCTCCTGTCGCAATAAGGCTCGCTTGGCATATTCAGACAACGGGGTCAGTTCGTCTTCTTCATCCTGCATATCAAAACCGAGCAACGGAAACGATTTGTAACGCCATACCGCCCGTTCCTTATGGATACAGCAACGCCCTTGCACTTTTGCTTTACGGGGAGTTAGCTCAATCGGCAAGCGGTCTATCTTCTCTATCAACAGGTTTTCCTTCCAGAGTTTTACTAATTGCGCCAGCAATTGGTGGCGAACAATCATCACATTGTTGGTAAATGCCATAGGGTTCTTTATGCGTTTGAGGCGACAAAATTACATATAAATAATGTGATTCGTCACCATTCCGGCAATAATATAACGAGTAAACACAAACGATTTTCCACCTTTGCTTCCGAAAAGGTCAGTCTGCCCAAAAAGCATCTATCAAACAGCACAACAGGCGACTTTGTTTACGAATCGTACCGCTCTGTCAATATCACAGTTGCACACTGAACATCCCCTCCAAAAGGCGGGGATGCCTTGGAGACCTTAACCTCAACTTCCGTCAATTGTGGAAACTGCTTTTTCAATGAAACCATTATCCGCCCGCCTACATGCTCCAATAAGGCCGAGGGAATAGCCATCTCTGCTTTTACCACCTCAAACACAGTAGCATAATTAATCGTATCTTCAATACGGTCACTGGCTACTGCCTGTTGTAAATCGGCCGTGAGCAGCAAATGCACCGTAAATCGATTTCCGACCTTTCTCTCCTGCTCTGCTACACCATGAAAGGCATAAAAGCACATTTCCTCCAATGCGATTTTTGTTACCATCCTTTTTATCTTAATATCAAAAACTATAACCGATTCCTGCCCGGCTCCACCCCATAGCACCGGATTGCGTCTCATCATCTCCATCCTTTCAGTATACAACCACAAGTATAGATTGAACTATTTTCGGCCGGAGTCGTTCACCAGTCTCCGTATCTGCTCGTTCAGGCTATCGGCATCCATCAATTGTTCCAGTGAGAGATGCATACGATAACGCCAGTAGTTAGTTGGATCAGCAGGTACATTAATGCGCTCTGCCTCGATATCGGGACGTTTGAGCGAATCGTTCATGGCCAGCCAATCCTGCAGGGGAATAATCGTGAGCATGGAAGGAGCCTCCAGGTGATTACGCACAATCTGTACGGCAATATCGGCAGAACAGTCACCGGGTGCCTCGCCCACACGTTGCAGTACCTGCGCATAGTAACGTTGTGTTTTCTTCGCATCCTCTTTCCACCAGTTGCGGAGTGGAGACATATCATGGGTGGAAGTAGTACAAACAGACAGATAGGGTAGTTCTTTCAGATCGGAGAACTCCCGATTCGACGTTTTCGGCATCCGCTCGATCTCCAAACTCAGTATCTGTAGCTTACTCATTACCTCCGGTACGGATTGCGGGATCATACCTAGGTCTTCACCACAAACCAGCATCTCGGTAGAGGTTACCAGTGGGGTCAAACGTTTATAGGCTTGTGCCTTCCAGAAGTTATTATGGCGGTGGTAAAAGAAATCCCAATATAAATGATCGAACGCATACTGTGTTGAAGCATCCAGTTCTTTATAGAGGTACGACTGGCTGCCTGAGATACGGGGATGGTATTTAAAGGGTTCATACGGATCGCGCAGGAAGAGCACTTCATTGGCAATGCTGTACAAACCTTCCTTTATCCACTGCGACCGGGTATCAATCTTATCGGCAAACAACTGTTCGATTTTGCGCTGTGTGTCACAGAAAGGTTTCAATACCACATAATCAGCTGTTTCCTGCATCAACCAGGTTTGTTCCACTTCATCGGCCTGTTCGCCGAACAGTTCCGGCAGGTATCGCCGATGCAGGCGCGGGATGGTATAGGCACTTTCCTGCCAGGTAAAACCATACTGCTCGATCTCTTCCTGGGTAAGTGGAAGAGCCGGATTAAAATGTCCGCACAATCCCTGCACATATTCGGCCGGTATCTCCCAGATACGGAAAAAGCCCAGGATATGGTCGATACGAAAACAATCAAAGTAATCGCTCAGCTTACGGAAACGCCGTTTCCACCACGAGAAATGATCTCTCTCCATCACATCCCAGCTATAGGTAGGAAACATCCAGTTTTGCCCGATAGCAGAAAAATCATCGGGAGGAGCACCTGCCTGCCCGTGCATATTGAAATACTGTGGCTCTTTCCAGGCATCTACACTGGTACGGTTGACACCGATCGGCAGGTCTCCTTTCAAAACCACCCCCTGCTTCCGGGCATAATCGGAGACAGCCTTGAACTGTGTATGAAGAACATACTGGAGGAAATAGGTGAAAGAAATCTCCGGCCATACATCGCCATCTTTTGCTGTCAGACGGGCAATCTGTAATTCGTCATAGACCGCAAAGTTGCCCCAGTACGTAAAATCGGACGTATGGAAACTATCCCGCAGATAGCCATAAGCTGCATAAGGCATGAGCCATGACTCATTCTGCCGGAAGAAGGTTTCAAATTCGGGTGTAGTGAGCCATTCCTTTCCTTCCTGTTCGAAGAACTCGCGGCAATAAGCGAGTTTATGATTGGTCACAGGCTCATAGTCTACTGCGTCCTTACCGTTCAGCTCCTGGCGGATCTGTTCATACCAGGCGCTCCGCTCTGCCTCCTTCAACGGGCCCAGCAGATCCAGATTAATATACATCGGATGAAGGGCATATACGGAAATAGCACTGTATGGATACGAGTCGGCCCAGGTGCGGGTCATCGTCGTATCATTCACCGGCAGTACTTGTATGATACGCTGATTTGTCTGCTTTACCCAGTCTACCATCATACGCAGATCACCCAAGTCGCCCACCCCAAAACTACGTTCGGAACGAAGGGAAAAAACAGGGATCACCGTTCCGGCGCATCGCCAGGGAGGCAGGTCGTCACGGAATGTCAGGCCGGAAACAGCCACAGTCTCACCCACTTGCTGGGGAGGGAGGTTGAGCATACGATTTTCTTCCTTTTCCCAATACAAGGGTTGGTGCGTATGATCATCCCATACCAGAAATTTATATTCCAATGGCCACGTTATCCCCTCCGCATCCAGATCAATATGCCATTCGGGGAAAGTGTCGCAACTGAGCAGGAGGGCTTTATCCGGATGCCATACTCCCAGACAGGGCTGGTTGCCTGTGATAGCCAAAGACTGGTTTTTCTCCACGCGGGGCGCCGAGACTTTGATCACCAGATTCTTTCCACTGCACACCACCCGTTCGTGTGTATGGCAGGGATGCGCAAACAGGCTCTTGGTAAAGGCCGATGAGTAAAAAGCCAGGTTGGCGGGTCGCGTCTGCCAGTAATCATGCAATGTATAGGCAGATGAACGCCCGTTAAACACAATGCGGTGATGCCTTTCCCACTCTTCAAAGAATTGCTTGTCGTTAGCACGCAGGAAATAGGTGTACTCTATAGCCTGAATATCATCGGTCAACTCCAGGCGGAGCTGCCAGTTTCCATCGCCTGTATAATTCATCTCCTGAGCAAAAGCGGGCTCCCAGGATCCCAACTGGGGAATGGAACCTACAATGCATATCTTTTGTCCCCAAACGGTATAGAAGTTTATATTAAAGGTAACAATCATAATCATCCTGTTAGTTCATGGCCGAAATGTACGAAATTATATCCATGCAAAAGAAGTATGGCGGATTAAGAATTCATAAGAAGAATCTTTATCCGCCATACTTCTTTTATACCGAACGGATCAACCGCACTTGGAAGCTCCGCAATTCAAACACTTAAGGCAACCTTCCTGGTAAACGACCGGTCCTCTGCCACAAGCCGAACATTGCTGTCCCTGTGCCTCTATTCCATCCGGCAGGTATTTTTTCAAGGCACGTTCCACACCGTTCTTCCAGGTATTGATTGATTCATTATTGAGTTCCATCCCCTGTACCAGTTTGATCACCTGGTCAATCGGCATACCATAACGTAAAACCCCGGAGATCAGTTTTGCATAGTTCCAGTATTCGGGGTCAAATTTACCATCGAGCCCTTCGATCGTCATCTTGTATCCGCGTTTATTGCGGAACTGGAAGTCGTAATGCTTCGCTCCATTCTCATCATAACTCTTAATGATAGATCCTTTATGCACATTCTTTGGCAACATTATACCTTCATCGTCATCGGCCAACCCGGTAAAGATTTCGTAGGGACGATCGTTCAGCAAACCCACAAAGGCGATCCATTTTTCACGGTTGTTCTGAAAACGTACCACATCGGCATCGAGTTCACGGGGACGGGTATAGACAATCACCGGCGGTTCCATACAGTTGCAGTCGTCTTTCTTCTTCTTATCGTCTGCAGACAGCAACACGCCGGAACGAGAACCATCGCGATACACCGTACATCCTTTGCAACCACATTTCCAAGCTTCAATATACAAAGCATTCACCAGATCTTCCGTAGCATCAGCAGGCAGGTTGATCGTTACGCTGATCGAATGGTCTACCCATTTCTGTACACGTCCCTGCATACGCACTTTCTGCATCCAGTCTACATCATTGGATGTAGCTTTGTAGTAGGGAGACTGGGCGATCAGGTCGTCAATTTCCTCCTGCGTATACTTTTTAGTCACCGAATGCCCGGTTGCCTGCATCCAGGTCACAAACTTATGATGGAAGACAATGAATTCTTCATAAGCATCACCCGTTTCATCCACAAAATCCACACGCACGGCCGCATCGTTGGGATTTACCTTACGACGACGTTTATATACAGGAAGGAACACGGGCTCAATACCGGAAGTGGTTTGTGTCATTAGACTGGTGGTCCCTGTCGGTGCAATCGTCAGACAGGCAATATTACGACGCCCATATTTTACCATATCGTCATACAACTGAGGGTCAGCCTCACGCAATCGACTGATAAACGGATTCTTCTCTTCCCGTTTAGCATCATAAATTTCAAAGGCACCACGTTCCTTCGCCATCTTAACAGACGAACGATAAGCAGCAATGGCCAATGTTTTCTGGATATTTTCAGCACACTCAGTCGCGTCTTCCGAGCCGTAGCGTAATCCCAAAGCAGCAATCATATCGCCCTCGCCTGTGATCCCTACGCCGGTACGACGCCCCATTAAGGTTTTCCGCTGGATCTTATCCCACAAATGCCGTTCCGCATCTTTTACTTCGTGTGACTCCGGGTCTGCATCAATCTTTTCTATAATCTTTTCTATCTTTTCCGTTTCCAGGTCGATGATATCATCCATGATACGCTGCGCGAGTTCGACATGCTGCTTGAACAGTTCATAATCGAAATAGGCTTCTTTGGTAAACGGCTTCACTACGTACGAATATAAATTTATTGCCAGCAGGCGGCAGCTATCATACGGGCACAGAGGAATCTCGCCGCACGGATTCGTGGATACCGTACGGAAACCCAGATCAGCATACGTATCGGGAATGGACTCTTTCAGGATCGTATCCCAGAAAAGCACACCGGGCTCTGCCGATTTCCAAGCATTGTGGATAATCTTTTCCCATAATTCAGCTGCATTGATATCCTTTACAGTCACAGGATTATCGGCATCAATCGGATATTGCTGCTGATAAGAAGTCTGATTTACTACAGCATTCATAAAATCATCGTCGATTTTCACCGACACGTTGGCTCCCGTCACTTTACCCTCCACCATCTTGGCGTCGATAAACGACTCCGAGTCGGGATGTTTAATTGATACACTCAACATCAGAGCACCTCGACGACCATCCTGAGCCACTTCGCGGGTAGAATTGGAATAACGTTCCATAAATGGCACCAGCCCGGTAGAAGTCAACGCCGAGTTTTTAACCGGCGACCCTTTCGGACGGATATGTGACAAATCATGCCCCACACCCCCACGGCGTTTCATCAATTGTACCTGCTCTTCATCAATACGGATAATGGCACCATACGAATCCGCCTCACCATCCAAGCCAATCACAAAACAGTTAGACAACGATGCGATTTGAAAATCATTACCGATCCCTGTCATGGGACTTCCTTGCGGAACAATGTAACGAAAATGATCAAACAGATCGAAGAGTTCCTTTTCAGACAACGGGTTAGGATACTTTGCCTCTACACGGGCAATTTCGGAAGCCAGTCTGTGATGCATATCTACCGGGGAACCTTCATAGATATTTCCGAAGGCATCTTTCAATGCATACTTATTTACCCATACTTTCGCAGCTAGTTCATCACCGGTAAAGTAGGCCAAAGAAGCTTTATAGGCTTCATCAAAGGTAAAAGTTTTCTTATTCACGGTATATAAAGTGTTATTAAAATATTGATAACGGTTTGAGACTACAATGTTATAAAGAGTTTATCGCTTTGCCAAATTATAACAAAAGAAAATGTGTTTTTGTTCAGAAGTTTTCCAAAACAAATCACAAAGCACTAACCAACAGCGTATTAATTTTTCGAAGAAGAGGAAATGTTTTCCCAAAAAGACAACCACACGCGAAAGACACTTCTCCAAAAAGTAAAACAAAAAAAAGGACATATCCAACGGATATACCCTTTTAACAGCACTTGCCTTTAGCTTTAAGCTAGCTCTTAAGCAAACTCTCGATTTCTTCTACGGAAGAACGCACCGCCTTACTTGTTTCAATCTGATCCTTGATCGTCTTGCAGGCATACAGCACAGTTGCGTGATCTTTTCGCCCGACCATTTTACCGATGTGTGAAAACGAGCAATCAGTATATTTCTTTGATAAATACATCGTAATCTGACGAGCCTGTACAATTTCTTGCTTCCTGGAGGTAGTTTGAATCAACGACATCTCCAAATTAAAGTACCGGCAAACTACCGACTGAATATCCTGTATGGAGAATTGCTTTTTTTCCACACGAACCACCTGACCAATCACACGCTTTGCCAACGCCATATCGATATCTTTGTTCTTAATCACAGCATGAGCCATCAAGGAAACAAGGATACCTTCCAGATCACGTATATTCTGTGTCACATTCTCCGCAATATAATCCACCACATCATCTGGCACGCGGATACCATCGTTGTTGATCTTCTTTCTGAGTATTTTTTTACGCAATTCCAAGTCTGGACGCTTCAACTCAGCAGTCAACCCCCATTTCAGACGCGTGATTAGACGTTCTTCCATCCCCTGCAAATCAATCGGAGCTTTATCTGAAGTAAGCACCAACTGTTTCCCTAATTGATGCAGGTGATTAAATATATGAAAGAAGGTATACTGTGTTTTCTCCATACCAGCCAACTCTTGGATATCATCCAACAGTAAGACGTCAATCCCCTGATAAAAATTCAGAAAATCGTTTGTCGTATTCCGGCGGATAGCATCTGTATACTGTACACGGAAAAGGTGTGAAGAAACATACAAAACACGTTTTTCCGGGTATCTCTCGCGGATACGTGTACCGATTGCATGGCAAAGATGCGTCTTTCCCACGCCAGAAGGACCATATATAAACAAGGGATTATAGGTAGTCTTACCCGGATTATCCGCAACCGCTTCACCAGCTGTACGAGTCAAGATATTACTGGCTCCCTCAAAGAAATTATCAAAGTTATACTTAGGATTCAACTGCGGATCCAAATCCTGCACCATAGGCTGTGCAAAGGCTTCAGGGGCTTTATTTGCATTTTTGGGAACAATTTTCTTGACAGCCGCCGATGCATCCTCGGCGGGATAGTCTACTGTACCTCCCGTAGAACGATCCACCATCACACGGTAATTCAATGCTGCCCCCTCTCCGATGACACGGTGCAACGTTACCCGTAATATATTGACATATTTCTCCTCCAAATACTCATAAAAAAATTGACTTGGCACTTGTATTGTCAACTTATTCCCTTCATAATTTAAAGGGACAATCGGCATAAACCAAGTATTAAAAACAGCTTCGGAGACATTGTCTTTAATAACGGTTAGGCATTGATTCCACAATATTTGATGGTTAGCTTGCATATCTTTTCAACTCCTTACATAACTTTTCAGGAATACAAAGTTTGGAATTAATTTCTGAAAAAAAAAACATATTTTCTCTTCAAAAAACTTGCGTTTTAATACTCCATTTAGGCTCAAGCACTTACGCACATCTGATTATCTATCAGCAACTTAGGAAGAAGCAAAGGTTCAGAACGCTTTGTTTTCGTCTCCAACAGGCCTGCTTCACTCTCCTATCATTATCCAAATTTTCACTTATGAAAAAAGGCGTATGGTTCTTAAACCTAACGCCTTATTGAAGTCTTTGAAGCTACAAATTTCCTTTCACCTAATTAGAATGATTCTAAATTAGGAAAACAAAACAGCAGATACGCACTTACTTAAAAAACAGAAAAATGGACATATCTTTTGGGATTTTCACGGAGATCGAGCAGCAGTTTTGATGCATTGTCAGTAGCACTGTTCAAGTTATAGTATAGGCTTCTGTCGTTCAAAAGCAAACCCAGGGAATTATCCGGAGAGTTCAACTTATCTGTAGTCATCTTCAGGTTAGCCAGTGTACTATTGACAGAATGAAGCGTCATGGCAAGGTCTAATTCTTTCAGATTGGCACTTACTTCGGTAAAGTTACCGGTCATCGTCTTTAGATTCTGCACAATCACAGGGACATCAGCCGACAATATCCGATTCAGTTGGCGGGTAGACACTTCCAGATTACCTGTAGTCTTTTCTATATGTTCAAAAGACTGCGACAGGGCCGGATGATTCACCAACACTTGCAGGCCGGTCATAATAGAGTCTAACTTAGGCAACAGTGCTTCTACTCCCGGCAATAATTTTGCCTGTACTGCCCCCATCATATCATCACCCATCCGCCCTTCAATCACAGCACCGGGTTTCATATATTCAGAAACATACTTATTCAGTTGGATATGCAACTCGGCACCACTCAACAGTGTTTTCACAATAGTAATATAACTACCCTGATTAATCTTCATAGCATCATCCAAACTAATTTCAACCGTAATCTTGTCTGTAGTACTATAATCGTATTGAATCGCCCGCACCAATCCCACTTTGAAGCCTTCCACATATACGGGACTGGAGACCGTCACATCCTTTACATTATTAAATGTAACGTAATAATGGTTGGCCGGCTGAAACAGGTTAACCCCTTTCAGATAGTTTATTCCGATATACAACAGCGCCAGGCTGACAATCGTTACCAATCCTATTTTTGCCTCTTTTGAAAAATTACTTTTCATCTCGTCTATTTGTTTTATTTCTAATTCGTTACTTTCTTACCATCACGAAAGGAAATCACAAAAGCGCCTTTGAACTTTTTAGCCAATTCCTTCCGCAGCTTTTGTATTTCTTTTTCATCGGTAGTTTCGCCATACGTATACTTATACATCCCTTTCTCTTGATAATAATGAGCTTTGTATCCTTTCAAGAAGGGCGAATTGTCTGACAGTTTTTTATCCGAAGCCAAAATCTGCACCTTATAGACTGTCTCACCCGGAGCTGCAGCAACCTTCTGTGTAGATTGCTTTGCTGTAGAGGCAGATCTTACACTACCTGAAGAAGCACGGGCAGTTGTTTGCGCCGCCGGTTTTTCTTCTGCCAGAAGATCATCATCAGATACATTCGGTACAATTGCAGCCGGCAAATCAGTCAGTATACCTTGCTTCCGGTCGTACTCACGCTTGTATTTCAGAAAGGCGTTATAAAGCGATTCCGCCAGTTGCTTTTGGCCGGATTGCGAGTTCATGTAGCGCACTTCCTCCACATGGGTCATATAGCCAAGTTCAACCAACACACTCGGCATGCTGGTTTTTGTCAACACCAAAAATCCAGCTTGTCGCACACCACGGTCGGTCCGTTTAGATGTTGCAAAGGCTTTCTGTATTTCTGATGCGAGACCGATACTTTGTTCCATATGCTTGTTCTGCATAAACTCAAAGATGATATACGATTCCGATGAATTCGGGTCAAATCCTTCGTACTTTTGCAAATAGTTATCTTCCAGCAGAATAGCCGCATTTTCGCGTTTAGCCACCTCCAGGTTCTCGTCGCTCCTGGCTAACCCCAGCGTATAGGTTTCCGTCCCTTTGATCGCTGATTTACCCCGAATGGCATTCGCATGGATAGACATAAACAAATCAGCTTTCTGCCGGTTGGCGATGTTTGCACGTTCATCCAGCTCGACAAAGACATCTGTACTGCGCGTATATACCACCCGCACATCATTAAAATTATCCGTAAGCATACGGCCCAATTTAAGGGCGACAGAAAGGTTGATATCCTTTTCATTCACACCACTACCTCGCGCTCCGGGATCTTTCCCGCCATGCCCGGCATCAATAACGATGGTAAAGACCCGGTCCTTAGCCTGGAGGCCAGGAAGGAAAAACACCCCAACAATGATCAGACTGATATAGTGAAAATACTTCTTGCCCACGACAAAATCTTTGTATATTCTGGGCAAATGTACTATTTTTTACGGATTAATCGGTGTGTTTCAATAAATAAGGGAACAAAAAAAGAGGACCCCCATTCAGGATTGTCCTCTTTATGATGCATAAGTAGAATCTTTGCTTATTCCGAAACCACTTCGAATGGGATCTCTACAGAGACTTCCTTGTGAAGTTTCAGCAACGCCTTATAGCTACCGGCCTCTTTTACAGTTTCTTTAATATAGATGATCTTACGGTCAATCTCGTAACCTTGTTTTTCCAACGCTTCAGCCACCTGGATGTTACCTACTGAACCGAAGATGGTTCCGGTAGAACTGGTCTTGGCACCAATAGTCAGCGTTACACCTTCCATTTTAGCTGCCAATGCCTGAGCATCTTCTTTGATCTTGGCCAGTTTGTGAGCACGCTGTCTCAGGTTTTCTGCCAATACTTTCTTGGCCGATTCCGAAGCGATAACTGCCTTGCCCTGGGGGATTAGAAAGTTACGTCCGTAACCATTTTTCACTGTTACGATATCGTCTTTGTAGCCTAAGTTTACTACATCTTCTTTCAAAATAACTTGCATATTCTGTCTCCTCTCTTCTTTATTATTTCATTAAATCGGTTACAAAAGGAAGCAAAGCCAAATGACGGGCTCTCTTCACTGCCTGCGCAATACGACGCTGAAACTTCAGTGAAGTACCAGTGATACGACGGGGAAGGATCTTACCCTGTTCGTTCAGAAACTTCTTCAAGAATTCGGGATCTTTGTAATCGATATACTTAATACCGTTCTTTTTAAAACGGCAATATTTCTTCTTCTTTACGTCTACCGAAGGCGGGGTCAGATATCTGATTTCTGATTGAGTTGCTGCCATGATTTAGTTCTCCTTTACTGTTTCTTTAGATGATTTCAAGTTTCTTCTCTTCGCTGCGTATTCGGCTGCATACTTATCCTGACGGAAAGTAAGGAAACGGATCACGCGTTCGTCACGACGGAACTGGACTTCCAGTTTAGCGATCACTTCAGGATTTGACTTAAACTCAACCAACTGGTAAAAACCGGTTGTTTTCTTGTCGATTGGATATGCCAACTTGCGCAGGCCCCAGCTTTCTTCATTCACGATCTCAGCTCCTTCATTCTTTAGGATCGTCGTGAACTTTTCTACCGCTTCCTTCATCTGAGCATCAGACAAAACGGGAGTTAAAATGAAAACGGTTTCATAATTGTTCATAAACGCTGTTTTGTTTTTATTGTTAATAAAATTGCGGTGCAAAGGTAAGGATATTACATTCAAAACACAACTTTTATCGCCGCAATTTTTCCTCACCTTATTTCTTTTATTGTAAGCACCCTCATCGGTATCATATCAACATGCTAATCTGTTTGTGCAGGGTGATGAAAATAATAAAAGGCACACTTACAGTATGCCCCTTATGATGTCCGGTCGTCAATCGCCCAGTCCGCTAATTGTCTACAAGCTTATTTCACTGCCTTATATCCATAGATAGCCAATGTTCCGAGATCTTCTTCAATCCGAAGCAACTGGTTATATTTAGCCATACGGTCGGAACGGCTCAGTGAGCCGGTTTTGATCTGGCCCGAGTTGGTAGCCACAGCGATATCGGCAATGGTGCTATCTTCTGTCTCTCCCGAGCGATGCGAGGTAACCGACGTATAACCGTTGCGGTGTGCCATCTCTATCGCATCAAGCGTTTCTGTCAGCGTACCGATCTGGTTGACCTTGATCAGGATCGAGTTGGCGCACTTCTTAACGATACCTTTACACAAAAACTCCACGTTTGTCACAAACAGGTCGTCTCCTACCAACTGGCATTTATCACCTAAAGCGGCGGTCAACTGCTGCCAGCCGTCCCAGTCGTTTTCACTCATGCCGTCTTCGATAGAATCAATAGGAAATTTCTTCACCAGTTCGGCCAGGTAAGCCACTTGTTCGGTCGCATTTCGCTTAGCACCTTTCGCACCTTCAAACTTCGTATAATCGTAAGTCCCTTTATTATAAAATTCAGAAGCAGCACAGTCCATAGCAATAGTCACGTCTTTACCCGGTTTATATCCGGCGGCCTTGATAGCAGCCATGATGGAGTTGAGCGCATCTTCCGTGCCATCGAGCGCCGGCGCAAAACCACCTTCATCACCTACAGCCGTACTCAATCCGCGATCGTGTAACACTTTCTTCAGTGCATGAAACACTTCAGCTCCCATGCGCAAAGCTTCACGAAAACTGCCGGCACCCACCGGACGAATCATAAATTCCTGGAAAGCGATCGGAGCATCCGAGTGTGATCCGCCGTTAATGATATTCATCATCGGAACAGGCATCACATAGGCATTTGTCCCACCGATATAGCGATACAAGGGAAGATCCAGGTAGCTGGCAGCTGCCTTTGCAACAGCCAGCGACACACCAAGCAGGGCATTAGCTCCAAGTTTTGACTTGGTCTTGGTACCATCGAGAGCAATAAGTTTATGGTCGATCTCACGCTGATTCAGAGCATTCATGCCAATCACAGCCGGAGCAATGAATTTATTCACATTTTCTACAGCATTCAGCACGCCCTTACCACCGTAACGTTTCTTATCTCCATCGCGTAATTCAATGGCTTCATTCTCACCTGTAGAAGCGCCGGAGGGCACAGCTGCACGACCCAAAGCGCCCGATTCTAAAAGTACATCCACTTCTACTGTTGGATTCCCGCGCGAATCCAGAATCTCTCTCCCTATAACTTTAACTATTTGCATATTGGTTACTGATTTTGTTTATACCATAATATATAACAGCCGGTAGCAGGCGAATGTTCCCATATCTTCATGAATTCAGCCACAAAAAACAAAAGACGCCCTTTTAAGGCGCCTTTTGATATACTGTGTAAAATAATCCGGGATTATTCAGCAGCTTTTTCTTCTGTTGCTTCTGCAGCAGGAGCTTCAACAGTGTGAGCGGCTTCGGTAGCTTTCTTGCGTGAGCGTCTGGTTGCTTTTGCTTTCTTAGCTGTTTCCTTTGCCATGTTTTCGTTATAATCCACCAATTCAATGAAGCACATAGCGGCATTATCACCCAAACGGTTACCCGTCTTGATAATACGGGTGTAACCACCCGGGCGATCGCCGATCTTTTGAGCTACTTCATTAAACAGTTCCGTCACAACATGCTTGTCCTTCAGGTTGCTGAATACAACACGTCTTGAGTGTGTAGTATCCTCTTTGCACTTCGAAATAAGCGGTTCCACATATACACGAAGGGCTTTGGCTTTCGCTGTAGTGGTAAAGATTCTCTTATGCTTAATCAGAGAACAGGCCATATTCGAAAGCATCGCCGCACGGTGTGAGTGGGTACGACCCAAATGGTTGAATTTCTTATTATGTCTCATCGTTCAGTTACTCTTTATCTAATTTATACTTCGTGATATCCATACCGAATGAAAGATTCAGGCTGTCCAGCAATTCATCAAGTTCGGTCAATGATTTCTTTCCGAAATTACGGAACTTCAACAGATCGTTCTTATTAAATTTAACCAGTTCACCCAGTGTTTCCACATCGGCTGCTTTGAGGCAGTTCAGGGCACGAACGGAAAGATCCATTTCGGCCAATTTGCTCTTCAGCAGTTGACGCATGTGAAGTACTTCCTCATCAAATTCTTCATTGCCTTCCGTATCCACCGTTTCCATTGCAATCTTCTCGTCTGAGAACAACATGAAGTGATGAATAAGAATCTTAGCTGCTTCTTTCAATGCTTCCTTCGGATGAATCGATCCATCGGTAACAATCTCAATGATCAGCTTTTCGTAGTCGGTCTTCTGTTCTACACGGAAGTTCTCTACCGCATATTTCACATTCCGGATCGGAGTGAAAATAGAATCGATTGCGATCACTTGGGTATCTGCATTCGGGTCTCTGTTCTCATCAGCCGGAATATATCCGCGACCTTTATCAATGGTTAATTCGATATGGAAACTTGCACTCGGGTTGATACGGCAAATATGCTGATCCGGATTCAATACTTCAAATCCTGTCAGCTGTTTACCAATATCACCGGCTTTGAACACTTCCGAACCCGAAACAGTAATACTTACTTTTTCATTCTCAATATCGTCTACTACATGCTTCAATCTTACTTGTTTCAGATTAAGAATGATGTTTTGCACATCCTCAATCACGCCGGGGATTGTACCAAATTCATGGTCCACGCCGTCGATTTTAATGGATGTAATAGCAAAACCTTCAAGAGACGATAAGAGAATACGACGTAAAGCATTACCTACAGTAATACCATAGCCGGGTTCTAACGGACGAAATTCGAACTTCCCAAAGAAGTTGTCCGCTTCCAACATCAATACTTTATCGGGTTTTTGAAATGCTAATATCGCCATGGAAATCAATTATTATTTAGAATACAATTCTACA
>JAVBUH010000079.1:0-20549 GCA_031555505.1 Tannerellaceae bacterium
GTAGCCAGGGGTGAAGGCGAAGCCAAGCCCCTGGTAAATACGGATAGCATATATTAATGCGCCGCGTCAGCGGTGCCGCGTACAATAGACCGGTACCGCTGACGCGGCACAAAAACACCCACCAATCGCCTGTCCAGGGGCTTGGCTTCGCCTTCACCCCTGGCTACCAACAAGATACCCCTGACGGGGCATTCGCATACACACAAAAAGATGTGTATAGAGAGTAGCTCAAGAGGGGAAGCGCAAGCACACCTACTGACTGTTGACCCCCTTTTTCTTGACTTTAAAAGGCTTTAAGGACCTTAGCCTATTTCTTACAATGCTCCTGCGCCTCGCGGCTTAGCTTCATCGCGCAGAAGTTGGGGCCGCACATGGTGCAGAACTCGCCGTCGGTGACGGCGCTTTCCTTGTAGTACTGCAGCGCCCTGTCCGGGTCGAGGGCCAGGTGGAACTGGTCTTTCCAGCGGAAGTCGGCGCGGGCTTTGCTCAGGGCGTTGTCGCGTACCTGTCCGCCGGGGTGTCCTTTTGCCAGGTCGGCGGCATGGGCGGCTATTTTGTAGGCGATCACACCGTTGCGTACATCTTCTTTATTCGGCAGCCCGAGGTGCTCCTTCGGGGTTACGTAGCAGATCATGGCTGTTCCCTGCCAGGCGATCTGTGCGGCGCCGATGGCCGACGTGATATGGTCGTAGCCCGGGGCTATGTCTGTTGTCAGCGGGCCGAGGGTGTAGAACGGTGCGCCGTGGCAGGCATACTGCTGCTCTTTCATGTTCTCGTGGATCTTGTTCATCGGCACATGGCCGGGTCCTTCGATGATCACCTGTACATACTGGTCCCAGGCCACCTTGGTGAGTTGCCCCATGGTGTACAGTTCGGAAAACTGCGCCTGGTCGTTGGCGTCGTAGATCGAGCCGGGACGCAGGCCGTCGCCGATAGACACCGCCACGTCGTAGGCTTTCAGGATCTCGCAGATCTCGGCAAAGTGGGTGAAGAGGAAGTTCTCCTTGTTGTGTATCTGCATCCATTTGGCCATGATCGAACCGCCGCGTGAGACGATGCCGGTGAGCCGCGTGAGCGTCATTTCGATATAGCTTTTCAGCAATCCGGCGTGGATGGTGAAGTAGTCTACCCCCTGCTCGCACTGTTCGATCAGGGTATCGCGGTAGAGGTCCCAGCTCAGGTCTTCGATCCGTCCGTCTACCTTTTCCAGCGTCTGGTAGATAGGCACGGTACCCATCGGCACCGGGCAGTTGCGGATGATCCATTCGCGTGTCTCGTGGATGTTGTTGCCGGTAGACAGGTCCATCAGGGTATCGCCGCCCCACTTACAACTCCAGATCGCTTTCTCGATCTCTTCGTCGATACCCGACGAGAGCGCCGAGTTGCCGATGTTGGTATTGATCTTTACCAGGAACCGCTTGCCTATGATCATCGGTTCGGCTTCCGGATGGTTGATATTGGCGGGGATGATGGCGCGTCCGGCGGCCACTTCCTTGCGAACAAATTCCGGGGTGATATACGATTTCAGCCCCAACGCTTCGATCTGCTGGTTCTCACGGATCGCCACATATTCCATCTCCGGTGTGATGATACGGCGTTTGGCGTAGTACATCTGGGTGATGCATTTGCCATCCTTGGCTTTGTAAGGCAGGTGGAGGCGGGGGAAACGGATGCTGTCCAGCGACGGGTCGGCCTGTCGCAGGCGTCCGTATTCAGAACTCAACTCGGTCAGTTCCACCATGTCTTTGCGCTTGCCGTACCATTCTTCGCGGATACGGGGAAGGCCCTCTTCGATATTGACCGTATGTTTCGGATCTGAATAGGGGCCGCTGGTATCGTATACGATGACGGGACTGTTCTTTTTATGGGTCTTCTTCCCGTTTTTGTCCACGGTAACGCTGTCCATCAGTTTGATCTTGCGCATGCCTACCCATATTTTGTTGATGTCGCCCCGTGCGTAGATCTTTTCAGACGCGGGGTACGTGATGCGCATGTTGTTCTTTTTTGCCATGAGTGTCAAGCATTTATTAGTTGTAAAAAATGTCGGGTCTCCGCAGTCGGATCTGCTGCCCGCAGGATGGCGCCTGATACGGCTATACCGTCTACGCCGGCCTCCATTAATGGGGTAATATCTTCTGGTTCAATGCCTCCGATGGCAAAGATAGGTATTTCAATCCCAGCATCGTCGCATTGTTGCATAATATTCCGGATACCTTCCAATCCGAGCAGCGGGCTGAGGTTGGATTTTGTTTCCGTATAACGGTAAGGGCCAAGGCCGATGTAGGAGGCTCCGTCGTCTACTGCCCGACGGATATCGTCGAAGGTGTTGGCGGTGGCGCCGATCAGGAAATTTTCCAGTCCGGCAGTGTCGGCTGCCATACGTGCAACGTGCACTGCTATATCCTGTGCCCCCAGATGTACGCCATGAGCACGTGAAAGAACGGCCAAGCCCGGGTGGTCGTTGATACAAATGAGCGCCTTATAGGTATGGCAGAGAGCTACCACGGCATTGGCTATTTCCTGATACCAACCTTGTTTTAGTCTTAGCTGAATGAATCTGCAGCCACCTTCCAATACTTTTCTCACCTGTTCTACTTCCGGGAGAGTTGGGTTGGGTTGGGTAATGTACATCAGTTGCGTGCCGTTTGTGTTTGTTGTCATTTTGCTTTGTGTTTTATAAATTAATAATGTATGTTAGCTACACATTCCCGGAGGGCGTGGTAGCGTTTAGTTACTTCTTTCATACAGGTGGTATCTGACGGCCCCCATAAAGCGCCCAGCACAGCTGCGCCACCGAAAGGCAGGTGTGCGATCCGGGGAATTGTTTTGCTATCCATTCCCCCCAAGGCGATTACCTTGTCGTTGATCAAGCCTTTACCGGCAGCCTCTTGCAATGTTCCGGTAGAGAAGGCTGATGGATAGCCTTCCTTAGAGATACTTGAAAAGACCGGGCTCAGGAATACATACGTATAGATGGAAACATCTGTCAGTTCATCCAGTGTATGGCAGGAGCGGCTCACACTGCCTGTAAATCCGGTTGGTATGTCCGGGTTCCGGCTGTTAAGGTGAATACCGCACAGGTTCCATTTTGCCGCCAACCCGAAGTGATCATGCAGCACGATATGCCGGTGAAAGGCGGCGGGTATCCGGCTGATCAGCGCTTCCTGTTCGGCTTCTTCGCTGCCGGGCTTGCGGAGGTGCAGCCGCGTCATGCCAGCCTGGAAAAGCTGTGTCAATATATCGGCTTCGCTGTCGAAGCATGCAGGTGTAGTAATGACCACTAACTGCTTCATGCCTTCAGCCTGATCTTTCGCAACGGCAGGGGGGCAAAGAAATGGTTCACCGGTCCGTGTCCTTTCCCCACAAAAGTATCTGCGCCGGCTTCCAGCGCCCGGGTGATATAGTCTTTGGCCTGCTTCACGGCTTCGGGCAGCGGGTTTCCTACCGCCAGCAAGGCCGTGATGGCCGACGAGAAGGTACAGCCCGTGCCGTGCGTGTGTGGCGTATGTATTTTGGGAGATTGCAGCCGCAGAGGTGCTTCGCCCTCACAGCAAAGGATATCCGTCATCTCTTCGCCTTCCAGGTGTCCGCCTTTCATCAGTACGGCGCGGCAGCCCATTTGCATCAGCCGGCGGGCGGCCTGCTCCATATCGGCCGGTGTTTGTATCGTGAGGCCGGTCAGGAATTGGGCTTCGTCTATGTTGGGAGTCAGGAGGGAACACCGCCTGAACAGCAAGCTTACGATGGCTTCCACTGCTTCGTCTTCGATCAGGCGGCTGCCGCTGGTAGCGATCATTACCGGGTCTACCACCAGGTAGGAGGGCTTGAACCGGTCTGCTATGTCGGCGATGATCCGGATCGTTTCGCTGTTGTGCAACATACCGGTTTTCACGGCATCGATAGTGCTGTCTTCGAATACGGCTTCCAGTTGGCCGCGTAGGATATCCGGCGCCACGGATTGGATGCCACGCACGCCCTGGGTGTTTTGTGCCGTAATGGAGGTGATGGCTGACATGCCATAGACGCCCAGCGCCGAGAATGTTTTGAGGTCGGCCTGTATGCCGGCGCCACCGCTACTGTCCGATCCGGCGATCGTTAACGCCGTGGGGTATCGGAATCGGGTTTGAATGTTCATTTCCGTCAAAAATAGGAGGGGGCTGGCTGCATTGTTTTCCTACGGCGGCATTACCCGCATCAGGTTCGTTGGGTATGATCTCAGCCCGTACAGTATGGCACCCCTTGTTATCCGTACAAAGGTAGGAATAAATGTGCGAAGTTACTCTCCATGCCACTGTCTTTCCCTGAAAAAAGTTGCACTCATCTCCGGCTTAGGTGGATGTGGGGTGGATCATGCTTGGATTACAGGATTTGCAACTTCAATCCGAACGATAAGCTCAGATAGTCCGACGGCTTGAGGTAGTTGTTGGTGAAGGCGTTGATCAGGTAGAGGTCGCACGAACTGAGTTCGTAGAAGAAGGTGATGGCGCGGTTGCGGGCTTTCTCGGTGTTGAGGTTCAACGTGAAACGCTGGCCTATGAATACGTGGGCGCGGATCCGGGTGGAAAAGGTATAATATCCTTTGGGGTATTTGTCGGGATTCTTTACCCAGAAGTCGTCGTCCAGCAGGGTATTGAGATACAGCCCACAGGCGAGCGGTTCGAAGGAAAGGTTTTTATATAGGGGGATTTGGGTGAGCAGATAGTTTTGCTTGAGCGTTACCGTCATCATCGCATGCCGGTCGGCATTGCGGGGTACGAAGCCGAGCAGGAAGTCGGTCTCCCAGTGATTCCGGCCGTAGTTCCAGCCCACACCGGCAGAAAACATACCCATTGAACCTGCATATTGCAGTTTGGTATAACGGGGAATGATCTTGTTCCAGGCAGACGTATAGCGTTCTACCCGTTGCTCATAGGTGGTTTGTGCTGTGAGAGTAAAGGGGCACAGCAACAATACTCCGGCCATGTATTTAAAAGTAGATCGTCTCATACGTATATCCTTCAGGGGTGAATGTGAATAGTAGGTAACTGCGTTTGGCCATATTGGCGCAACCGTAGTATAGGATCCCGTCGTTGAAGAGATCGATAGCAGACAGATTATGGTTGTGGGCATGGAGGCAGCATTGCAGACCGGGGAATCGCTTCAGGTATGCCTGGAAGACATCCATTACATTGTTGTTGAACTGTTCATTACCCGGAGGGGCGTGCATGGCGACGACTGTGCGTGTGTATGCTGCCGTATCGCTCACTTCCTGTTTAATGAAGTTGAAGTCGGGTACCGGATGCGAGTAGTCGTATTCAATGGCATTGGTGTTGAGGCAGACGAATTTGATGTTGCCGGCAATGAAGGAAAAGTTTTCGTCGCCATAGATGCGGTTGTATACATGGCCGCCGTTGCCGATAATGTCGTGGTTGCCGATCAGGGCTACGTAGGGGATACGGAGTATAGACATGATCTCGTAGCACCACTCATACTCTTTCTTCATGCCGAAGTCGGCCATATCACCTCCGTGGATCACAAAGTCGATGTCGGAACGACGGTTGACTGCTGCCACAAAGAGTTCCGTCTCGTCATACGCACGTTGCGAATCGCCCATCAGGACGAAGCGAATGGTGTCTTTCCCCTGCGTAGCCGCTTCGATACGGGCGATCTGTGTGCGATTGGTATCGGTGGCGTCTGTGCTTAACCGCCCATCGTAGGGATGGTAGTCTATCAATTCGCATGCACACAGCATGGCCAGGGCAGTATATGCCCATAGTTTCTTATACATATTATATATCTCTTTGCCTTAACGCGAACAAAGGTACGTAAGGATGGGGGGATGAAAGTGGGCTGTTTCCGGCTTGTTCTGGTCTGTTTTCGGTTTTATGGAAGTTGGAAAAGAAGTTTCAGTTGGTCGAAATCACTGATAAGGGCATCGGCCGTTTCGTTGCCTTTATAGGGTGTCCAGCCGATACTCTTCAGCCAGATGGTCTGGCAACCGAGTCTGGCGGCGGGGAGGATATCTTTGTCGTGCGAGTCGCCGATCACAACAATAGCTGTTGCTTCCATCCCCAACTGTTCCACGCCGAGGGCGAAGATACGCGGGTCGGGTTTGCGGATACCGACAACGGCCGATTCGACGATGGACCCGAACAGGTGATTCAGGTTGAAATCTTTCAATACGGATTCAACGTTGCCGTAGAAATTAGATACCAATACCATCGGATAGCGGGCGTGCAACTGTTCCAGGATGGGGCGGGCGTTGTCGATAGCCTGCCGTGCGTAGGCATAACACCAGTCGGCCAGCCTGTCGGAAAGTCCGTTTGCCGTTTGTGTTTCAGTGAGGTGTCCCCCGGTTATCAGCCAATCGGCCTGGATAGCCAGTTTCATACGGAGCATATCCCGGAAGGTATGGTGAGGCTGGATGATGGGATTTTTACCCAGCGTGCGTTCGCCATGCACGTAGGCTTCCCGGAAAGTGTCTTTGGATACCGGTACGCGGTAGTGCAGATAGGCCATCCAGATCACTTCGGCCCAATGGAGGCCATTGCTGTCGATGGTACCGCCGTAGTCGAAGATGATCCCTTTTGTGTTGGCTACATTAAACATGTCCGTATGCGTTTGTTTGGAGTTCGTTGGTAAACAGGCGGCAAAAACGCTCGTGGGTAATGATCATATAGACCAGCATGGCGTTCAGCACGGTGAGTTCAAAGGCGAAATAGGCCCACGGCTGGTTGATCAGCAGGCTGGTGAACAGCGCAAGGGTGCGCAGGTTGAACGAGAGCATATTGGTATACTTCATCAACGGCAGGCTCTTAGCCCTGAAGGCGGTGCGGAAATGCTCAGGCGCTTTGCCGTTGTATTGGGTACGGATCACATGCATCATTTCCTGGAAACGGGGACTGGCTTTTTCCTGCTCCATCGTATAATTGAGATAGAACGTTTCGAACAGTTTATAGACGAAGTCGCGCTTCCAGCTCAATTGCTTATAATTTTCTTTCAATACGGGCGAGTAGGAGAGTTCACTGCCTGCTTTCCCTTTCAGGAACAAGAGGTGGATGTTGCGGTAATAATCGGCCATCGATGCCTGCTTGCTGTGGAAGAATCCGGTAACGGCGCCCAGCAGCCAGATCCAGATACCCCACGTGGGGGTGAGCCGGATGCAGATGGCGGCATAGATGGCGATGAACCAGATGTCGCCGCAAGCGCCATCGAGGATACGGCCGAGTTGGCTCTTTTGTCCTGTCATTCGCGCCAGTTGCCCGTCGGCGCTGTCGTATGAATTGGCCCATACCAGCAGCAGCATACCCACCAGATTGATCGTTATATCCTGGAATCCAAAGCAAATACCGGCGACAGCACCGATAATGATGGCTGCCACGGTGATGGCGTTAGGAGTGACGCCCCGTTTATGGAAGAAAAGCGCCCAGCTGTAGCCGATAGGACGGTAGAAGTGAATGTCTATAAATTCTTCCGTATCCATTGATTTGAGGGAAGCTTCCAGATCAGGCTTGATCGTGTTCTTACTCATGGCTGTCTTAATCGTTTGTTTCGAATAGCTGTTTGATGCGTTTGGCAATATGGAACGAGGCTTCGTCGCGGCAGGGAGCGAAGCTGGGCCAATCGTTGAAGTCGATCAGCCGGATCGTACCATCTTCTGAAACGATGCAATCACCGCCATAGACGTGGATGTTTAATACCTCGGCCGCCTGGTTGCAAATGGTTACCAGTTCTTCGGGATGGAAACGGAAACCCTTGGCTGTGCCGTTGATTTGTTCCAGGCCGAACTTACTGTGGTGCATGTTGGAGGGGTAGAACCAGTAGAAGAAGTCGGTGCCGGTAACACCGTAGAATTTAACCAGGTCGCCCGTCAGGTGTTCGTTGATCACAGCGGTAGGAATGCTACGGATGGCATATTCTTTCAGGATGCTGCAGGCTTCGTCGGCGTTGCGCACATAGGTCACGTCTTCGCGGTGGATCGCATGGAAATCGCCCCGTTTGATCCAGCAGTTGTCAAACCCGGCCTGTTCAAGCGCTTCCCGCGGATCTTTGTCCGTATCGAGGATGATACTGGCCGGGTGGGAGATATGGTTGTCCATCAGGAGGCGCGTCATCTTCTCGCGTGTACAGTTCTCAATACCGAATCCGGAGTTCACCACGCACCGGCCTTCCTTTTCCCACTGTTGCAGGAGGTGGATAGACTGCCAGTCGCGCACCATATTGAAGATGAACGGCTCGTGGATGCCTCTCACCAACAGGTCGGATTCAATGTATTCGTTGACGATGTAACCGGCATCGCGCAGGTGATTGGCCGTGAGTGAAAAGATGGCCGCGTCATTTCCGATATGATTGGGCGAGAATTGGTTACCTCGTCTGATACCGGCTATGGTTAGTCTGTCCATGCGTGGGTTGTTTTTGATTGGATAAATAATTCCGCCTTGGCAATGTCTTCGGCATGGTCTACGTCGATGATCTTGGAGAAGGGGTAGGCCCGGAGGTGCAGTCCTTCGGTAATGAGTGCTCGTTGGTAGTTACGCATACGCGACATACCCTCCCGGATGGCTTTCTCCAGCACGCCGATGGCCGGACGTTTGAGGCAGTAGATGCCTCCGGATATATAGCGGGCGGCGGGTGTAGCCCGGTCGGCAAACCCCTGGATATGTAACTGCCGGTCTGTTTCCACATAGAGCGGCTTCTCGTCGTCTATGTAGTCTGTGACAGCCATCAGGCCGTCTATTCCTTCCGCTTGTTCGAAGGCGCGGATGTATCCGCCGAATTCGTCGGCATGGAAAATGGTGTCTACAGTGGTGAGGCACAACCGGTCTGTCTGCATATCCCGGCTTAGCTCATAGAAACTATGCATCGAGCTGGGTGTTGACTTCACCAGCAGATGGAATGGAACGGGGAGAGACAGGCTGCGCAGGTGTTCCTGCACCTCTCTCATCTCTTCGTTCACGATTACCCGGATAGCTGAAGCATTGTTTGCCAGAAAGACACTGATCAGGCGGTCTATCAGCGCCACGCCGTTGAGCGGTACCAGCGGCTTGGGCCATTTGACTCCTTCCTGTGCGAGGCGCGAGCCTTCGCCGGCCGCGATAATTGCATAATCCATTTGCTACTATTCCCTAACTTTTATAGTTTCATTTCATCGAGCTTGCTCCATCGGATGGTTGCCAACCGGAGATGTGACCCGGCTGGGACCGCGAATAATGGCTACAAAATTAGTCTAATTTGACGAACCGGCCCTTCTTTTCTCCTCGATTATATTGGGCTGTATCAGGAATAAATCCGTTTTAAATGAATAAAAAACCATATTTTCTTCCTACGTTTGCACGTTAGACAATATATTAACCTCAGGTAATTGTGAATGATGAAAGGCTCTTTAAACTATCTAACCGGTGGATGCCTGGCCCTGCTATTGGCCGGCTTGCCTGTTGTTTCTTCCGCCCAACTGGCTGAGAAAGTGTATGCTGCGGATTACCATATACAGCCGGAAAAAGAGCGGGAGTTGTCTGTGGAGATAGACGGCCTTCCTTTCTTTAAGAACAATGAATATGCCGGTGAGGTAATGAAAGGCTATTCCCTGCCGGGGATGTGGTTGCAGCCCAAAGCGGTGTATTATCCGCTGCGCAATATGAAGCTGGAACTGGGTGTGCACATGCTTTTTTACCACGGGGCGGTAAAGTACCCGAGTATGGCTTACCTGGATATCCCTTACTGGCAGGGCGGGCAATACCAGTATGGTACGCATATACTTCCCTGGTTCAGGGCGCAGGCGGCTTTGTCAGACCATGTGGATATCGTCCTTGGGAATATTTACGGGGCGGCCAATCACCGGTTGATCGATCCGCTATATAGCCCGGAGTTGAATCTGACGGCCGACCCGGAGACCGGTCTGCAGGTACTGGTAGATACAAAGGCTGTCAACCTGGATGCCTGGCTCAACTGGCAGAGTTTTATCTTCCGGGGTGATACGCACCAGGAGGCGTTTACCGTGGGGCTTTCTTCACGGGTGAAACTGAACGACCCGGAGGCGAAGTGGCATTTTTACCTGCCGGTGCAGGGCGTAGCGCAGCACCGGGGGGGCGAGATTGATACATTGTTCACGAACTCGGTGCAGACGCTGATGAATGGAGCGGCAGGAGCAGGCGTGGTGTGGAATGTGAATTACGGGGCGTTGAAACGGATCAACCTGGAGGCCGATGTGGCAGGCTACTACCAGCAGGCCGGGCATTTGTGGCCCTTGGACAGCGGATATGGTAACTATATCAATCTGACGGCCGATATCAATGATTTCCGGGTGAAGGCCTCTTACTGGGAATGTGATGATTTTATATCCATGTTCGGTGTCCCTTTCTATGGGGCGGTGTCTACTACGGAGAAAGGCGGTGTGTTTGAGGCGCCGAAAATGGTTTATCTGGGCGCCGAATATGCCCGCACGTTGGGTAAAGGGTTTGCACTGGGGGTGGATGTGGATGTGTATTACCGGTTGGCCGACCGGCTGTACGACGCTCAAACCGGTTGGCAACCTGTAGGCAGCTCCACCAGTTTTTCCTGTGGGGTCTATTTGCGCGTGAATCCGTCGTTTTTGTTGAAGAAGTTCTGAGCTTTCGTAATCCTTTTATTTTCATTTTCACAGCAGGCTCTTTTTTGCTGTTTTTTGCTTTTGTGCCTTGTTTGCTTTCTTTTTGACAGAAAATGGAGGGAGATGGTCTTCCGGCGGATGGATTTGTGTAGCTATATGTCTGGAAGGCAACGAAAAAAAGACAAATAGTTTTGCTTGTTATTCGGACATAAATGCCTATGTTTGTGAAAAACACAAACAAATTATTATCTTCCTTAAACTACTACCCGTTATGAATAAAGTGAAGTCGTTAGACGATCTGAAAAGAATGCGCGAATCCGCCCGCTCAACCCTGGATCTTCGTGAGAAAAGTAATCATCCCGAACAGATGGTGCGCGTAAAGGTTTCGATGGCTACCTGTGGTATTGCCACGGGGGCGAAAGAGATTATGACTTATTTCATCGAGGCGCTCGACCGGGAAAAAGTGGATGCCCTGGTGACACAAACCGGCTGTATGGGGTACTGCTATGCCGAACCTACCGTTGAGATCACTTTGCCGGGCAGTGAACCACTCGTATTTGGCTATGTGACCAAAAAGAAAGTGGACGATCTGATCACAAAATATATACAGGAAGGTATTCTCCTGGATGATATTCTTCCCATCACCTATACGGTAGTGAACCCTGAATAAGCAACCGAAAATAATCATACGTTTATATGACGAAATACGCGAATTATATATTGGTATGCGCTGGTACGGGTTGCCGCGCTTCGCAAAGCGACCAGATCGTCGGCTGTCTGCAAAAGGCGATCGAACAGAAAGGATTGCAGGAAGACATACAGGTGATCCGTACCGGTTGCTTTGGTTTTTGTGAGAAAGGGCCGGTGGTTAAAATAGTGCCGGACAATACCTTCTATGTACAGGTACGCCCTGAAGATGCGGAAGAAATCGTTCAGGAACATCTGGTCAAAGGGCGGAAAGTGAACCGGTTATTGTATATTAATCCGGAAACGCTGGAGCATGTGCCTGATTCCAAGCACATCACTTTTTATAAGAAACAATACCGGATCGCATTACGCAATTGCGGCTTTATCAATCCGGAAAATATTGACGAATACATTGCCCGCGACGGTTACCTGGCCCTGGGTAAGGCGTTGACGGAAATGACGCCCGACCAGGTGATACAGGAGATAGCAGACAGTGGACTGAGAGGCCGTGGAGGCGGTGGTTTCCCCACCGGATTGAAATGGCGCATCACACGGCAGGCTGCCGGCGAGCAGAAGTATGTGGTGTGCAATGCCGACGAAGGAGACCCGGGTGCGTTTATGGATCGTTCCATCCTGGAGGGTGATCCGCATTCGGTGATTGAAGCGATGGCGATCAACGGCTATTGCACGGGAGCCACTAAAGGCTTGGTGTATATCCGTGCCGAGTATCCGTTGGCCGTGGAGCGTTTGAAGATTGCTATCCGGCAGGCGAGTGAATACGGTTTGTTGGGCGACCATATTTTCGGCACCGATTTTTCGTTTTCGATTGATATCCGCTATGGTGCCGGCGCTTTTGTGTGTGGAGAAGAAACGGCGCTGATACACAGCATGGAAGGACTGCGTGGTGAAGCTACGCTTAAGCCTCCTTTCCCGAGTGAGAAGGGGTATAAGGGTTGTCCTACCAACGTGAATAATGTAGAAACGTATGCGAGTGTACCCGTTATCCTGTTGAAGGGCGCCGAGTGGTTTAGCAGCATCGGCACCGCAAAAAGCAAGGGCACCAAAGTGTTTGCGCTGGCCGGGAAAGTGAATAATGTGGGGTTGATCGAAGTGCCGATGGGCACCACCCTGCGTGAAGTGATCTTCGGTATCGGGGGTGGTATTAAGGATGGCAAGAAATTCAAGGCGGTGCAAACCGGCGGGCCGTCGGGCGGTTGTCTCACGGATAAGCACCTGGACTTGCCGATTGATTATGACAACCTGATCGCCGCCGGTTCCATGATGGGTTCGGGTGGTATGATCGTGATGGACGAAGACGATTGTATGGTAGCGATGGCTAAGTTCTACCTGGATTTTACGGTGGAGGAATCGTGCGGCAAATGCTCTCCCTGTCGTATCGGAAACAAGCGATTGTGTGAAATACTGGAAAAGATCACCAAGGGGAAGGGTACGATGGATGATATGGACAACCTGCGCAACCTGGGCAGTGTGATCAAGGACACTGCTTTGTGTGGTTTGGGGCAGACGTCGCCCAATCCGGTTGCTTCCACGCTGGATAATTTCAGGGATGAGTATGAGGCCCATATCCGTGATCATAAATGTCCGGCCGGTCAATGCAAGGCCTTGCTGGCTTATTGCATAGACCCGCACTTGTGTACCGGATGTACGCTGTGCACGCGTAACTGTCCGGTCAATGCCATCAGCGGGGAACGGAAGAAACCGCATGTGATCGATTTTGTAAAGTGTATCAAATGTGGTATCTGTTTGGAAAAGTGCAAGTTCCAAGCTATATCCGTACAATAAATTTATCTCCTTTTACTACCTACTTAGACACCTCTTTATGGAAGAAGTAATCAAATTACAAATAGATAACCACCAGGTGGAAGTCCCCAAAGGAACCACCGTATTGGAAGCCGCCAGAACCATTGGCGTAGAGATCCCTTCGTTGTGCTATATGAATATGAAGGATTTATGTATCACTAACCTGCCGGCCTCCTGCCGTATTTGTGTGGTGGAAATTGAAGGGAGGCGAAACCTGGCTCCTTCCTGCGCCACGCGTTGTGAGAGCGGGATGAAAGTGAAGACCAGCAGCCTGCGCGTGCTGAATGCCCGGCGGGTAGTGTTGGAGCTGATCCTGTCTGACCATCCCACAGATTGCCTGATCTGTGCCAAGTCAGGGAATTGTGATCTGCAAAAGCTGGCGGCCCGCCTTAAAATACGCGATGTTTCCTTCAAAGGGGAACAGAGCCAGTTTGCAGTGGAGGCGTCGCCCTCCATTATGCGCGATATGAAGAAGTGTATCTATTGCCGCCGGTGCGAGATGATGTGCAACGATGTGCAGACGGTGGGCGCTCTGGGCGCCGTGAACAGAGGCTTCTCTTCTACCATTGCGCCGGCATTCAACCAGTCGCTGCGCGATTCGGAATGCACCTATTGCGGACAGTGTGTGGCCGTATGCCCGGTAGGCGCCCTCACGGAGATGGATCACACCAACCGGCTGATACGCGACCTGGCCGATCCGGAGAAGACCGTTATTGTCCAGACGGCGCCTGCCGTGCGGGCCGCCCTGGGTGAAGAATTCGGATTTCCGCCGGGTATATCCGTGACGGGTAAAATGGTGAGTGCCTTGAGGGAACTGGGTTTTTCTAAAGTGTTTGATACGGATTTTGCTGCAGACCTGACCATCATGGAAGAGGGTTCGGAACTGCTGGACCGGCTCACCCGTTTCCTGCGGGGCGATCAGGACGTGTGTCTCCCGATTCTGACTTCCTGCTGTCCGGCCTGGGTCAATTTCTTTGAACATTATTTTTCGGATATGCTGGATATACCGTCTACCGCCCGTTCGCCCCAACAGATGTTCGGATCGATAGCCAAGAATTATTGGGCGGAAAAAATGCAGATACCGCGGGAGAAACTGATCGTGGTTTCCATCATGCCTTGCCTGGCCAAGAAATATGAATGCGCGCGGGAAGAGTTTGCGGAGAATGGCGACCCGGATGTGAACTACTCCATCTCTACCCGCGAACTGGCCAGTCTGGTCAAACGGGCAAATATTGATTTCAACAGCCTGAAAGACGGCGACTTTGATGCCCCGCTGGGAGAGTCTACCGGTGCGGGTGTTATTTTCGGTGCTACCGGCGGCGTGATGGAAGCGGCTTTGCGTACGGCATACGAACTGTATACCGGAAAAGCATTGCAACACGTGGATTTTAAAGGAGTACGCGGGTTGCAAGGTATTAAAAAGGCGGCGGTCAATCTGGATGGATTTGAACTGAAGATAGGTATCGCGCACGGATTGGGGAATGCCCGCCGTTTACTGGAGGATATCCGTGACGGGAAATCCGAGTTCCATGCCATTGAGATCATGGCCTGCCCGGGTGGTTGCGTAGGGGGAGGCGGACAGCCGCTGCATCATGGAAATTCCATTTTGTTGAAAGCGCGTACCAATGCATTGTATGAAGAAGATTACAATAAGCCTTTGCGCAAATCGCACGATAATCCCTATATCATCCGGTTGTATGAGGAGTACCTGGGCAAACCGATGAGTGAGAAAGCGCACCACCTGCTCCATACCCATTATTTCAATAAATCCGAATAACTTAAAAAAACGGACACTTATGGTTGACGTACAATTATCCCAACATAAAACCGGGCAGATCGAAGCCATCTGCCAGGAGTTTGAGAACCGGGCAGACGAACTGATCACCATCCTGCATAAAGTGCAGGGCGTATTTGGCTATCTGCCTCCGGAGGTACAGAAAGTGATCGCGCGCCGGCTGCACATCCCTGTCTCGAAAGTATATGGCGTAGTTACCTTCTATTCTTTCTTTACCATGATCCCGAAAGGGAAGTATCCCATTTCCATTTGCATGGGTACGGCCTGTTATGTACGGGGGGCGGAAAAAGTGCTGGACGAATTCCAGCATCAACTGAAGATCGGCGTGGGCGAGACTACACGCGACGGACTGTTCTCACTCAACAGCCTGCGTTGCGTGGGGGCTTGCGGACTGGCGCCCGTTGCCATGATCGGTGATAAAGTATACGGGCGTGTCACGCCGGAGAAGGTAAAAGACATTCTGGAGGAGTATTATCAGTTGGAAGCCCGGTAATTTTATTCGTAAAGTAACCTTTTCTCCATAATAAAATAGCTACATTTGTGCCTTCTACACGAATGTAGCTTTTGTTTTTTAGATCAAGTTAACTGAATAGAATGAAGCAAGTATTAGTAGCCGGAGGTGCTGGTTTTATCGGATCACACCTGTGTGAACATTTATTGAAAGAAGGGAATGATGTGATTTGCCTGGATAATTATTTTACCGGTTCAAAGAATAATATCCTTCACCTGCTTAGCAATCCGCATTTTGAATTGGTGCGCCACGATGTGACCGTGCCCTATATGGCCGAAGTGGACGAGATATACAACCTGGCTTGTCCGGCTTCTCCCGTATACTACCAGATAGACCCGATACAGACGGTGAAGACCTCGGTGATGGGCGCCATCAATATGCTGGAACTGGCGCGCCGTGTGGGCGCCAAGGTGTTGCAGGCTTCTACCAGCGAGGTATATGGCGATCCGATCGTACATCCGCAGGTAGAAAGCTACTGGGGTAATGTAAATCCGGTAGGTAAACGCTCGTGTTACGACGAAGGCAAACGGTGCGCCGAAACGCTGTTTATGGACTACAACCGCCAGAACCAGGTGAAGGTCAAGATTGTCCGCATCTTCAACACCTATGGGCCCAAGATGTCGGTAAACGACGGGCGGGTGATCTCCAACTATATCATCCAGGCTATTCAGCACAAGGATATTACCGTATATGGCAATGGTAAACAGACCCGTAGCTTCCAGTATGTAGACGACCTGATCGAAGGCTTCGTGCGGATGATGCGTACGGACGAATCTTTTACCGGACCGGTCAATATCGGAAATCCGAATGAGTTCACCATGCTGGAACTGGCTGAAAAGGTGATCCGCCTCACGGGTTCTTCCTCAAAGATCGTTTTCCTGCCCTTGCCGGAAGATGATCCTAAACAGCGTCAACCGAACATCTCCCTGGCAAAAGAAAAGCTGGATGGATGGGAACCGACCATCCAACTGGAAGACGGGTTGAAGCGCACGATTGCTTATTTCAAGTCATTATAAACGGTATCCCCTATCTGCCATGCCCAAGATATTACTGGTAGAAGACGAAGTGAATATAGCCTCTTTCATCGAACGGGGACTGCAGGAATTCGGCTATGAAGTACGGGTGGCATACGATGGCGAAACCGGTTGGGCCTATCTGGAGAAAGAAGCGTTCCATGTACTGATACTGGATGTGGTGATGCCGAAGATAAGCGGACTGCAACTCTGCCATCGGTTCAGGGAGAAGTTCGGCTATCAGGTGCCGGTGATCATGCTTACCGCATTGGGTACTACCGAAGATATTGTCAACGGCCTGGAAGCCGGTGCGGATGATTATCTGGTGAAACCCTTCCGTTTTGTGGAACTGGAAGCCCGGATCCGGGCCTTGCTGCGGCGGTCGGGGGTGGATACGTCGGGCAGTCCTGTCCTGCAATGCGGCGACCTTTCGCTGGATGCCGCCAGCCGTCGCGCCCAGCGGAAAGGAAAAGAGATCAACCTTACCATGAAGGAGTTTCGCCTGCTGGAATGCCTGATGAAACACAAAGGAACGGCCGTGAGCCGGGAAGACCTGCTCAGGTATGTGTGGGAAGAAAAGGCATTCGATCGTACCAATGTGGTAGATGTGTATGTCAATTATGTACGTGGAAAAGTGGATAAAGGGTTTTCGCGCAAACTGATCCGCACGGTAACCGGGATCGGGTATATGATCGACGTATGAAAACCGGTACTAAAATAGCGCTTTTCTATACGGCTATCACCGTAGGCGCCATCACGCTGGTGGCTGTTGTGATCTTTCTGATCGCTTCCCGGTATATCAACCAGGCGCTGTCGGCCGTTTCACCGGAAGGGGAGGGGGCGTTGTCGTCCGGACACCTGATACTGTATCTCGCCTTATTGCTCATTGCCTTGGTACTGGCCAGCGCTGTGCTGGTCTATTGGGTAGGCCGGCAATATGCAACCCGTATCATTGAACGGATCGATGCGGCCTATCACAGTGAAAAGACGTTTATCAGTAATGCTTCGCATGAGCTGAACAATCCGTTGACCGCCATCCAGGGCGAATGTGAGATCACCTTGCTCAAGGAGCGCACCCCGATGGAGTATCAGTTGGCGTTGCAGCGTATCGCTTCGGAAACCAAACGCATCATCCAACTGATGAAGAGTTTGCTCTTCTTGTCGCATGGCGATGATGAGATTCTGAAGAGCGGCGTAGAGCCTGTGTTTCTGGCTGAATATCTGATGCGGTTTGTGCAAAACCGGGTATCGTTCTCGCCAGACAACTTCTCGTTTGTGGTCAGTGCCAATCCGGCCTTGCTCAAGATAGCCATTGACAACATCATCCAGAATGCACTCAAATATTCGGCCCACGATAAACCGGTGGAGATGCGTCTGATGGGGGCTGTGTTGCAGATACGCGATTATGGCATCGGTATCCCTGCCGAAGAACTGCAACAGATAGCCCAGCCTTTTTTCAGGGCAAGTAATACCCGGGGATATGTGGGGCATGGCGTGGGATTGAGCCTGTCTATCCGAATCCTGAATACATACGGTGCCAAAATTACGATCTCGGCTGCCGAAGGCGGCGGCACCCTCATTTTGATCGATTTTGGTTAAATAAATCCCAATTATCCAGTTGCTTAAACAATTTTCTAATAGATGCGGTTATATAAATGACGCAACCCGAAAGGGACGCTGCAAGTGAAAATATTATACATTCTTGCCATTATATATCACTGATTTATTATATTTTTGGCCATCGTTCGATGTGAATCGAGTGATGGCTTATATTTTATGGCCGCACCGAACGTGATACTGCCCGGCTTACAGCTTTGTACGACGAAGGCTATGCGTGTGCCTCAAAAATCGCCCTTCTCTCCAGCATCTGATGAGGTATACCATTTACTGCATAAAGAAAGAGAGGGCCTCCATGTTGGGAGCCCTCTCTTTGCGTATAAATATGTGGAAAGGTCAGTGTACCCACTCTTCTTCGGGAGATTCATACCAGTCTTTGGCATTCTTCCCTTCAGATTCTACCCATGTACTGTAGGCTGGATAGGCCTTGTCTATTTTTGTTGCCTCTTTGATGATGCGGAAGTCTAATTTCGGCACATCGAGCGAGAACGGATATTTCTCTGCGGTTACGTAATACAATCCTTTGTCAGGATTCGATTTGTCATCGTTTGTCCCCAAGTCGGAACGATTACCCAAGTCGGTTGGTTGCTGGTTGATCAGGTGAACTTCCCTGCGGCTTGCAGCAGCCTGATTTGTATGTACAATAATAAAAGAATTATAAGGAGGAGTCAGGCTGGTGATGGTTCCCGGCACAAACTCTGTGGTGATACTGATCGGTTCGTTTTTAGCAATGGTGTGCATATTGTCGATCAGGATCATCGTTTGCTTGCTTTGGCCGGGTTCGGAGGTCTGGCCTTTCATATATGCGGAGGCCGGTTGCGTGGCATAGTCGATATGAACGCTTTTTACCTGTCCCGAACCATACTGGTAACCGAATCCGTTGGTGAAACTGGCACCGTTCCAGATGGGGGTGAATACGTCTTCCGCTTTGGTGATAGCGTTGTTCTTATCGCGGTATACCTTGCAAAGATAGCTTACCATTACGTCGTTCATATCATAGTCTCCCTGGCTGGGCCACAAGTCTTCAAACAGCAGCATACCCTCGTAAACGCTTTTTGCCTGGGGCTCTTCTTGCGGGGTCGTATCTTCAAGTTCGGGCATATCGTCGGTTTGAATGGCATTGGGTTGTTCTACGAATACGTTCAGCAGTGCATCGTTGTAGTCTTTGTCCCAGCTGGGAAAATCTTCAAATCCGAGTGCGATCATTTGCAGGGAGGTAGGTTCAAACAGGGCTACTGATCGCTGGCCTTGTGTGCCATTGCTATCATCTACGTTGTTCAGGCCGTTTGTAGTGAATACCATTTCCCGGTCTACTTTTATATTTTGCACGGTAGCCTGGCCGGTCGAGCGGATATTCCCATTATCAAAGCCGTTGATGGCCATAAAGAAGCCTATGCTATATCCTGCCGGGAATGTTTCGGTCGGTCCGTTTTCTCCGGGGAACATCAGCCTTACCTGGTTGCCGGTGCTTACGGGACTGCTTTTGCTCACGTGGGGGAATGTGATATAGTAGGTACTGATATCAGACACTTTGGTAGGTTTTTTATCGGTTTTGTACACATAGTAACCGATAGCGCTTTTGAATTCGGCCATTGTGCGCAGGATAGACATGGATACACGGGTGTCTTTAATGAAGTGTAAGTCCATGTCTGTTTTCTTCCCGTTCTGTGCGACAAAGAATTCCGGATGCCTGTCCCAGATATTCAGGTCGGCATTATCGTCTGATACGCTTCTGAACATGGCGTTTATATCTTCAAGGAACGATTGGGTGAATTGTTTGTTCTCGCTCATCAGATAGTCGGGCATGCCGGCAGCGTTCCAATTGCCTAATGTGATCCAGTTGGTGCCGGGCAATACCCATGTGTTCGCTGCTTTTGTGCCTGCGGTATGTTGCAAACCGGCAAGATAGGCTGTTTGATCAAATACTAATTGTCCATTGGAGATAGTGAGCTTAACAAGGTCTACCGCACCAATCGAATGGCAAACCAGATACACCTCCGTCAGTGCGTCAGGCAGAATTACATCAGCCTGGTATAGTCCGTTTTTGTCGGTCCATGCGCTGTAAATCGGTTCTACTCCGGTTTTGGGTTTCCGATTACCAAACTCATCGTATATATAGGGTATTTCCTTGTAGAGTTCAAAAATCACCTGGTAGTTTTCGCCTGAGGTCAACTGGTCGAAACCGTAGTCGATGCTTACACTGATCTCTTTCTTCATGGAGAAGTTAAAAAAGGCATCTTCTTCGGTTGGCTCGGGCTGCGGCTTTTCTCCACTGATATCTTTTTCAATACAACTCTGGAATGCCGCGAAAGTGAGGGCGCAAGCGGAGACGAGCAGGAACGTTTTAAATTTCATTACATTAGTCATCTGGGTATTTATTAAGTATATGTTGTTTTTGCGCCACATAAACAATCCAGGTCCGCATTTTGTTCTTACGGTGGGCACTTTTTTTGTGATTAACCCGCGATCCCCTGGAACAATGCCCGGTCACGGGCATCCTGTTCATAGCCGGGGGTACAGGCGAAGCCAAGCCCCCGGACA
>JAVBUH010000065.1:0-43000 GCA_031555505.1 Tannerellaceae bacterium
AAACTGGTGAACCCGGCTAAGAAACACGACAATCTGCCTTTATAATGCTTAATATCCGAATGCATATGAATAAAAAGAATATAGCGGCTATCCTGCTGTTTATGTTGCTCTTCTCCGTGGGAGCACAGGCGCAACGGGTGACCGCGATGCGAATCAATGAAGTGCTGGTCATCAATGAAGACAACTTTATGGATGACTACGGACGACGGAGTGGCTGGATCGAATTATTCAATACCTCGGCCGGAACGGTGAATATCGGCGGTTGCTTCCTGACAGACGACAAGAACAACCCGAAAAAGTACCCTATTCCCAAGGGCGATGTGTTGACGAAGATACCTCCCGGCCAGCATATCCTTTTCTGGGCTGACGACATGGCCGACCGTGGTACGTTTCATGTGAACTTTAAGCTGGATCCGAATAAAGAGAATTATATCGCTTTTTATGATACGGATGGACGGACACTGGTAGATGAGATCGTGATCCCGGCTGGCCAGCAAGCTGATATCAGCTACGGGCGTTTAATGGACGGGCAGGCTGCCTGGGGTATACTGCCGAAGGTTACCCCGAGTACGAACAATGTGACACTGGATACGAACGAGAAAATCGAAAGTTTCAAGCAAAACGACTCCTGGGGAGTAGCGATGACGATTACGGCCATGACGGTTGTGTTCCTTGCTCTGATCCTTCTCTATCTCATCTTTAAACAGGTTGGTAAAATGGCAATGGCCGCCAGCCGTCGCAATATGCAGAAAGCTGCCGGCGGCGCTTCCGTTTCCGCAGGTACGGACGAAGAGATCTCTGCCGAAGTGCTGGCTGCGATCGGTACCGCTTTGTATGAACTCGAAGAGAACGTACATGATGTGGAAAATACCGTTCTCACCATCAACAAAGTGACGCGTAACTACTCGCCGTGGAGCTCGAAGATCTACAGCTTGCGTGAAATCCCCAGAAAGTAATCATCTAAATCATACAACAACATGAAAAGTTTTAAATATACAATCAACGGTAACGTATATAAGGTACACATCCATTCGGTAGTAGACGACGTGGCCGAGGTGGAAGTAAACGGTACTCCGTACAACGTGAAAATGGAAAAACCGGCAAAGAAAGAGGTGGTAACAATTAAACGTCCGGCCCAGGCTCCGACCACATCCACAGGCGCTCCGGTGGTAACACGCCAAGCGGCTTCTTCTACTCCGGGTGCTGTTAAGTCTCCGCTGCCCGGCGTGATCCTTGAAGTGAAATGCAAGGTGGGCGACACGGTAAAGAGAGGTCAGGTATTGTTCATCCTCGAAGCCATGAAGATGGAAAATAACATCCCGGCCGACCGTGAAGGTAAGATTGTTGATATTAAGGTACATAAAGGCGACTCCGTACTGGAAGGTGCAGACCTCGTCGTAATCGAATAAGAGTATGCAAGAAAGTTTTTTAACATTCCTCGGCGAGAACCTGCAGTTGTTCTTGACCTATACGGGGATATACAACGCAACACCTGGCCACCTGATCATGATCGTGGTCGGTCTGTTGTTTATCTACCTTGCGATCAAATATGAATTTGAACCCATGCTCCTGATACCGATCGGATTCGGTATACTGATCGGTAACATTCCTTTCAAAGATGCCGGCCTGCAGGTGGGGATATACGAAGAAGGCTCGGTGTTGAACATCCTCTATCAGGGGGTAACCTCCGGATGGTATCCTCCGTTGATCTTTCTCGGGATCGGGGCGATGACCGACTTCTCGTCACTCATCTCCAACCCCAAACTGTTGTTGATCGGTGCCGCCGCTCAGTTCGGTATCTTCGGTGCATACATCATCGCCCTTCAGATGGGCTTCGAACCCAACCAGGCGGGTGCTATCGGTATTATCGGTGGTGCCGACGGCCCGACGGCTATCTTCCTTTCGTCCAAGTTGGCTCCAAACCTGATGGGGGCGATCGCGGTATCAGCCTACTCGTATATGGCGCTTGTGCCCATTATCCAGCCGCCTTTCATGCGTTTGCTGACGACCAAGAAAGAACGCCTCATCCGCATGAAACCGCCGCGTGTGGTTTCTTCTACTGAAAAGATTATGTTCCCGATCATCGGTCTGTTGTTGACGTGTTTCCTTGTGCCTTCGGGACTGCCGTTGCTGGGTATGTTGTTCTTCGGTAACCTACTGAAGGAAAGTGGTGTGACACGCCGTCTGGCTGAAACAGCCCGCGGTCCGCTGATCGACACCATTACCATCCTGTTGGGTATCACCGTAGGTGCTTCCACGCAGGCAACACAGTTTCTGACGCTGAACTCGATCAAGATCTTCGGTCTGGGTGCGCTCTCGTTTGTGATCGCTACCTGTGCCGGTGTACTCTTCGTGAAGGCATTCAACCTGATCCTCAAACCGGGTAACAAAATCAATCCGCTGATTGGTAACTCCGGTGTATCGGCTGTACCCGACTCGGCCCGTATCTCGCAGATCGTGGGTCTCGAGTACGATCCGACCAACTACCTGCTGATGCACGCTATGGGTCCGAACGTGGCCGGTGTGATCGGTTCGGCTGTTGCTGCCGGTATCCTGCTGGGCTTCCTCATGTAATCAATGAGTTTATCATCATAGAAAAAGGCATCCGGATCGTCTGGATGCCTTTTTCTGTTATGGCCGTATTGATCGCTTGTTGTTATTGTCCCCGGAAGTTCAGGTAATACCAATAGGTATTGCCGTAGCGTTGCCGGAGGGTGGCTTCCGGCTGAGCGCTGGTTGAATATATTTGTAGGTAGTTGCTCAGAGCCTGGCTGGTGTGGGTACCCGTCTTTTCATCCGAAGCCGTGGGGTTGTCTTTCATGCGGATATAGGCCAATGCTTCCCGGTAGCTTTTGGGGATGGAGTCGAAAGGCGGGTTGTTGTTGGCTTCGGCGTATTGGGAGGCAAACTGTGGCAGTTCTTTCTTCAGGAGGTACAGGGCAAGCAGGTATTGGGAGGCCATCCGATTGGCTGGATTTTGTTGGATAGCGCTTCTGAGCAGAGGCTCATTGGATTCGACGGCAAAGACACTGTCGTTGCGCAGGCGGTTGGCGCGTAATTGTCCCCATTCAGGATGCGTGTTGATTTTGTCTTCATTGCCCAGACAGGCCAGGGTTTCGTTGGCCCAGTCTTTATAATAGATCGTATGTTGTAGCAGGTGGAGGTATTTGGCAGCTAAGGTATACTGTCCATTGATCAGGTTTGTTTCGGCCAATCGTTTGATACTGCGAACACTTTTCTGATGGTCGGGTATAGTTTCCATACCTTCGAAAGCATAACGTTGGGCACTGTTGACCAAACCGAGATGGTAATATACTTCGCCGGTAAGCAGTGAGATCAGGTAGTCGGCCGAGTAGGAAGGTATCAGCCCCTCAGCACCATTCTGATAGTAATAGAATATATATTCGGGCAAATAATCCTTTTTCCCGAGGGCAAGGTTCAGCATGCTGACGGTCATTGGATGGTTAGGTGCCTTCCGGTTGGCCTGTGCGATGATATTGTTCCATCTTTGTGTACGTGTATAGTAGTCGTATCCCATCAGTTCTTCTTTTGTCCAATTAGCTACATATGTCAATCCCCACCCAGTCAGTGCGACAAGGAAAATCACTTGGACAATACCTATCCACCGGCCCGTTTGCGGCCGTCCCGTCCCGGGTAGCCATCGGAAGAGTATAGGGATGAATGCCGTGGCGACTAATACATAAAGAATAGCCGGATCGAAATGATTAACAAACCGGTAGTATTCTCCGGCAAGCAGATGGCGGGCGAGCGGAAATTGCGGCATCAGCCATTTGGCAACCAACGGACATCCGATAGCGAACAATACTGAGCTTGCCGACAGCAGGTACAGGTGCGTGTGCGTCTCTTTATCTTTGCGCTTCCATTCGATAAACAAGGATAGTATGACGAAGATAATGTACGCCATTCCCAAAAGCCAATACAGTAGAGGAATACATGCCAATAAAAGCGTTTGTCGTGATCTGCCTGGCGACAGGTGCAGCCATCCCGCTACGGCTGCCGTTGCCAGTATGGTGGCAATCAATCCGTTTACCTGTACATTTTCATCGCATAATAACAAGGCAAACAGAAAAGAAGGAAGGCAGGCCAGCAGGCGAAAGGCCGGCCTCCGGCTGATATGGAAGGCGATATTCCGAACCAACAGATACAACACAGCCAGCAATGTAGAAAGCAGGGCCGCCCCGAGGGACGTATGATAAAAGCTTTGGGTAACAAACCGGCCCAGGAAGATAGCCAATCCGCCGGGCCGACTGATCAGTTCGGTGAAGTAACCGGGAGTGAGTAAAAAAAGTTGTAGCTGTTCCTGGTAGTGCAGGTGATGGCGGTAGCTGATACCGAAGAATATCCAGAAAAGCACCCCCAGCCCTAATGCAAACAGGAGATCGGTGAGGAAAGAAAGAACAGGTTGTTTCATATATAGCTGATCGTTACGATCACAAACATACAAAATCAAATGGATGCAACGTGTTATTGTTTGGCATAAAACAAAAAAGAACCGCTAAAAAGCGATTCTCTTGATTTAGTTGCGGAGGCAAGACTCGAACTTACGACCTTTGGGTTATGAGCCCAACGAGCTACCACTGCTCCACTCCGCGATATGCTTGCTATCATTTCCTGATTGCGAGTGCAAAGTTAGCTATTATTTCGGCTAATACAAATTTATTGCAACTTTTTTTCAATATGCTTGGTAAATACGATCTTTTTTAGGTACTTTGCGCACAGTTTTAATCAAAATGTGCAGTAGCATGGCAATATCAGTATCGAAGACCCGTGACATGTTGGTGGATGTAGCCAGGCAATTGTTTGCCCGCATGGGAGTAGACAATACTACCATGAACGATATTGCGCAGGCTTCCAACAAAGGACGGCGCACCTTGTACACGTATTTCAAAAGTAAAAACGAAATATACCTGGCTGTTGTAGAGTCAGAATTAGACAAACTTTACCAGATGCTGCTCGAGGTGGCAACGAAGGACCTGCCCGCAGACGAGAAGCTGATTACCTTTATTTATACCCGCCTGGATGCCGTCAAGTCTATCGTATTCCGGAACGGAACGCTTCGGGCCAATTTTTTTCGCGATATCTGGCGGGTGGAAAAAGTGCGTAAGAGCTTCGACCTGAAGGAAACCGATATCATTCGGGATATCCTTGACGATGGCGTGCAGAAAGGTGTATTCAGTATGCCCGATACCACGATTACAGCGATCGTCCTGCATCATTGTATTAAAGGGCTGGAGGTGCCTTATATCAGAGGGCAATTGGGGGATACGATTCAGGAACGCATCCGGCGGAGAGACAATGTGATCAATTTAATATTCAACGGAATAAAGACTAAATAACAATAGATGTTTATTAACACAACTGGGTTTTATGTACCGGAAGAGCGTGTACATAATGATCATTTCTTAGAGTTAAACGGGCTGACAAGCGAGTGGATAGAACAACGTACAGGGATTATCACCCGGTCGAAGGCAAAAGCGGAAGAGAATATTAATACCATGGGTCTCGAAGCGATCCGTCAGGCATTGCCTCATCTCCCATACGCTATTGCGGAAGTAGATATAATCATTTTAGCTTCTTATTCACCCTATGATACTGTAGCTACGGGTGCACATGTGGCTCAACGTGAATTCAACATGGTCAATGCGCGGGCGTTGTATCTTTCGTCGGCTTGTTCTTCTTTTGTGAATGCCCTTGAAGTAGTGGAAGGTTATTTCGCTACCGGCAAAGCATCGAAAGCGTTGATCATTTCGGCCGATAAGAACTCGGCGTATTCCAATGAAACCGACCCGAAAGCCGGGCATCTTTGGGGAGATGCCGCCGCCGCCTTCTTCCTCTCTAATGAGCGGATGGCAGCAGGTGAGGGAGAAATTGTAGAGATTATGACGCAGGGGCTTGGCCATATCGGAAAAGGCCCGGAAGGTGTACAACTGCGTCCCCGCGACGGCGGTATCATGATGCCCGAAGGGCGTGACGTGTTTATGCAGGCATGTACTTATATGCCGAAGAACGCACAATATCTGTTGGAACATAATGGCTATACGTGGGACGACCTGACCTATTTCATCGGTCACCAGGCCAATATGCGTATCATGTCCAACATCGCCAGGCAAATCAACCTGCCGGAAGAGAAGTTCCTGCAGAATATCGTAGAATTGGGAAATACAGGCTCTGTCAGCTCAGCACTGGTCTACGCACAGCACATGGCGGAGTTCAGGCAGGGCGACCTGATCTGCCTTACCGTCTTTGGTGGCGGCTACTCGGCCGGAGCTTGTTTAGTGAAATATTAATTTAGTTAAAAGTAAGGTATGAAATTACTGGAAGGTAAAGTGGCCATCGTAACTGGTGCTGCCCGTGGTATTGGCAAGGCGATTGCCCTTAAATATGCGTCGGAAGGTGCAAATGTAGCTTTCACTGATTTGTCTATCGACGAGAATGGACTGGCTACACAAAAAGAAATTGAAGCCTATGGCGTAAAAGCGAAAGGGTATGCGTCTAATGCAGCCAATTTCGATGATACCCACAACGTGGTGGAAGAAATCCTGAAGGATTTCGGGCGGATCGATATCCTGGTAAACAATGCCGGTATTACCCGCGATGGCCTGATGATGCGTATGACTGAACAGCAGTGGGATATGGTGATCAACGTCAACCTCAAATCTGCTTTCAACTTCGTACATGCCGTAACGCCCATCATGATGAAACAGAAAGGTGGCAGCATCATCAATATGGCTTCCGTAGTAGGGGTGTCTGGTAATGCCGGACAGGCTAACTACTCGGCTTCCAAAGCCGGTATGATCGGATTGGCTAAGAGTGTGGCTAAAGAACTGGGATCGCGTGGTATTCGTGCCAATGCAATCGCTCCGGGCTTTATCATCACTGAGATGACAGCTGTACTCTCTGAAGAAGTGAAAGCCGAATGGGCTAAACAGATTCCGTTGCGTCGTGGCGGTACGCCTGAAGACGTAGCCAATGTAGCTACCTTCCTGGCATCGGATATGTCGTCGTACGTAACCGGACAGGTGCTGCTTTGCGACGGTGGTATGCAGATGTAATAATGGAAATACTCTACGAAGACAATCACCTCATTGCTGTCAATAAGACGAGCAGTGAAATTGTCCAGGGAGACAAAACCGGTGATACTCCTCTTTCAGACCTGCTCAAGGCGTGGCTGAAAGAGAAGTATGCCAAACCGGGTAATGTATTTGTAGGCGTAACGCACCGGCTGGACCGCCCGGTGAGCGGCGTCGTCCTCTTTGCCAAAACCAGCAAAGCGTTGGCGCGGATGAACGAACTGTTCCGAACCGGCGGTGTGAAGAAAACGTATTGGGCCATTGTGAAGAACCGTCCGCCTCAGGAGGAAGGGGAGTTGGTACACTGGATGGTCCGCAATGAAAAGCAGAACAAAAGCTATGCTTACGACGCTGAGAAACCGGGTGCGAAGCAAGCCATCCTTCACTACAGACTTATTGCTTATTCCGATAATTACCACTTGCTGGAGATCGACCTCAAAACCGGCCGTCACCATCAGATACGTGTACAGTTATCCAAAATGGGCTGTCCTATCAAAGGCGACCTTAAGTACGGCGCCGAACGCTCCAACCCCGATGGTGGTATTAGCCTCCATGCCCGTAGCGCCGCTTTTACCCACCCGGTTTCGGGAGAACCGATCTACATTGTAGCCCCTGTTCCGCCCGATAACCTGTGGAAGGCGCTTACGCCTAAACACTAAAATTACAACCCCTTTTCAATCTGTTCCTGTACGATGGCGTCTACAACAGCCACGGTGGTAAGGTGCAATATGTCGCGGGTGGTGCTTTCCACGTCGGTGAAGTGGATCGGCTTGTTCAGTCCCATCTGGATCGGGCCGATGGTTTCGCCTACGCCCATTTCGAGGAGGAGTTTGTAAGCGCTGTTGGCTGAACTCAGGTTGGGGAAGATCAGCGTGTTAACTTCCTTGCCTTTCAGCTTATTGAATGGATAGGTTTCATCGCGCAACTTTTTATCGAGGGCGAAGTTGATCTGCATTTCGCCGTCTACCATGATGTCCGGATGGTTTTCGTGCAGATACTCGATCGCTTCGTGTACTTTCATCGGACTGCCTTGCTTGTCAGCACCAAAATTGGAATAGGATATCATGGCCATTACCGGTTCATGTGCGAAGAAACTCACGGCATCGTGGGTTAATCGGGCCATGTCTTTTAGTACTTCGGCAGATGGATGGCGGTTGATCAGTGTATCGGCGATAAATAATGTGCCTTTTTTGCATGTGATAATGTTCATCGCTCCGAAATGTTTGTATGGGGGGCGAATACCGATCAATTCTTCTGCCATCTTCGTGACGGTGGAATAGCGACTGTACACGCCGGTGATAAAGGCATCTGCGTCGCCGGTGGCAACCATCATCATGCCGAAGGCGTTGCGATCGACCATGGTCTCGTAGGCTTCGGCATACGTAACACCCTGGCGGGCTTTCTTTTCGGCCAGTATGCGGGCGAAGCGTTCGCGGCGGCCATTCTCGCGGTCGTGGCGTAAGTTGACAATTTCGATACCTTCCAGGCTGATGCTCTCTTCAGCGGCAATCTTATGCAGGCGCTCTTCATTGCCCAACAAGATCGGTTCGCAGATGCCTTCTGCTTTAGCTTCGACGGCCGCTTTAAGCATATTTGCATGGTTTGCTTCGGCAAATACCACACGTTTGGGGTTTGCTTTAGCCATTTCCACAAACGAGCGGAGTAGCTTGTTGTCGTAGCCCATCATCTCGCGCAGGTGCTGGCCGTATGCTTCCCAGTCGGTGATTGTCTTCTGGGCAACTCCCGAAGCGATGGCCGCTTTGGCTACGGCTACAGATACACGTGTGAGCAGGCGTGGATCAAGCGGCTTAGGAAGGATATATTCACGGCCGAAGCTGGTCCGCTTTAGCATGTAGGCGGCGTTTACCACGTCCGGTACGGGCTCTTTAGCCAGTTCGGCGATGGCATAGACGGCGGCCACCTTCATTTCTTCGTTGATGGCTGTTGAATGGGTGTCTAATGCGCCACGGAAGATGTAGGGAAAGCCCAGTACATTGTTTACCTGGTTCGGATAGTCCGAACGTCCCGTGGCAAAGATGATATCGGGGCGCGATGCGATTGCTTCGGGATAGGATATTTCCGGATTCGGATTAGCCAGGGCAAAAACGATGGGGTCCTTACTCATTGTGCGTACCATGTCTTGCGTCAGTACGTCGGCAGCCGAGAGGCCGAGGAATACGTCGGCATTCACCATAGCTTCTTCCAGTGTCTTGATGTCGCGGGTAGTGGCGAACTCCTTCTTCGATGTGTTCAGGTCGGTGCGGTAGGTGGAGAGTACCCCCTTGCTGTCGCACATGATGATATTCTCTTTCTTCGCACCTAAGAGTACATATAATTTGGTACAGGAGATCGAAGCGGCACCGGCACCGTTGACCACTATTTTCACTTCGTCTATCTTTTTGCCTACGATCTCGAGTGCGTTTAGCAATCCGGCTCCTGAGATGATGGCGGTGCCATGTTGGTCGTCATGCATCACCGGGATGTTGAGTTCGGCTTTCAGGCGTGTTTCAATCTCAAAGCACTCGGGAGCCTTGATGTCTTCGAGGTTGATCCCTCCGAAGGTGGGGGAGATGGCTTTGACTGTCTGGATGAACTTTTCCGGATCTTTCTCGTTCACTTCAATATCGAACACATCGATACCGGCAAAGATTTTGAATAGCAATCCTTTACCTTCCATCACCGGTTTGCCGGCCATGGCGCCGATATCGCCCAGTCCCAACACTGCCGTGCCGTTCGAGATTACGGCTACCAGGTTCCCTTTTGCCGTATATTTGTATGCATCCAGCGGATTCTTCTCAATTTCAAGACAAGGCTCTGCTACACCGGGCGAATAGGCCAGTGACAGATCAGCTTGTGTGCTGTAGGGCTTGGTGGGAACTACTTCGATTTTCCCGGGCTTACCCTCGGCATGGTACCGAAGCGCATCTTCTTTTGTCAATTTTGCCATAAACGTAATGTTTTAAATTGTTTGTTTTGCTTAAAACAGGCACAAAGGTAATAAATTGTTATAACGTTGGGCTGTTTTACTTACTATTTATTATTCTTTAATACGGTTAGTCGCAGCCTGGTTCGAAAGAGCGTAAATGCTTTTTACTCTCTAAAAAAAGGTCACATCTGTCACCTATTTCAGGACGAACTTTTTTAGAAAAGGAGTGAAAGGAGCGTGACAGCAGGACAGAAAACAGACTCTCCTTTCACTGTAACTTATTGACCAACAGCAGAAAGTGAAAGGGTGAAAGCAATTCCCGTACAAGAAGTTATAGCAGATGGATGCTCACTGCAAGGTAGGTTTTAGCGCTGTTCCTGCCGATGAAATGACCAGATGCAGGACTTGCTCAAACGAGGCCTGCGCCTCACTTCCACGAGGCCTGCGCCTCACACCCCCTGAGGCCTGCGCCTCGACCAAGTGAGGCGCAGGCCTCAATCGGGGGAGGCATGCGCGTAGATACTGTTGGCGGAGTGTCCGGTTTTCAATCAGCCGGATTGGCTTTCACAATCACCATCGTCTCCCGAAAAAAAGATCATAATGTTCCTAAACGAAGAGTATGATATTCCTAAACGAACATTATGACGATCGTTTTGGATCGTTATTATCTTTTTTGTGGCGATTGCAGGATATACAAAAACTGCCAATCGAGGCAGACTTGAAGATGTACGCTTTCCAATCGGAGCAAATCTGAAACGATTTTTCACTCCACAAGTTTGCGGTATGATCCAAAAAAGCCTCCGCTTGCGGCGAAGGCTATTCTTTAAAAAAATCGTGGCGTGGGTTGCGTCAACCCAGATACGATTTCAGGAGTTTGCTACGGGTGCCTTGTCTTAATCTTCTGATTGCTTTTTCTTTGATCTGGCGTACGCGCTCTCTGGTGAGGCCGAATTTGTCGCCAATCTCTTCCAAGGTCATTTCCTGACAACCAATACCGAAAAACATTTTAATGATCTCGCATTCTCTTTCGGTTAATGTAGCAAGGGCTCTGTCGATTTCTTTAGCTAAAGATTCGTTCATCAACGACCGGTCGGCGATCGGAGCGTCATCGTTCACAAGCACGTCGAGCAGGCTGTTGTCTTCGCCTTCCACAAACGGAGCATCCACAGAGATATGACGACCGGATACCTTCAATGTATCGGAAATCTTATCCACGGGAATATCCAATTCTTCTGCCAACTCTTCCGGCGACGGACGACGTTCGTTCTCCTGTTCAAACTTGGAGAAGGCTTTACTGATTTTATTCAGCGAACCTACCTGGTTTAACGGCAAACGTACAATCCTGGATTGCTCGGCCAAAGCTTGCAGAATGGACTGGCGGATCCACCATACGGCATAGGAAATGAACTTGAACCCTCTTGTTTCGTCAAATTTTTCGGCAGCTTTGATCAGCCCCAGGTTGCCTTCATTGATCAGGTCGGGCAGGCTTAATCCCTGGTTTTGGTATTGTTTAGCTACGGAAACGACGAAGCGCAGGTTAGCCCGGGTCAGTTTTTCCAATGCTCTACGGTCACCTCTTTTGATTGCCTGTGCCAATTCCACTTCTTCTTCTACTGTGATCAAATCTTCACGACCAATTTCCTGAAGATATTTATCCAGCGAAGCGCTTTCGCGATTGGTAATGGACTTTGTAATCTTTAATTGCCTCATTCCACTTAGTTAATTGAGAAATATGGGGTGCAAAGATAATGTTTTATTTTATAATATTGGCTGAATGTGCGAGACATTCAGCCAATTATAAACCTTTAACAATCTTTGTGCCCGTTGGACACTGTTATTTATTCGGCCAGGTCGACTACATAATATTTCGTCCGGCCGTTTGGATACATCCCTTTGATGACTAAAATCTTTTCGTTATCGCCGCTACGTAAGGTCCGTTCGACAATCTGGTCGAATTCATCCGGGGTGGATACCCTCTGGTCGTTTACCAACATGATGATATATCCCTTGGTGATGCCTACGTCGCGAATCTTCCCTTTATATACTTCAGCTACTTCAATACCATAGCTGATGCCGAGTTGTTGTTTTTGTTTGTCGGAAAGTGCTTTGAATGCCGCGCCGAGCAATTCGGTCGGGTCGCCCTGACTTTTCACTACTTCTGTATTTCCCTGTGCATTTTTCAGTTCCACATTGAATGATTTGGAGGTGCCGTAACGGTCTACAGTCACTTTCACTTTATCGCCCGGACGGAATTTGCTGATCTGCTCCTGCAGGGCACTGCCGGATTTTACCTTCACGTCATTTACGGCCGTGATCACGTCGCCTTTTTCAATACCGGCTTCACGGGCGGCGCTGCGGTCGGCAAAGTCGGCCACATACGCGCCGTCAAGCGCTTTTACCTTTTCGTCTTTGATCCGCGGGTCTTCTTTAGCCAGTTGAGGATCGATCATGCTGACGCCCAACATGGCACGTTGTACGGCTCCGTATTGTTTCAGGTCGGCCACTACCTTACCGGCAATGCTGATAGGCACGGCAAATGAATAACCGGCGAAGTTGCCTGTTTCCGAATAAATGGCCGTATTGATACCTACCAGTTCACCTTTTGTATTCACCAATGCGCCCCCGCTGTTACCCGGGTTTACGGCGGCATCTGTCTGAATAAACGACTCGATACTGTTCGCGCTGGTGCGGGCAATATTACCACGCCCTTTGGCGCTCACGATACCGGCTGTTACGGTAGATGTAAGGTTGAAAGGGTTGCCCACGGCCAATACCCATTCACCGACTTTCAATTTGTCGGAATCACCGAACGGTATCGTTGACAGATCTTTCTCGTCGACCTTAATAAGTGCTATGTCTGTGTTTGGGTCGGCTCCGATCACTTTGGCGTTGAACTTACGGTTGTCATTCAGGGTGACTTCCAGTTCGTCTGCTCCGTCAATCACATGGTTGTTGGTCATTATATAACCATCCGTAGAGATGATCACTCCGGAGCCGGCTCCAATGCGCGGCTGCGGTGTACCGCCTCCTCCACGGGGATTACCAAAACCGAAGAAATATTCAAACGGATCTATATATTGCTGTCCACCCCGTTGTTGCCCTGTCTTGGCTTTTGTTGTAGCCTTGATGTGCACTACTGCATGGACGGCTTTTTCGGCCGCTTCAGTAAAATCAATATTTTCGGCTGTCACTGTATGCAGGCCAACTTGATGGAAAGGTTGCTTAAACCCGTATTCATTGGCTGTGGAATACGAAGATTCAACCTGCTGCTTATTAGTGATGTAAACACTGGTACCTACGGCAGCTGCTACGCATACAGCGACCAACATGATTACTCCTACCGTATTTTTCCACACTTTCTTCATAAGATTCCTTTTTTAATTGAACACTTAAATTTAACAGTTTAATTACTGACAAAGTAAACTCAAAAAGTGTTCAAGTATGCTCTTTATCACCCTTTTTTCATCTCTTTTAACGAGTGCCGCTACTTACTTAACCGCGATTAACAGTACTTTGCATTGCCGAGTACCGTTTCTGACAAAAAATGCCTGACATTTAGGCATCTTACACTAATAATAACAGTAAAAGCGTCAGAAAGTTCACACTTTTCCCTACCTTTGCGGCACAGACAGTCTGCCGGTCTGCCGCTCGTTGCAAGACGGGAGGAAAGTCCGGGCAACACAGGGCACCATATTTCTTAACGGGAAGCTGTCAGCAATGGCAGGGTAGCGTAACAGAAAACAACCGCCGGGCTTCGGCCGGGTAAGGGTGAAAAGGCGGGGTAAGAGCCCACCGGGTCTCACAGCGATATGAGACGCCGTACGTCCTATGGGTTGTAAGGTCATGTATACCGGCGTATGTAGGGCGGCCCGCCCGATGCCGGGGGGTAGACCGCTAAAGCTTGTTGGCAACAACAAGACGAGATAAATGGCAGACACCCGTTTGTTAGAATGACAGGCGGGTACAGAACCCGGCTTACAGGCAGACTGTTTTATTATTAAACGAAGAAGAAATGGAAAAGAAAGACGAACAGCAGAAAGACAAGCAGCCTATCGGCGAGCGTATCCGTTCTTTCCTGACGAAGACCATCCATTTTGTTACGTATGATATCTGGCGGATCACCGAACACGAAGTGAGCGGCCTGAAGGAAACGTGGATCAATGTCGTAAAGACCACTATCCTGGCTATCCGCACTTTCCTGAATGAGAATTTGCAAACAAAGGCTTCGGCACTAACCTACAACACGCTGCTGGCCATCGTTCCGCTGCTGGCCGTATTGCTGGGTATAGCGAAAGGTTTCGGTTTCCAGAATACGGTGCGCGAAGAACTGATTGACTACTTCCCCGGACACGATGTCGAATTCAATAAAGCATTCGAGTATGTAGACAGTTACCTGGTGCAAGCTCAGGGAGGAGTAATCATTGGTTTCGGTTTGATCTTCCTTTTTTATACGGTGATCAACCTGATCTCTTCCATCGAAGATACATTTAATGAGATCTGGCAGGTGCAGAAATCACGTCCGTTTTACCGGAAGGTGACCGACTATCTGGCCATGTTTATTCTCTTGCCTATTCTGATCACGGCATCCAGTGGTATTTCCATCTTTGTATCTACGCTGCAGAATTCATTTCTCGAAGAGTTCGTATTCCTTACGCCTGTAGTGGATGCTTCACTTAAGATTGCACCGTATGTGATCATTTCATTGGTATTTACGGGATTGTATATCTTCCTGCCCAATACAAAGGTGAGTTTCCTGAATGCGTTGATTGCCGGTACGGTGAGCGGTTGCGCCTTCCAGTTCTTTCAGTTTCTGTATATCAGCGGACAGATCTGGGTGAGTAAGTATAATGCTATTTACGGTAGTTTTGCCGCTTTGCCGTTGCTGTTGTTATGGTTGCAGTTGTCGTGGATCATCCTTCTGTTTGGGGCGGCGCTGGCCTACTCGGCACAGAATGTGCGTAAGTTCAGTTTCGAACGCGACAGCAAGCATATCAGCCGCCGTTATAAGGATTTTCTTACGGTGCTGATCACGTCGCTTATCGTTAAACGCTTTGAGAAAGGGGAGAAGCCCTATACGGCCGACGAACTGTCGGATACGTATCGTATCCCGATACGTATCACGACGCAGATCCTGCACTTGTTGCTCGAGCTGAAGATTATCAGCGAGGTGATTATCGGCGACGACGACCGCATTATCTATTACCAACCAGCCATTGATATCAACCAAATCAGTATGGCCTTGCTCTTGCAACGCCTGGACGAATGTGGTTCTGAAAACTTCAAAATTGACATCACACATACATTCCGCAGCGAATGGGAAGCCCTTCTCAAGACCCGTGAAGACCTGGTGGATTCGAATGACAATGTGTTGCTGAAAGACCTCTAACCTCCTATGTGTCCAACCAAATCTGAAACACTGCCTGCTTTCAAAGTCAGTCCTTGTTGATGATTAACACTGCCTACTTATATCTCATAAGATTCTTGTGGGGAAATCTGCTTCACCTTTCACTTTTTTCAGTCAGTCAGTGAGGGTGACAGAGGGCTTCAAACAGCAGATGTGCTGTCACTGTATGCCGTTAGTTTAATCGTCTTGGTAAAAGCGACATAATCGCCTGGTCGCAATAAATCCGCTTTTCGTTTGCCGGTGGGTCGGCTATTTGTTGTATTTTTGCCGGGATAAGTAATCTGCCTGATAGATGATAAGTGAAGAGCAAGCGTTCCAATCCCCTGGCCGGGGGCGTATCGAAGTGATTTGTGGCTCGATGTTCTCGGGGAAGACCGAAGAACTGATCCGCCGCCTTCGTCGTGCCCGGTTCGCCCGGCAGCGGGTGGAGATATTCAAACCGGCGATGGATACGCGATATGCGAAGGCTGAGATTGTGTCGCACGACAGCAACTCGATACCTTCCACCCCCGTGGAGACATCGGCCAGTATCCTCTTGTTCACTTCGGAGATTGATGTGGTAGGTATTGACGAGGCGCAGTTCTTCGACGAAGGGCTGGTGGATGTTTGCAACCAACTGGCTGACGCCGGTATCCGTGTGATTGTGGCCGGGCTGGATATGGATTATAAAGGTGTCCCTTTTGGTCCCATGCCAAACCTTTGCGCCATTGCCGAATCGGTGACGAAGGTACAGGCCATCTGCGTCCGTTGCGGACAATTGGCTTACCTTTCACATCGTACGGTGGCCGACGATAAGCGCGTTCTCCTTGGCGAGCAATCTAAATACGAACCTCTTTGCCGTGCCTGTTATGCCCAGGTCACCCGAAAAGATAACACGCAATAAGCATAATACCCCATGAAAGAAAACGAGATGATATTCGGCATCCGCGCCGTTATCGAAGCCATACAGGCTGATAAGGAGATTGATAAGATACTGGTCAAACGCGAACTGCAGGGTGATCTGTCGCGCGAATTGTTTGATGTGCTCAAAGGGCGCGACATACAAGTGCAGCGTGTCCCGGCCGAACGCCTCGATCGTGCTACCCGTAAGAATCACCAGGGCGTGATCGCCTTCGTATCGGCCGTTACCTATCAGCGCCTGGAAGACATCATTCCCTTTGCCTATGAACAAGGAAAGAGCCCCTTTATCGTCTTGCTCGACGGGGTGACAGATGTCCGTAACTTTGGTGCTATTGCCCGTACCTGTGAGTGCGCCGGGGTAGACGCCATTGTGATCCCGGCCCGGGGAAGTGTATCGGTCAATGCCGATGCTGTTAAGACTTCGGCCGGCGCCTTGCATGTTCTTCCGGTCTGCAGGGAGAAGAGCATCACCCAGGCTATCCGTTTTTTGCAGGAGAGTGGCGTGAAGGTCTTCGCCGCAACTGAAAAAGCGGCCGACCTCTACACGCAGGTCATCTTCGATGGTCCCGTCGCTATCGTCATGGGTGCTGAAGATACCGGAGTCTCTGCCGATAATCTTCGCCTTTGTGATGGCCTGGTTAAGATTCCCCAGTTTGGTACGATCGGTTCACTCAATGTATCGGTAGCTGCCTCCATCCTTATTTATGAGGTGGTGCGGCAGCGGATGGGAGCAGAGCAGCCAAACGCTTGAGATCCTTTTTTTAAATCAGTAACAACTAAATGATTGCATAATGAAGAAAGTAATATCAACAACCAACGCCCCTGCTGCTATCGGTCCGTACAGTCAGGCTATCCAGACCGGTAATATGCTGTTTGCTTCCGGCCAATTGGGCATCGATCCCGTCAGTGGTAATTTTATCGAAGGTGGCGTACGTGAGCAGACCATCCAGGTTTTCCGCAACATCCACGCCATTCTGGCTGAAGCCGGTTACACCATCGACGATGTGGTGAAAACCACCGTCTTTCTGGCTGATATGGCCGACTTTGCCGTGATGAACGAAATCTACGCCGCCCAGTTTACCGGCACTTTCCCTGCCCGTTCGGCTGTGGCCGTCAAGACCCTCCCGAAGAACGGACTGGTAGAGATTGAGGTGATCGCTGCGAAGTGAAGGGCTTGCCTTCCTGAGGCGTTGGCCTCACGAGACTGGTAAAGGTTTATCACATAGGAAATGGCCTCAAGGGCTGTAAAGGCCTTAAGGTAATGAACTTCCTTAAGGCCTTTACAGCCCTTGAGGCCATTTTAGGTTTTTATGCTTCGATCGGTTTGTACTTCGGCACCAGTGTCTTCATTACTGACCAGCCTATCAGGTAGGCTACGGCGCAGATGGAGAAGATGATGAAGTAGCCGGCGTTGATGCCCTGGAAACCCATGAAAGACATATTGGTCTCAATCGAGTGGTCAAACAGGATGCCGGAACCGAAGTTGATGATCATCGCACCGATACCTCCAGCCATACCGCCAATACCTGTCACGGTGGCGATAGCCGATTTGGGGAACATATCTCCCACAGTGGAGAAGATATTGGCCGACCAGGCCTGGTGGGCTGCCCCGGCTATACCGATGATGACAACCGGCACCCAGTAGGAGAGATGCCCCAATGGCTGTGCCAGTAGGGCCAGCAGCGGGAAGAAGGCGAAGATAAGCATGGCCTTCATACGTCCGGCATACGGATTCATCCCCTTCTTTTCTACAAAATAGGTTGGCAGCCAACCGCCTATGAGCGACAGCATGGTGATACCGTAGAGAACGAAGATAGCGGCCTGTGCCTTGGGGTCGGACGATGGCATCTTATACACTGAACTCAGGTAGGCCGGCGCCCAGAAGAGATAGAACCACCACACGCCGTCGGTGATGAACTTGCCAAAGGCAAACGCCCAGGTCTGCTTGTATTTGAAACAGTCGGCAAACGACAACTTGGCGTGCTGTGCCTTTTCCACCTTGCGCTCGTCGGCATTGGCCGATAACTCGTCTTGCTGGATATACGCCAACTCTGCCGGGCTCACACGCGGATTCTGTTCGGGCTTTTTATAGACAAAAACCCAAAAGCCCATCCACACGAAACCCAGGGCTCCGATAAGGATAAAGGCCATTTCCCAGCCGTAGAACTTAGCAATGACAGGGATCGTAAGTGGCGCCATCAGTGCGCCGATCTGTGCCCCCGCATTGAAGATACTGGTAGCAAAACCACGGTCTTTCTTGGGGAAGTATTCTGCAGTGGCCTTGATTGCGGCAGGAAAGTTACCGGCTTCACCCAGTGCCAGCACAAGGCGGGCGAAGATGAAGAGCATCACGCTGATGTTGATCACTTTCCCCACATCGCCCACGGTGCCAATGGCCTCCCGGGCACCTTCAAAGCCTACCAGCCACTGTCCGGCTACGATGCCTGATGTGGCGATGCCGCAGAACGCATGGATACAGGCACCAAACGACCAAATTCCGATCGCCCAAAGAAACCCTTTTTTAGTATCGAGGTAGTCTACGAACCGTCCGGCAAAGAGCATGCAGAGTGCATAGAAGCCGGAGAAGAACGTCGTGATATAGCCGTAGTGTGTATTCGTCCAGTGGAACTCGGGCGCAATAAAGTCCATCCATGTAAGCGAAAGCACCTGGCGGTCGAGGTAGTTGATCGTGGTGGCGAAAAAGAGCATGGCGCAAATCACCCAACGGTAATTTGTCATCCTGCCTTGCATCGTATTTGCGTGAGACATAGATTCAGGGTTTAATAATGGATAATGAATAAGCGCATAAGTCGGATATCTTCTGCCATTCCTGGGCTTCGATCACAGCAGCAGGGAAGAGGTTGGAGCCCATGCCTACGCAGGTGACACCGGCTTTCTTCCAGGCTGTGAGGTTCTCTTCAGTAGGTTCCACACCACCTGTCACCATCAGTTGCGACCAGGGCAGGGGAGCTTTCAGGTTGCGTACGAACGAGGGACCGCCCACGTTACCGGCGGGGAACACCTTGCACACATCGCATCCGGCTTCCTGTGCATTGCTGATCTCGGTCACCGTTCCGCAGCCCGGTATATAGGGCACGAGCCGACGGTTGCATATCCGGGCGATCTCCGGGTTGAAGCAGGGGCCGACGATGAAGTTGGCGCCCAACTGCAGGTAGAGCGCTGCCGTGGCGGGATCAACAATGGAGCCGATGCCGAGGATCATCCCCGGGCATTCCTTTGCTGCAAAGCGCACGAGGTCGGCGAATACATCCTGGGCAAAATCGCCACGGTTCGTAAACTCAAACACGCGCACGCCACCGGCATAGCAGGCTTTGAGCACGTTCGAGGCTATTTCCACATCTTTGTGGTAAAACACAGGAACCATGGCAGTGTCTGCCATAGCCTGTAATACTTGTAATTTCCGATAGGTTGCCATATTATTTCATTCAGCTTGCAAAGTTAACGGGATACACGTCCGGAAGCGTCGCCGGCCATCAGTTTTTCTACTTCGTCCACGGTTACCTGGTTGTAGTCGCCGTAGATGGTGTGTTTGAGGCAGGAGGCAGCCACGGCAAAGTTGAGCGCCTGCTGGTCGTTGTCCGGGTAGGTGTTCAGCCCGTAGATGAGGCCGGCCATGAAAGAGTCGCCACCACCTACGCGATCCACGATATGGGTGATGTCGTATCGCTGCGATTGATACAGTTTGCCTCCGGTATAGAGCACGCCGCCCCAGGTATTGTGGTTGGCGTTGATGGCGCCGCGCAGGGTGATGATCACCTTCCCAGCACGCGGGAAGCGGGCTTGCATCTGGGAGCATACCGATTCAAACTCGGCGGCGTTCACCTCGCCGTGGGTGGCGGTTACGTCGAAGCCTTCGGGCTTGATGCCGAATACCATTTCGCAGTCTTCTTCATTGCCGAGAACGATGTCGCAACCTGCTACAAGTTCAGGCATCACTTCGGAGGCCTTCTTTCCATATTTCCACAGATTCTTGCGGAAGTTGAGGTCGCAGGAAACAGTTACGCCCATGTGGTTGGCTGTCCTGATCGCTTCGAGGCAGGCATTGGCGGCACCCTGCGAGAGGGCGGGGGTGATGCCTGTCCAATGGAACCATTTGGCATCCTTGAATACGTCTTCCCAGTTGATCATACCCGGCTGTATTTCCGAGATGGCGGTATGCTCGCGGTCGTACACTACTTTGCTGGCACGGGCAACGGCACCAGTCTCGAGGTAATAGATACCCATGCGGTTGCCGCCGTAGGCGATATGACCTGTACCTACGCCATATTTACGCAGGTCCATCACACAGGCACGTGCGATGTCGTTCTTGGGCAGACGGGTTACGAACGCTGTTTCCATGCCATAGTTGGCCAGTGATACGGCCACGTTGGCTTCGCCTCCACCAAAGGAGGCTACAAACTGTTGCGACTGGTTGAAACGCAGATAGTCGGGCGTTGCCAGGCGCAGCATGATCTCTCCGAAAGTAACTACTTTATTCTTCATATCATTGATGTGTTAATTAGTCAAACTTAAAATATTGTTTTGCATTGTGGTAGCAGATGTTCTCTACCATTTGTCCTACGAACGGCATTTCGGATGCCGGTAACTCGCCGTTGGTGATGTCTGTACCGAGCAGCTCGCACAACGTGCGGCGGAAATACTCGTGGCGCGGGTAGGAAAGGAAGCTGCGTGAATCGGTGAGCATACCAACGAAGCGGCTCAGCAGGCCGAGTGATGAAAGGGCGTTCATCTGCTTCTGCATACCGTCTTTCTGGTCGAGGAACCACCAGCCTGAACCGAACTGTATCTTGCCCGGCACGCTGCCGTCCTGGAAGTTGCCGATCATGGTGGCAATCACTTCATTGGCACAGGGGTTGAGGTTGTAGAGGACGGTCTGTGTCAGTTTGCCTGCCGAGTTGAGGCGGTCGAAGAAGCGCGACATACTCTTTGCGGTATTGAACTCGCCGATGGAATCGAAGCCGGTATCGGCGCCAAGTTGGCTGAACATCCGGGTATTGTTGTTGCGGATGGCACCGAAGTGGAACTGCTGCGTCCAGCCTTTTCCCCAATCCATTTCGCCGAATTCGACGAGCATGGCCGATTTGAAGCTACGCACTTCTGCTACGCTGAGCTCCGTGCCGCCATATACTTTGCGGAAGATGGCCTTTACTTCGGCTTCCGTATAATCCTCGGCATAGAACTCCTCGATGCCATGGTCAGACAGGCGGCAGCCGTTTTGCGCAAAGAAATCGTGGCGATTACGCAGGGCAGTGATCATGTCGTCGTAAGTGCTGATCGATACGCCACTGGCTTGAGACAATGCTTCCATATAGCGGCGGAAGGCAGTGGCCGACTCTACGGCCATCGCTTTGTCCGGACGCCAGGTGGGTAGCATCCTGATCTCGAAGCCCGATTCGCGTGTTTGTTTGTGATAGGCAAGGCTGTCGATGGGGTCGTCCGTTGTGCATACGGCTTCCACCCGGTAATGACGCATCAGGCCGCGGGCGGAGAATCCGGGTTGCTGCAGCTTCTCGTTGCAGGTTTCGTATATCTCACGAGCCGTTTTCGGGCTGAGTATCTTATCGATACCAAAGGCGGTCTTTAGTTCGAGATGTGTCCAGTGATAAAGCGGATTACGCATGGTGTAGGGCACAGTCTCCGCCCATTTTTCGAACTTCTCCCAATCGGAGGTGTCGGCACCGGTGATAAACCGTTCGTCGATACCGTTGGTACGCATGGCGCGCCATTTGTAGTGGTCGCCACCGAGCCAGATCTCCGTCAGGCTGCGGAAGCGATAGTCGTCTGCCACCATCTGCGGGATGAGGTGGCAATGGTAGTCAATGACCGGCATCCTGGCCGCATGGTTGTGATACAGTTCCCGTGAGGCGTCTGACGTCAGCAGGAAATCTTTGTCCATAAATGCTTTCATATATTGTGTTCTTTATAAAGTTACTCCTGTTTTAAAGATGGCTATCTCGCGGTAGTTGTTCTTCTCGTTGCACGTCGGTTTGCCATCGGCCACTGACTTGATGAAGGCAATGAAGCGGCTGCACAGTTCGTCCATCGGTTCATCTTCGACGAGGGAGCCTGCGTTGAAGTCGATCCAGTGGGGCTTGAGGATGTAGAGATGGCTGTTGGTCGATACCTTTACTGTAGGCACGAAGGTGCCGAAGGGCGTTCCGCGTCCGGTGGTGAAGAGCACGATGTGGCAACCGGCAGCCGCCAAAGCGGTACTTGCCACCAGGTCGTTGCCCGGTGCGCTGAGAAGGTTGAGGCCGGGGGCCTGCAACCGTTCACCGTACAGTAAGACATCGCGTATGGCGGATGACCCGGATTTCTGTGTGCAGCCCAGCGACTTCTCTTCCAGTGTGGAGATGCCGCCGGCTTTGTTACCGGGCGAGGGGTTCTCGTATATCGGTTGCTTGTTCTCGATGAAGTACGACTTGAAATCGTTGATCAAGTGGACGGTCTTGTCGAATACTGCTTCTGAGGCGCACCGGTTCATTAGGATGGTTTCGGCGCCGAACATTTCAGGTACTTCAGTCAGCACCGTCGTACCGCCTTGTGCCACCAGGTAGTCGGAGAAGACACCGAGGAGCGGGTTGGCGGTGATGCCCGAGAAACCGTCTGATCCGCCACATTTGAGTCCGATACGGAGTTCGGCAAACGGAATGTCCGTCCGTTCGTCCTGTGAGGCAATGTCGTAAAGTTCACGCAGGAGTTGCATGCCTGTCTCCAGTTCGTCGTCTACGCGCTGCGTTTCCATGAAGCGGATGCGGGTGGTATCGAAGTCGCCCAGAAACTCGCGGAAGACGCCAATCTGGTTGTTCTCGCAGCCCAGTCCAACAATCAGCACACCGCCGGCATTAGGGTGGAGGGTGAGGTTGCGCAGGATTTTGCGCGTATGCTCGTGGTCATCGCCCAATTGTGAACAGCCGTAGTTATGTGTGAAGGCCACAATGGCATCTACATTGGTTTCATTCGTCTCCTGTTGCAGTTTGCGCGCCAGTTGGGAGGCGATACCGTTGATACATCCCACCGTAGGGATAATCCATAGCTCGTTGCGCACGCCTACCTGCCTGTTGGCACGGCGATATCCCCGGAATGTGAGGGGTTCGACGACTCGCTGTGGCTCGGCCGGTTGCGGAGTGTAGAAATACTCCTGCATCCCATCAAGGTTGGTGTGGATGTTCGTCTCGTTCACCCATTCGCCTGCGGCGATGGGGCGGGTAGCATGACCAATGGGGGCGCCGTATTTAATGATCAGATCGCCTTCGGCAAAGTGGGTAAGAGCGATCTTGTGTCCTGCGGGGATATCATGCAAGAGCGAGACTGTATTTGTGTTTGCGTACACACTATCTCCTGCGTGGAGGTATTCCACGGCCACCGCTACATTGTCGGCCGGGTGTATGTGGATATAGGTACGCATCAGATCACATCTTTTACAGTGTTTAGCATGCCGTTCGCAGCAATACCGTCGAGGTAGTGCGTCAACAAGGCGGTGAGCCCGGGGATGTTGTTCAGGTCTTCGCCCCAGATAGAAGTGGCGCGGAGCACGCTTTCGGCTACAGCCGTTGTCGATTCAGTTGCCCAGCGTTCTTGCAGGAAGCTGATTACTTCGGATGTATCGTTTGGCTGGCTGGTGGCGCCATTTGTGCGTGTGAAGCCTTTATAATAGGTAATGATGGCCGCCAGTCCGAGCACGAGAGCTTTGGGAAGCTCGCCCTTACGGGCAAGGTACATTTTTAGCCCGGGCAGATCACGGGTGGCGTATTTGGAGAATGAGTTGAGCGTGATAGTTGCTACCGAGTGGTCTACGAATGGGTTGTTGAAGCGTTCGAGCACGTCCCGGCAGTACTCCATAAGTGCTGGCTTCGGCAAATCGAGCGTTTCCAACAACTCATCGAACATGACTTTGTGGACGTATGGACCAAGTACCGGGTGCTGGCAGGCGTCGCGCACGATATCCACACCCGACAGCCAGGCAACGGGGGCCATGGCGGTATGTGGGCCGTTGAGCAGGGTCACTTTCCGCTGGTGGTAGGGTTCTTCACTGGGGACAAACATTACGTTCAGCCCGGCTTTGTCTGCCGGGAATTCGGCGGCTACCGACTGCGGCGCTTCGATCACCCAGAGATGGAATGCTTCGGCCTGCACCACCAGGTTGTCGTTGTATCCAAGCGTTTCCTTGATCGTATCGATCTCCTTGTGTGGAAATCCAGGCACGATACGGTCTACGAGCGTGGCATATACGCCGCAGGCTTCGGTAAACCAGGTACTGAAATCTGCGCCAAGGTTCCAGTGGTTGATGTATTGGAAGATCGTCTCTTTCAGCACATGGCCGTTGAGGAGGATGAGTTCACAGGGGAAGATGATCAGTCCTTTGCTGCGGTCGCCGTTGAATGTCTGGTAGCGGCGGTAAAGCAGTTGGGTAAGTTTACCGGGATAGGAAGATGCCGGAGCATCATCTAACTGGCAGGCTGGGTCAAATACGATACCCGACTCGGTGGTGTTGGAGATCACAAAACGCATGTCCGGTCGGTCGGCCAGTTGCATAAAAGCATCGAAATCCGTATAGGGGTTCAGGGCGCGGCTGATGGCTTCCACCCGGGTGAGGCTATTTACTTGTTCACCTTTCTCCAGTCCCTGGAGGTTGACATGGTAGAGACAGTCCTGTTGGTTCAGCATGTCAATCATGCCGTTGGCTATCGGTTGTACAACGACAACACTACCATTGAACGACGTCTCTTCGTTCATAAGCTGGATCATCCAGTCCGCAAAGGCGCGGAGGAAATTCCCTTCACCGAATTGTATCACCCGTTCGGGGCGTACGGTTTTACCGGCTGTTTGTTTGTTTAGCTCTTTCATGATACCGGTTTGCAGCAATTCGGCACCTAAGATAGCGGAAATTATGACATTTTCCACACGAATGCCGGTATTTTTCATCTCAGTCAGTCCATTAAAGTACATCGCCCGGCTTGCGACGTTGCAATGGACGTTACGGTTTATATTTCGACTGCGCCAGTATCTCCTGTGCACTATCGGCTTGGAGGAGGACGGCTGGTGTCGCTTTTGTTTCTTCCAGATAACGGGCTACGATCTGCCAGCCGATAAAGGTTCCGATATTCCCGGGTGCCTGGTCTGACAGGAATGTGGCGGGGGTATCCTCAAAATAGCGAGCCGTGGTGATCTGGTCGGGCGTATACAGATGCTTCCGTTCGATGATGGTTTTCCAGATGGTCTCTTCGTATTGTTTACACCATGCATAGCCTTCTTCCGTCATGCCGAGGAGTTGGGCCGGCGTCCGGTCAGGAATGGCCTGGGCAACTAGGTATTTCAGTTTGCCTTCATATACCATACGTTCAAGGAGGACAGCCTCTTTGCCTGTAAAGGGATATTCGGTCATCAACCAGCCGGTAAGGTAGTCAGGGACTACATACAAGCGTTGCATTTTTAGTCGTTGGTAGGGGTAAAAAAAGTTTGCATATAGCGGATAGTCAGTTCCCAGGTATTTATCGATGGAGAGAGACAAAAGTCCCTCACCGGTGAGCACGTTCTGGTTGAAGCCGGATATATGCATGTATACTATCGGTTGGCGGAAACCGGGTAACTGATCCTTGCACCAGGCAAAAGCCTGTCCGAGTTCCTTCTCTATGTCGGCGATGGAATCGTATTGTGCGATCGCATCCTTATAAAGCCCATTCAGCGTAGGTTCGGAAAAATAATTCACCAATTTGTCAAAGAATCCCGGCATCTCCGGATGCTGTATATTGAGCACACCTTTACCAAAAATAGCAAGCATCAGGGGATACGACTGCCGGATTGCTGTCTCTTGTGCTTTATCATTCGTTTCAATGAGGTGATATAAGTCTTTGTCAAAACGGCGGATAATCACTGGATCGGCATCGGCATATGGATTGCCTCCCTGTATGCTACAACTGCTTGACAGGAAGAGTGTCAGGAAGAATAGGAGTGTTTTATTCATATGATAGCTGTGATCCGATTATGGTAATAAAACGGGCTAGCTGATCAATTATTGTGAATGATATTTGTAATTGCTAGCGCTTTTGTTTACCTTTGGAAAAGAAAGATGTGATAATTGATTCCAATAAACTTTGCAGACTATAGTCGATAGTTTTGAGCGAAACAGAAATACAGAAGCTATTCAAGCATATTTACCTGGCACATTTCGCTAAGATGAAATATTTTGCCAAGGTGTATGTCATCTCAGCAGAGGAGGCTGAGAATATTGTGCAGGATGTATTTACGGAGCTATGGGGTAAGAGGGAGATACTGACGATGGATATAAACCTTATCGCTTATCTGTTTACCGCCACCAAAAATAAATGTCTGAACTATCTTCGCCATCAGGTAGTGAAAAGGGAGTCGGCTACTGAGATACAGGAAGAATATCAGTTGGCCATGAAAGCAAGTTTGAACTCCCTCGAAGTATTGGATGTACATGTATTCTCGCAGCAGAATATAGAAGATGTATTAAACCGTGCTTTTGAAAAACTCTCCGACAGGTGCCGGCAAATATTTATAATGAGCAAAATAGAAGGCAAAAAACAAAAAGATATTGCTGCCGAACTAAACATCTCGCTTAATACCGTTGAGGGGCAGATGGGAATTGCTTATAAACGGTTGCGGAAAGAACTGAAAGATTATTTACCGCTCCTTCTGTTTCTCTTTCAACTCTAAATTTCGAAAAAAAATCGTATCCTTTTAGTGGTTTTTCACCACTGGGGTGTTTCATATACAGAAACAGTGTGATATGGAAGAAGAAATAGAAAAATATTTCCTTGGCGAGATGGACCTCACAGAAAGGCTCACCTTTTTAAAGCGGGTAGAGTCTGATCCGGAATGGCAGAGGCAGTTTGCGCATTATCAGAATACAAATGCCCTGTTAGCGCTTTCGGAAGGGGTGGTTATGGACAATAAACAGGATGCCCATCACGGATATGATGCTTTCCAAAAACAGATGAAACAACATGCTGTCCGCACATTTATGATGCGGATGATGCGTTATGCTGCAGTGGTTGCCGTATTGGTTTTTTCTATATACTACTACCATATATATATGAATAAGTCCGAAGCACCAGTCGTTTCGGATGTCTCTTTATTGGTGCCCGCCGGACAACGGATCAACCTGACACTGGCAGATGGCACAAAAATATGGCTGAATTCGCAGACCCGTATTACGTATCCAACAGCTTTTGTGGGCGCCCAGAGGCACGTTTCGATTGAAGGAGAAGCCTACTTCGAAGTGGCTAAGGATACTGAAAAACCATTTATCGTTTCCTCGTACGACGTCGATATGGAAGTGTTAGGCACGGAGTTTAACGTATACAGCTATCCGGATGAAGGCCTCACGCGTGTCAGTCTTTTGGAAGGGAGCCTGCAAGTCTATGACCCGGCTTCACCTGCTACGAAAATACGGATGGAGCCAAATCAGGAAGTGATTATTCGCGGTCATCGTATGGAAAAGGTGGATATACCATATCTGGATTATTTCTTATGGACGGAGGGTATCTTGTGTTTTAACCGCGAACCATTAAGCAGTATTCTGAAAAGGCTGGAAATCTACTTTGATATCCGTTTTGAGGTGAAAGACCCGTCCATTCTCGCATGGGAGTATACGGTTAAATTCCGCCAGCGCGACGGAATAGATGAGATCTTGCGGTTAATGCAGCGTATACATGCCTTCAAGGTAGTTAAGGATGAAGCAAACAATACAATCGTATTGAGCAAATTATAAACTGATGTCAAACTAAATTGTAGAGCCTATGGGAATAACATAAAAATACCACAACAGATGCTGGAACACCTGTTGTGGCTAAATCAAGTAAACACAGAGAATCATTATTTTAGTATTTACCTAACACAAACAAAGATATGAAAATAAATCCTTTGTTACCATTCTTTATTGTAGAAAAATCATATTATAAAGCATACTGCAGAGCCATGAGAATATCACTATTTCTCCTATTTGTATGCGCCTTCCAATTGGTGGCAGTGAATACGGAAGCACAGAATATAAAAATTGAGATACATACCAACCAGATCACCCTGGGGCAGCTTATCTCAGAAATTGAAAAGCAAACAGACTACCTGGTTCTTTACAGAAATCGGGATATACAGGTGGATAAAGTGATTAGTGTACCGGCTAACGCCGATAAAGTGATCACCTATCTGGATGCTGCCTGTAAAGAAACTGAAATGCATTATGAATTTCAGAACAACTACATCTTGCTGACAAGGAATGAAAAGACTTCTTCCAGTCAACAGGCCACACGCCAGATCACCGGTAGTGTGAAAGATTCAAATGGCGAACCGCTCATCGGCGCCAGTGTGATGGAGAAAGGGACTACTAATGGGGTGATTACCGATATGGATGGTAACTTTACGTTGCAGGTGGCAGAAAATGCTGTTTTACAAGTCTCCTACATTGGCTATGTCGCTCAGGAAGTCCCAGTGAGCAATCATAGTAACTTTACCATCAAACTGCTGGAGGATACAGAGGTGTTGGAAGAAGTAGTAGTGGTTGGATATGGTACCATGAAAAAAAGCGACCTGACGGGGTCTGTCTCGAATGTTAAAGCAGATAAACTGTTGGACAGACCGGCCGTGAATGTAGGGCAGGCATTATCTGGTAAAGCCTCCGGTGTTGAAATATTCGAGAACGGAGGCGATCCGGACGGAAAGATTCGTATCCGTATCCGAGGGGATAATTCGATCAATTCTTCCAATGATCCGCTATATGTAGTAGACGGTATCATTGGTGTTAATAATGTCAACCTGCTAAACCCAAGTGACATAGAATCGCTGGAGGTGCTGAAAGACGCTTCGGCTACTGCTATCTATGGCGCTCGTGGAGCAAACGGGGTGATTATGATTACGACCAAAAGAGGGATGAAGTCGGATAAGCCTGTTATTTCTTATGACGGATATTTGTCAGTAGGCAAGATGGCAAACAAAATGGAACTGATGAATGCGGCCGAGTGGTGGCAAAACTATAATACCACCTTTGATAATGCCGAAAAATATGATCCGGCAGGATATGCATCGGGGAAATACAAAAGAGCATCTCCAGCCAGCATGCCTAAGTTATTCGATTCGTCTGGAAACCCGATCTATGACACTGACTGGCAGGAGGAGGCTTACCGGTCTACCTTATCTTATAATCATCAGTTAAGTATAAGGGGCGGGGGCGACAAAACGTTGTATAGCGTTCATTTGGGATATATGAACAGGGAAGCCTTGTTGAAAAACAACTATTTGGACAGGTTCAGCGGGCGATTGAATCTCGATTCCGAGTTACGTCCCTGGCTGAAGATGGGTGTTAATATGTCATACAATTACAGCAAGGGGAATAACTTATATGGTAGCTATAGTATCAAACGTTTGGTTCAGGAAGCTATTCCCATTATTCCGGTCAAATATCCCGATGGAACATGGGGAAGCAACCGTGATTTTCCGGGTGCAGTACAAGATACACCAGTCCGGTATCTGGAAGAAATGGTAAGGGAAACGACTACCTCCCAAGTCTTGTCGGATCTTTATTTCGATTTCATCATCAATAAAGACCTGAGCTTTAAATCGACTTTTGCCATTGATGTCGCAAACCGGAAAGTAAATTATTACTCAGGAAAGGAATTGATACAGTTTAGTAAGACTGTCGGCGGTATAGCCACGATTAATACGCAGAACCAGGTGTATTGGCAGAACGAGAACTACCTGAACTGGAATAAACAAATCAATTCTGCGAATCGTTTGAATTTGATGGTCGGTTTGAGCTGGCAGCAACGCTATACAGAAAATCTTGGAGCAGAATCAAGGAACTTCAGCGATGATTTCTACGAATGGCATAATCTGGGGGCGGGAAGCGTTTCCATGCCGTCAACCTCAAGCGATAACCGGTGGTCTATTAATTCTTATTTTGCCAGGATAAACTATAACCTGCATGAGCGGTATCTGTTCACAGCAACCGGGCGTTATGACGGATCTTCCAAATTCGGAAAGAATAACCGGTATGCGTTTTTCCCCTCAGTAGCTTTTGCCTGGAGAGCTTCCGAAGAGTCGTTCTTAAAAGATAACACCCATATCAGCAATTTAAAGTTTAGGACGAGTATCGGAGCTACCGGAAATCAGGAAATCGGGAATTATGAATTCTTGCAGAACCTGGCATCGACAAATACGCTATTCGCAAATACCTATTATACGGCATTATATAGAAGTACCTTTGGGAATCCGGATTTGAAATGGGAAAAAACAACACAATGGGATATCGGGGCAGATGTCAGCCTCTTCAACCAGCGTGTTGATTTTTCAGTGGATTATTATTACAAGAAAACAACCGACCTGTTATTGAACGCTCCGCTACCGAATACTTCCGGTCTGGATAACATTATGCGTAATATCGGCTCAGTAAGGAATCAGGGATTGGAATTGACATTGACTACGCACAACATTCGAACGAAAGATTTTAACTGGAATTCGACGTTTATGTTCAATGCAAATCGAAATAAAGTACTTAGCCTCGGCGAAAACGACGAAGACATATTCCCCGAACCTACTCATCCACAGGGAAAGCTTATAATATTGAGAGTCGGGCAACCGGTCGGATCTCTTTGGGGATTGACACGGTTGGGAACTTGGGGTGAAAATGAAGCGGCAGAAGCTGCTAAATACAGCCGGCTTCCCGGAGATATCAAATATGCAGATTTGAACAACGACGGGAAAATAAACAATGATGATAACAGTATCATCGGCTGCACTTCTCCGGATTGGACGCTGACATTCTCCAATATGCTTCAATGGAAGAATTTTGATTTCTCGTTTGATATACGGGTGGTATATGGCAATAATGTCGTTAATTGTGCCACTCATAACGCAGAAGACCGGTCGGGTGTAGCCAACGGATTTAGAACCAATCTCAATGGATGGACCCCGACGAACCAGCAAACCATGGTAGCACAAAGAAGGCCGATGAGTACATACTATGACTCATATCCGGATACTCGCTGGATGCAGGATGGCTCTTTTATCAGGGGACAGAATTTTGCTTTAGGGTATAACTTTGATAAATCAGTACTGAAGAAACTGAAGATAGATTATTTGAGATTATATGTAAGTGCTCAGAATCTATTCTGTATTACAGATTATTATGGATATGATCCTGAAGTGACAACAAGAGAAGGAGCCGCTTTCGGGCAGGGTATTGACGACTTTAGCGAACCAAAGGCGCGAACGTTTACGTTTGGATTGAATGTTAAATTTTAAATCAATAGCATTATGAAATATAGAATCTTATTACTGTGTGCCACACTCTGTTGGGGTGTTTCGTGTAATGGCTTTCTGAATGAAATGCCTACCGGTACAATGACGGCAGACTCTGAATTAAAAAGCAATGAATCTGCATTGGCTCTGACTAATAATGCTTACAGGAATGCCCGTGTGACAAACCGGATGGTTTCTGGGTGGGGATCAGGCACGATGCTACTTCTGGAATATATGACGGGAAAATGCTCGTCGGAAAATTCACAGTCCGACTTTAAGGATTTTCAGGATCTGACAGTCAGTTCCCGTACAGCTTATCTCGCAGACTGGTGGCAATTTTGTTATGAAGGTATTGCAGATTGTAACCTGGCATTAAAGATGTTACCGGAATTTCCGTCTTTAAGCGAAACCCTGTTGTCAAGATATACAGGCGAAGCCCGGTTTATGCGTGCCATGTATTATTTCTATCTGGTACGACTGTTTGGGGATGTTCCTAAAATAACGACTATACAGACTGAACTGTCGGAATTGATGGTAACCCGGTCGCCTGTCAAAGAAATTTATGACGAGATCATCATTCCCGACCTGCTGGCGGCCGAAGGATCACAGATCCCTGCCACCGAAAAGACTGGCCGGGCATCCCAGTATGCCGTTAAATCCCTGTTGGCAGATGTCTATCTTACCTATGCCGGATATCCGATACAAGGCGGAAACCAATATTATGCAGAATCTGCTAAACGTTCACTGGAGGTGATAAATTCCAATGCGTTTTCTCTTTTTCCGGACTATGAGAGCCTATGGAATGCTGCAAAAAACAATACCGGGGAGTTCATTTTCCAGATACAATATGCGATCAATATGGCAAATAATTTTCAGAATAATATTCCCTGTATTGTGTTGCCTACCCGTTCGGGAATGTCTGCGTTTAACCTGGAATTCGGAAGTCTGATACCGACAGAAGAGTTTGTAAACAGTTATGCAGAGGGTGATAAACGGGCGGAAGAAAAACAATTCTTTTTCAGAACCTATAAAGGACATCCGAGTAAGTTTTCAGCCGGGGCGCCGGAATTGGAATTTATGGATTTCAAGGGATATTATATCCATAAGTTTTTTGATCATGCTGCGATCGACGTTGCGGGACAGTCCGGCCTGAACTGGACCATTTACAGGTATGCCGATGTCTTATTGATGTATGCCGAAGCGCAGGCAAATGCCGATGGCTCTGCCAATCAGGCATCCCTGGATGCTGTGAACAAGATCCGGGAAAGGGCAGGGCTTGCGCCTTTTAGCCGTACGGACAAGGATGCGTTTATCAAAGAAGTCTGGGATCAGCGCTATTTCGAACTTTGCTACGAGAATAAAGTTTGGTTCGATATGTTGAGAACAAGGCTTGTACGCGAGGATGCAACAGGAAAATATGTGCCACTTGTAGGTTATACCACCAAATGGGGTAAAACCTATACCGAAACACAGCTATTATTCCCGTTGCCGTTGGGCGAGATGCAGGCAAATTCTAATTTAGTACAGAATCCGGGATACTAAACAACATTTGTGGAATTGTCCCCCTTCCTTCAGGAGGGGGGATCTCCTACTTTAAACATTACAATTATGGAAAATGTAAGTACGACGAAAAGTGTTATTTCTTTTTTAGGATTGTCCTCTTTATGCACATTGGCCGGTTGTCAAGGGCAGGAGAAAACAACTGAACTGAAAAATCCGAATATAGTGATTATTCTGGCGGATGATATGGGGTATGGGGATGTCTCCTTTAATAATCCTTATTCAAGAATAAAAACGCCAAATATTGATCAATTGGCAGCGACCGGGATTTGCTTTACAGATGCCCATGCCGGTGGAGCAGTCAGTGTCCCGTCGAGATATGGGCTGATGACCGGCCGTTATTTTTTCAGGGCTGAGAAAAGAGATTCTTACTGGGGATATCTCTCGCCGTTGATTGAGCAGGGACGGGAAACAATCGGTTCCCTGATGCGAAACGCCGGGTATACGACTGCCTGTGTCGGGAAATGGCATTTAGGATTGGAATGGGCACGAAAAGATGATACAAAACCTTTGGTCCTTGACCGGAAGACACTGGGATATACAAATGCTGATTTCAGTGTTCCGGTGCAGCATAGCCCGAACGATTTGGGCTTTGATTATTCATTTATTCTTCCGGCTTCGCTCGATATGCCTCCTTATGCATTTGTACGTAACGGCGAAGTGACGGATCCGGATATTATACTGACTGCCGATGCGTACCCTCATTCGAAAGAAGGAACAACGTATGCCTGGGATAGTAAGCATGTGAATGAGAATGATATCTACTGGGATCGGGGTGTATGGTGGAGAAACGGCGAAATGTCCCGGTCATTTAAAGTAGAGAAATGCCTTGATACGATCGTGCAAGAAGGTCTTTCTTTTATACAGCATCATGTGGCAGGTAATAAAGACAAACCTTTTATGTTGTATCTTCCATTGACAGGCCCCCATACTCCCTGGATGCCGAATGAGAATTTTAAGGGTGCTTCAGGTATGGGAACGTATGGCGATTTTATCACTCAAATCGATCACGTTGTTTATCAGGTAAATGAGCAGTTAAAGCAATTGGGAATTGACGAAAATACAATGGTCATTTTTGCAAGTGATAACGGACCCGCTTGGCAGGAAGAAGATGTGCAAGGATATGGCCATAGAAGCAGCGGAAAGTGGCGTGGACAGAAAGGGGATGCCTGGGAGGGTGGACACCGGATCCCTCTGTTTATCAAATGGCCGGCAAAGATTAAGAACGCACAAACCTATACACATACGCTTAGTTTGATTGATTTAATGGCTACATTTGCCGATATGACACGTCAAACCATAGCCACTGGCGATGGAGAAGATAGTTACAGTTTCTGGCGTGTGTTGGAAGGAGAGTTATCCAAGCCTGTAAGAGACCACTTGATATATATTTCTTCTTCGGGTAAACTGGCCATAACGAAGGGTGACTGGAAGTATATTGACGCACTGGGCTCCGCCGGATTCAGCGCGCCGAATCGGGTCGCTTCTGTGGCGAGTGGACCTACGGGGCAGTTATACAATCTGAAAGAAGACCCGGCAGAACAGACGAACCGTTTCTTTTCCGATAGGGAAAGAGTAGATGAGTTGTCGGCTTTACTGAAAAAAATGGTAGATCAGGGATATACACGAAATATGGAAAATAAACAATGAAATCAACGCATATCAAATGGATTGCCGGTAGTTTGCTGTCCGGTAGTTTGCTGCCAGTAGGGATGTTGCATGCACAGCATGCACATCCCAATGTGATTCTTATTTTGGCCGACGACCAGGGATGGGGAGATCTTTCTTTCAATGGCAATACGTCTGTTTCCACACCAAACATAGACCGGATTGCAACAGAAGGTGCTTCTTTTCTTAATTTTTATGTATGCCCGGTATCATCCCCTACACGGGCCGAGCTCCTGACAGGGAGGTATGCCGCCCGTGGAGGCGTTCGCGATGTATCAAACGGAGGAGAACGCCTGGACTTGGACGAAATCACCATTGCCGATTATTTCAAAAAGTCCGGCTATACCACCGCGGCATTTGGTAAATGGCATAATGGAACGCAATATCCTTATCATCCGAATGCCAGGGGATTTGATGAATTCTATGGCTTTTGTTCCGGACACTGGGGCAATTACTGGCAACCGATGCTGGAACATAACGGAGAAATTGTTACCGGAACCGGATTTATCATCGATGATCTCACTACAAAAGCGATTGAGTATATCGAAACGCATAAAGAACAGCCTTTCTTTGTCTATATGCCCTACAATACACCGCATAGCCCGATGCAGGTGCCTGATAAATGGTGGGATAAAGTGAAAGACCGCGAGATAATGAAGAGAACGACCGATACCGAAGAAGAGAACCTTGATTTCACCAAGGCGGCATTGGCGCTTACTGAGAATATAGACTGGAATGTAGGTCGGATCATGTCTGCTATAGAGGCAATGGGGCTGGACGAAAATACAATCATTCTATACCTTACCGATAATGGCCCGAACAGTAACCGGTGGAATGGCGGCATGAAAGGACGGAAAGGATCAACAGACGAAGGAGGCGTCCGGTCTCCTTTATTTATCCGCTGGCCCGGGCATATCTCCCAGGGTGTTGCGATCGATCAGCTGAGCGGTGCAATTGATCTGATGCCTACTTTGCTTGCCTTGTCGGGAAATGCCGTGACTTATAGCAATGAGATTGACGGCATTGACCTGGCGCCTCTGTTGAAACAGCCGGATGCACGGATAAATCGTATGTTGTTTTCCCACTGGAATGATAAAAAGAGCGTTCGTATGCCCGATTATCTGTTGAGTAATGAAGGGCTGTTATTTAATACAACGTTAGATCGTGCACAGAAAAAGGCAATTGCAGATCAAGAAGGCAACGCGAAAAAGGAAGAAATGAAACAAGGTCTTTCCTGGTTTGAAACAAACGTACTTAGTTCGCTGCCTGCAAAGGATACCAGGCCTTTTACGATTGGTCATCCCCAGGAGCTTTTCTCAAAGTTGCCGGCCCGGGATGGAACAGCGTATGGAGGCATAGAGCGTTCAAACAGATACCCAAACAGTTCTTATTTCAGGAATTGGAAAGAAACAACCGATAGCATTTGCTGGAATGTGAAAGTGGAGGCGGAAGGACGTTTTGAAGTGCTTGTTTACTATACCTGTGCACCGGAAGATGTAGGCGCTTCGATTCAGTTGTCGGTAGGCGAACATACATTAGTCTCCACATTGACAAAGGCCAATGATGTGCCGATGTTAGGCGCCGAGTTAGACCGCGTTCCCCGTGCCGAATCCTATACCAAAGGATTTGCTCCTTTTTCATTGGGTGAAATAACGGTTAGTGAAGGTCATAAAGTGGTATCGCTGAAAGCGAATGATATTCCGGGTGACGAGGTGATGTATTTCCAAATGTTGGTGTTTAGGCGGATAAGATAAGTTTTTGCTTGCATATAGCTATCATCATATAACTTTGTCTATCTTTGCCGTACAAAAATAAGTGTATGTTTATTTCTTTGTTTTATTCGGATTTGGTGTAGTAAACGATCTGTAGTCCTTTTTTTGCAGATTGTCCTCCCGTTTCTTTCCGGGATTCTTCCGGAAAGCAGTTCTTATTTATTTACATCCCCCATACCACGCGGAGCAGACGATGTCCGTTTGCGTATGCTATATCCTATGGCGTATGGTGGAAATACAATACTTAAAAAATAAAACAATGATTCATTTACATACATACGGTTGGAGCAACCAACTACATCAACTCAAAGAAGCATCTCCTTATAATACCCTGGCGCATGGCCGGGTATCTATCGTGCATCGTACATGTTATGATGTGATTGCTGAAGCAGGGCTATTCCAATGTGAGCTGACCGGAAATATGCTGTACGGGAAAACCGAATTTGAATTGCCTTGTACCGGCGATTGGGTGATTTTCCAGCCTTTCGACGAGAATAAGGGCATTATAGTAGACCGGCTTCCCCGTGAGCGCCTGCTGTATCGCCGGAAAAGCGGGACAGTTGCCGATAAACAGGCCATCGCTTCGTATATCGATAAAGCGTTTATTGTGCAAAGCCTGGATGATAACTTTAATGTCCGCCGGGTAGAGCGTTTCATGGTGCAGGTGTTGGAAGAGCATATTTGTCCGGTATTGGTGCTCAACAAAGCCGATCTTGGATTTGATAAACAGCAGGCCGGGGAGCAGCTTCAGCATATTGCCCGTCAGATGCCTGTGTTTTTTACCAGTATCCACCAACCTGAAACCATACGGCAATTGCGGAGTTCCATCTCCGAAGGCGAAACGGTGGTGTTTGTCGGTTCGTCGGGTGTAGGCAAAAGCTCTCTTATCAATGCGCTGTGCGAGCGGGCGGTATTGCTCACGTCTGATATCAGCCAGTCTACAGGAAAAGGCAGGCATACCTCTACCCGGCGTGAGATGGTATTGCTGGAAGGATCGGGTGTCCTGATCGATACGCCGGGTGTCCGCGAGTTCGGGTTGGCTGTAGACGATCCTGATTCGTTGGCTGGCATACTGGACATCTCCGATTATACCGGCGCATGCCGTTATGCCGATTGTACCCATGTCAACGAACCCGGCTGTGCCGTATTGCAGGCGGTAGCCGAAGGGTTGTTGGAACAAAAGGTATACGAAAGCTACCTCAAACTCCGTCGCGAAGCCTGGCACTTCACTGCTTCCGAGCATGAGAAACGCAAACGTGACAAGTCTTTTGCCGGCCTTATCAAAGAGGTAAAGAAGCGGAAAGGGTATACCTGATCTCCCCAAAAAACAAGAAGGTGCGTAGCTTTGACGCACCTTCTTATTAATATTGTCGGAAATCCGATTCCTGAAAGCGGGCCACTTCTACGTCCCAGCGTTCGGCTACGAATTTGGTGTGGTCCGGGTGGGCGGTATAGGCATCAAAATCGGCCTGGTTACGGAAGCGCATCAGGAAACCGTATTGGTAGTCGTTCTTGGGGCTGCACTGGCGACAGGCCTGGAAGTCCAGTACGCCGGGAATGGCGGTGAGGATACGGCGGCCATCGGTGATGAACAGTTCGGCTTCGGGTGATCCGGCCGGGTGTTTGAGGTCGAAGATAACTGTGTGGAGCACTTCGCCTGCTTGCAGGGTGGCGGAGGGGGTAGAGGAGGCCGGTGAGGTACATCCTGCCAGTGTGGCTGTGACGGCTGTGGCTACGGCGGCTGTACCGGCGGTGCCGATGAATTGTCTTCTTTTCATAATGCTTATTATCTAATTTATTTTTTGATCAATACGGTGATGCGGAGGCCAATGTCGAAGAATACCATCTTGGCATTGACATTTTGCCCGATGTGCCGTTCGGCTTCGGCCAGCACATCTATGAGGTCAAACACATTGCGCTCGTTCACAAAGGGGGCAAACTTGGTAGCGAAGCCGGCTTCGTTGATATTCATATACGTCAGCTCGGGCGCTTGGAAACGGTACATGAAATTCTCGCGGATGAGGTGCTGGCAGTAAGCCAGGAAGTTTTTCTGCCGTTCGCGTCCGATGCCGGCCATCACGTCGGCCATCTCTTTCATCCCCTTCACGTTGCGCGCCCATGAGTTGCGCATCATGTTCTTGAATTGTTCAAGAAAGAAGGTGTTCTCCTCATTCAGGCTGATCGCTTCGCGTGCTTTAAGCAGGCTGCCTCCGGCCAGATGGGCAATGTTGCGGGCATCTTCGGGCGAAAGCCCTTCGCGCCGCATCTCTTCCGTCAGCGCTGTGGTGCTGATGGGGCGTACAGGGATACGCTGGGCACGGGAGAGGATGGTGCCGAGTATCATGTCGGGCTCTTCGGATACCATAAAGATAAGCGTGTTGACGGGCGGTTCTTCGATCACCTTCAACAGTTTGTTGGCACAGGTTTGATGGAGCTTTTCAGGCAGCCACACGAAAAGGATGCGGTAGTCGGCTTCGTAGATACGGAGGCTAAGTTTGCGGATGATCTCATCGCTTTCCTTCGAGTAGATAATGGCCTGTGAGTTGCCTGCATCCATGTGTTCGAGCCACTGGTCGATGTTGAAGTAGGGGTTTCCGCAGAGGAAGTCACGCCATTCGGCCAGATAATCGTCGCAAACCTCTTTTTTCTTTTCCTTCTTGGCTACGATGGGGAAGACGAAATGAAGGTCAGGATGTACCAGCTGGTCAAACTTACGGCACGACGGGCATTGGCCGCAGGCGTCGGTGTCTGTCCGTTGACGGCAGTTGAGGTAACGGGCGTAGGCCAAAGCCAGGGGAAAGGCGCCGGCGCCTGCCTGTTCGGTGAACAGTTGGGCATGTGGTATCACTCCTGTGGTGGCCGATTGGATGAGCCGTTGTTTGACCTCTTCCTGTCCGATGACGTCTTTAAAATACATGGGCGATTGTTTTAAAGCTAACAAAGATACGTCGTTTTAAACAGAAATACTATCTTTGACGGTTGTATAATTAAGTTGTATAATTAAAAAGAAAAGAAGTATGACATTACTTATTGTACTTGGCGTTGTGGTGGTGTTTGCCATCTGGGCCGTATCGCTTTATAACGGGTTGGTAAAGTTGCGCAACAACCGTGAGAACGCATTTGCCGATATCGATGTGCAGTTGAAGCAACGGCACGACCTGATCCCGCAACTCGTAGAAACTGTCAAGGGCTATGCCGCCCACGAAAAAGAAACGCTCGACCGTGTGATCCAGGCACGCAACGGAGCCGTAAATGCCCGTTCGATCGACGACAAGATTGCTGCCGAAAACCAACTGACCTCTGCGCTGGCCGGACTGAAGATCACACTCGAAGCCTATCCCGACCTGAAAGCCAACCAGAACTTCCTGCAGCTTCAGGAAGAGATATCCGATGTGGAGAACAAGCTGGCTTCCGTCCGCCGTTATTTCAACTCGGCTACGAAGGAGCTCAACAATGCCGTTCAGACCTTCCCGTCCAACATTGTGGCCGGTATGTTCGGTTTCCACAAGGAGATCATGTTCGACCTGGGCGAACAACGCGCTACGCTGGAAGAAGCGCCTAAAATTAAATTTTGACGATGCAATACGTCGGTATACAGACCCAACAACGCAGGAATAACGCCCGGTCGTTGCTCCTGCTTTGTTTATTTCCCTGCCTGGTGGTGGGGTTGCTGTTCCTGTTTTGCTACCTGCTCACATTGGCCACAGGGAGCGGACAATATGAAGGGCAGCAGTATCCGTTGAATCCGATAGACGATTCCGTGCAGCTCTTTATCCAACTGGCGCCCTGGATACTTGCCGGCGTGTTGGTCTGGTTTCTGATAGCCTATTTTGCCAATACCAGCATCATTGCCTCGGCCACCGCCTCGCACTCACTGGAGCGGAAAGAGAACAAGCGGGTATACAACCTGGTAGAGAACCTCTGTATGGCACAGGGGATGAAGATGCCGAAGGTGAACGTGATCGAAGACGATTCGCTCAATGCCTTCGCCAGCGGGATCAATGAACGTACGTATACGGTGACCCTTTCGCGCGGTATCATCAACAAACTGGATGATGCGGAACTGGAAGCGGTGATCGCACACGAACTATCGCATATCCGCAACCGCGACGTGCGGCTACTGATCGTCTCGATCGTCTTTGTCGGTATCTTCGCCATGCTGGCGCAGGTGGCGATGCGGTCGGTCTACTACTCGTCCTTGTCGCGTAACCGCGACAATAAAGGAGGAGCGGTGATCGCCATCTTACTCGTAATGGCAGTTGCAGCCATTGGCTACTTTTTTTCCATGCTGATGCGTTTTGCCATTTCCCGCAAGCGTGAATACCTGGCAGATGCCGGTGCGGCGGAAATGACCAAGAATCCCATGGCGCTGGCTTCGGCTTTGCGCAAGATATCGGCCGATCCGGATATTGAAGCCGTAGAACGCGAAGATGTGGCGCAGTTGTTTATCGAACACCCCGGCCATCAGGCCAAAAGCGCCCTGTCCGGCCTGAGTGGCTTGTTCGCCACGCATCCACCCATTCAGAAACGAATACAGGTATTGGAACAATTTTGAAGGCGGAAAGAATATTTTCCGCCTTTTCTCTGTTATATATAAAAACTGTGTATCTTTAGACGTGTAATCATTAAATCGAAAGCGAATGGGAGCAAAGAAGAATTTCGTGTTGGATACCAATGTGATCCTGCACGATTATAAGTGTTTGGAGAACTTTCAGGAGAATGATATTTACCTTCCGATCGTGGTGCTGGAGGAGTTGGATAAGTTTAAACGGGGAAGCGACCAGATCAACTATAATGCACGTGAGTTCGTGCGTGAACTGGACGCACTGACCAGCAACGACCTCTTTCTGAAAGGGGCTTCACTGGGGCCAGGTATGGGGACCCTATATATTGTAACCGGCGACAAAGTGCAAGACCGTATCGACAAATCTTTTTCGGAGAAGACCGCAGACCACCGCATCCTTTCCTGTACCATGTGGGTGGCGGAAAAGAATGCCAAAGTAAAGACTATCCTTGTTACCAAAGACATCAATCTCCGGATGAAGGCGCGGGCGCTGGGCATTACGGTGGAAGACTATATTACCGATAAGGTGGTCAATGTGGATGTGTTCCAACGTGCGCAGGATACGTATGATAATATTGACGCCGACCTGATTGACCAAATATACGCCACCGCCGAAGGCATCGATGCCGATCTGATCGAGTTCAAAACCAAACTGATGCCGAACGAGTGCTTTATCCTTAAAAGTGTACGCAGTTCGGTGCTGGCTCGCTTCAATCCGTTTACCGATAAGATCGAACGTGTAGAGAAGGGGAATAACTATGGTATATCGCCACGTAATGCCGAACAAAGTTTTGCCTTTGAGGTACTGAACGACCCCAATGTGAAGCTGGTAGGTATCACCGGTAAGGCCGGTACGGGAAAGACCCTGCTGGCACTGGCTTCGGCCTTGAAACAAGCCAATCAGTACAAGCAGATCCTGCTGGCCCGTCCCATCGTGTCGCTGGCCAACAAAGACATCGGTTTCCTGCCGGGTGATGAAAAACAGAAGGTGGCGCCCTATATGCAGCCCTTGTTCGACAACCTGAACGTGATCAAGGCGCAGTTCGCCCCCGGTAGCCCGGATGTTAAACGAATAGACGATATGCAGAAAGAAAACAAACTGGTAGTGGAAGCCCTCGCCTTTATCCGCGGGCGGAGCCTCTCCGAAACCTTCTGCATCGTAGACGAAGCGCAGAACCTCACGCCGCACGAGATCAAAACCATCATCACCCGTGCCGGCGAAGGCACCAAGATGGTGTTTACCGGCGACGTGCAACAGATCGACTCCCCCTACCTGGATATGCAGAGCAACGGCCTGGCCTATATGGTAGACAAGATGAAAGGCCAAGACCTCTTTGCCCACATCAACCTGGTGAAGGGCGAACGAAGCCAGTTGGCCGAAATGGCAGCCAACCTGCTGTAACTAGCTATTACTGCACACAGACGACGCAAACGACGCAGATTAACGCAGGCTATTTTTTTAATAATCTTCTGCGTAAGTCTGCGTTATCTGCATCGTCTGCGTGCGGTAATACCATCATTTGCTTTCTAAACCCGCCGGAAAGTGCAGCATCCTAACCCATGAAATGAACCTATCAGGGTGATACCATAGCTTGTGTGAATGCCCGGTCACGGGCATCTTGTACGTAGCCGGGGGTACAGGCGAAGCCAAGCCCCCGGACAGATGATTTGTATATGTTTTGTGTGCCGCGTCAGCGGTACCGTGTGGATAGACCGGCACCACTGACGTGGCGCAGGATTATAATGTACCATCCATTGTCCAGGGGCTTGGCTTCGCCTGCACCCCTGGCTACCTACATGATGCCCCTAACGGGGCATTCGCCTGCACCCCTGGCT